>NZ_JARUBO010000005.1:4560000-5201908 GCF_029626235.1 Micromonospora sp. WMMD1120 | reverse complement strand
CCACCTCGGGCAGCAACGGCAGGTACAGGAAGTAGTCGGTGGAGTTCAGCACCACGATCTCGGCCCGGTCCCGGGCGATCCGGCTCAACGTCTTCGCCGCGTGGTAACCGGCGAACCCGGCCCCCACGATCACCACACGAGGTTTCGTCATTGCGGGCCGTTTCCCGTCGCAGCGCGCGACAAACGTGCGACACCGTGACCCGCTCGGCTCGGACGGTGGTCGTCAGCCGGAGGTCGGCGCGGTGATCGCCCAGCGCTCGTGGTCGCGCCAGGCGCCGTCGACGAACAGGTAGTCCGGGGAGTACCCCTCCAAGCGGAAACCGAGCTTGCGCGCCACCCGCCGGGACGGCTCGTTGCCCGGCTGGATGTTCGCCTCCAGCCGGTGCAGCCCGACGGCGGTGAACGCGTGGTCGATCACCAGCGCGACGCCCGCCGAGGCGTGCCCGGTGCCGTTGTAAGGCCGCAACGCCGCGTAACCCAGGTAACCGCCGCGGAGCGCGCCCAGCACGATCCCGCTGATGTTCGCGTACCCGGCGATCGCCCCGCTGGCCCGGTCACAGATGAGGTAACCGGCGGTGTCGCGGCGACGGACCCGGCTCAGGTAGCGGTCGTACTCCTCGGGGCTGTCCGGCGCGACCAGCCACGGGTGGTGCAGGTCCCGACTGCGCCGCGCGGCGGCGACGAACTCGTCGCGGTCGGTGGGTCGGGGCCGGCGGATGGCGGCGGGACCACCGGTACGCAGGTATCTCACCTCAGCATGATCACACCCGCACCGGACAGCGGAGCGGATACCTGGCTCCGGCCGACCGGCGCGGTCGTGGTCGACTGGGCGGATGGACCCCACCTCGCCGACTCTCCCGCCCGACGTGGCGGCGCGGCTGGCCACCGAACGCAACGTCTGGCTGTGCACGCTGCGGCGCGACGGGTCGCCGCACCTGACGCCGGTCTGGTTCGTCTACGCCGACGCGACGTTCTGGATCAGCTGCGGGAACCGCAGCGTGAAGGCGCGCAACGTCACGGCCGACCCCCGGGTGTCGGTGGCGCTGGAGGGCGGCGACGCGCCAGTGGTGGCGGAGGGCGCCGCCCGGGTGCACCGGGACGGTTTCCCGCCCCCGGTGGTGACGGCGTTCGCCGGCAAGTACGACAGTTGGGACATCCGCCGGCAGGTGACGCCGGTCAGCGAGCAGGTGCTGCTGGAGATCCCGGTCCACCGGTGGCTGCTCGCCGGCACGGCACAGTAGCCGACGACCGCGTACGGGCGACCGGCGTCAGAGCGGCCCGGAGAACGGCTGCTGCATCGGCATCGGCACCTGGAGGAAGGTCGTGCCGCGCAGGTCCAGCCAGGCCCGGTCCGGACCACGGACCAGACGCATCATCACCGCCTCGCAGGACGGGCAGCGCGCGACCAGACCCGGGGCGTGCGAGTAGACGTGCGTGCTGGCCATCGAGCCGGTCATCCCGCAGTTCTCGCAGCGGCCGACCGCGCTGCTCAGGTCGACGGTGAACAGCTCGCGCATCGGGCCGTCGAGCATGTTGCCGTCCACGTACGACATCTCGGTCATCGAAGTCTCCTCGACAGTGCGTGGGTGGATCAGCCGGTCGGGCCGAAGCGTTCGGTCTTGACCCGCCGGGCCGGGTGCCCCAGCCCCACCAGCAGGTCGGCCACGGTCTCCACGAACGCGGTCGGACCGCAGACGTAGGTGAGCGGTTGCAGGTCCGGCGGCCACCCGTGGGTGTTGATGTCGGCCAGCCCGATCCGGTGCGGCTCACCGCGCCAACCCTCCGGGGCCTCGCGGGTGTAGACGTAGGCCACGTCCAGGCCGAAGTCGTCACGTACCCGCCGGCGCAGCTCGTCGGCGTAGATCACGTCGCCGGGGGTGCGCACCGAGTAGATCAGCCGGAACGCCGCCCTGTTGCCGGCGGCCCGACGGGCCCGGATCATCGCCATCAACGGCACGATCCCGGAGCCGCCGGCGACGAGCTGCACCGGCGCGGTCTCCTCGGGCCGCCAGATGAACCAGCCACCGAGCGGGCCGCGGACCTCCACCGGGTCCCCGGCGCCAAAGACATCGATGAGGTACGGCGACACCTCGCCGTCGTGCACGCGCTGCACCGTCACCTCGATGCGCGGGCCTCCCGGGCCGTCGACGACCGGCCCGGCGATGGAGTACGACCGGGCCGCCTGGTAGCCGTCCGGGGCGGTCAGCCGCAGGTCGACGTGCTGCCCGGGCAGGTGACCCGGCCAGTCCGGCACCTCCAGCACCAACGTCTGCGCGCTCGACGTCTCCACCCGGCGCTCCACCAGCCGGGCGACCCGCCAGCGGTTGGCAGTGCGGGGCGGGCTGGCCACGGCGCGCTCAGTCACCCTGGTACCGCTGTTCGCGCCACGGGTCGCCGTAGTCGTGGTAGCCGGCGGTCTCCCAGAACCCCGGCTCGTCCATCGTCTTGAGCCGGATGCCGCGTACCCACTTGGCGGACTTCCAGAAGTACAGGTGCGGCACCAGCAGCCGGGCCGGACCGCCGTGCTCGGCGGGCAGCGGGGCGCCGTCGAAGGTGTGCGCCACCCAGGCCCGCCCGCCGCGCAGGTCGTCCAGCGGCAGGTTCGTCGTGTAACCACCGTAGGAGTGCGCGAGCGCGAAGTGCGCCCCGGTGTCGACGTCGGCGAGCAGGGTGTCCAGTGAGACGCCCTGCCAGGTGGTGCCGAGCTTGGACCAGCGGGTGACGCAGTGGATGTCCACCGTCGGCGTCTCCTGCGGCAGGGCCATCATCTCCTGCCACGACCAGCGGTGTTCGCTGCCGTTCTCGGCGGAGATGACGAACTCCCAGGTGTCCAGTGACACGCGCGGCGTCGGGCCGGCGGAGAGCACCGGAAAGTCCTCGGTCAGGTATTGACCGGGTGGCAGGGCCGGCTCCTGTGTGCGGGGCCGGCCCTGGAAGCCCGGTGACACGATTCCCATGGCACAGTCGTACCACCCGCGCCGGTGGGGGCGGGAGCTTTCCCGCGTACCCCGTGGTTGTCCGGCGCGGCGCGGTCAGTGCCGGTCGGCGACGACCTCGCGGTCGGCGGGCAGGTCGCCGCCCCGGGTGGCCCGCAGGCTGGTCACCGTGACCACCACCAGCACGCCGATGATCACACCGAGCGAGGCCAGGGTGGGGATCTCCGGCACGCCGTCCCAGATGCCGTGCGCCCAGTGCAGACCCAGCTTGAGGCCGATGAACGCCAGGATGACGGCCAGGCCGTAGCTGAGGTGCACCAGCCGGCTCAGCGCCGCGTGCAGGACGAAGTAGAGCGCCCGCAGGCCGAGCAGGGCGAACGCGTTGGTGGCGAAGACCAGGTACGGGTCCTCGGTGATGCCGTAGACGGCGGGCACCGAATCGACGGCGAAGACCACGTCGGTGGCCAGGACCGCGACCACCACCAGCGCGAAGGGGGTGAGGGCCCGCTTCGCGCCCTGCCGGACGGTCATCCTGGTGCCGTGGTAGTCGTCTACCACCGGCATGATCCTGCGCAGCAGCTTCACCGAGCGCATCTTGTTGATGTCGACTTCCTGCTGGTGCCCGGACATGGCGTCGCGCAGCAGCTTCGCCGCGGTGGCGATGAGAATGATCGCGAAGAGCAGGAAGGCGAAGTCGAGGGTCTGCAACGCGGCCGCGCCGAGGGCGATGAAGACGGCCCGCAGCACCAGCGCGCCGGCGATGCCGTAGAGCAGCACCCGCTGGGCGAGCACCGCCGGCACCGCGAACGCGGCCAGCAGCAGCATGAAGACGAAGAGATTGTCGACCGAGAGCGACTTCTCCACCAGGTAACCGGTGAGGTATTCCACTCCCTGCTGGGAGCCGTAGCGGGACCAGATCCAGGCGCCGAAGGCCAGCGGCAGCGCGATGTAGAACGCCGACCAGCCGATCGCCTCCCGGATGGAGACCTCGTGCGGCTTCCGGGTGACCAGGAAGTCCAGCACCAACAGCAGGAGCACGCCGGCGATGGTGACGGCCCACAACGTGGGCGTGCCGACCGACGACAGGTCACTGGCGGCGGACAGGTACGACAGTTCGCTCATTGGAGTCTCCTCGAACACCGTCATGTTCGAGGTCTCCTTCACCCACCACCTGGTGGGCAACCACCCGAGGCACGCCGGGCGTGCCGTACTGACCGGAATGGTTTTTGGGAAGTACTCCCCTCGCACGACAAGGTTAGGCCAGGCAGATTGGCCACGCCAAGCGGGACATCGATGGTTGCCCTGGTAAACCGCTGTGCGAGGCCGGAACGGCGACGATCACGAGCGGCGCAGTGTCGCGCCGGGCGCCATCGCCTGCTCCACGAGGTCCCGGTAGTCCCGGGGCAACTGGGTCGCCACGTCGTCGAACTCGCCGCCGGTGATCGCCTCGCGCAGTGTGGTGAAGACCGCCCGGATGGCGTCACGCGCGGCCGGCTCCGGCGCGTCCGCGCGCAGCGCGACCCGGGCGACGAACTCGGCGGCTCCGAACCGGTCCGCCTGCTCGGTGCTCGGGCTCGGCCTGAGCACCAGTTGCAGCGGTCGGGGCAGCTGGGCGGCCAGGTCCAGGACCTCGCCCCCGGTCAGCCGCTCGGCGAACGTCTCCAACACGGCCCGGGTCAGCTCGACCGCCCGCTCGGAGGACGTCGCGGTGCGCTGGGAAACCTGGTCGACGAAGGTGTCGTAGTTCATCGCGTACTCCCTCGGGCTCGCGTCGGCGCCTGCGGGTACCCACGGCGGCGGTCGAAAAACGACGCCGGCACGGGCGTGACCGGCCGGCGGACGGGTAACCGCCGCCGGTCGTCACCCCATCGATGCCCGAGGGAGCCCACGCCATGGCGAGCTACGCCGACGTCCTGCAGTACCTGTCGAGCCTGGACTACCCGGCCGAGAAGGACGACGTGGTCCGCGAGGCCGAACGCGAGGGCGCGCCGCCGGACGTGCTGAAGGCGCTGCGCGCCCTGCCGCCGGTGGACTACGCCAACGGCACCGAGGTGGCCCGCTCGGCCGGCATCGAGGCAGCCCCCGAGGTGGGCCCGGCCCAGCGGGCCGAGCAGGCCCGGGACAGGAAACACAACCGGGTCTCGCAGCATCTGCGCGGTATCTGACCGCAACGGTGACGTCCACGGCCCGGCGACGGGATCGGCGCGAATGACCTACACCGGCGGTTCGTCCCGACCGACGGAGGTGCGGTTCCCCGCCGCGCGGCAGATCGCCGTGGTGGCGGTGGTCGGCGTCGTGGCCGGCTGCGCCTTCGCGCTGCTGCTCCCGCTGCCGTTGGCCGCGCTCGCCGGATGGGACGTGGGCGCGCTGAGCTGGCTCGTGCTGGTCTGGTACAAGCTCTGGCCGATGGACGCCGAGCGGACCGCCCAACTGGCCGTGCACGAGGACCCGAACCGGGCGATCCGCGACGCGCTGCTGCTGGTCGCCTGCCTCGCCAGCCTGCTGGCCGTGGGGTTGGTGGTGGCCAACGCGCAGGACGCGCCAGCCGGCCTGAACCGGGAACTGCACAGCGGGCTGGGCGTGCTCAGCGTGGTGCTCTCCTGGTTCGTGGTGCACACCGTGTTCGCCGCCCGGTACGCCCGGATCTACTACACGGGACCGGACGGCGGGGTGAACTTCAACCAGCCCGAGCCGCCGCGCTACTCCGACTTCGCGTACGTCGCGTTCACCATCGGGGCGACGTTCCAGGTCTCCGACACCAACCTGACCAGCAACGAGATGCGGCGTACGGTGCTGCGGCACTCGATGGTGTCGTACCTGTTCGGCGCGTTCATCATCGCCGTGACCGTGAACCTGCTGGCGGGCCTTGCCGGCTGAGCCACCCGGGGCGGGGTTGCCGCGCGGGCTGCGGGAATCGCCGGGACAGGCGGGCGCCCCTGGTCACGAACCGCGACCCAGGGCGCCACACATGCCTGCCCAGGCGGTGAACCGCGTCCGAACCGGGCGCGATCACCCGGCGGTGGAGGGCTGCCTGAACCAGGCGGCCACCACTGCCGGGTACAACCATACGACAGACCATCCTCCGTTTGGTTAGACTTTGACGAAATGTGGGCCACCACACGTCAAGATCGACCGGTCACCTCCGCGTACCGGCGCTCCAGATCCACCCGCGCCAGCGCCCCCACCAGCCAGGCCAACCGCTCCGACTCGCCGCTGGCCAGGCCGGCCAGGTCGGCTGCCGACCGGCCCAGGCCGAGCCGCCGGGCGGCGGCCAACGCCCGCCGATCCGCCACCGGGGCCACCTCACGCCACAGTGCCTGCGCCTCGCGCAGAAACAGCTCGACGACCTGATCGTCGACACCGGGCAGCTCGGCCAGGAGCCCGCGCTCCCGGGCCGGGTCGTGCTTCGCCGTCGCCCGCAACCGGCGCAGATCGCCCCGGTACCGCTCGACCACGGTCCGCGCCAGGTCGCCCACCACGTCCGCCAGGGCAGCCACGTCACCACGCTGACCACTGGCCCGCAACACCCGCACCCGGTCCTCGTGCAGGGAGCGGGCCAACCGGGCGGCGCTGCGCGTCGCGCCGGCCCGGCGCGCGGGGGCGTCGCGGTCAACCGTGCAGGCCGCCGGTGCGGTCGCGGGCCTTGAGGCGGGTCGTGGGCAGGGCAGGCGCCGGCAGCGGCGGCGCCGGATCGTCGGCGACCACACCGAAGCGCTGCGCCCCGGCCATCCAGTCCTCCCGGGCGGCGACGATGTCCTCGTGCGAGCGGCCGACGAAGTTCCACCACATCACCAGGGGCTCCTCGAACGGCGCCCCACCCAACAGCAGCAACCGCGCCCCGGCCCCACCCCGCACGGTCAGCTCGTCGCGGCCCGAGCCCAGGTAGAGCAGCGCACCGGGCTCGAAACCCACGCCGGCAGCCTCCGCGGAGCCGGACATCGCCAGCACCGCGTACTCGAAGTCGGGTCGCAACGACAGCGTCGCCGGCGCCGAACCACCCAGCTCGAGCTGCACCCCGACCAGCGGGGTGTGCACCACCGCGGGCGAGCGCCGCCCGGCGAACTCGCCGACCAGCACCGTGCCGTCCAGGTCGCCGTCGCGCCAGCGCGGCAGGTCGGCGTGGTGCGCGAAATCGGCCGCACCCGCGCGCGCCGAGTCCGGCAGCGCCACCCACAGCTGCACGCCGTGCATCACCGGCGGGTGCACCGCCGGCGACCGCTCCGAGTGGGCGATGCCGTTGCCGGACGTCATCACGTTGAGCTGACCGGGGCGGATCGGCTGCACGTTGCCGAGGCTGTCCCGGTGCAGGATCTCCCCCTCCAGCAGCCAGGTCACCGTCTGCAGGCCGGTGTGCGGGTGCGGCGGCACCTCCATGCCGGGCCGCTGCGCCACATCGTCCGGACCGAAATGGTCAACGAAACACCACGCGCCGACCATCCGCCGCGCCCGCTGCGGCAGCAGCCGCCGCACCGTGGTGTACCGACCCAACGGCACGTCGTGGCCGGGCAACAACACACTGCCGGGATCGACCTCGGCCACACCGGGCGGTCGGGTCTGCGCCAGCATCGATTCGGTACGCTCCACCGCCCGACTGTACGCTCACGCCCACCGGCGGCTGCGGCGCTTCCACCTCAGCTGGACGTCACCGTCACACTGTTCGCGCCCGCGACCAGGTCGAGGAAGACCCGCTCGGTCGCGCGGTCCCATCCGGGGGTGCCGAGCAGCGTACCGGCGGCCACCCCGTCCCAGCGTGCCTCGCGTACCGAGACCGAGCCCGCGCCTGCTCCCACCCGGACCCGCACCGGAGTCTCCCCGGGCACCCGCACGTCCAGCTGACTGGTTCCGCCGGTGAGTCGTACGGTCATCGTGGTGGGGTTGCCCGGCCCGGCGGAGTTCCGCGCGGCGGCGGTCGTTCCCGCGGCGGCGGGGCGTCCGGCGGTGGCGGGGCCCCCTGCGGATGCGGGGCTTGCCACGGCGGCGGGGGTGATCGGTGGCAGGAGGACCTCGGTGCGGGCGGACCCGCCGGCGAGTTCCACGCCCAGCAGCCGGGCCCGGGTCAGGTCCAACCTCTGGCTGCCCACCCCGCCGGCCAACCGCAGACGCCATTCGACCCGCTCGTTGAGCAGCACCCGTACCGTTCGCGCGCCGGAGGCGCCGGTGTCCACCACGCCAAGGCGTACCGTCCCCCCCAGCACCGCCGGGCGCGCCGCGACCGCCGAACCGGCTGGACTGCTGATCCGGTAGAGATCGTCGCCGAGGTCGGCCACCTGCAGGTCGAACGAGGTCAACCCGTCCGCGAGCACGAAGGCGCCCGTCCGCCACCCCGCGAGCGGCGCGGTGACCGTGGATTCGGCGTCCGCACCGGCAGCGTCACCGTCGGGTCGGGCGCCGTCGGGCTGGCCTCCGTCGGGTGTGCTGGAGTACGTCATTCCGAGCCGCTGCGGTTGGGCGATTATCACGACCACTGCGGCCGTGCCGAGGATCAGTACGACCGCCGCGGCAGCCGTCAGCAGTCGCGCGCCCACCGACCAGCGCCGGCTACCGGAAATCTCGTCATCGGCAGGCTCCGGCTCTGCCAGCGGTTCACCGTCCGTGCCGTACCCCACTGCGGACATCCCTCATCCCTCCGCCGGTCCCCGCTCGGAGGTACGTACCCGTCCGCTGTTCGGATCACGCCGGGCCCACCGCGCCACTGCGCTACGTCGCCAGACGCCGTTGGCCGGCACCCCCGGGTGCGGGGTGCCGGCCATCGGTCGGTGTGCGGTGGTGCCGGGGTCAGCTGTTCCAGTGCTGGGCGACGAGGTCGGTGGCCTGCTGCTCCCACTGGGCGTACGCGTCCGGGTACGCCGAGACCTGCACGGTCTGCGCGGCGTCGGTCAGCGGCATGTCCTGCCACCCGTCGACCTGCTTCAGGCCCTTCAGAAACGCGGTGGTGGAGTACTCCGGGTCGGTGATCTGCTCGGGGGTGCCCCAACCGCTGGACGGGCGCTGCTGGAACAGGCCCAGCGAGTCGTGGTCGTTGGCGTCACCCAGGTGACCCAGGTTCTCCAGCTTCGACTCCTGCAGGCTCGTCGCGATCGAGATCACCGCGGCCCGCTCGGGCAGACCGGCCTTCTTCGTCGCGGCGATGATCGCCTTGACGTTGGCGGTCTGCTCATCGTTCAGAGTGATGTGCGACTGCTCGCCCTGCGGCTTCGGCGCCTGCGTGATGACCGCGGTAGCGGCGGCCGGCTTGGTGTCGACCGGGCCGGCCGCGTGGGCGGCGACGGGGCCGGCGAAGATGCCACCGGCGAAGGCGAGACCGGCGACGGACAGCACGCTCTTACGCATGATCGTGTTCATGGGGTGAGCTCCTTCGGGGGTAGGGACACCCCTGGGGGCAGGGGTGTGAGCACCTCGTCCGGCGCTGCGAAAGTCTTGGGGGTGGCACACGACGTGTGCCGGGGGTGGGCGATGGTCAGGCGGGGGCCTGTCACGCCGGGGTCGGCGGCCTTCGAGCGGGGGCTCGTGGCGCCGGGGTCCAGGTGTAACGACCGGCCGACCGGGGCCATTCCCGGGGGCGACCACCTCCCGGCGGGGCCGGCTGTGGTCCTGCGATTGTCAGGGTGTGTAACGACCCCGGCCCGGCCACGATTCCGGCCCACGGATGGCATCGGTCACCACCCAAGAACCTTCGAATCCGGGCAAACCACTCAGATGGCCGCCACTGCTGCGCTCGAATCGGTCCGGACCTACATGATCGACTCGACGTCGTGAAAACCGGGGCATCCTGACGCGGCGACAGCCCGGCATCAAAGAAGTCGAGTGGATCACGCGGGCCCAGCCGCGGGCTCAGGCCGCGAGGCGGGAGCGGACCTTCGCGGCGCAGGCGTCCAGGACCGCCCGCGCGTCCAGGCCCAGGCTCTCGATCGCGACCAACGCCGTGAAGGCGACATCGGCCAACTCGGCCGCCACATCCTCGCGGGTGTGCGTGACGCCCTTTCGTGGATTCTGCCCGAGCAGACCGATCCAGGCGGCCGACGCCTCGCCGGCCTCCTCGGTCACCTTGAGGATGCGGCAGGTCAACTCGGTCTGCCCTGTGCCGTTCGCGGCGTCCAGCCAGTCGCGCGACACCTGGGCCGCTCTCCAGATCGACTCGTTCACGGCGATCAGTCAACCTGACCGGCAGCGGGCGGGTCCAACCCTGATCGGCCGGACAGGGACCGCTTGACCGACCGGTCAGCCAGTCCATTGACTCTGGTCGACGGCGGTTCTAGGTTCAGGACGCTACCGGCCGGTAGGCAACCGTCCCGCCTGATCGCCCGGGAGGGCGACATCCGCCCGATGGGGAGCATCGATGCTGTCCGCACCCGTTCGCACCCTCCGCCGACTGCTCGCCGCCACCGCGACGCTGACCCTCGTGGTCGGCCTGGTCGGCACCGCGCCGGCCACCGCCACCGGTCGCGACCCGAGCGGCGGCCAGCCGCTGCCCGGCTACACCATCGAGAACCCGCCGCTGGCCCCGCTGGTCGTCGGAGGCAAGCCGACGACGGTACGCCAGGGCGTGCACCGCCATGCCGGTTACCTCATCGAGATTCCCGCGCGGTGGAACGGCGACCTGGTGCTGTGGGCGCACGGCTACCGCGGGCAGGGCACCGTGCTCTCCCCCGAGCCGCCGGCCTTCGGGCTGCGTCAGCGCCTCCTCGAGCAGGGGTACGCCTGGGCGTCCTCCTCGTACGACCGCAACGGCTTCAACATCCGCTCCGGTGTGCTGGGCACCCGGGAGCTGGCCGACCATTTCGCACGGACGGTGCGCCCGCCGCAGCACACGTACCTCGCCGGGGTGTCGATGGGTGGGTACGTGATCGGCCGCTCGCTGGAGCAGTATCCCGGTTACTACGACGGGGCGCTGCCGATGTGCGGGGTGCTGGGCGACCAGACGTTGCTCGACTTCTACCTCGACTACAACCTGGTCGCGCAGGCCCTCGCCGGGGTGCCTGCGTACCCGACGCCGGCCGACTACCTGACGAACGCCGTACCCCGCATCCAGGCGGCGCTCGGTCTGGCCGGGCTGGCCCCCGGCGGACCGGACACCACCACGGACCGGGGCAAGCAGTTGCGGGCGATCACGGTGAACCGTTCCGGCGGACCGCGTCCGGGCGCGGACGCGGCGTTCGCGCTCTGGAAGGACTTCCTCTTCTCGATCACGGTGACCAGTGGCGGCGACTCCCCCGCCCAGCGACCCGGGCAGCTCTCCACCAACCTGCTCACCCGCTACACGCCGAACAGCCCGGTCGACGTCAACGCGAGCGTGCGGCGGGTCGCCCCGGAGAACGTCGTGCAGCGGCTCCTGCCGACGCTGACCGAGGTGCCGCGGATCGCTGGACGCCCCACCGCCCCGGTGCTCAGCCTGCACGGGCTCGGCGACCTGTTCGTGCCGTTCAGCATGGAGCAGGCGTACGCCACCGACGTCGCTCGGCACGGTCGCGGGAAGCTGCTGGTCCAGCGGGCCATCCGGGCCACGCAGCACTGCGAGTTCACCCCGGCCGAGGCCGGCGCCGCCTGGGACGACCTGGTGTCCTGGGTACGCGCCGGCAAGCGCCCGGCCGGCGACACCGTCACCGATCCCGCGGTGGTGGCCCGGCCCGACTACGGGTGCCGGTTCAGCGACCGTGAGGCGTACGCCGCTGGCGTCGGCACCCGCCGCCTCTACCCCGCCTGCTGAGGGAGAAGGTACGACGACGCCGGCCGGCCCCGTGTGGGGACCGGCCGGCGAGTGTGTACGGGTGTCACCAGAGCTGCTGGACGATGTCCGCGGCCTGCTCCTCCCACTGCGCGTACGCGTAGGGGAACGCGGAGACCTGGACGGTCTGCGCGGCGGTGGTCAGCGGCAGGTCCTGCCAGCCGCCGACGTTCTTGAGGGCGGTGAAGAACGCCGTGGCGGCGTACTCCGGGTCGGTGATCTGCTCGGGCGTGCCCCAACCGGACGACGGGCGCTGCTGGAACAGCCCCTGCGAGTCGTGGTCGTTGTAGGCGCCGAGGTGGCCGAGGTTGTACAGCTTCGACTCCTGCAACGAGGTGGCGACGCCGATCACCGCGCCCCGGTCACCGACGCCGGTCTTCTTGGCGGCGTCGACGATCGCCCGGGCGTTGGCGAGTTGCGCGTCGTCGAGGGGTACGCGGGACTGCGCGCCCTCGATGCCGTGCGGGATGAGCTGTGCGCGGCTCGGCTTGCCGGCCGGCGGCTTGCCGGTGGCGGAGCCGGTCGTCAGCCCGGACTCGACGGGTTGGTCGTCCTGCTGCGCCCGGGTGGCGGCCTTGCCGGTGGCGAGGTCGATGGCGGAGACGGCGCCCTGGTGCGGGCCGGTGGTGACCGGGGCGGCGGTCGCTGTCGGCGCGAGCGCCAGACCACCGAGGGCCGCCACACCCGCCACGCTGAGCGCGGTCTTGCGGTACGAATCCTTAGCGATGGCGGGGAGCCATCGAGTGAAGTCGACCTTCACGATGGTTGCCCTTTCGATCGTGCGGAGCGCTCCGGGGTGAACACTCCTCGGGAGATGACCGCGGAAAGGGGTTTGGGCTCCGGCGGTACGGGGGACACAACGAGGTTCACGTGTCGGTCATTCCGGAAATGCCGGGCCGGCGGCGGTCTGCGGCCCCGGTCACGGCGTGGATTCGGACATGGCACTCCGGCTCGGACGAGGCGTGACGCCGGTGACAGCCGGTGACAGCCGATGACAGCCGGGAACAATGGTGGCTCTCGGTGATTTCGGACGCGGTACCAAAGCCCCACCTCCCGCCCTTTGCTCTGCCTACCTATGAGCGCCAGCTACCGTCCGTCACGCTGGTCACGAGGCCCGGCCAGTCGGTTGGAACAGTGCCGTCGCAGCTCACCTGCCGTGGTGCGGATAGGGCGGCAGAGCAAAGGGCGGTGGGTGATGTGGTGGGGGGTGAGCGCTGGGCGGTCTGTCGTTACCGTGAGTGGACGTGCGAGCCATCACGGTCGGTGAAGCGTTCGTGCGGCTCACCGAACCGGACGAGGACGTGCCACACCTGCTTGAGGTGCTAAAGGGTGTCGGTGATCGGCCCTCGGTTCGCCCACCGTCGCGGCTCGGTGACCGCCGAGGCCGCCGCCGGGCCGACCAACGCCGCGTCCACCGCCGTTCCCACTGGTCAGGGTCGCTGCCGGGGTACGCCGAGAGCTTCCCGTTGGAGATCCCGGTGACGAACTGACTGAGATAGACCCCGTCGTCGGCCAACGCCGCCGTGTCGGACAACCGCCTCGAGCACCTAATCCGGCCGGGTGGCGAGTTCCCGCGCGATGGCCGTGAGCGCGGTGTGTCGCTCGCGCAACGCCACCGCACGCACGTACGCCAACGCGGCGGCCTGCGCCGGCGTGACCGCTCCGGCCCGCAGACCGCTCGGCTCAGTCGTCGCTGTCACGACCGGGCATCCCCTGCTGTGGACCGGTCCGCGCCCCCAGCTCCTGAAAGACGGTGATGTGCAGGCCGGCGGGCGCGTCCAGGCGGGAGTTGAGCGAATCCCACGGCGTACGCGTCGGTGGGGCCACCTCGCTCGCGCCGGCGGCCACCAGACGGGCGGTGGTCGCCTCGGCGTCGTCCACCTCGAAGGCCACCCGGATGCGCGGCGCGACCTGTCGACCCACCTCGACCTCGTCGATAAGGCGCTTCTGGGCCGGGTTGGCCAGTTCGAGGGTGGCGCGACCCGCCTGAAGGATCATGACCCGGGCGTCTCCGTCGCTGACGAACTCCGCCTCCTCGGGCAGGCCGAGCGCGTCCCGGAAGAAGGCGACGGCGGCCTCGTGGTCGTCAGCCTCCACCACGAGGCGCAACTGGCGGACGACGGGGACGGGCGGCTCGGCGACCATGCGCTGGATCCTAACTCCACGGTGGACGGGGTCAGTGGCCCCGGGCCAGCCACTCCCCCAGATGCGGGGCCTCCGCGCCGATCGTCGTGTCGTCGCCGTGGCCGGTGTGCACGACCGTCTCCGCCGGCAGGGTCAGCAGGCGGGCGCGGATCGAGGCCACGATGGTGTCGAAGTCGCTGTACGAACGGCCGGTCGCGCCCGGACCACCGGCGAACAGGGTGTCCCCGGTGAACACCGCACCCAACTCCGGAGCGTGGAAACTGCACGCGCCGGGGCTGTGCCCGGGAGTGTGCAGCACCCGCAGCGTGGTGCCGGCGACGTCGATGCTCTGCCCGTCGTGCAGCTCTCCGTGCGGGGGCAGGTACGGGTGGACCAGGTCCCACAGCACCCGGTCGGCGGCGTGCAGCAGCACCGGCGCGCCGGTGGCCTCGGCCAGCTCGGGCGCCACCCGTACGTGGTCGTCGTGGGCATGGGTGGCGAGGATCGCCCGGACCCGGCGGTCCCCCACCAGGGCGAGGATCGCGGGCACGTCGTGCGGGGCGTCCAGCACGACGCACTCGTCGTCGTCACCGATCACCCACACGTTGTTGTCCACGTCGAACGTCTGCCCGTCGAGGGAGAACGTGCCCGAGGTGACAGCGTGGTCGATCCGGGCGGTCATCAGAACACCACCACCGAGCGGAGCACGTCGCCGTGGTGCATCCGGTCGAAGGCGTTCTCGACCTGGTCGAGGCTGATCTCCTCGGTGACGAACGCGTCCAGGTCGAGGCGGCCCTGCAGGTACAGCTCGGTGAGCATCGGGAAGTCCCGGCTGGGCAGGCAGTCGCCGTACCAGCTGGACTTGAGCGCGCCGCCGCGACCGAAGACGTCCAGCAGCGGCAGCTCGATCCGCATCTGCGGGGTCGGCACGCCGACCAGCACCACGGTGCCGGCCAGGTCCCGCGCGTAGAAGGCCTGCTGCCAGGTCTCCGGTCGGCCCACCGCGTCGATCACCACGTCCGCGCCGAAGCCGCCGGTGGCCGCCCGGATCGCCTCGACCGGGTCGGTCTCCGAGGCGTTCACCGTGTGGGTGGCGCCGAACCTGCGGGCCCAGTCCAGCTTGCGGCCGTCGGTGTCCACCGCGACGATCGTGGTGGCGCCGGCGAGGGCCGCGCCGGCGACCGCCGCGTCCCCGACGCCGCCGCAGCCGATCACCGCGACCGAGTCGCCGCGCGTGACGTTGCCGGTGTTCATCGCCGCGCCCAGTCCGGCCATCACCCCGCAGCCGAGCAGGCCGACGGCGGCCGGTCGGGCGGCCGGGTCCACCTTCGTGCACTGCCCGGCGTGCACCAGCGTCTTCTCCACGAACGCGCCGATGCCCAGCGCCGGGGCGAGCTCGGTGCCGTCGGTGAGGGTCATCCGCCGCTTGGCGTTGTGGGTGTCGAAGCAGTACCACGGGCGACCCCGACGGCAGGCGCGGCAGACGCCGCAGACGGCCCGCCAGTTGAGCACCACGAAGTCGCCCGGCGCGACGTCGGTGACGCCCTCGCCCACCTGCTCGACGATCCCGGCCGCCTCGTGACCGAGCAGGAACGGGTAGTCGTCGTTGATGCCGCCCTCGCGATAGTGCAGGTCGGTGTGGCAGACCCCGCAGGACTGGATCTGAACGACGGCCTCACCGGGGCCGGGATCGGGCACCACGACGGTGGTGACCTCGACCGGCGCGCCCTTGCTGCGGGAGATCACTCCCCGGACTTCCTGGCTCACTTCGCCTCCTGCTGGTGGTCTGCGCGGCAGGGCCGGCGCGCCGGGGTGGGCGGGTGCCACAGGATCGGTGGTGGGCCCTCGGCGAACCTACCGCGATCACCACGGCCAGCCCAGGGGCCGCGGGGGGTTATCGCAGGCGGTCCTGGGTACGCCAGCGCGGTCGATCACGGCCATCAGGAGTGACAATGAAACTCGCGCACCTGCCGCTACGGGTGAGTATCGGCGCGTACTTCCTCGACTCGGGCCTGGGCAAGCGCAACCTGGAGGGCGCCGCCGCGGAGGGCATGCACGGGATGGCGGTTGCCGCCATGCCGCAGCTCGGTCAACTGGAGCCGGCGCGCTTCGCGAAGCTGCTGGCGTACTCCGAGATCGCCCTGGGCGCCGCGCTGATCGCGCCGATCGTTCCGGCCCCCCTGGTCGGGCTCGGCCTGACCGCGTTCGGCGCGGGCCTGGTGCAGCTCTACCTGAAGACGCCGGGTATGCGCCGACCCGGCGGCATACGCCCGACGCAGCAGGGCGCGGGCCTGGCCAAGGACGTCTGGCTGGTCGGGGCCGGGCTGACCCTGGTGCTGGAAGGGCTGAGCCACGGTCGCCGGCGGCACTGAGCCGGGCCAGAGGAGCCGCATTGCCCACCAGCCGTCCGGTGCGGCCTTTCTACCGGCCGATGCGGCCCCGTCGGCGGGACGAGCCGCACCGCACGGCGACCCCGCTGGAGCTCTTCTTCGACCTGTGTTTCGTGGTCGCCGTGGCGCAGGCGAGCAGCAGCCTGCACCACGACCTGGCCGAGGGTCACCTGCGCCACGCGGTGGTCAGCTATTTGATGGTGTTCTTCGCGATCTGGTGGTCGTGGGTGAACTTCACCTGGTTCGCCTCGGCGTACGACACCGACGACGACGTCTACCGGATCACCACGCTGGTGCAGATCTCCGGGGCGCTGATCCTGGCGGCGGGCGTGCCACGCGCGTTCGCCGACGGCGACTTCGCCGTCATCACCTACGGGTACGTGGTGATGCGACTCGCGGCCGTCGCGCACTGGAGTCGGGCGGCGGCGGGCGACCCCGCCCACCGTGCGGCGGCGCGGCGCTACGCGATCGGCGTGGCGGTGGTGCAGGTCGGCTGGTTGCTGCGGCTGCTGTTGCCCGGCGGGTGGGGCCTGGCGCCGTTCCTGGTGCTGGTCCTCGCCGACCTGCTGGTGCCGGCGGTCGCCGAACGTCCCGGCATGACCCCGTGGCACCCCCGGCACATCGCCGAACGGTACGGGTTGTTCACGCTGATCGTGCTCGGCGAGGCGGTGCTGTCCATCTCGGTGGCGATCCAGAGCGGACTGGACGCCGGTGAGCCCGGCCTGTGGTCGCTCGCGGCGGCGGGGGCGGTCATCGTCTACGCGCTGTGGTGGCTCTACTTCGACCGGCCCAGCGAGGCGCCGGACCGGATGCCGTACTCCCTGATCTGGGGTTACGGCCACTACCTGATCTTCGCGGCCATCGCCGCGGTCGGCACCGGCCTGGCGGTCTGGGCGGATCTGGAGCGGCGGCTGACGCACATCTCCGGGCGGGCCGCCGGGTACGCGGTGGCGATCCCGGTCGCCGTCTTCCTGCTCACGGTCTGGGTGTTGCACGTCCGTCGGCAGCAGCACGGCGTGGTCGCCGTCGCGTTCCCGGTCGTCGCGCTGCTGGCGCTGCTCGCGCCGCTCGCGCCGGCCCCGGTGTACGTGCTGGCGGCCCTGTTGGTGGCGCTCGTGACCCTCACCGTGGTGTTGCGGCGCCGCGACGCCGGGGCGAGCGCGCCGGCGTAACAGCGGGCGCGAGGGCCGGGACTTGGGCAGAATCATGGCATGTATCGCCGCCGATGGTTGTTGGCCGATCAACTGGGGCCACATTTCCTCGACGACCCCGACCAGCCGGTGCTGCTGGTGGAGGTCCGAGAACTCTTCCGCCGACGGCCTCTGCACCGGCAGAAGGCGCACCTGATCCTCTCCGCGCTGCGCCACCGCGCGGCCGAGTTGGGCGACCGGGCGCTGCTGCTGCGTACCGACACCTTCCGGGAGGCACTGGCGCGGGTCGCCGAGCCGGTGGAGGTGTGTCATCCCCACTCCCGGGCGGCGCTGCGTTTCGCCCGCTCGGTGCCGGGGCTGACGGTGCTGCCGCCGCGCGGCTTCGTCACCAGCCAGGCCGACTTCGCCGACTGGGCCGACCGCGCCCGACGCGGCACGCTGCGGATGACCGACTTCTACCGGCACGCCCGCCGCCGGCACGGCGTCCTCAGCGCCGCGACCGGACGGCGGCCCCGGGCCGAGGCCCGCGACGCGCCGGAGACGCCGCCACCACCCCCGCCGATCGTCGAGGATGACATCGACGCCCAGGTCCGCCACGATCTGGACCGGTGGGCCGCCGACGGGGTGCGGTTCGTCGGCCGGGACGGTCCCCGGCAGCACCCCGCGACGCACGCCGAGGCGCAGTCGCGGCTGGCGCACTTCCTGACCCACCGGCTGCCCGACTACGGCCGCTGCGTCGACGTGATGAGCGTCGGCGACCCGTTTTTCGCGCACTCCGTGCTGTCGTCCTCGTTCAACCTGGGGCTGCTCGACCCGGAGCCGGTGCTGCGCGCCGCCGAGCAGGCGTGGCGCAGCGGAGCGGCCCCGCGTACGGCGGTGGAGCCGTTCATCAGAGGGCTGCTCGGCTGGCGGGAGTTCCTGTGGCAGCTCTACTGGTACGTCGAGCCGGGTTTCCGGGGGGCCAACTGGCTGGCCGCGACCGAACCGTTGCCGCAGTGGTTCGCCGACCTGGACGCCGACGCCGTGGAGGCCCGCTGCCTGGCCGACGTGCTCGGCGCGGTGCGCGACCGGGCCTGGACCCACCACACCCCGCGCCTGCTGGTGCTGGCGAACTACGCGTTGCAGCGCGGTTGGCGCCCGGCCGAGCTGGCGGACTGGTTCCAGCGCTGCTTCGTCGACGGCGCCGACTGGGTGATGAACGCGACGGTCGTCGGCATGAGCCAGTACGCCGACCTGGCCCGGGTGGACACCCGACCGTACGCGGTGGACGGCGGCGACATCGACGAGATCAGCGACTACTGCTCCGGCTGCCGCTACCTGCCGGGGCGGGCGCTCGGTGATCTGGCCTGCCCGTACACCGGGGGGTTCGAGAGTTTCCTGCACCGTAACCGGGCCCGGTTGGTGGCCGATCCGCGGCTCGCCGCCGAGCTGGCCCGTCGCGACCAGCCGGAGCACCGCGAGGCGGTGCTGGCGCAGGAGGAGAAGCGGGGCAGCAACCCACCGTGACCGGGTGCCCGGTCACGGTGCCTCGCGCGCCGACCCGACGTCGCCGGGGCGTTGCGCGGGAACGGCGGAGGCCGGCGGCGCCGGGCGGGTCACCCCCCGGTTCAGGCCGGTGACCAGCAACCGGTTGTACGAGCCGGGCAGAAGCCGGACCAGCAGGTCGGGCACCTTCGCCGACCAGCCGATCAGCACCCGGCCCCGCCGCCGCTCGACGCCGCGCAGGATCACCTCGGCCGCCCGTTGCGGCGCGATGGTGAGCAGCTTCTCGAACTGGGCCCGACCGGCCGCGTACTCGTCGTGCGACACCCCGCTGCCGATCCGGGCGTTCGCGGTGATGCGGGTGCGGATCCCGCCGGGGTGCACCGAGGTCACCCCGATGCCGTCGTCGACGAGCTCGTGGCGCAGCGCCTCGGTGAGACCGCGTACGGCGAACTTGCTCGCCGAGTAGGCGACCTGCCCGGCGGGCGCGATCAGCCCGAACAGGCTGGAGACGTTGACCAGGTGCGCGCCCGGCTCCGCCCGCAGGGTGGGCAGCAGCGCGTGGGTCAGCTGCGCCACGGCCCGGAAGTTGACGTCGACGACCCAGCTGAACTCCTCGAACGTCACCTGGTCGAAGCGGCCGCCGAGGCCCACGCCGGCGTTGTTCACCAGCAGTCGTACCCGTGGGTGCCGTTGGCGGATCTCCGCGGCCACCCGGGCGGTGGCGCTCGCGTCGGCGAGGTCCACCAGGTACGTGGCGACCTGCCGCCCCGGGTGCGCGGCGCGGATCGCGGCGGTGACGGCGTCCAACCGCTCGGCGTCGCGGTCGAGCAGGACCAGGTCGCTGCCCCGGCCGGCCAGCGCGTGCGCCAACGCCTCGCCGATGCCGCTGGCGGCCCCGGTGACCACCGCTGTCGCGCCGACGAAGTCAAACCTCCGCACGATCGGGCTCCTCTGCTCTGGCGCGGGAGAACCGCACACCCTCGTCGGTGAGCCGGCCGTGCCGCATCAGCAGCACGTCGCGGGCGTAGTTCTGGTACAGCCGCCAGGGCGCGGCGGCGCCCTGCTTGGGCAGCGCGTCGGCGGCGCGCAGCACGTACCCGGAGCGGAGGTCGATCAGTGGCGCCCGCTCGGCCCCGGGCGGTGGGAGCGGGGTGACGACCTGCGCTCCGGTGCGGTCCAGGTGCCGCAGGAGTCGGCAGACGTAGCCGGCGACCAGGTCGGCCTTGAGCGTCCACGACGCGTTGGTGTAGCCGAGGGTCAGGGCGAAGTTCGGCACCCCGGAGAGCATCATCCCCTTGTAGGCGACGGACTGCGCCAGGTCCACGTCGACGCCGTCCACCCGCAGCGTCAGCCCGCCGAGGGCGAGCAGGTTGAGCCCGGTCGCGGTGACAACGATGTCGGCCGGCACCTCGACACCGGAGGTCAGCCGCACGCCGTGCGGGGTGAAGGTGTCGATGGTGTCGGTGACCACCGAGGCGCGGCCCTCCCGCACGGCGGTGAACAGGTCGCCGTCGGGCGCCACGCAGAGCCGCTGGTCCCAGGGGTCGTAGCGGGGTGCGAAGTGCCTGTCCACGTCGTACCCCGCCGGGAGCCGGACCCGCGCGGCCCGGCGCAGCGCCCGCCGCACCAGGGCGGGCGCGCGCCGGCTGAGCTGGAAGGTGGCGGTGGCCAGCAGCACGTTCTTGGCGCGCACCACCGGGTACGCCACGGTCGCCGGCAGCCGGCGTCGCAGCGCGTCGGCGAGCCGGTCGCGGGAGGGCAACGGCATGATGTACGTCGGTGAGCGCTGGAGCATCGTCACGTGCGCGGCCCGCTGGGCCAGGGCCGGGACCACGGTGACCGCGGTGGCCCCGCTGCCGATCACCAGCACCCGTCTGCCGGTGTGGTCGAGGTCGTCGGGCCAGTGCTGCGGGTGCGCCACCCGCCCGGCGTACGCGTCGACGCCGGGCAGTGGCGGCGTGTAGCCCTCGTCGTAGCGGTAGTAGCCGGTGCAGGCGAACAGGAACGAGCAGGTCACCACCACGGTCTCGGCGGTGTCGGCGCGCTGGGCGGTCACCGTCCAGCGCGCGGTGTCGGTGTGCCACTCGGCGCGCAGCACCCGGTGCCCGAAGCGGATGTGCCGCGGCACGTCGTACTCCCGGGCGGTGTCCCGCACGTACTCCCGGATGGCCGCGCCGTCGGCGATGGCCTGCGGGGCGGTCCACGGCCGGAACGAGTAGCCCAGGGTGAACATGTCGGAGTCGGAGCGGACGCCGGGGTAGCGGAACAGGTCCCAGGTGCCGCCGATGGCGTCGCGCGCCTCCAGCACCGCGTAGGTCTTGTCGGGGCACTCCCGGCGCAGGTGGCAGGCGGCCCCGACGCCGGAGAGGCCGGCGCCGATGATCAGCACGTCGACGTGGTCGGAGGCCATGACATCCCTCCCCGGGCGGTGGTCGGACCCTAACACCGCAACGCCCGGTCCGCCCGGACGAGCCGCCCTGATCTCCACAGTGGAAGGGTCGATGACATCGACGGTCGGCGCGGTGTGCCACCCTGGGACGGGCAGCAGCGGTCACCGGAGGTGAGGGTCACGTTACGGCTACACGCACTGGTCGCCGTCCCCGGCACCGGGCCGGTGACCCTGGACGTCCCCGCCGGCACGCTCGCCGCCCTGGTGGCGCCACCCCGTTACGGCACCGCCGTGGCCCGGGTGCTGGCCGGGCTCGCCGCACCGGTGACCGGGCGCGTCCTGGTCGGTGAGCGCGACGTCACCGCCCTGCCGCCACCGCGCCGGCAGATCGGGTACGTGCCGGCCGGCGGGGCGTTGCTGCCGCAGCTCACCGTGCGCCGCAACATCGAGTACGGCCAGCGCAAACGCGAACGGGTGCACGAGGTGGCCGACGACTGGACGGCCACCGTCGTCGACCGGCTGGAGCTGGCGCTCTCGCTGACCCTGCTGCCGCACCAGATCTCGGCCGCCCAGCGGTTCCGGGTGGCCCTCGCTCGGGCGGCGGCCTGCCTGCCCGAGGTGCTCGTGATCGACCTGCCGGCCGGCTCGGCCGGGGACAGCCGCCTCGGTGACCTGGTGCCCCGGCTGTCTCCGCCGGACGCGCCGGGCGTGGCGGTGCTGGTCTGCACCGCCGACCCGGCCACGCTGGCCGAGATCCCGCTGCGGCACGAGCTGGTCACCGAGCCGAGCGGGGCGTCGCGGTGAGGCCGACCGGGCGGCTGAGCCGTCGTACCCTGCTGCGCGCCGCCGCCGTGGGCGCCACCGCGCTGGCCGCCGGTTGCACGGGCGGCGACCGGTCGGTGCAGGTGGCGGTGGTCTGGAGCACCAGCGAGTTGGACCGGTTCCGTCAGGTCGTCGACGGCTATCCCGGCTCGGTGCGGGTGGTCAGCGCCGGCAACGACATCGACGCGTTCCTGCGGGCCCGGCATCTGGCCGGCACCAGCCCGGACGTGGCGATCCTGCCGCGCCCCGGCCTGGTCAGCGAGTACGCCCGGCGGGGTTGGTTGAGCCCGCTGCGCCCGTCGACCGAGTACGCGGTGCCCACCGGGCTGGGCGAGCTGCTCACGGCCGGCGGCCAGCGGTACGGGGTGTGGGTGAAGGCGGCGCACAAGTCGCTGGTGTGGCACCTGCCGTCCATGCTGCCCGAGCAACCCGCGACCTGGGACGCGCTGGTCGAGCAGACGCGGCGGCTCGGCGCGCTCGCGCGGCGCGCCGGTGGGCCGGCCCCGCTGGCCATCGGCGCCGCCGATGGCTGGGTGCTGACCGACTGGTTCGAGAACGTCCTGGCCGACGTCGCGCCGAACGACTACACCGCTCTCGCCCGACCCGGCGCCGACTGGCAGGGCCGTTCGGTGCGCGACGCCCTGGACCGGCTCGCCGGGCTCTGGAGCATCCCGGGCGCGTTCGTCGGCGGCGGCCGGCGCGCCCTGCTCACCCAGTACGAGGAGGCGGTGATCCAGGTGGTGCACGCCCGGCGGGCGGTGCTGCTCGTCGGCGCCGACTTCACCGCCGACGTCGTCGGTCCGTTCCAGCGCGGGGCGGAGGCGCCGACGACGTTCCGGTTCCCCGGTGACCAGCCCGGTGGCGCTCCGCTGATCGTCGGTGGCGACGCCGCCGTGGCGTTCGCCGGCAACCGGGGCGGTGTCGAGCTGGTCGAGTGGCTCAGCCGCGCCGACTCGTTCCAGCCCTGGCTGCGGGCCGGCGGTTACCTGTCGCCCAACACCAACGTGACGATCACCAGCTACCAGAGCCGGGTCGGCCAGCGGCTGGCCCTGGAGCTGCGAGAGCCCGGCACGCTGCGCTTCGACCTGTCCGACCAGTTGCCGGGCGCGTTCACCGGCTCGGACGGCGTGGGCATCTGGCGGATCATGCAGGGTTTCTTCGCCGACGTCACCGACGGCGTACGCGCCAGCGAGGCGATCCGCCGCGCCACCGGCCTGCTCGCCGAGGCGGCCCGTACGGCGGAGCGCGGCCGATGAGCCCGGGGCGGGTCCTCGGTGAGGTGGCGGTCCTCGACGACGTCGGGCCGCCGCGGCGCGGGCGGGCGTACCCGGCGGCGGGGGCGACATCGGCGCTGCTGCTGCCGGCCGCGGTGCTGCTCGGTGGGTTGGTGCTGTGGCCGGTGCTGCGGACCGTGCACGCCAGCGTCACCACCGACGGTCGGTGGGTCGGCGCGGCGCACTTCCGCACGGCGCTCGCCGCTCCGGACACCGGCGCGGTGGTCGGCCGCACCGTCCTCTGGGCGCTGCTGGTGCCGGCAGTGGTGACGGCACTGGGCTATCTGCTGGCCGTGGCGTCCCGGCGTTCGCAGGAGGGCGGGCTGGTCCGGTTGATCCTGCTGGTGCCGGTGGCGCTGCCGCTGGTCGTCACCGGGGTGATCTTCCGGCTGATGTACGACCCGGACCCGAGCCGGGGGCTGGCCACACTGGTCGCGACCCGGTTGACCGGGCGTGCGGCCGACGACGCGCCGCAGATGCTCGGGCCGGGTCTGGTCACCGTCGCCCTGATGTCGGCGTTCGTCTGGGCGTGGGTGGGGCTGGCGGTGCTGGTCTTCCGGTCCGCGCTGGACGCGCTGCCACCGAGTCTCGCCGACGCGGTCCGGGCGTACGGCGGAAAACGCCGGCACGTGCTGTGGGACGCGCAGTGGCGTCCCCTGCTGCTGCGGACGACAGCAGTGGTCTTCGCGCTCGTCGCGGTCGGCACCAGCCGCACGTTCGACCTGATCCTGGTGATGACCCCCGGGTCGGTCCGCGACGAGGCGTCGGTGCTCGCGCTGCGGATCTGGCAGACGTCGGGCGGCACGACCACCGGCGAGGGCGCCGCGCTCGGGGTGGTGTGGTTGGTCGCGGTCGTCGGCGGCATCCTGGTGGCCGCCCTGTTCGTCCGACAGGCGTGGCCCCCACCGCCGGTCGAGCCGGTCGCGCAGCCCGGCCCGGTGGCCCCGCCCCGGCGGGTGTTCCGGCTGCTGGCGGCGGGCGCGGCGGTCGTCTGGCTGGTGCCGTTGGTGGTGCTGGTCGCCACCTCGGCGCACGGACAGGTGGACGCCGCCGCGCACGGCTGGTGGTCGCGGCCACCCGCCGTCGAGTCCTACCGGGAGCTGATCGCCGGCACGGAGCTGTGGCGCACGCTGGGCTTCACGCTGCTGCTGGCGACCGCGGTGACCGCCACCGTGCTGGTGGTCGCGCTGCTGGCCGCGTACCCGTTGGCCTGGCTGACCGGGCCGGCCGCGCAGGCCACCGGTCTGCTGCTGCTGGCGGCGAGCGTCGTGCCGGTGCAGGTGATCGCCGGGCCGGTCAACGAGGTGCTGGGGCTGGTGCTCTCCTCCGGCACCGCACAGGGGCTGGCGTTGGTGCACACCGCGCTCGGTGTGCCGTTCGCGGTGCTGGTGCTGCGCAACGCGTTCGCCGACCTGCCTGTCGAGCAGGTCCGCGACGCCCGGCTGGGTGGTCGCCGATGGTGGCACACCCTGCGTCGGTTGGCCCGGCACAACCTGTCCGCGGTGGTGGCGGTCTCCGTGTTGGAGTTCGTGCAGGTCTGGAACGACCTGGTGGTGGGTCGGCTGTTCAGCGCGTCGGGGGCGTCGCCGCTCGGCCCGTTCCTGGCCGAGCAGACCCGCAGCTTCGTGAGCAACAGTGGCACGTTGGCGGCCAGCTCGGTGCTCGCCTCGGTGCTGCCGGTGGTGCTCGTGGTGCTCTCCCGCCGGCACCTGGTCGCCGGGCTCGTCTCCGGGGGCGTGCGGTGACCCGGCCGGGCGGGGGGCGGGGTGGCTCGCGCTGGCCGGCGTTGATCGCCATCGGCGGGGTGGTCGGCAGCATCCTCGCCAACGTGGCCAGCAACCTTGCCGGAAACCTTTTGTCCGAGCTGGCCGCCGACCTGCTCGGGCCGGCGACGATCGTGCTGGCCGCCGGCAGCGTCGTCGGCTACCTGGTGTACGAGGTGCGCCGCCGCCGGGCCGACCGGCAGGTCGACCCGGAACCGACGGACGTGCTCGCCGCGCCGACCACCGGTACGCCGACCCTGCCCTACACCGCCGAGTTCACCGGTCGCGGCGAGCACGTCGAGACGGTGGTCGGGTTGCTCGCCCGGGAACACGCGGTGGCGGTGCTGGGCCGGCGGGCGGTGGGCACCTCGGCCTGCGCCGTGGAGGCCGCCAACCGGTGCCGGGAGGACTTCCCGGACGGGCAGCTCTACCTGGATCTGCGCCGCCGTGGTCGGCCCCGCTCGGCGAAAGAGGTGCTCACCGCGCTGGCCCGCATCCTGGGCACCGCGGCACCGACCTCCGGCCGACCGGACGCGCTCGCCGCCGCCGCCGACGCGCTGCGCGGCCAGCTCGACGGGCGCGCGATCCTGCTGGTGCTGGACAACGTCGACCGCCCGGACCAGGTGCGCCCGCTGTTGCCGCCCACCGCCCGCACCTGCCGGCTGCTGCTCGCCGGCGGTCCGGCGCTGGTCGGTCTGAAGGGCGTCGTCGCGCACTGGATCGCCGAACCGGGCACCTCCGAGGCGGTGGAGCTGTTCGCGACAGCGGGCGGGGCGGCGCCCGCCGCCCGGGTACACCGGCCCGACCCGCGTACCGATCCGGCGGTGGCCGAGATCGTCGACCTGTGCGGGCGGCAACCGCGCACCGTCCGCGCCCTCGGCTACCGCACCGCCCAGCACGGCTGGCGGCACGCCGACGTGCTGGACGCGCTGCGCCGCGCGGTGCAGACGCCACCGCACCAACGGCTCGCCGTCTCACCGGCGGCCCGCCTGGTCACCGAGCGGGACACCGCCTACCGGGCGTTGCCCCGCGAGGCCCGCCGGTTGTACCGGCTGATGTCGCTGGTTCCCGCCCCGGTGGACCGTCCGACCATCGCCGCGCTGGCCGGGCGGCACCCCGAGCGGGTGACCGACCTGCTGGACCGGTTGGCCGCCGCCGCGTTCGTGGACGGCGCGCCCGGCGACCGGTACGAGATCCGCCCCCTGCTCGCCGCCAGCGCCCGACTGCACCTGCGCGACGCCGACCCGGTGCGGGCCCGGGTCGCCGCCCAGGCCCGGTTGACCCGGCACCTGGCGCGCCGGGCGGAGCGGCACGCGGCCAACCTGGCGGTGCTCGGCGCCCCGCCGGACCGGGAGTGGTCGCTGCCGCTGGACGACGACCCGTACGGCTGGTTCGACCTGCACCAGGAGCTGCTGCGGGCGGTGGTAGGGGTGCCGGCGGGCGCGGCCGAGACGCTGCCGCGGCGGGTGCGCCGGTGGTGGTTCCGGCTGGCCGTGGCGCTGTGCGGGTGGCTGGCGTACACCGAGCGGCTGGACGAGTGGGAGCAGGTCTGCCGCACCGTGCTGGCCACCCCGACCGCGGACGACCGTCCGGAGATCGCCGGGTGGGCGCACAACGAGCTGGGTGTGCTGCGCCGACGCCGGCACGACCCGCAGGGGGCGGCCGCCGCGCTGACCCTCGCCGTCAACGAACGGGGGCGCCGGGGCACCGCCCAGGCCCGGATGAACCTCGGTCTGGCCCTGCTCGACCTGGGGCAGCTCGACGACGCGGTGGAGCACCTGGAGATGTCCCGGCGGCACCGCTCCGGGGCCGACCGGGCCGGGCACGCCCTGACCGACCTGGGCCTGGGCGCGGCGCAGTTGGCCCGGGGTGAGCTGGACGCGGCGCACCACCACCTGGTGCGGGCGGCGAACACGTTCCGCTCGGTGGGTGACGCGCGCGGGTACGCGGCGGCGCTGACCAACCTGGTGCTGGTGCACGCCGCGCTCGGCGAGCACCTGGACGCCGCCCAGGCGTGGCGGGCCGCGCTGCGCGAGTACGAGTCGGTGAACGATCCGACCAGCCGGGCCACCGCCCTGCTCAACGCCGGGGCGACGCTGCTGCGCAGCAGCCCGGGGCAGGCGCGCACGGCGCACGAGCTGCTGACCGAGAGCCGTCGGCTGCGCAGGCAGACGCAGCCGACCGCCGGACTGGCCCGTACCCTGCTCTACCTGGGCGACGCGTGCGCCGCGCTGGGCGAGCACACCGACGCGCGGCGGCACTGGAAGGAGGCGGCGTCCGTCGCCGAGGACGTCGCCGACGACGCGAGCCGCGCCGCCGCCGCCGCGCGACTGGAGGTGGACACTGACGACCGCGTGACCTAGGTCGCCCCGGTTGGTCGCTGGCGGGGCTCTGCGAGACTCTGTGATCGTGGACGCGCTCACCGTACGGGGCCTCAGCCGTAACTTCGGGAACCTGGTCGTGCTCGACGACGTGAGCTTCACGCTCCCGGCCGGCCGGATCGCCGTGGTGCTGGGCCCCAACGGCAGCGGCAAGACCACACTGCTGCGCTGCGTCGTCGGCGCCGACCGGCCGGACGAGGGCGAGGTGCTGGTGCAGGGTCGCCGGGCCGACGAGACCGATCCGCAGGTGCGGGCCATGGTGGCGGCGGCCCTGGACGACATCGACTTCTTTCCTGACCTTTCGGTGGTCGAGCACCTGGAGCTGGTCGCGTACGCCCACGGGGGTGACGCCGAGCCGGTCGGGGAGGTCCTCGCCGAGCTGGGTCTGGAGCCGGCCCGCGACCAACTGCCGGTGACCCTGTCCAGCGGGCAGCGCCGCCGGCTGGCGCTGGCGTCGTGTTTCGTCCGGCCCCGCCGGGTGTTGATCCTGGACGAGCCGGAACAGCGCCTCGACGTACGGGGCCGGCAGTGGCTCGCCGACCGGCTGCTGCGGGAACGGGACGCCGGCACGGCAGTGCTGATGGCCTCGCACGACCCCGAGCTGATCGACGCCGTGGTCGACGAGCGCATCGAGATCGGCCGGTGAGCGCCCCGCCGGCGACCGTCGCCGCGACTCCCACCGCTGTGCCGACCGCCCGGCAACTGCGCAGACGCCTGCGCCGGGCCCGCAGCCGGCACCACGACCATTCGCTCGGCGACGTGCTGGGCGACGCGTACGTCATCGTGCTGTTCACCGGCATGTACGGCTGGTTCGCGATCAGCGCCAGCCGTAACCTGCTCAACTCCCCCACCGTGGGGCAGGCGGAGCCGGGGGTGCGCTGGTGGTTGGTGGTGGCCGCGCTGCTGGCCGGCGCCGGTCTCGCCTGGCGTGGTCTGCGCGCGCTCGGCCCGTTGCTGGTCACCCCGGCCACGCAGAGCTGGGCGACGAGCGCGCCGGTGGACCGGCGGGCCTGGCTGGCGCCGCGCTTCGTCCTCCTGCTGTTGGGGGCGGCGGCCGGCGCCGCCGGGCTCGGCGTGGGCGTGGCGGCGCTCGGCGGGGTCGGCGAGGCGCCGGCCCTGGGCTGGGCGGCGGCGGCCGGCGCGGGGTGGGGCGCGTCCGCGCTGGCGCTCAGCGTCGTGGCCCAGAGCAGCCGGTCGGGTCGGCGGTGGCCCACGCTGGCCGGCGCGGTGCCGATGGTGGCGGCGGCGGTGATCACCGCCGCCGTGGTGCTCGCCGGCGGTATCGGCGACGGGCTGCCCCGCCCGGCGGCGACGCCGACGCTCGCGCTGGTCGCGGTCGCGGCGCCGCTGGCGGTGGTGGGGACGATCCTCGCGGTACGCGCGCTGCCCCGGGTCGACCGCGCCACGCTGACCACCGGCGCGCAGTTCGCCAACGCCGCCGCCACGGCCACCATCCTGCTGGACCCGAGCCTGCTCGCCGGGCTGGTGGAGAGCCGGCGGTGGCGTCGGATCGGCCGGGTGCGCAGCCGCCGGTTCCTGCCCGGCCCCGCCTGGTGGGCGCTGATCCAGGCCGACGTCCGCCGGCTGCGCCGGCACCCGAGCGCGGTGCTGATCTGGGCGACGCTGCTCGGCGTGCAGTACGCTGCCGCGCTCGCCCTGCCGGGGTTGGCCGGGGCCGCGCAGGTGGTCCTCGCGTACCTCGCCGCCGACCGGCTGACCGGCGGCCTGCGGGCGGTCAGCCGGTCGCCGGGGCTGCGCCGGGCCCTCGGCGGCAGCGACGCGCTGCTGCGCGGGATCCACGTGGTGGTGCCGGCGGTCGGCGCGGGCCTGTGGTGGTTGCTGACGGTGCCGACCGTCGACCCCGGCCCGGCGTGGCTGGCCCCGACGCTGGCGCTCGGCGTGGTGGCAGCCGCGTTCCGGGCCGGCACCCGCCCGCCGATCGACTACGGTGGCGCGACCGTCAACACGCCGTTCGGGATGATCCCCGTCGACCTGCTGCGGCAGGGCTCGCGGGGGCCGGCGCTGCTGGCCGTGCTGGTCCTCGTCCAGGTGTTCCTGGGCTGACCGTCACCGGCCGTAGGTCTCCAGCAGGCGCAGCCAGACCTCGCTGACTGTCGGGTACGCCGGAACCGCGTGCCACAGGCGGTCCAGCGGGACCTCGCCGACGATGGCGATCGTCGCGGCGTGGATCAGTTCGGCGACGTCCGGGCCGGCGAACGTGCAACCCACGATCACCCCGCGGTCCTCGTCGACCACCATCCGGGCCCGTCCCCGGTAGCCGTCGGCGTGCAGCGCGGCCCCGGCGACCGCGCCCAGGTCGTGGTCCACGACGCGGACCCGTAGCCCGGCGGCCTCGGCCGCGGCCGCGGTCAGCCCCACCGACGCGATCTCCGGGTCGGTGAAGACCACCTGTGGCACGGCGCGCTCGTCGGCCGTTGCCACGTGCCGGCCCCAGCGGCCGTCCTCGACCGCCTCCCCCGTCGCCCGGGCGACGATCACGTCGCCGACCGCGCGTGCCTGGTACTTGCCCTGGTGGGTCAGGAGGACCCGCCGGTTCACGTCACCGGCGGCGTACAGCCACCCCCCGCCGCCGACGACGCGCAGCGTGTCGTCGACCGGCAGCCAGGCGCCGGGGGTCAGCCCGACGGTCTCCAGGCCGAGGTCCTGGGTGTTCGGCGTCCGGCCGACAGCCACCAACACCTCGTCGGCGTCCACCGGCTCGCCCTCGGCGGTGACGACGTGCACCGTCCCGCTCTCGTCGCGGCGAACGGCGACGGCCGCCGCGCCGACGCGTACCGAGACGCCGGCAGCGCGCAGCGAGTCGGTCACCAGCTCACTGGCGAACGGCTCGACCGTCGGCAGCACCCGGTCCCGGGCCAGCATCGTCACCGAGGACCCCAGAGCGGCGAACGCGGTCGCCATCTCGGACGCCACCACGCCACCGCCGATGATGGCGAGTCGGCGGGGGACCGAGTGGGCCGAGGCGGCCTCGCGGCTGGACCAGGGGGCCGCCTCGCGCAGACCGGGGATGTCCGGCAGCAGCGCGCCACTGCCGGTCGCGACGACCACCGCGTGCCGCGCGGTCAGTCTGGTGGTGCCGCCGTCGGCGTCGGTGACCTCGACGACCCGGGCCGCGACGATCCGCCCGTGGCCGCGGTGCAGGGCGATGCCCGCCGAGTCGAGCCAGGACACCTGCCCGTCGTCCTTCCAGTGCGCGGCGAACGAGTCCCGGCGGGCGAGCACCGCGGCGGCGTCCAGGTTGCCCGTCACCGCCTCCCGGGCGCCCGGGAGGTGACGCGCCGCCCGCAGCGCGGACGCGCTTCGCAGCAGCGCCTTGGTCGGCATGCAGGCCCAGTACGAGCACTCGCCGCCAACCAGCTCCCGCTCGATCACGGCGGCGGTCAGGCCACCCCGGACCACCCGGTCGGCGACGTTCTCCCCGACCGGACCCGCGCCGATCACGACGACGTCGTACTCGATTGTCGTCATGTCAGTTGCCCTTCGCGGTGCGGCCGAGCCGGATGGCGGCGACGAGGAAGAAGATCGCGCCGGGGATGGCGTAGCCGGCCGCGTTGGTCAGCGCCGGGTCCGCCGCGGCGGCGCTGGCGATGAAGGAGCCACCGGCGAGCACCGAGATGCCACCGCTGATGATCATCGGCCACTGGCCGCCCATCCGGCGGCGGGTGACACCCACCACCAACTGCACCAGACCGGCCACGCCCGCCCAGGCGCCCCACACCCGCAGCACGGCGGGAATGCCGGAGGCGCTGGCGACGCCGATGCCGACGGCGGTGAGCAGGCTGACGGCGATGTTCACGTACAGCAGTGTCGGCGAGCCGGTGGCCCGCGTCGCGCGCAGGTCGTAGATCGCCGCGCCCACGTCGAACAGCGGGTAGAGCACGAACAGCACCACGGTGAGCGGGGTGATCTCCTTGGCGGTCGCGATCGTCACGAGCGCCCAGACGATGGCGAAGGCGAAGCGGGTGAAGTACAGCCGCCGCAGGGCGGCGGCGGGGCGGGAGAGACCGGGCGAAGCAGCGATGGTGGTCACGATGACCCTTCCGGCGGAGGCGTGGGATGGCGAACGTCCGGCAGCGGTTTGCGATACCGATCGTTCTGTCTCGCCAACTATGCCCGCGACACGACGCACCGTCAAGACCGAACGTTCTACCTTTGGAGTGAGGAGCGCCTCAACCCGGTGGACCGAACGTTCTACCCGATAAGATGGCGGTATGACGCGCACCGAATCCGAGGCCCGGCCCTCCGCGGCGCGACTGCGGCTGCTCCAGACGGCGAGCAGGATCTTCTACGCCGAGGGGATCCACGCCGTCGGCGTCGACCGGATCGTCGCCGAGGCGAATGTGACCCGGGCCACGTTCTACCGGCACTTTCCCAGCAAGGACGACCTCATCCTGGCGTACCTGCGGGAGATCCGGCAGCTCGAGCGCGGCATGGTCGACGCGGCCACCGCCGCCCACCCCGCGCCGGTCGACGCGCTCCGCGCCATCGCCGACGCCATCGGGGCAAACATCCAGTCCCCCACGTTCCGCGGGTGCGCCTTCCTGAACGCGGCGGCCGAGTACCCCGCCACCGACCACCCGGTGCACAAGGAGGTCATCGCCCACCGGCAGTGGTTCCTGGGCACCCTCACCGGGCTGTTGGCGCAGGTTCACGAGGAGTCGGCCGACCCGTCCGCGCGCCACTTCGTCATGCTGCGCGACGGCGCGATGGCGGCCGGCTGCCTGTTCGATCCCGCGCTGGTGGCCGAGACCTTCACCCGTGGCGTCGACGGGCTGCTGCGCGCCAACGCCGACCGGGACTCGTCCACGCCCACCCGATAGCGGCCAGCGCCGCCGTTCACGCCTCGATGTCCCGATCGGCGGAGCCCTCGGGACCGGGCGGCCCGGCCGGGACGTCCAACGGGTGTCGCCGGCTGCCCCGCGCGTCGAGGAGCGCGACCAGCGCCAGCACCACGGCCACCTCGCTCAGCGCGACCATCGGCGGCGCACGCCACAACGCCGGTGTGGACAGCAGCAGGGCCACCACGCCGATCCGCATGGGCCGGGTGGCCTGACCGAAGATCTGGTTCTGCAATCGCATCCGGGCGGCGAGGAAGAGCGCCGGACCCCCGATGACGAACAGCAGCCAGGTCGGCCGCGCCGGCCCGAATGGATGATCGATCACCATCTCGTAGCCGACGGCGGTGACCAGCACGCTGAGCACGACCAAGAGGTGGGTACGCTCCGAGGCCGTGCCCAGTCGGGCGGGCAAGCTCGCCCGGTCCAGCGCCTCGGTGAGCAGCAGACCGGCGCGGTGGAAGTAGATCCGCCAGAGCAGCGCGCTGGTGGCGAACGCGACGACGAAGGCCGCGATCCGTGACGCCGAATAGTCCGCACCGCCGAACACCACGCCGATGACCAGGATCGACTCGCCGAGGGCGACGAGGACCATCTGCTGGTGACGGTCGGCGAGGTGCGACCCGGCGATCCGCCAGCGGCCCACCGTCGAGGCCCCGAGTCGCGGCACCGGCCAGCCCAGGGCCCAGGCGAGATAGTCGACGGCGACGGCGGCGGCCCACAGCGGCAGCCGAAGGTGGTCCGGCCCCCAGGCGCCGGCCAGCCAGAGCGGAGCGCTCACCGTCCCCCAGATGGCCAACCGGAACGGCACCAGCCGCCGCGGGTGCCCACGCAGCGCGGCGGCGACCACCAGCGGCCGCACCAGCATCACCACCAGGTACGCGACGGCGAACGGCAGCGCCCGCTCCTCCATCGCGCCCGGCAGTGCCACCGCCAGCACCAGGCCCGCGAGCATGGTGCCGATGACGACGGCCTGGATGATCGACCGCTCCGGTTCGTACCGGCTGGTGATCCAGACGGTGTGTGACCAGATCAGCCAGAGCGCCAGGAACAGCAGCAGGGTACGCGCGAGCCCGAGCACGAGCGCCCAGCCGGTGTCGTCGTGCAGCTCGGCGAATCGGTGCGAGACCTGGGTGAGGGCCACCACGAACGCCAGGTCGAAGAAGAGCTCCAGGAACGTGGCGCGGCCCGAACTCATCGGCGGGCGCAGCAACTCGACGCCGCGTCCCGCCGTCATCGCCCTCCTCACGTCGCTCCTCGTCGCACCAACGAATCGCGGCCGGACGGGTTGCGCCGGCGACGCGGCGGCGTCGATCAGGAGGGCCGGTCGCGCTTCTGGAGGGCGGCGGCGATCTCGGCAATGCCCTGCGCGATCTCGGTCGCCGTGCGGGCCGCGTAGCCGAGCACCAGGCTCGCCCTGGGTGATCGTTAGGCGCACGGGTGGGACCTGGTCAGACGGTGTCACCGGGGACGAGGTGGCGGTAGCCGGGGATCGTCTCGGCGAACCAACCGGCGACACCGGCCAGGCCGCGCTCGTTGAGCTGGGCGTCGTGGATCGGGTACGCCGCCGCCGCGCCCACCTCGCGGCCGAACCGGATCGCCTCGTCCAGGCGCAGCCACGAGCCCTGCGCCGGGACCAGCACTGTGCGCACCGGCACGTCCGGCACGTGCAGCGAGTCGCCCGGGTGGTAGAGCTGGTCACCGATCAGATACCCGAGGTTGGGACAGTCGGGTTGTCCATCGTGGACTGTGGCGTGCCGACCGCCGTGCGCGCTGACCGCGATGCCGGCCGCCGTGAAGTCTTGGCCCGCCCGGACCCGGGTCACCGGCAACGGCGCGAGATTCGGCAGCCGGGCGCCCTCGGGGGCGTACACCGGGACGCCGAGTCCCGCGAGTCGCAGCACATCCACGTGGTCGGTGTGCTCGTGGGTGACCAGGACGGCGTCCGCGCCGACCAGCGCGCGTGGCTCGCTCCACGTCCCCGGGTCGACGACGAGCACCCCGCCGTCGTGCTCGACGCGGACGCACGAGTGGGTGAACCGGGTGATCCGCACCCGCCGACGGTACTTCGCCGACGGGCTCGTCATGGCCCCGTCGGCGATTGGGCTGACCCTGTCGGGGTAGTGCGGCAGCATGGCGCAGCGATACGAGAACTACCCGAGGACGGCGGTCGTCACCGGCGCGGACTCGGGCATCGGCAAGGCCTGCGCGGTGGCGCTGGCCGAGGCCGGCTTCGAGATCGGCATCACCTGGTACGGCGATCCCGACGGCGCGGAGCGGACGGCCACCGAGGTCCGTGCGACGGGGCGACGCTGCGAGGTCGCCGAGGTGGACCTGACCCTACTGCCGGGCGCCGCCGGGGTGGTGGACGAGTTGGCCGACCGGCTGGGCGGCATCGGGGTGCTGGTCAACAACGCCGGCACCGGCGCCTCGACTCCGTTCGTCGACACCGGGTGGGAGCAGTGGCGCGAGGTGCTCGCCGTCGACCTGGACGCGCCCTTCCTGTGCGCCCAGCGGGCCGCGCGACGGATGCGGGCCACCGGGGCCGGCGGGCGGATCATCAACATCACCAGCGTGCACGAGCATGCGCCCCGGGTGGGCTCCGCCGCGTACTGCGCCGCGAAGGGCGGGCTGGGGCTGTTGACCCGGGTGATGGCCCAGGAGCTCGCCGCCGACGGGATCACCGTCAACGCCGTCGCTCCGGGCGAGATCGCCACGCCCATGACCGGTCAGGAGGATGTCGACCCGTTCACCCAGGAACGGCCCGGCGTGCCGTTGGGGCGCCCCGGCGACGCCCGGGAGGTGGCAGCGGTCGTCGCGCTGCTCGCCTCTCCCGCCGCCGGCTACGTCACCGGCGCGTCCTGGCCCGTCGACGGGGGCATGCTGCTGATGGGCCCGCAGGCCGCGGCGTTGACGAACGACGACTGGAGATCGGTCTGACCGGCACCGTCAACGCATCAGCGCGGGACCCCCGACCGACCCGCCTGCTCGGCGCGGGGAACAATTGCGCTCGACCGTCACCACCAGGAGGGCCGCCGGCGTGTCGACCAGCCCCGCGCCGCCGTTCGGGGCAGCGCGGCTGCGCGCCGACTGCGGACGCTGCTTCGGCCTCTGCTGCGTGGTGCCCGCCTTCGCCGCGTCGGCGGACTTCGCGATCGACAAGCCGGCCGGCCACGCCTGCCCCAACCTGGGCCCGGACCACCGCTGCGGCATCCACTCGGAGCTGCGGCAACGGGGGTTCCCCGGCTGCACGGTGTTCGACTGCTTCGGGGCCGGGCAGCAGGTCGCCCAGGTGACCTTCGGCGGGCGCGACTGGCGGGACGCGCCGGAGACGTTGCCGGCGATGGCGGAGGCGTTCGCCGTGCTGCGACCGCTGCACGAACTGCTCTGGTATCTCACCGAGGCGATCGCGCTGCATCCGCCGGACGATCTGCGCGCCGGCTTGGAACGCGCCCACGCCGAGACGCTGACGCTGACCGAGGGGGACCCCGCGCAGCTTCGTACTGTCGACGTCGCCGGCCACCGGAGTCGGGTCAACCCGCTGCTGTCCCGGGCCGGCGACGAGGCCCGCGCCCCCGGCGGCGTCGACCACCGGGGAGCGCATCTGCTCGGGGCGGACCTGCGGCGCGTCGACCTGCGCCGGGCCAACCTGCGCGGGGCGTTGCTCGTCGGCGCCGACCTGCGCGGAACGGACCTCGGCCTGGCCGACGTCACCGGCGCGGACCTGCGCGGCGCCGACGTTCGGGGCGCGGACCTGCGGCGCACGCTCTTCCTGCACCAGAGCCAACTGGACGCCGCACGGGGTGACACGCACACCAGGCTGCCGCGGACGCTCACCCGACCGACGCACTGGACGGCGCTGCCGCTCACCCCGGTTCGTCAGCCGACCCGCTCCCCCGTACCCGGCCGGCGGGGACGGCGCCGCTGACCGCGAGGTTTCGGCCGGGACGACCCCGGGTAGCCAGCGCCGACGCTGACCGGCATCGACGGGGGGCACGGCGTGGGCTACCGAAAGCGCGACGGTGAGCTGCCGGGCGACCCGCAGCACAGCGAGGACGAGGCCGGCCAGGTGCCGCTGGTGCAGGTCGAGGCGGACACCGAGGTCCCCGCGCCGGCGGACACCGACGCCCGCCCGGACATCGTGACCGAGCCCGACAGCTCGGGTGTCGTCGGTGGCTCGTCCGGCAGCAGCGGCGGCGGGTCGAGCATGCCGGGGCACCCGGACGCGACCCGCTGACGTCGAGGTCAGCGCCCCGCCAGGGCGGCCCGCGCCTCGGTCATGCCCTTGTTGGCGAGCCGGTCGGCGCGCTCGTTCTCCGGGTGCCCGTTGTGCCCCTTGACCCACAGCCAGGTGACCTCGTGCCGTTCGCAGGCCGCCTCCAACCGCTGCCACAGGTCGGCGTTCTTCACCGGCTGCTTGGCGGCGGTCCGCCACCCGTTGCGCTTCCACGAGGCCAGCCAACCGGTGATGCCGTTGCGCACGTACGTGCTGTCGGTGTGCAGCTCGACGGTGACCGGCCGGTTCAGGCTCTCCAACGCCTGGATGGCCGCCATCAGCTCCATCCGGTTGTTGGTGGTGGGCGTGGCCTCGCCGCCGCACAGCTCGCGCTCGTGATCGCCGTAGCGCAGCAGCGCGCCCCACCCACCCGGCCCGGGGTTGCCACTGCACGCCCCGTCGGTCCAGATCTGCACGCCCCTGCCGGCCGCCGCGTCCACCATGCCCGGCAAACTACCGGGAGCGGGCGTCGTCCTGAGCCAGTGGGGGCGCGGGCACGTCGGCGTGCCCCACCACGGCCGGCGGGATGGCCGGGGCCGGCCGGGTCGTACGCAGCCGGTCGCGGACGCGGTGCGCGGCGTCGCCGGCGGTCGCGGCGATCATCGGCAGCAGCCGGGTGGAGTTCATGACCGCCACCTCCTCGGCCGGGGTGGTCATGCCGTCGAGGAAGCGCAGCACCCGCTCGGCCGGGTTGCGGTCGAAGAGCCGGTCGAAGAACTCGGGGCCGCCCACCCCGCCCCGGTCCAGCGCACGCAGCGCCACCGCGTCCATCCAGCGGTGCCGACTCGGGTACGCGGCCGCCGGCACCGGCGCCCGGCCCGCCGCCAGCGCGCGGGCCACCTGGTCGGCCTGGCGGTACATCGCGGAGAAGGTGAAGCCGGTGGAGGGGCGGGTCGCGCCGCCGGCCGTGCCGAGCCGTACCACGTGGGGGGTGGGTCGGGCCGGGAACGGCGCGTCGGTCATCGGGATCACGCCGTTCTCCACCTCGCGCACCCGCAACCCGGCCGGGTCCAGCCCGAGCAGGTCCCGGTAGCCGGCGAGCGCCGCGTCGTATCCGGCGTCGTCGAGCAGCGTCGGCGAGAACTCGGTGTACTCGACAAGGGCGTAGCGGTCGTCCACCGGCAGCACGTAACCGAACGAGACGCCCCGCGCCGGTTGCGGGGTACGGAAGTCCATCAGCACCGCCCGCGCCGGGTCGAACGTCGGTCGGTCGGCCTCCAGCCACCAGCCCCGGAAGTGTTGCAACCAGGTGGTCCGCCCCGCCCGGGCCGGCGGCCGGGGGCGGGAGTCGAGCACCCAGCCGGCCCGGATGGCGCCCCCGCCGCCGGTACGCACCAGCACCCGGGTGCCCTCGTCACGGACCTCGTCGGCGGGCGCGGCGATCCGGACGACGTCCAGCCGGCGCTCGGCTTCGGCAGCCCGGTCGTAGACCGGGCCGGAGCGGAGCATGGCGTACCGCAGCGGGGCCAGGTCCAGGACACGACGGCGCGCCGCCGTCGCGACCTCGACCTGCGACCAGCTCGCGCTGAGCAGCGGTTCCAGGTCCGGGTCGGGACGGCCCCAGAAGGCCCAGGTGCGGTCCTGGCCGCGCCGACGGACCGGGTCGACGACGGCGATCCGCAGGCCCCGGACGCGGTGCCGGTCCAGCGCGGCGAGCAGCAGCGACGCCGCGCCGCCACCCCCGAGCAGCGCGAGGTCGACGTCCAGTGGCGCGGTGTCGGTCACGACACCACGCTGCCACACGGTACGGCAGCGCGCGCGTGCCGGGGCGGGGCGGCGACGGAGCACGGCGGCTTGAGTTGGCGGCCCGGCTCAGGCCGGTCGATCCGCGCATCCCCGACGAGGGGGTCTTTCCGCAGCTCTTCCCGCCTTCGGGTGGACACGTGACGGCAACGGGGATTTCTCATTTTCACCTGATCGAGGGCCCAACCCCCCTAGTGTTGGGCACACCGGTGCTAGTCACGGAGTTGGCCACCCGAACGACGTCCCACGCACTCAGCGGACGAAAAGTGAGGGAAGACGCGTATGAAGGTCTCAACAGCACTCTGCTCGGCGGCGCTCGGCGTGGGTCTCGGCACGCTCCTGCTGCCGGGCGCCGCACTGGCCGACACCACGGTGTCACCGGCCAGCACACCGGTCGGCGGGACCGTCGTGCTCACCGCGACGACCTGCAACCCGAAGTCGGGCGACGCCCTCTTCCGGGTCACCGGCCCCAACCGCGACCAGAACGTCCGATCCACCACGGCCGCCGCGGGCGGCGGCCTGAGCGCCGAACTGTTCACCGCCGGATTCACCCTGGGCACCTACACGGTGGCGGCGACCTGCGGTGACGGCAGCCCGGCCGGCACCGCCACGTTCACCGTCACCCCGATCGGAGCGGCGCCGGCCGGCTCCGGAGGCGACGACCGCGACACCGGCGCCCTGGCCGCCGGCGGCACGCTGCTCGGCACCGCCCTCGCCGGCGCGGTGATCCTGATCCGCCGGCGTCGTCCGGTGTCCACTGTCGCCTGATCGGCGGCCGTTCCATCCCTGAGACGGGTGCCCGCGTCGGTCACACCGGCGCGGGCACCCGACGACCGCGAACGGAGACACCCACGTGTGGTGGCGGCGAACCCTACCGGCAGTGGTCGCCCTGCTCGGCGTCAGCGGGCTCGGGCTGATCGCGGTCGGCCTCACCGCCGACCCGCCCCGGCCGCCACGACCGCCGGCCGACGCGCCGAGACGCGCCGCACCCCCGCCGGACCTGGCGCCACTGCCCCGCGCCGCGCCGGTCGGGGTGCGGATCCCCGCCATCGACGTCCACGCCGACGTCGTGTCGGTCGGCACGGACACCGCCGGGGTGCTGGAGGTGCCGCCCCTGGACCGGCCCACCCTCGCCGGCTGGTACCGGCACGGGGTGAGCCCCGGCGAGGCCGGCAACGCCGTCCTGGTCGGACACGTCGACGCGCCGTCCGGGCCGGCGGTCTTCTTCGACCTCGGGCGCCTGAGCGCCGGCCAGCAGATCCAGGTCACCCGCGCCGACGCGCGGGTCGCCACGTTCACGGTGGACGAGGTGCGCGCGTACCCCAAGGAGAACTTCCCCAGCACACTGGTGTACGGCCCGGCGGACGTCGCCGGGCTGCGCCTGATCACCTGCGGCGGCCGGTTCGACGCCGCGACCGGCAACTACGTCGACAACATCATCGTCTTCGCCACCCGTACCGCCTGAGTCGCGCTGCCCCACTGTCGAGCGCCGGAGCCCGCTCGGCAGAATGCGGTGACAGTGCGCTGGCGACGGGGAGGCACGGGGTGGATCAGCCGGTGGTACGGGAGCGGGCCGGTCGAGGCGTACGCGCCCTGGCCCGTCGACTGCTCGGACGCGTCGAGGACGACTCCCCCGGCCCTCGCCGGTCCAACCCGGACGCCGTCGTCGACTGCGCCGTCTACGTCAACGGCCAGCGGGAGCCCGGCCGACAGCACTACGCCGACGCGTACGCCCGGACCCGGCGCGGTCGCGACGCGTTCGTGTGGCTGGGACTGCACGACCCCGGCCCGGCGGTGCTGGCCGCGGTGGGCCGGACCTTCGGCCTCGACGAGCTGACTGTCGAACAGGCGCTCGCCGACGGACACCGGCCCACCGTGCAGCGCCACGGGCCGGTGACGCTGCTGGTGCTGCGCACCGCCGGGTACGTGGAGCACGACGAGCTGACCGACACCTCCGAGGTGATCGACACCGGGGACGTGATGGTGCTGCTCGGTGACCGTTTCGCCATCACCGTCCGGCACGGGGCGGCAGGGGCGCTGACCAGTGTCCGAGCCGACCTGGAGGGCCGCCCGACGCTGCTGGCCACCGGTCCGTGGGCGGTGGCGTACGCGGTCTGCGCCCGCATGGTCGACTCCTACCTCGAAGTGGCCGGGCACGTCGAACGGGACCTGGAACGGGTCGAGGAGGCGGTGTTCGCCCGCGGTCGCAGCGCTGACATCCAGCACGTCTACCAGCTCAAACGGGAGGTGGTGGAGTTCAAACGTGCGGTGCTGCCACTGCAGGCGCCGATGCGTACGCTGCTCGAACCCGACGGCCCGCCGCGCGCCCTGCACCGCTGGTTCGTCGACGTCGACGGCCGCCTGAGCCGGGCCGTGGACCGGGTGGCCGCGTACGACGACCTGCTCACCTCGATCGTCCAGTCGCGGCTGGCCCAGCTCGCCGTCGAGCAGAACAACGACATGCGCAAGATCGCCGCATGGGCGGCCATCGCGGCGACGCAGACCGGCATCGCCGGCATCTACGGCATGAACTTCGACCACATGCCGGAGCTGGCCTGGCGCTACGGCTACGCCGCGGCCCTGGCCCTGATGGCGCTCACGGCCCTGGCCCTGCACCGGCTGTTCCGCCGCTCCGGCTGGCTCTGAGGCCCGCCCCGGGCGTTCAGCGGCGCGCGGAGAGGAAGGTGACCGGCGGTCCACCCCGGGTCGACGAGGGGCTAGCCTCGCGCGGGTGATGTGGCAGCGGTACGTGGCGATCGGCGACAGCACCACCGAAGGGCTCGACGACCCGGACGGTCTCGGCGGCTACCGGGGGTGGGCCGACCGGTTCGCCCTGGCGGTCGCCCGCGCCCAGGGCGGCCTGGAGTACGCCAACCTGGCCATCCGGGGGCGGACCACCGCGCTGATCCGGGCCGAACAGCTCCAGCCCGCCCTCGATCTGGCCCCCGACCTGGCCACCGTCGTCGCGGGCATGAACGACGTGCTGCGCCCCTCCTTCGACGCGGGCAAGGTCGCCGCTGATGTCGCGGCGATGCAGCAGGCACTCGTCGAGCAGGGTGCCACGGTGCTGACGTTCACGATGCCGGACCCGGCGCCCGTGATGCCGCTGGCCCGGCCGCTCCGGGGTCGCGTACTGGCGCTCAACGAGGCGCTGCGGGCCGCCACCGCGCGGACCGGCGCCACACTCGTCGACCTGGGCGCCCACCCCGTCGCCTCCGATCCCCGGCTGTGGAGCGACGACCGGCTGCACGCCAACAGCGCCGGACACGAGCGGATCGCCGCGGCCCTGGCGTACACGGCGGGTCTGCCCGGGTTCGACGACTCCTGGACGCGGCCGTTGCCGACGGCGGTGCGGCGACGTCGGGGTGAGGTGTGGGGCGCGGAGCTGGCCTGGACCCGCCGGCACCTGCTGCCCTGGCTGGTCCGGCACCTGCGCGGCCGGTCGTCGGGCGATGACCGGGTGGCCAAGCGGCCCGTGCCGCTGCCGGTGCCGCTGGATTAGGGCGTGTGTCCCAGCCCCGGTCGAGCTGCGGCGCAGGGGCTCCGACCCGGGCCCCGGGGCTGGTGCGGCAGGATAGCGACGTGGGCAAGGGTGCGGGACGCCGGCGGGCGGACGCGACGACGGGACGGGTGTGCCCGTGCGGCTCCGGCCGGGCGTACGCGGACTGCTGCGGCCCGATGCACGCGGGCGACGCCCCGACGACGGCCGAGGCCCTGATGCGGTCCCGGTTCAGCGCGTTCGCCCTCGGCGATTCCGGTTACCTGCTGCGCAGCTGGCACTCGTCGACCCGGCCCACCTCCCTCGACCTGGACCCGGGGCAGCGCTGGACCCGCCTGGAGATCGTGCGGACCGAGCGGGGTGGCCTGTTCGACACCGCCGGCACCGTGACGTTCCACGCTCACTACCGGGACGCGGGCCGGCCCGGCACGTTGACCGAACACAGCCGGTTCGTCCGCGAGGACGGCCGGTGGGTCTACCTCGACGGCGACCAGCCCTGAGGGGCGTCAGTCCGGGCCGGCCGGCAGCGCTGCGGCGACACCGGTGGGCACGGCCGCCCGACGCCGCCGGCGGGTCAGCAGCGCCAGGGCCAGCACCAGGTACGGCGCGGCCGTCAGCGCGAACGCCACCGCGTTGCCGGCCACCGTGGCGAGCAGGCCGTAGCCGGCGTACGTCACGATGATCAGCACGTCGGTGGCCATCCCGGCCAGCGATGTGACGGTGGCGCGACTGTCGCCGGTGATCCGCGCCTGGAGTCGCGCGTCGGCCAGCACTGTCGCCAGTTGCGCCGCGCCGAAGGCCACCGCGAGCAGCACGAACCCCGCCGGGTGCCGCAGCAGCGCGCCGCCGGCCAGTGCGAGGCCGACCAGGGCCAGCAGCGCCGCGTACCCCCGGACGCCCCACCGCTCCCCCACCGGAGCGAGCAGCCCACCGACGGTCACCCCGGCCCAGAGCAGCAGGAGCAGCAGGGGTACGGCCTGCGCACCGACCCCGGTGTCCAGGGCCACCAACGGGGTGTACTCGTCCAGGGCGCCCCAGTCGGCGGCGACCACGGCGACCAGCAGCACGGCGGACCGTACCGGCGGACGCTCACGCACCTGCCCCACCCCCGCCCGGAGCGTGTCCCACCATCCCAGGTCCCCGTCGTCGTCCGGGTCGGCGACTGCGCTGACGACTCCGGCCGGCGGTCGGTGCTCCGGGAACCGGGCGGCGACGGCCGCGGCGAGCAGGCCGGCGAGCACGCTCGCCGCGCCCACCGCCGGGTAGCCCCCGGCGGCGAGCACCGGACCGGCGAGCACCCCGGAGACCACCACCCCCAGCACGCCCGCCGTCCGCGCCCGCCCGAGCACCCGGGCGTACCGGCCGGCGGCGCCGAGCCGGTCCAACTCGGTCCAGACCAACGCCTCCAGGGCGCCGGAGGCGAGCGCGCCGCCGGCGCCCCAGAGCAGGAAACCGAGAGCGAAGGCGGGGTACGAGGGTGCCAGCACCCAGAGCGCGAAGCCGGCAGCGCTCACCAGCGGGGCGAGGCACAGCAGCAGTCGGCGCGACGCCACGTCGGCCCACGCGCCGGAGGGCACCTCGAACAGGATGCCGGCGGCCGACCAGATGACGAAGAGCGACGCGATCTGCCCCACCGACAGCCCGGTGTCGGCGAAGAACACCACGTACAGCGGGTAGAGCAGGACGACGTCGCTGAAGAACGCGTACCCGTAGAGGGTGGTGGTCAGCCGGCGGACCGCCGGGTCGGGAACGCGGGTGGCGAGCTGGATCATGGGACCTTCCCGTGGGAGCGGAGACGGACACCGGACGTGCGGTGCCCGCGGTGGCCCACGGGATCGGGTGCGGGATCAATGTCGCCAGGTCATGCCGCGATGCTAGACGCTCGCCGCGGCGCCAGCCAGCGCATTGCGGTCGTCGGACGACGTCCGCGGGGCGGGGTCCGGACCGGACCCCGCCCCGCGGACGTCGTGAGTTGTCAGCGCCTGTCGACCGGCGGGATGACGGTGGTGGCCTCGGTGTCGTCGCTGACGCGCTGACCGGGCACCACACCGCCGGTGCTCACCACCTGGGTCGTGTCGGCGTCGTCGCTCCGACCCACCACCTGCGTGGTGTCGGCGTCGTCGCGTCGACCGACCACCTGCGTCGTGTCGGCGTCGTCGCGTCGACCGACCACCTGCGTCGTGTCGGCGTCGTCGCGTCGACCGACCACCTGCGTCGTGTCGGCGTCGACCGGTCGGGTCACGATCTGTGTGGCCTCCGGGTCGGCGAACGACGGCGCGGCGGGCGCGGCGGCCGGCGCGCTGCCGGCGGTGGACGCGCGGGCCAGCTCGGCCTCGGCGTCGCGGCGTCCGGCCCGGTACGCCTCGGCGTGTTCGGCGATCAGCCGCGACTCCCGCTCGGCGCGCGTCAGCCAGCCCTCCCACCGGCTCTGCATCGGACGGATCAGCCCACCACCGACGCCGACGACGAGGATGCCGCCGATGGTGGCCAGCACGGCGATCAGCACCGGGGTGGTGACCGCGGTGGCCACCCCGATCTGGTTCAGCGCGGCGATGACGCCGAGGCCGAGGATGAACACCGAGGCGATGTTCGCCAGCACCCGACCGTACGACAGGCCGCCGAGCGCCGCGCTGATGATGTCCTTGACCGCGCTGGCGATGGCGGCGGCGACCACGACGATGACGATCGCGACGAAGGCGCGGGGCAGCCACGCGATGACCGCGCCGAGCAGGTCGGAGATCGGGTTGGGACCCCAGATGCCGAAGGCGAGTTGCAGGGTGAACAGCAGCACCGCGTAGTAGACGAGTTTCGCGACGATGTCGCTGGCGTCGTACCGGGAGCGGCTCAACGCCCGACGGACGCCGCCGCGTTCGACGGCGCGGTCGAAGCCCACCCGCTCCAGGACCTTTTCCACGATCTTCAAGACGGCCTTGGCGATCAGCCATCCGGCCACCAGGATCGCCACGAAGGCGACGGCCTTGGGCAGGAAGAGCATCACCGAGCGGAGGGCGTCGCCCACCGCGTCGCTGACCTTGTCACTCATTGGTCATTCCTCTACGCGGGACAGTCGGGTTGGTCGGTCCCGACCTACCCAGCGTGACTCGCGGGGAAACGCCGACCCGCGGCTGTGGAGTGCCCCGAGCCCACCCTCGCCGTCGTGGATCTGTACGTGGTGATGTGTGGTGCGTGCTGCGGCGTCACCTGTCCTCGGTGCGGGGCTGCGTCGTACCGTGGGGAGTCGAACCCCGCGCTGCCCACCGCGCGCCAGGAGAGGTGTCGGGATTACAGCCCGACCCTGGGTGTACACGCCTCCACGACGGCTACCTGCTCCACAGTGCTTCCCGCCTCGGTCAGTCCAGCAGGTCGGCCTCCCAGTTGGTGCGCTGGATCCGTACCTCCAGCTCGCGCAGGTCCCGGGCGAGCCCGTCGGCGCGGGCACGGAGTTCGGCGACCGGAAGCGCGGCGAGCATCTTCAGCTCGGAGCGGAGTTGCCGGGTCACGTGGCCGCGTCCACTGCCGGCCGCCGCGTCGGCGGCGGCGGTGACGGCGGAGTGCCGCAACCGCAGGACGTCGCGCCGGGCCAACGCGTCGGTGAGCGTGCCGACGCCGTCGACCGGCACGGCGGCGTTGGTCCGGTTGATCCGCCGGATCAGCGTCTCCAGGTCGTCGAGGACCTGGTCCAGTTCGGTCAGCAGCGCGGCGGCGTCCTCCGAGGGCAGTTCGCCCTCCTGGTAGCGGGCGCTGCCGTTGATCCGGGTCCGCAGTTGCTCGACCCGTCGTACCGCCTCGGCGCGATCTGCCAGCGCCTCACCAAGCTTCATGGTCCACCCCCGAATCGGCGGTCAGGCTAGCCGACCTTCGTGGTCGGGCGCGACCGGTAAACGCCGCCCACTCGTGCCGGGCGGGGTCTGGCGCGCGAGGGTGGTTGGCAATATTCTTCGTTGAGCGTGCGGCCATTGGAGTTACTTTTCACCCCCGCCGTCGGCCGCAGGAGGAGATGTGATGCACGTCGATCGTTCCGAACTGGACCGCCGGACGCTGCTGCGGGCCGGTCTCGGCGCCGCCACCGTCGCCGTCGTCGGGAGCGAACTCGCCTTCGCCGGCACGGCCCAGGCCGCGCCGGGCACCGACCTGGACTGGATCATCAGCTGCGACGAGTGGGCGGCCCGCCCGCCGAAGGACCCGCTGTCGGTGAGCGCGATCGCCACCAACAAGATCATCGTGCACCACATGGCGTTTCCGAACGTCACCGACTATTCCCGCGAGCAGGCCGTCAAGCTGGCCCACGACTGCCAGGACCTGCACATGGACGGCAACGGCTGGTCGGACACCGGCCAGCACTTCACCGTCAGCCGGGGCGGCTACGTGCTGGAGGGCCGCCGGGGCAGCCTGGAACGCCTCGAAGCCGGCGACCGGCAGATGATCGCGGCGCACTGCCCAGGCGAGAACGGACGGGCCATCGGCATCGAGAACGAGGGCACCTACGTCACCGAGACGCCGCCGGAGGCGCTGACCGACTCACTCGTCAAGCTCTGCGTCGCGATCTGCCGGCAGTACGGGCTGCACGCGTACGACATCTTCGGCCACTGGGACTTCCGCACCACCGAGTGCCCGGGCGCCGCCTTCTACCGGCAGTTCCCGGAGCTGCGCCGGCGGGTGCACGCCGCCCTCGGCACCGCGCTCGGTGACGTGCCGGCCCGTCGCTGGCCGGACCTGTGGCGCTTCGTCAACTCCCCGTCGGTCCGGGTGGTGCAGCACCTGCTCGTGCAGCGGGGCTACGCGGTGACGGTGAGCGGCACGTTCGACGCCGCGACGGTGGCCGCCGTGCAGGACTGGCAGGCCCGCAACGGCATCCCGGTGGACGTCGACGCCACGCTCACCCCGCCGACCTGGGAAACCCTGGCGCCGGAGCTGGACCAGCACGCCACCGGAGCGCCGGTCACCGCGGTGCAGGAGATGCTCGCCACCAAGGGGTACGCGGTCACCGTCACCGGGGCGTACGACCATGCCACCCGGGCCGCGGTGCAGGACCTTCAGGCGCTGCACGGCCTGCCCCGCAACGGCAAGGTCAGCACGAGCACGTGGTGCGTCCTGGTCGGTGGGTCGGTCCGCCAGTCGTACCGACACCGCTGAGGTTGCACCGGCGGCGGCGCGGGTCCGGCCCGCGCCGCCGCCAGGCCCACCACCAGCGGGTACGCGGCACTGCCGGTTTGAGCCGCCGCGTGGGCGGAAAGAGTCCCCGACATGACCTGGGCCCGTCGAGCCGTACCCGCCGCTGCCGCCGCCCTCGCGGCGCTCGCCGCGCGTGACCTGATCCAGCGCGACCACGCGTTGCTGCGCAACTTCCCGGTGCTCGGTCGCGCCCGTTATCTGCTCGAGTCGATCGGCCCGGAGCTGCGGCAGTACATCGTGGCCGGCAACAACGAGGAGCGGCCGTTCACCCGGGACCAGCGCCGCTGGGTGTACGCGTCGGCGAAGCGGCAGAACAACTACTTCGGGTTCGGCACCGACAACGACATCGAGTACACCCCCGGCTACCCCATCATCAAGCACCGCACGTTCGGCCGGGCCGTGCCGCCGTCCACGCCGACCGCCGGGCACGACGTGCGGTTGCCCTGCGCCAAGGTGCTCGGCGCGGCCCGGGGACGACCCCGGGCGTTCCGGCCGGAGTCGGTGGTGAACATCTCCGGGATGAGCTTCGGCTCGCTCTCCGGCAACGCCATCGCCGCGCTCAACAAGGGCGCGGCGCTCGCCGGGTGCCTGCAGAACACCGGCGAGGGCGGTCTGTCGCCGTACCACCGCAACGGCGGTGAGCTGGTCTTCCAACTCGGCACCGCGTACTTCGGCTGCCGCGACGAGCACGGCCGGTTCAGCCTCGACCGGCTGAAGGACCTGGTCGCCGGCGCGCCCGTACGCGCGTTGGAGATCAAGCTGAGCCAGGGCGCCAAACCGAGCCTCGGCGGTCTGCTGCCCGGGGCGAAGGTGTCCGCCGAGATCGCCGCCACCCGGGGCATCCCGGCCGGTCAGGACTGCGTCAGCCCCTCCCGGCACGCCGAGTTCTCCGACTGCGACAGCCTGCTCGACTGGGTGGAACTGCTGGCCGCGGAGACGGGCCTGCCGGTCGGCATCAAGTCCGCGGTCGGCGATCTGACGTTCTGGCAGGAGTTGGCCACGCTGATGCGCGACACCGGCCGGGGCGTCGACTTCGTGACGATCGACGGCGGCGAGGGCGGCACCGGCGCCGCGCCACTGATCTTCACCGACTCGGTGTCGCTGCCGTTCCAGCAGGGCTTCTCCCGGGTCTACAAGGTCTTCGCCGAGCGCGGCCTGCACGAGCAGGTGGTGTTCGTCGGGGGCGGCAAGCTCGGCCTGCCGGACAACGCCATAGTCGCGTTCGCGCTCGGCTGCGACCTGGTCAACGTCGGTCGGGAAGCGATGTTGTCGATCGGCTGCATCCAGGCGCAGAAGTGCCACACCGACACCTGCCCGACCGGCGTCGCGACGCAGAACGCCTGGCTGGCCCGGGGCCTGGACCCGGCACTGAAGTCGGTCCGGGCCGCCAACTACCTGGCCACGCTGCGCCGGGACCTGACCAAGGTCGCCGAGGCGTGCGGCGTCGAACACCCCGGCCTGATCGACACCGACGCCGTCGAGATCCTGGACGGCCGCACCGGCTCCACCCCACTGCACCAGGTGTACGGCTACCGGCCGGGATGGGGACTGCCGTCGCCCGCCGACCAGGCCGAGATCATCCGGTTGATGGCGCCGGAGGCGCCCCGGGGCGGCACCGCCCCACCGTCCGCCACCGCCGTCGGCTGAGCCTCGGCCGGGCACCGGGGCGAGGCGACCGCGTCGCCGTGCGGCGGTGCGATAAACACGTGGAGACCCCGGCGGGCGCGGCCGTATCGTGGCGCGGTGCTGATCCGACGCGAGACACCCGCCGACGTCGACGCGATCCGGGCGGTGCACTCCGCCGCCTTCGCCACCACTGACGGCGGGGGCGGCGTGCCGGTGGAGGCGACGCTCGTCGACGCGCTGCGGGCCGACGAGGGCTGGCTGCCCGCGTACTCTCTGGTGGCTGTCGATCCGGACGGCCAGGTGGTGGGGCACGTGGTGGCCACCCGCGGCCGGGTGGGCGGTGAGCCGGTGGCGCTGGGCCTGGGCCCGCTCGGGGTGCTGCCGCAGTGGCAGCGGCGCGGCGTCGGCAGTGCCCTGATGCACGCGGTGCTCGGCGCGGCGGACGCCCGCGAGGAGCCTCTCGTGGTGCTGCTCGGGCATCCCGACTACTACCCGCGTTTCGGGTTCGGGCCCGCCGTCGAGCTGGGCGTCACGCCGCCGCAGCCGTGGGGCCCGCAGTACTTCATGGCCCGTCCGATGCACGCCTGGCGGAGGTCGATCCGGGGCGAGTTCCGCTACGCCCGCCCGTTCGACGAGCTGTGAGCCCACCTCTGATCCGCCGTCGGCACGACGCCGACCTCGACGAATGCGTCGCGGTGCTCGCCGAGGTGCACCGGCTCGACGGGTACCCGATGAACTGGCCCGTCGACCCGCGCCGCTGGTTGTGCGAGCCGCGCCCGACACGCGCCTGGGTCGCCGTCGACGCCGCCAGCGCCATCGTGGGGCACATCGCCGTGCATCGGGTTGCCGCCCCGGCGCAGGGGCGGTCCGCCCGACCGACCGCCGAGGTGGCCCGCCTCTTCGTGTCGCCGGCCGCCCGGGGAACGGGGTTGGGCGGTGCGCTGCTGGCCCGAGCCCGGCAGTGGGCGACCGACAGTGCGACGGACCTGGTTCTCGAGGTGGCGGTGGGCGACACGGCGGCCGTCGCTCTCTACGAACGCACCGGGTGGCACCACACCGGGACCCGTACGGCCTCGTGGACCGCACCGGACGGCAGCTCGGTGTCGGTGCGACACTTCACCGTCCGGCCCGAACTGTCAGATGCCCAGGGCAGGCTGGCACCATGACCGATCAGATCAGCAGGCAGGAGGCCGCGGTGGTACGCGACGTGCAGATCACCATCGACTGCGCCGACCCGGCCCGGTTGGCGACTTTCTGGGCCGAGGCGCTGGGCTACGAGATGCAGGGCCCGCCGGGCGGGTTCGCGTCGTGGGAGCAGGCACTGGACGCGATGGGCGTGCCACCGGAGAAGCGCAACGACGCCTCGGCGGTGGTCGACCCCGAGGGCTCGCGGCCCCGGCTGTTCTTCCAGCGGGTGCCGGAGGGTAAGCAGGTCAAGAACCGCGTCCACCTGGATGTGCGGGCCGCCCCGGGGCTGCAGGGTGACGAGCGGATGGCGGCGCTGGAGGCGGAGGCCGACCGGCTGGTCGGGCACGGCGCCCGGCGGCTGAGCCGACACGAGCCCGCTCCCCCGCTCGGCGCCGGCCACCTGGTCATGGCCGACCCGGAGGGCAACGAGTTCTGCCTCGACTGATCGGGCGTTCGCGCAGCTCACCGCCGTGACGACCGGCCGTCATGCGAACATGTGTACGTGTCGCCCGGTGCCCGCATCCTGCACGCCGACCTGGACGCCTTCTACGCGTCGGTCGAGCAGCGCGACGACCCGCGCCTGCGGGGGCGGCCGGTCATCGTCGGCGGTGGCGTGGTGCTGGCCGCCAGTTACGAGGCGAAGGCGCGCGGGGTGCGCAGCGCGATGGGCGGTCAGCAGGCCCGCCGGCTGTGCCCGGACGCGATAGTCGTGCCACCGCGGATGTCGGCGTACACGGCGGCGAGCCGCGCGGTGTTCGACATCTTCCGGCGGACCACCCCGCTCGTCGAAGGGCTCTCCATCGACGAGGCGTTCCTGGACGTCAGCGGTCTGCGCCGGCTGGTCGGGCCGCCGGCCGACATCGCCGAACGGCTGCGCCGGGAGGTCCGCGAACAGGTCGGCCTGCCGATCACCGTGGGCGTGGCCCGCACCAAGTTCCTGGCCAAGGTGGCCAGTGCAGTGGCGAAGCCGGACGGGCTGCTGGTGGTCGCACCGGACGCCGAGGTGGCCTTCCTGCATCCGCTGCCGGTCGAACGGCTCTGGGGCGTCGGCCCGGTCACCGCCGCCAGGCTGCGCGAACGTCGGATCCGTACGGTCGGAGAGGTGGCTCGCCTGGGTGAGGCGGCGCTGGTCTCGCTGCTCGGCGCGGGCGCCGGCCGGCACCTGCACGCCCTGGCGCACAACCGCGACCCGCGCGCGGTGCAGGTCGGCCGGCGACGCGGCTCGATGGGCGCACAACACGCGCTGGGTCGGGCCCCGCGCTCCGCTGCGGAACTGGACGCGACCCTCGCCGGTCTCGTCGACCGGGTCACCCGACGGATGCGGGCGGCGGGGCGGGCCGGGCGGACGGTCATGCTGCGGCTACGCTTCGGTGACTACGCCCGGGCCACCCGCTCGCACACCATCGGAAAGGCCACTGCGGACACGGCGCCGGTGCTCGCGGCGGCACGGGCGTTGTTGCGGGCAGCCCAGCCCGAGATCGACAGGCGGGGCGTCACCCTGATCGGCGTGTCGGTGGGCAACCTCGACGACAACCCGGTCCAGCCGGAACTCCCGTTCCGCCCCGACCCGGGGACCGAACTGGACGCCGCCGTCGACGCGGTCCGCGACCGGTTCGGCTCGGCGGCGCTGACCCGGGCCGTGCTGCTCGGCCGCGACCCGGGGGTCGAGATGCCGCTATTGCCGGACTGACGGCCGGATTTCCTGCGATCGGAAACACATCACAGCAGGTCGGCGGTTTAGCCGGCGGCTCACGGGTGACCCTTGTCGGGTACAGCCTGACGAGGGGGGCCCACGATGTCCGACGACAGCAGCAACCGGCCGAGCCGCACGACCGAGCGTCCGCACGACGTGACCGATCCGCTGCTCTGGCAGTTGGCGATCGACGTGCTCAACGCCCACGAGCCGGACGACGAGGGCCACTGCCGCAACCTCCAGTGCGCCGGCCAGGGTTGGCCCTGCGCGGCCCGCACCAGCGCGGAGCAGTCGCTGCGGCTGGCCCGCGACACGCCCACGTCGGTCGAGTTGACAGTCGAGGCGGAGAGCCGCACGGGCTGGCCGGGCGAGGCGGTGTCGGCGTCGCGCTGGGCGCGCTCCGCCGGGGCGGTGGGGTCGCCGCGCGAACCTCGGGCGTCCGCCTCGGCGGCCTGACGGCGTCATCGCCGGGCGTCGACCGTTCCGGCCGACGGCTCCCGCTGGGCGGGTGGCCGTCGGCCGGAGCGTCGACTACAGCGTACGGGCCAGACGGTCGGCGAGCGTGCGGGTGAAGCGGGCCGGGTCGGCCAGCTCACCGCCCTCGGCGAGCACCGCCAGGCCGTAGAGCAGCTCGGCGGTCTCGGTCAGGGCAGCGGTATCGCTGCCCTGCTCGTGGGCCTTGCGCAGCCCGGACACCAGCGGGTGACCCGGGTTGATCTCCAGGATCCGCTTGGTCGGGGGGATCTCGTGCCCCATCGCCCGGTACATCTTCTCGAGCGTCGGGGTGAGGTCGTGGGCGTCGCCGACGACGCAGGCCGGTGAGGTGGTCAGCCGGGACGACAACCGGACCTCCCGGACGCTGTCGGTCAGGGTGGTGCCCAGCCACTCGAGCAGGCTGGCGAACTCCTGCCGTTGCTGCTCCCGCTCGGCCTCGGCCTGCTTCTTCTCCTCGTCGGTGTCCAGGTCGATCTCGCCCTTGGCGATCGAGCGCAGCGTCTTGCCGTCGTACGTGCCGACCCGCTCGACCCACACCTCGTCGACCTGGTCGGTGAGCAGCAGCACCTCGTGCCCCTTGGCCCGGAACGCCTCCAGGTGCGGGGAGTTCTCGATGGCGGCCCGGGACTCGCCGGTGGCGTACCAGATGTCGTTCTGGCCGTCCTTCATCCGGGAGACGTAGCCGGCCAGGTCGGTGGGCTCGGCCGGGTCGTTGGTGGAGGCGACGGAGATGATGTCCAGCAGGGTGTCGCGGTTGTCGGTGTCGTCGATCAGCCCCTCCTTGACCACCGCGCCGAACTCGGTCCAGAAGGTGCGGTAGCGCTCGGGCTGGTTGGCCTTCAGGTCCTTGACGGTGGAGAGGATCTTCTTGACCAGACGGCGGCGGACGATCTGGATCTGCCGGTCCTGCTGGAGGATCTCCCGGGAGATGTTCAGCGACAGGTCGTGCGCGTCGACGACGCCCTTGACGAAGCGCAGGTAGGTGGGGACCAGCGCCTCGCAGTCGTCCATGATGAAGACGCGCTTGACGTAGAGCTGGACACCGCGGCGGCCCTGCGGGGAGAACAGGTCCAGCGGGGCGTGGCTGGGCAGGAACAGCAGCGCCTCGTACTCGAAGGTGCCCTCGCCCTTCATGTGCACGACCTCGAGCGGGTCGGCCCAGTCGTGGCTGACGTGCTTGTAGAACTCGTTGTACTCGGCGGCGTCGACCTCGTCTCGGGGCCGCGCCCAGAGCGCCTTCATCGAGTTGAGGGTCTGGGTCTCGCTGGTGGCGGGCTCGCCCTCGGCGCCGGGCCGCTCGACGGTCATCCGGATCGGCCAGGCGATGAAGTCGGAGTAGCGCTTGACGATCTGGCGGATCGTCCACTCGGCGGTGTAGTCGTGCAGGTTGTCCTCGGTGTCGGCGGGCTTGAGGTGCAGGGTCACCGCGGTGCCCTGCGGCGCCTCGTCGACAGCCTCGATCGAGTAGGTGCCCTCGCCGGTGGACTCCCACCGGGTGCCGCCGGTCTCGCCGGCCTTGCGGGTGACCAGGGTGACCCGGTCGGCGACCATGAACGCGGCGTAGAACCCGACGCCGAACTGGCCGATGAGGTCCTGCTTGGCGTGGGCGTCGGCGGACTCGCGCAGTTGGCGCAGCAGCTCGGCGGTGCCGGACTTGGCGATCGTGCCGATGAGCTGGACGACCTCGTCCCGGGTCATGCCGATGCCGTTGTCCCGCACGGTCAGGGTGCGCGCGTCCCGGTCGACCTCGAGGGCGACGTGCAGGTCGTCGGTGTCGGCGACGAGGTCCTTGTCGACAAGGGTGGCCAGCCGCAGCTTGTCCAGGGCGTCGGACGCGTTCGAGATGAGTTCCCGCAGGAAGACGTCCTTGTTCGAGTAGATCGAGTGGACCACCAACTGGAGGAGTTGCCGCGCCTCGGCCTGGAACTCCAACGTTTCGGCCTGGTTGCTCACACCGTCTCCCTTCTCGGCTCGTTCGGATGTTCGCGGAAAGGATACGAGTCGTCACCGGGCGCCGTGCGGTCGCATCCGGGTCGTATTCCCGTCGCCGACGGTCGCCCTGGTGACCCATCTGACTTTGCTTAACAAAAGTCAGCCCGATAGCCTGGCCGGCATGAAGATCTCCGGAAGCACCGCCCTCGTCACCGGCGCCAACCGTGGCTTCGGCCGCCACCTCGCCGCCGAACTCACCGCCCGGGGCGCCACCGTCTACGCCGGCGCCCGCAACCCCGACAGCGTGGACCTGCCCGGCGTGACGCCGGTCCGGCTCGACCTCACCGACCCCGCCTCGGTGGCCGCCGCCGCCGAGCTGGCCGGTGGCGTGAACCTGCTGGTCAACAACGCCGGCATCGACACCCGGACGGACCTGCTCGACGGCGACATGGACCAGATCCGGCTGGAGCTGGAGACCCACTACCTCGGCACGCTGTCGGTGATCCGGTCGTTCGCGCCGGTCATCGCCGGCAACGGCGGCGGCACCATCCTCAACGTCCTCTCCGTGCTCTCCTGGGTGAATTTCCCCCTGCACGCGGCGTACGGCGCCGCCAAGTCCGCCGAGTGGGCGATGACCAACGCGCTGCGCCTCCAGCTCGCCGAGCGGGGCGTCCGCGTCGCCGGTCTGCACGTCGGCTACCTGGACACCGACATGGCGGCGACCATCACCAGCCCCAAGTCGGACCCGGCCGAGATCGCCCGGATCGCCGTCGACGGCATCGAGTCCGACGCGTACGAGATCGTGGCCGACGACGTCAGCCGGCGGGTGCAGGCCGGATTCCCCGGCGGCGTCGCCGCGCTCTACCCGCAGCTCTCCTGACCCGCGACGGGCCGCTGCCGGCACGTGCCGGCGGCGGCCCGCCCCTGTCGGGTTACGCGGTCAGCTCCCGCCGCGCACCCCGGCACATCCGCGGTCAGCAGCCGCCGCAGGTGTAGAAGAGGATGTCCCAGTGGCTACCCTCCTTGGTGTAGAGGTTGCCCGACGGCGCCCGATACTGGTACCCGAACCCGGAGATGTAGCCGACATAGGTGTAGTTCGCCGAAATGTAGTTCTGGATGCACGTGCTCAGCGCGATGTCGAGCTTGTAGCCGTTCCAGTGGCTGTAGGTGCCCGAGGCGTGCCCGACCTCGGTTCCGGCGGTGATGGTGATCGCGCAGCCACTGGCCCGCTTGAAGGTGATGATGCCGTCGATGGTGGCCTGCCGGACCCCGTCGAACGAGGTACAGGTGGACACGTAGCGGTCGCTGCAGTTGCCGCTGGAGGTCCAGGAGATGCCGGCGGCGCGTAGCTGCGACGTGGCGCTGGAGTGGCTGATGGCGAAGGCCGGAGCGGCCAGGCCGAACGTGACACAGACCGACGCCAGGCTGGCCACGAGAAGCGTGAGCACGCGGCGGCGCAGGGTGGATCGAGTGGGTGACATGGCACTCCCGTTCGCGTGAGGCGGATTTTTGCGAATCAGGGGCCGGCCTTGAAAGATTTCTACCAGAGATAGACGGACCTGACTAGAGGCCGGGTGGGAGCGTGCGACGCACGCCCCACCCGACGCGCTCAACTGGCCTGCAACGTCACGTCGTCGATCACGAAGCTGGTCTGCAACGACGAGTCCTCGGTGCCACTGAAGCGCAGCGTGACCGTCTGCCCGGCGGAGCCCGCGACGTTGAAGCTGCGCTGGACGTAGCCGGACGCCGCGTTCAGGTTCGAGTACGTCGCCAGCGTGGTGGAGCCGAGCTGCACTGTCAGCCGGTCGTACGCCGTGGAGCTGGTGGTCTCGGCGGTGTCGATGTGCAGCCAGAACGACAGCGTGTAGCTGGCGCACCCGGACGGCAGCGTCACCGACTGGGTCAGGCTCTCGGTGCCGCTTCGGCCGTTGCCGTTGAGCCACGCCTTGTACGACCCGGTCCGGGCCGGCTGACCGCTGGCGTTGGTGATCACTCCGGAGGACGCGGTCCACGGCGTGCTGCCGCTCTCGAAGCCGCCGTTGCCGACCACCTGGCCCCCGGTGCAGCCGCTGCCACCACCCACGGCGAGCTGCCACAGCGCGTACGCGACACCGTCGGCCGCCCGGTTCAGCACCGTCGCGCTCACGTTGGCGGTGGTGTCACAGGACCTGTGGTAGCAGGGATCGAACGCGGCGTTGGCGGTGCCGCCCCACTTCGCCGCCTGGGAGCTGGTCTTGCGGGCGCTGGCGCCCGCCGCGTAGCCCGAGGTCGGGATGCCGGCCTGCTGGAAGTAGTAGTCGTCGGAGCGGCCCTGACCCTCGACGTTCTCCTCCGGTTGCAGACCGAGCGAGTCCCAGTACGCCTTCAGCGGCGCCGCCGTGGTCGAGGAGACCCGGTTGATGAAGTAGCCGCCGTTGACCGAGCCGACCATGTCGAAGTTGTAGTAGCCCTTGATGTAGCCGCGCTGGGTGGAGCTGAGCGAGTTGACGTAGAACCGGGAGCCGTTGAGCCCCTGCTCCTCGTCGGTCCACCAGGCGAACCGGACCCGCTTGGTCACCGTCGGGTTCCGCGCGGCCAGGACCAGCGCGTTCTCCAGCAGCGTGGCCGAGCCGGTGGCGTTGTCGTTGATGCCCGGACCGGCCGAGACCCCGTCCAGGTGGGCGCCGAACATGACGACCTGGTCGGCCGGCCCGCCGGGCCACTCCGCGATGAGGTTGTTCGAGGGGTAGGTGCAGCTGGAGCAGTACTGCTCGGTGATCGTGTAGCCGGCCGACTGAAGCCTGCTCTTGACGTAGTTGAGCGAGGCCGTGTAGCCGGCCGAGCCGGCCCGCCGGTTGCCACCGTTGCTGCTGGCGATGGAGTTGAACTGGGTCAGGTGCGCCTGGACGTTGGTGACCGAGATGTCCGGTGCGGCCAACGCGGCCACCGTCGCGGCGATCGGCCGGGCGAGCGTCGACGCGGTCGTGGGTGCTGCGGTCACCGGGTGGGCGGCCAGCGTCACCGTCATCGTGGCGAACACGGCGAGCGCGACTCCCGCGCTCAGCGTTCTGCCTCTCATGGGGGCTCCTCGGGGTCGGAGGGATACCCGAGACACTTACAGATATCGATGTTCGCAGCATCGGTCGTTCGTCCCGAACCACCAGCGGTTCGACGGTGGGTACCGGCGTCGGCACAGGTGAGTAGAAGTGTCAGGATGGGTAGGTAATGCGGCAGGGGTCATCAGGCCCGGAAACGGGGGCTTGCGATGGGGTCGGATCGAGCGTGACACGACCCAGCACCGACCTGTTCAGCGGCGGCGGTGAGACCGGGCGGTTGATGGCGGAGCTGGACTGGGCCCGCACACCGCTCGGCCCGGTGAACGGGTGGCCGCAGAGCCTGCGCAGCGCCGTCCGGATGGTGCTCTCCTCCCGCTACCCCATGCTGCTGCTCTGGGGCGAGAACTTCTCCCAGCTCTACAACGACGCGTACTCCGCCCTGATCGGGGACAAGCACCCGGCAGCCCTCGGCGGCGACGTGCGGGTGACCCTGGCCGAGGGCTGGGACGTGCTCGCCCCGCTGATCGAGCAGGCCATGGCGACCGGGGTGGCGAGCTGGGTGCCCGCGCTGCGTCTGCTGCTGGAGCGGGCCGGCTACCGCGAGGAGGCGTACTTCAGCGTCTCGCACGCGCCGGCCCGCGACGACGACGGTCGCACGGTCGGCGTCCTGACGGTGTGCAGCGAGGTCACCGACCAGGTCGTCGGTGAACGCCGGCTGCGGCTGCTGCGCGACCTGTCAGTGCTCGGCGACGGCCGGACCGTCGACGTGGACACCACCGCCGCTCGACTGCTCGACGTGATCGGCGGCCACCCGCTGGACGTCCCGTTCGCCGCCGTCTACCTGCGCGACGGCGCGGCGCTGCGGCGGGTCGCCGGCGGCGACCCGAGGCTGGCCACCGCGCTGCCGGGCAGCGTGGAGCTGACCCGACCGGGTCCGGTCGCCAGCGGCTGGGGGCTGCGCGACGCTGCCGAGGGCCGGGCCGCCCAGGTGACCGACGTCGCCGACCGGCTGACACTGCCGGCCGGCCCGTGGGACGACCCGGTGCGCACCGCGCTGGCGCTGCCGCTGCCCTCGGCCGACGAGGACCAGCCGCTCGGGGTGCTGCTCGCCGGGGTCAGCCCCAGCCGAGGCCTCGACGAGGCGTACCGGTCCTTCCACCAGCTCCTGGCCCAGCAGATCTCGGTGGCGCTGCGCAACGCCCAGGAGTACGAGGAGGAACGGCGCCGGGCCGAGGCGCTGGCGGAGTTGGACCGGGTGAAGACCGACTTCTTCGCCAACGTCAGCCACGAGTTCCGTACGCCGTTGACGCTCATCCTCGGCCCGCTCAGCGACGCCCTGACCGACGCCACAGCACCGTTGACACCGACGCAGCGGGAGCGGGTGGAGACCGCCTGGCGTAACGGCACCCGGCTGCTGACGCTCGTCAACAGCCTGCTCACCTTCTCCAGCCTGGAGGCCGGGCGCGCGCGCAGCGACGCCCGGATGGTCGACCTGGCAGCGCTCACCGCCGAACTCGCCGGGGTGTTCCGGGCCGCCGTCGAGCGGGCCGGGCTGACCCTCGAGGTGAGCTGCCGGCCCCTGCCCCGGCCGGTCGCCGTCGACCCGGTCAACTGGGAACGGATCGTCACGAACCTGCTGTCCAACGCGCTGAAGTACACGTTCATCGGTCGGATCCGGGTCGCCCTCGACGCCGACGACGAGGAGCTGCGCCTCACCGTCGCCGACACCGGCATCGGCATCGGCGAACGGGACCTGCCGAAACTCTTCGAACGCTTCCATCGGGTACGGGGCGCCCGCTCCCGTAGTCACGAGGGCACCGGCATCGGCCTGGCCCTGGTGCACGAGCTGGCCCGGCTGGAGGGCGGCGACGTCCGGGTGACGAGCCAGGTGGGCGTCGGCACCACGTTCACCGTCACGTTGCCCTGGTCGGCGGCCCGGCGCAACCCGCTCGCCGGCCCGGCGGCGGACGGACGGGGCGACGCGGCCCGCGCCGCCGTCGCGGAGGCGATGGGGTGGCTCACCGCGCCGGGGGACGCTCCGGTCGAGCCCGACCCCGCGTCCGTCGCGCCCGTCGACGAGCTGGCCGGCGCGGAGATCCTGCTCGCCGACGACAACGCCGACATGCGGGCGTACCTGACCCGCCTGCTCACCGGCCAGGGCTGGCGGGTGCGGACCGTCAGCGACGGCCGCCAGGCTCTCGACGAGATCCACAGCCACCCGCCCGACCTCGTCCTGACCGACGTGATGATGCCGGTCCTGGACGGCTTCGACCTGGTACGCCGGCTGCGCGCCGACCCGGCGACCCGGTGGCTGCCGGTGCTGGTGCTCTCCGCCCGCGCCGGCGGGGAGGCGAGCGTGGAGGGCCTCAACCTGGGCGCCGACGACTACCTGGTGAAGCCGTTCGCGGCGGCCGAGCTGATCGCCCGGGTCCGGGCCGGCATCCGGCGCGCCCGCGACCGCTCCCGCACCACGACGGTCGGCGGCGACGGTCCGACGGCCACCGGGGCCACCGCGCGTCCCGCCCCGGCCGGTGCCGCGGGCCCGGCGATCGAACCCGTCCGTGCCCCGTCCGCCGCCACCCAGGCGCCGGACGACCCGGACGGTCTGGGCGACGTCCTGGACCGCCGCTGGACCTACCCGTCCGCGCCCACCTCGGCGGCGACGATGCGTCGCGACGTCCGCGAGGCGCTGGGCGACCTCGACGCCGACCCGGACGTGCTGGAGGATCTCCTGCTCGCCGCGTCCGAGGCCATGAACAACGCCGTGGAGCACGCGCAGCGGCCCAGCCGCCCCGAGGTGAGCCTGCGGGTCCAGGTCGGCGGTGGCCTGATCCGGATCTCGGTACGGGACTTCGGCACCTGGCGCGACCGCCGACCGGCGATGGACCGGGGCCGCGGCGCGCTGCTGATGAACGCCTACGGCGACGTGCGGCTGGTCTCCACCGCCGAGGGGACGACGGTGACCATCGAGCGGCGGCTGGCCTGACCGGCAGGTCCGGCCGACGCCTCGTCAGAGCCGGCGGCCGCGCGCGTCCTGGGCGACGATGCCGTCCAGCCGCTGCCCCGGTTTCAACTCGGTCGGGTCGAACCAGAAGATCACCACCTCCTTGTCGAAGCTCCAGCGCGCCAGCCGGGCGTCGACCTGTCGACCGTCCACGGTGCCGATGACCCGGTGGGCGGGGCCGACGAAGTAGCCAAAGGTGGGCACCGGCGTCGTCGACGAGCTCTCGTCGTAGCCGATCTGGTGGAACCCCGCGCTACGGTCCGCCCCCTCGACGTCGTTGACCAGGATGTCCGTCGTCAGGAAGCCGTCCGGGGCGCGGCGGCCGGCGGCCAGCCCGATGGTCACCTTCGGCACGCCGGGCACCGACACCTGGACGACGTAGAAGACCCGCTGGTCGACGCCGTAGCGCACACCACTGTCGATCACCTGGCCCAGGGTCTTCGGCGCCGGCACGTCGCGGGCCGCCGTGGGCGGGGGCGTCGGCTCCGGCGTCGTCGGCGAGACACCGACCGACGGCGGGGCGACGGCGACCGGTGGCGGACGCTCGGCGGACGGCACCCCCGTGCCCGGCCCGGACGCGTCGACAGCGACCAGGACGACCGCCGACGCCAGCCCGACGGCGAGCGTCGCCGCCGCGGCCGCGCCCACCCGCCGACGGGTACGCAGCCGCCGCCCCTTCCGGATGACGATGTCGAGATCGAGCACGGCGTCGGGCCGCTCTGTCGCCCGCATGGCGTGGCGGAGCCGTTCCAGCTCGTTCATCGGCGCGCCTCCTCGTCGGCCGTCCGGGGCGCGGCGCTCCGCAACTTCTCCAGCGCCCGGGAGCTGGTGCTCTTCACGGTGCCCACGGACACGGCGAGTTCCCGGGCCACCTGCGCCTCCGGAAGGTCGAAGTAGTAGCGCAGCACCACGATGGCCCGCTCCCGTGGGCTGAGCGCGCCGAGGATGGCGACCAACCAGCGTCGGGTGGCCACCTCGTCGGCCACGTCACCGCGCCGCTGCTGCGGCACCTCGTCGGTCGGGTACTCCCGCAACGGGCGTCGCCACCCGTCCACCAGGTGGTTGACCAGGGTGCGGCGGGCGTACCCGTAGGCGTCGTCGTCGTGGATCCGCGACCACGACGCGTAGGTGCGCACCAGGGCGGTCTGCGCGGCGTCCTCGGCCTGGTGGTGGTCGCCGGTCATCAGGAACGCGGCGTGCACCAGGCGCGCCGACGCCGCCCGCGCGAACTCGACGAACGCCGCGTCATCGCGCGCCACCGCGGAACCTCCCCCGTGCCACACCACCTGAGACGGGTCAGACCGGCGAAAGGTTGAGTCGTGGTCCCCTCAACCTTTCGCCGCCGTCACCCGTCTTCCTCCCTGCGCCGCCGCCGTGCGACGCCCGAGGGGAGAGACATGTGGACGAAGGTTACCGGCCGGCGGCGAACCGCCCCGGCGGTGTCGCTGCTGATGGTGGCGCTGCTCACCGGCTGCACCGGACCGGCCGCGGGGCAGCCCGTCAGCGCCGGAGGATGGTCCGACGGGTCCACGGTGCCCGCCGCGTCCGCCCCGTCGACCAGGCCTGCCCCGCGCACCACCAGCGCCGCGCCTGCCGTCCCGGTCAGCTACCCCGCCACCGGCGGCAACCGGTGGTCGGTGGCCCGCGCCGAAACGGCCCCGGGAAGCGGGACCGCCGGCCGGTTGCTGCGCTACCGGGTCGCCGTGGAGCGCGACATCCACGGCCTGCCGGTGGCGGACGTGGCCGGCGCGATCTCCGCGACGTTGAACGACCCACGGGGCTGGACGGCCGGCGGGGCGTGGCGGCTGCGCCGGGTCGGCGCCGACGACCCGACCGACTTCACCATCTACCTCGCGACCCCCGGCACCCGCGACACCCTCTGCCAGGACCAACCGGAGGGCTACACCTCCTGCCGCAACGGGGCCCGGGTGGTCCTCAACGTGGCGCGGTGGGTCAAGGGCGTGCCCGGCTACGGCGCGAGCCTGGCCACCTACCGGCAGTACATGGTCAACCACGAGGTGGGTCACAAGCTCGGGTTCGGTCACGAACGCTGCCCGGGCAAGGGCCGGCCGGCGCCGGTGATGCAGCAGCAGACGCTGGGCCTGCACGGCTGTGTCGCGAACCCCTGGCCGTACCCGAAGGGCAGGGCCCGCTACAGCGGGCCGGTCGGGGCGTACGACGACGCGATTCCGCGCCGGGAGGGCGCCTACTCGGCGGGTTGAGCGGCGGACGGCAGCCCGGGGGCGCGCCGCCGACGCGCCCCCGGGCTCGTGGTGTCGCTGCCGGTCAGAGGCCGCCGACCTGGGTGGAGATCCAGGAGCGGATCGAGGGCAGGTCGACGTAGATGGACGGGCCGGTGGCGCAGGTGGAGTTGTTGTTGCCGGCCCGGCTCGTCGCGCCGATCAGGTTCCACACCCCGTTGACGCTGCGCACCTGCGGTCCGCCCGAGTCGCCGTAGCAGGCGCCGGAGTTGCCGTTGGTGTTGTTGGTGCAGATCTCGTACGGGCCGTTGATGCCCGAGCACCGGCTGTCGGCCACGATGGACGTGTCCAGCTCGTTGGCGACCGCCGGGGCCGACCCACAGCCCCGGGGCGCGCAGGTCTGACCCCAACCGATGATCCGGGTGGCGGTGCCCACCGCGCCGGAGGTGGTCGGGATCGGGGCCGGGGCGTAGCTGACCGAGCTGGCGAGTTGCAGCAGCTTGACGTCGACGCTCGGGTGATTGACAGCGCGGGTCACCCGGACCACGGTGCCGCCGCTGGTGCGGTTGACGCTGCCCACCCGCACCGAGGACGGCGTCGAGCAGTGCCTGGCGGTGACCGCCCAGTTGCCCTTGATCAGCGTTCCGGTGCACCCGGAGACGTACACCATGAAGGGGTAGTTCTCCGTGGCCGGCCGGCCGCCGACCACCATCGGGGCGACGTCCGAGGCGCCGTCCCAGGTGTACGTCGTGCTGGCCGGCGCGGCCAGGGTGCCGGCGAACAGCGAGTTCACCCGGCTCGCCTCGGCCGAGCTGGGGGTGGCGTTACGGCAGGAGACCGGGGCGCTGCTGCCGGACATGAGGTCGGTGCAGAGGCCGGTACGGCGATCCGGCAGGCCCAGGATGTGGCCGAGTTCGTGGGCGGCGATGCGGTTGCGGTCGTAGCCCTGGTTGACGGCCGTGCGGCCCATCCAGATCCGACCCGAGCCGAGGCCGGTCGGTTGCGCGCGGGGCCAGCCGTCATCGACGTAGATGGTGATGCTGGCCGGGGTGCCGGCCTGGAGCCGGACGGTGCTGACCCGGCTGTTCCAGATCTGCGCGGCCTGGTCGAAGTTGGTGCGGAACTCTCCGGTGCGGCTCGCGTCGTAGTAGACCGTCCGGACGGCGGCGGCCGGAGCGCCGGTGGCGAACTGCACCCCGGCCGCCGCCACTGTCGCCACCAGCATGGCCAGCGCCACACGTCTGAGTTGTCGTCGAACCATCGCGCACTCCCCTGCGGTCGCCCGGCGACCCACGGCCGCCGGTCATTGATGTGTGTCAATGCTAGGACGTGGAGAGTCGACGAGTGTCATAGCGGAAGCGTCATACCGGCGCGGCCGGCGGCTGTCGAGACGGCGGCGCGGCCTCCGCGTGGTCAGCGGAGGCCGCGCCGTGGGCGTGCCCGAAGGGGGTCGACGCCTACCAGTTACCGAGCACGAGGCGCCCGCCGACGTTACCGAGGTTGAACGGCCCACTGTCGTACCAGACCCGGGCGGCGAAGTTGCCGTTGCGCCAGACGTAGTAGGAGAACGTCCCATCCGGCTGCTGGTACGCCATCACGATGTCGTCGCGACCGTCACCATTCACATCACCGGACGCCATCCGATCGCCCACCACGCTGAGCCGGAACGCGCCCGAGTCGTAGTCACTGGTGCGGTTGAACGAATCACCGTCAGACAGCCAACGGTACGTGCGCATGGTGCCGTCGCCCTGGTCGTAGGCCATCGCCGGCTCGGCCTTACGGTCGCCGTTGAAATCACCGAGCACGAGGCGGCCGTCGACATTACCGAGATTGAACGGCCCACTGTCGTACCACACCCGGGCAGCGGAATTGCCGTTGCGCCAGACGTAGTAGGAGAACGTCCCATCCGGCTGCTGGTACGCCATCACGATGTCGTCGCGACCGTCACCATCCACATCACCGGACGCCATCCGGTCACCCACCACGCTGAGCCGGAACGCGCCGGAATCGTAGTCACTGGTGCGGTTGAACGAATCACCATCGGACAACCACCGGTACATCCGCATCGTGCCGTCGCCCTGGTCGTAGGCCATCGCCGGCTCGGCCTTACGGTCGCCGTTGAAATCACCGAGCACGAGGCGGCCGTCGACATTACCGAGATTGAACGGCCCACTGTCGTACCACACCCGGGCAGCGGAATTACCGTTGCGCCACACGTAGTAGGAGAACGTCCCGTCCGGCTGCTGGTACGCCATCACGATGTCGTCGCGACCGTCACCATCCACATCACCGGACGCCACCCGATCGCCCACCACGCTGAGCCGGAACGCGCCGGAATCGTAGTCACTGGTGCGGTTGAACGAATCACCATCGGACAACCACCGGTACATCCGCATGGTGCCGTCGCCCTGGTCGTACGCGACCGTCGGAGCTGCCCGGCCGGCCGGCTTCGGCGGGGCGGGCGGCGTGGAGGATTTCACGATCTTCGTGTACCGCCGCGCCACGTAGCTGGTGGCCCGGTGGCTGTCGATGGTCCCGGCGTCGATCGCCGCCGTCCGGATCTTCACCGGCGTCGACCCGAAGGTGTAGTAGGTGAAGTGCCGGCGGTCGGTCTTCCAGCTCTTGAAGAGGACGACGTGCTTCGCGGCGAGGTTGAGGATGTCGCCCGGCTGCAGGTCCGCCTTGCTGATCTGGGTCGAGAACTGGTGCAGCGTCCGTGTGCTCGGGTCGGCGTTGAGGTGCCAGGCCATGCCCACGTAGCCGGAGCAGTCACGCCGGTACTTGCGGGTGCGCGGGGGATCCCAGGAGAACGCACGTTGGCTGTACGGGCCGGGCTGATGGTCGACCCAACCCTGGGCGCGCTGCATGACCTCGGCACGGGTTATCGACCCGCCGATCGACGAGGCCAGGGTGGAGAAGCCGCCGTCGGAGCCCTGGGACGCCTCGGGCGCCGAGGGCTCCTCGGTCTCCTCCACCGGATCGTCGTCGGGCAGCTCGTCCCCGGGGTCGTTCAACTGGCATCCGTCGAGCTGGGCCGCGATCTCGGCCGGCACCGACTCGTCGCAGACCCCGCCCGAACCGACGTTGAGTGGCTGCCATCGCTGCCCCGCGTCCTCGTAGCGGAACAGCACGAACGAGGCGTCGTACTCGCCCTCCGCCGGAACGACAGCGGTGGCCCAGGGCAGGGCGCAGCTCACGCCCTCCAGCACTGCCGGATTGCCGGCCGCCTCGTCGGTGAGGGGATCGTCCCGCAGAGCGGCCACAAGAGCGCCGGGCGTTGGACACACCGCCGTCTCCGCGGCGGCGGCCCGGGCCGGAACCCCGCCAGGAATGGCAAGAGACCCTGTGATCACCAGTACGGTCGCGAGCCTTCGCCCGCTGGAATTGCGCACAGTATTCCTCCCCCGTTTCGGTCTTCGCGGATCGTCGGCGTGCGTCGCACGCGGTCCGTCGGCAATGGAGGCTATGACTGGAGGAAGACCTCGTCTGTCCGCGATCAGGCGCTCGCTCCGTATCCGCAGTCGGAAGTCCGACTGCGCCCTCAGCCGCGGCCGCCGGCGGCTGTTACCCGGCGGTTACGCCACGGCGAAACTCCCGTGCCGGGGTGGGGCGACGGTGGCGGCAGAGGGTCACCGGCGCCGTCGCCGCGACGTGGCCCCGACCACCGAACGGAGGAACCACGATGAGGATCAGGAGCGCACTGACCGCGCTGACGGTCGTCCTCGCCGGGCTGGTCGCCGGCGCGGGTGCCAGCACCGCGGCGGCCGGCACCACCACGGCGCCGTACTGCGGGATCACCTGGGGCAGCGCGGAGAAAGCGGCCGGCGCGCTGAGCACCGCCCCGCTGACCGAGGTACGCACCGGACGGCACGACTGCTACGACCGGGTGGTGTTCGAGTTCGCCGGCCCGGTCGACGGCTACGCGATCGGCTACGGCGAGACGTGGACCGAGGGCGAGGGGCTGCCCCTGTCGCCGTACACCGCCGGGGGCGCGCTGCTGCGCGTCTCGCTGCGGGCCCCGGGCTACGACGACGAACACCAGGCAACCGTGCCCTACGCGGTCGGTGAGCACGTCGCGAACCTGCTGCGCTACCCGACGCTGCGCGACATCGTGTTCGGCGGCAGCTTCGAGGGCTACAGCACCTTCGCGGTCGGCGTACGGGCCCGGCTGCCGTTCCGCGTGCTCGTGCTCGCCGGACCGGGCACCCACAGCCGGATCGTGCTCGACGTGGCCCACCAGTGGTGACCACGAGCCGGGTCACGCGCCCGTCGGCACGCAGGTCCACGCCGGCGCCCGGAACCGGGCCAGCCTGCGCGCCGCCAGCGACTGGGCCGTCTGGAGAACCCTTCACGGCTGACCACCCTCATCCCAGGGCGCGCTGATACTCCTCCCAGGTCCGCTTGGGACTGACCACCGGCCCGTCGTCGGCACCCCGGTTGGCCAGGCCGTTACGACCGAGGTAATAGTCTCCCGCCTGGTTCTGCGCGCCCGTCGACTGGTCGGTGTCGGAGAGCGCGATGGCGTGGATGTGGTAGCCCCAGTCCCCCTGCTCGGGGGTGCGCAGCCACGCGGCGAAGCCGACAGTGCGCAGTCGGCGCAGGATGTCCGTCCGGACGGCGGAGGACAGGTTGCTGACCGAGAGGTCGAGCGCCCCGCCGCCGTCGTGCGTTCCGGCGGACGCGCCCACACCGCTGCTGTACGAGCCCTGGGTGATAACGAGCTGACGACCGAGGAGGCGTTCGGCCTCGAACAACATCGACCTGGTGCGGGTGTTGACCTGCGCACCGCGCAGTGTCACCACGCTGCCGGGCGAGATCGCCCTGACCACCGTGTAGCGCCCCTCGCCGAGCGAGCGCAGCGACGACGGACCGGGAAGACCCGTCGCGTCGAGGCCGGTGTAGCCGAGGGACCGTTGGTACGCCGCGTACGCGGCGACCGTGCTGGTGCCGAAGTGCCCGTCGACGTACGCCGACGACAGCAGCCCTCTCGCCTCAAGTGCGCGCTCCACCAGCAGGACGCTGTCCCTGGCGCCCGCGGTGAGCGCGGTGTCCGGCCGACGCGGGTCGATCTGCGCCGCCTTGATCAGCGCCTCCATGTCCAGCTCCGGCAACGCGGCAGCGGCCGGGCCGGCCAGCGGTGCGGCACCGACCACCGCCGCGCCGGCGGCGACGAGCAGGGCTCTTCTCGTGACCACGCTTCCTCCGTAAAGATTGACCGATCCATCTCGGCGAGATGAAGATAGTCTTCAATACGGGGGCCGGGTTGTCACCCCTCTCCGACCGCCTCGTCGGTCAGGTGCCAGACCTCCCGCATCGGGGCCCACCAGTCCCCCGAGCCAGGTTCGGCGATCGACTCCTGACACGGGTCGGTCAGCTTCCACCACTCCTGGGTCTGCGGATCGGCGGCGATCAACCGCTGGTCGGCCTCGTAGTCGTCACCGACGTACTCGTAGTAGCCGAAGAGCAGGTCGCCGTGCAGAAAGATGGTGTAGTTGCGGAAGTTCGCCTCGCGCAGCGTCTTCTCGACGCTCGGCCACACCGCGGAGTGCAGCCGCAGGTAGGTCTCCCGCTGCTCCGGACGGAGTCGGATCACGCAGCCATGACGTTGCACGTCGTGCCCTCTCGTGTGAACTGGTTCGGCGGGGTGCCGAAAATCATCTGACCGTAGCGGTTGGACGGTCCGACTCGAAGGGCCGGCCGGACGCCGATACCGACCGTTTCGCCAGGACTGCGGGCAGTGGCGGCGGGTCTACCCTCAGGTGATGGAGGGCCGCGTGCTGGTCGTCGAGGACGACGCCTCCATCCGGGAGGCGACCGCTCTCGGTCTGCGCCGCGTCGGCTTCCGGGTCGACACCGCCGTCGACGGGCGGCAGGCGCTGGCGGCCTTCCGCGCCGGTCCGGTCGACCTGATCGTGCTCGATCTCATGCTGCCCGGCATGGACGGGCTGGAGGTCTGCCGGGAGATCCGGCGTACCAGCGCGGTGCCGATCCTCATGCTGACCGCGCGCACCGACACCATCGACGTGGTGGTGGGGCTGGAGTGCGGCGCGGACGACTACCTGCGCAAGCCGTTCGACCTGCCCGAGCTGGTGGCCCGGGTCCGTTCGGTGCTGCGCCGGGTGGGCGAGCCGACCACGTCCACAGTCGTCGAGGTGGGCGGCCTGGAGATCGATCCGGGCGGCTTCGTGGTCCGTCGGCACGGCCGGGAACTGGCGCTGACCACCACCGAGTTCCGCCTGCTGCGGGAGCTGGCCCGCCGCCCCGGTCAGGTCTTCACCCGGCAACTGCTGCTGGAGCTGGTCTGGGGCCACGACTTCCTCGGCGACTCGCGACTGGTCGACGTCGCCGTGCAACGGTTGCGCGCCAAGGTCGAGGACGACCCGGCGCGGCCACTGCTGATCCGGACCGTCCGTGGCGCCGGCTACAAGTTGACGGCGGGCTGACGGGAGGGCGGCCGTGGTCGTACCAGCGGTGTTCCCCGGTCGCCTGCGCCGCCGGCTGACGATCGCGTTCGTCGTGGTCGCCGGGGTCTCGGCCGGGCTGCTCGCCGGCGGGACCGGACTGCTGCTCCGCCAGTCCTGGTGGGACGCGTCGCTGCACGAGGCCGCCGCCGACGCCCGTTACCAGCTCGTCCTCGCCGGGCAGTTCCTCCCGCTGACCGAGCAGCGCAGCACCGAGCTGCTGACCAGCTTCGAGGCCAGCGGCCGGCACGTGGTGCTCGTCGACGGCCCGCCGCAGGCCTCGCACCCGGCGTACGCCCCGCAGCTCGGCGCCCGGCTGCGGGCCAGCGTCGCCGCGGGTCACCTCGGCTACCAGCGCTCCCCGTCGACCGAACGTCCCCGGCTGCTGGTGGTCGGCGGGCGTATTCCCGGCTCGGTCGCCGAGTTGTACGTCCTCACCGAGGAGGACGACGTCGCCACCGACCTGGGTCAACTCCGCACCGCCCTGCTGGCCGGGTGGGTGCTCGTGGTGCTGCTCGCCGCCGGGGTCGGCCACACACTGGCCCGCCGCACGCTGGAGCCGGTCGGTCGGGCCAGCCGGGCCGCCCGCGCGCTGACCGAGGGCCTGCTCGCCACCCGTCTTCCGGTACGCGGGCGCGACGAGTTCAGCGTCTGGGCGGCGACCTTCAACGAGATGGCCGAGGCGCTGGAGGCGAAGATCGAGGCGCTGTCCGCCGCGCAGGCCCGGGAGCGGCGGTTCACCGCCGACGTCGCGCACGAGCTGCGTACCCCGGTGACCGCGTTGGTGGCCGCGGCCTCGCTGCTGCGCGAGCACCTGGACCAGCTTCCCGACGACGCCCGCCCGGCCGCCCGACTGCTGGTCGGCGACGTGGTACGGCTGCGCCGGCTGGTCGAGGACCTGATGGAGATCTCCCGGTTGGACGCCGGGCAGGAGCAGGTCGCCGTCGCGCCGGTCGACGCGCTGGCGCTGCTGCGCGGCATCGTCACGGCACGTGGCTGGTCAGATCGGGTACGGGTGAGCGGCGACCCGGTCACGCCGCGCACCGACCGACGCCGGCTGGAGCGGGTGCTGGCCAACCTGATCGCCAACGCGATCGAGCACGGCGGTGGCGAGATCCGCGCCACCGTGTCCGGGGCGGGCCCGCTGGTCGCCTTCTCGGTCACCGACCAGGGGCCGGGGATTCCGGCGGAGCACCTGTCCCGGGTGTTCGACCGGTTCCACCAGGTCGACCCGTCCCGTGCCACGCCGGGCAGCGGACTCGGGCTGGCCATCGCGCGGGAACACGCCACAGCGCTCGGCGGGGCGCTGACGGTGCACAGCGGCCCCGGCGTGGGCACCTGCTTCCGGCTGGAGCTGCCGGCGGACGGTGCGGCGTGAACCGCCACCGCCTCGCGTCCTTCCTCGTCGCCGCCCTGCTCGTGGGCGGTTGCGGCATTCCCCGCTCCGGAGCGCTCGGGCCCGCGCCCACCGCGGCGTCGTCCGGTGCCGGCTCGCCGAGCGCCGTCCCGCCCGACACCGCGCCCTCCCCCACGGCCGGTCCGGCGCGGCCCGCGCACCCGCCCCGGTCGCCGCAGCCCGGCAGCGCCACACCGACGGCGACCGGCGCCGCCCGCACCCGGGACACGGTGACGATCGAGCTGTGGTTGGTCCGGGCCGGACGCCTCGTACCGACCCGACGGACCCGCCCGGCCACCGTCACGACGTCCCGGCTGGCGCTCGCCGAGCTGGCCGCCGGGCCGACGCGCGCCGAGGCCGCGGCCGGACTGACCACTGTCGTCGCGGCGGGCGTCGAGGTGACCCGGATCGCGGGCGGCGTGGCGACGCTGCGGGTCCCGGCGGTCGCGGACCCGGCACGGCGGCGACTGCGCGACGCGCAACTGGTGTGGACGCTCACCCAGTTCCCCACAGTGCGTCAGGTCCGCATCGGCGACGCGGCCGCGGTCGGCCGGGCGGACGTGCCGGATCTGCTGCCGCCGATCGTGGTCAGCGACCCGCTCTACGGGGAACGGGTCACCACCCCACTCGTCGTCACCGGCACCGCTGACGTGTTCGAGGCCACGGTGAGCGTCCGGGTGCTGGACGCCGCCGGCCGGGAGGTCGCCACCGCGTTCGGCACCGCCGGCTGCGGCAGCGGCTGCCGGGGTGGCTACCGCGTGGTGGTCGGCTGGCACACCACCCGGGAGCAGCGGGGCACCGTCGAGGTGTACGAGGTGTCCGCCCAGGACGGCTCACGGATCCACACGATGGCCGTGCCGGTGCTCCTGGCGCCCGGCGGCTGACCACCGGATTCACCCGACGGACTCCCGCCCGAAACGTAATCGTTTCATGCCGGACGTGCGACGCAACTCACGAAACCCTGCATATTCGTGTGGGCGGGGACTAGGGTCAGTACGACATCGTTTCACGGGGGTGCGGGATGTTGAGTGGTCGGCAGGCGGACGCCTGCGCCGGGGTTCCGGCGACCCGGGCGCCACGGTGCGCCGACAGCGACCTGTTCTCCGTGGTCACCGGCCTGTTGCGCGAGGTCGGCTACGAGCGGATGACGATCGACGCCGTCGCCGCTCGCGCCCACGTCAGCAAGGCCACCATCTACCGGCGCTGGGACGGCAAGGCCGAGCTGGTCGTCGCCGCCCTGAGCGACCGGCACGTGGGTGTGCACAACCCGCCGGACACCGGCTCCCTGCGCGGCGACCTGATCGAGTTGCTGCGCGCCACGGCCGCGATCTGCACCGCCGACTGCGACCTCATGCAGGCGCTCACCTTCGCCATGCGCACCAACCCCGAGCTGGAACGCCTGGTGCGCCACCAGGTGCTACCGGCCGGACGGGTGGCGAGCACCGCCATCCTGGTCCGCGCCGCCGCGCGCGGGGAGATCCCCCCGGAGGCCGGCGAACGGGAGCTGTTCCACGACCTGGCGCCCGCGCTCACCCTGTCCCGCCTCGTCGCGCACGGCCTGCCGGCCGATGACGCGTTCCTCACCCAGGTCGTCGACCAGGTGCTGATCCCGGTGCTGCGTTATCGGCACGGCCCGCCGGCTCAGTCCTGATCCACCGACTCCTCGCCACACGGAAGGCTTCACCATGCCCGGAACCACCTCGACCGCTCCCGGCGCGCCCAGCGTCGGACCGCCGGCCAGCGCACCGCACCCGCGGCGGTGGATCGCGCTGGCGGTCATCGCGGTGTCCCAGCTGATGGTCGTCCTGGACGCCACCATCGTGAACATCGCGCTGCCGCAGGCCCAGGCCGACCTGGGGATCACCGACGCGAACCGGCAGTGGGTGATCACCGCCTACACGCTGGCCTTCGGCGGGCTGCTGCTGCTCGGCGGTCGGATCGCCGACTACTGGGGGCGTAAGCGCACCTTCCTGGTCGGCATGACCGGTTTCGCGCTCGCCTCCGCGCTGGGCGGCCTGGCCACCACCGGCGGGATGCTCTTCGCCGCCCGCGCGCTCCAGGGCGCCTTCGGCGCGCTGCTCGCCCCGGCCGCGCTGGCGCTGCTCACCGTCCTGTTCACCGAGGCCACCGAGCGGGCCAAGGCCTTCGCGGTGTACGGCGCGATCGCCGGCGGCGGCTCGGCTGTCGGCCTGCTGCTCGGCGGGGTGCTCACCGAGTACGCCGACTGGCGCTGGTGCCTGCTGGTCAACATCCCGGTCGCGGCCATCGCCATCGCCTTCGCGCTCCCGCTGGTGCCGGAGAGCCGGGCGCACGGCAACACCCGCTACGACGTGCCGGGCGCGATCGTGGTGACCGCCGGCCTGGTCTCCCTGGTGTACGGCTTCACCAAGGCCGCCGAGGACGGCTGGGACGCCACCGCGACGCTCGCCTTCATCGCCGCCGGTGCGGTGCTGCTCGCCGCCTTCGTGGTGATCGAGCTGCGCTCCAGCCACCCGCTGCTGCCACTGCGGATCATCCTGGACCGCAACCGGGGTGGCGCGTTCCTCACCTCGACGCTGATCGGCGCCGGCCTGTTCGGGGCGTTCCTGTTCCTGACCTTCTACTTCCAGGTGGTGCTCCAGTACAAGCCGCTCGAAGCCGGTCTCGCGTCGTTGCCGGTCACCGCCGGTGTGCTGATCGCCGCGGGTGGCGCCAGCCAACTCATGCCGCGACTGGGCGCCAAGCCGCTGATGGTGGCCGGCGCCGTGCTCGCCGCGGCGGGCATGCTCGTGCTGACCCAGATCGACGCGGACACCCCGTTCCTCACCCACCTGCTGCCCGCCCAGGTCATCCTGGGGCTCGGCCTGGGCTTCACGTTCGTACCGCTGTCCAGCCTGGCCCTGGTCGGTGTGCCGGAGCACGACGCCGGCGCGGCCAGCGCGACGCTCAACGCCACCCAGCAGATCGGTGGCTCGCTCGGCACCGCCCTGCTGAACACCTTCTACACCAGCGCGGTCACCGCCTACCTGGTCGGCCGGGCGCCGAGCCCGCTCACCCAGGTCGAGGCGCTGGTGCACGGCTACCGGGTGGCTTTCGCCTGGGGCGCGGCGCTAATCGTGCTCGCCGGCCTGGCCACGCTGGTCCTGGTGAAGGTGCGCAAGGAGGACATCCCCACCGGCACCACTGTGCACATGGGCTGAGTCGGCCCACATCCGCCGGCCGGCCCGCCCCGACCACGGGACGGGCCGGCCGGCGAGTCCCACGGTAGCGTCGCAACCATCGCCGAAGACTCTTCCGAGGAGATCAATGTCGACCCCTGCTGACCAGATCATCACGGCGCTACGCGCGGGCCACGAGGAGCTCGCCGCGCTCGTGCGGGACCTCAAGGACGACGACCTGCTGCGCCCGTCGGGCGCCAGCGAGTGGCAGGTGTCCCAGGTGCTGAGCCACCTGGGCAGCGGCGCCGAGATCAACCTGGCGACGCTGGAGGCCGCCCGCTCCGGCGCCCCCGGCCCGGACGGCGACTTCAACCGGGGCGTCTGGGCGCGCTGGGACGCGATGTCCCCGACCGAGCACGCCGCCGGGTTCCTGGCCGCCAACGAGCGGCTGGTCGAGGCGTACGAGGCGCTGGACGCCGAGACCCGGAACACGCTCCGGATCGACCTGGGGTTCCTGCCGGAGCCGGTCGACGTGGCCACCGCGGCCCGGTTCCGGCTCAGCGAGTTCGCCCTGCACCAGTGGGACGCCGAGGTCGCGTTCAACAGGTTCGCGGCGGTGACGCCGGGAGCGGTGGCGCTGCTGCTCGACCAGATCGGCGGCATGTTGGCCTGGACCAGTCGGCCGCAGGAGCTGGCCGGGCGGGAGGGGACGCTGCTGGTCCGGCTGCACGCGCCGGAGCGCACGTTCGGGCTGCGACTCGGCGAGAGGGTCGAGATCGTCGACCCGCCGGAGCAGCCCGACGGTGAGCTGGTGGCCCCGGCCGAGGCGTGGCTGCGGCTGGCGACCGGCCGGCTCGGGCCGGCGTACACCCCGGACGGGGTGCGCGTCACCGGCCCGCTGACCCTCGACGACCTGCGCCGGGTCTTCGCCGGGTTCTGAGCCACCGTGCGGGCCGGGTCATCCGGCCCGCACGGTGCGTCAGCCCTTCACGCAGACCACCTGCCTGAGGTGCGCGACCACCTCGACCAGGTCCTCCTGCTGCGCCATCACCTGGGTGATGTCCTTGTACGCGCCGGGGATCTCGTCGACCACCCCGGCGTCCTTCCGGCACTCCACCCCGGCGGTCTGCGCGGCCAGATCCTCGGTGCTGAACGTCCGCTTCGCCTGCGCCCGCGACATCCGTCGGCCGGCCCCGTGCGAGGCCGAGCAGTAGGCGTCCGGGTTCCCCCGACCCCGCACGATGTACGACCCGGTGCCCATCGACCCGGGGATGATGCCCAGGTCGCCCCGCCCGGCCGCGATCGCCCCCTTGCGGGTGACCAGCACGTCCACCCCGTCGTAGCGCTCCTCCGAGACGTAGTTGTGGTGGCACGAGATCGGCTCGTCGAAGCCGACCCGCGGGAACCGCTCCCGCACCACGCCGCAGAGCAGGGCCAGCATGACCGCCCGGTTGCGCCGCGCGTACTCCTGCGCCCACCACAGGTCCCGGCGGTACGCGTCCATCTCCGGCGTGCCGGCGAGGAACACCGCCAGGTCCCGATCCGGCAGGTCGGCGTTGTGCGGCAGCTTCCGGGCCACCCCGATGTGCCGCTCGGCCAGCTCCTTGCCGATGTTGCGGGACCCGGAGTGCAGCATCAGCCAGACCCGGCCCTCGTCGGCGCCGCCCCGCTCCAGGCAGACCTCGATGAAGTGGTTGCCCCCACCGAGGGTGCCGAGCTGCCGTCGCGCCCGCGTCTCCAGCTGCGCCACCCTCCGGTCCAGGCCGGCGAACCGGCCCCAGAAGTCGTCCCAGCCGGCCTGCTCCAGGCCACGGACCCGACGGGTGTCGACCGGGTTCTCCCGCTGCGCGAAGCCGACCGGGATGACGGCCTCGATCGCCGACCGCAGCCCGGCCAAATCGTCCGGCAGGTCGGCGGCGGTCAGCGAGGTCCGTACCGCGGACATGCCGCAGCCGATGTCGACGCCGACCGCCGCCGGCGAGACGGCCTGCCGCATCGCGATGACCGAGCCGACGGTGGCGCCCTTGCCGAAGTGCACGTCGGGCATCACGGCGACGCCCTGCACCCACGGCAGCGCGCCGATGTTGCGCAGTTGCTTGGCGGCCTGCGGCTCGATGGCGTACGGATCGGTCCAGACCCGGACGGGCGCCCGGGTGCCGGCGAGCGGGGTGTATCCCATGCTGGGTTCCTTCTGTCGAATGGTGACCGAAATCGGTCAGGTGCGGCGGCGCGGAACGAGAGGGCCGCCCGGTCCCGGTGGGGAGGGGCGGCCGGCGGACGCGTCAGCGTCGTCGTCAGGCGCGCCACCCCGGCCCGGTGCCCGGCAAGGGGTTACCGTCGGTGGCCGTGGGCGTGGTGAGCGGATAACCGTCGGCAGGAAGCGGACGCCGGGCGGCATCGGTGCGGACACGTCGCGACACGGCGTACTCCCCTCGTGGTTGCTCTCGACCCTGCACCGACGACACTAGGAGGGCGTCGGCGCGTCCGCAATGGATATCCCCGTCGGTGCGGCGCGTCGCCGCCGGGCCCGGCGGCCCTGTCGCCCGCAGATCCTGTCGAGCTGCCCCAGATGTGGGGCGGCAGCCCGCGACCATGAGGCGGCAGCCCGCGACCATGAGGCGCCAGCCCGCGACCATGAGGCGCCAGCCCGCGACCATGAGGCGCCAGCCCGCGACCATGAGGCGCCAGCCCGCGACCATGAGGCGCCAGCCCGCGACCATGAGGCGCCACCGCGCCAGACGCCGGCACCTCCCCGGGCGCCCGCCACCTCCCCGGGCGCCCGCCACCGCGCCGGGCGTCCACTACCGACACGGCCCGCCACCGACGCGGCGCAGAGTGCGCCCCATTCACGGGGCAGCTCGACAGGCGCACAGCACAGCGGGCCGACGTCACGGGGCCCGGCCGCTCGACGCGAAGCCGGGTCAGGTGTCGTAGCAGCCGTCCCAGGGCGGGTCGAACCCCAGGTCGTCGGGGAGGAACTCGGCGTGGTCCGCGCCGTCGTACTCGTGCGACCAGTCGACCAGCCCGAAGACGTGCCCGTCGACCTCGACCTGGAACAGCCGGATGGCGATGTCGGTGAAGACGCGGCCGGGCAGCGCGTCCAGCCACTCGGTGAGGCGCGCCTGCGCCCGGTCGATGGAGGCGTCCTCCTCCTCGCTGGTGCCGGCGAACCAGATGTCCGAGTCGGTGTGCGCGCCGCCGGCGTCGAAGCGGTGCAGCACCGCGTACCACCGCTTGTGCCGGTACCAGTCGTCTTCGGCCCCGGCACCGTCGGCGAGGGTGGCGGTGACGGAGCCGAAGAACTGACCCTTGTCGTAGTGGCCGATCGTGCCGGTGCGGTAGTCGGGCTCGTGTGCGATCGGCACCAGGTCGGGAATCGCCATGGCCCGGAGGCTACAGCGGAGTTATGACACGGGCGCCAGGCGGAACGACTGCGCGGCGGTGCCGTTGCAGGTGTACTGGATGAGCTGGACGCTGTCGGCAGTGGACGCTCCCGGCACGTCCAGGCACTTTCCGCTGTTGCGGTTGACCAGGCGGTAGTAGCCGTTGCCCTCGGGTTCGGCCCGCCACTGCTGGTTGGCGCCGCCGCTGTAGGACCAGAGTTGGATCGGCGCCGAGTCGGCTGTCGACCGGTCGGTCACGTCGACCACCTGGGCGCTGTTGTTACGGTTGTTAACCCGCAGGTAGCCGCCGCTGGTCGGCACGAACTGGTACTGCTGGGCGGCGCTGCCGTTGCAGGCGTACTGCTGGATGGCGGTGCCGTTCGCGCTCGCGGCGGCCCGCGCGTCGACGCACCTGCCGCTGCCCCGGTTGATCACCGTGTGCCAGGCCGTCGGCGAGATGCCGTCGGAGGGAGGCGGCGTCGTCGTCGGGGGCGTGTCACCGACCCCGGCGAGCCAGTGCAGCCCGTCGATCAGCAACCGGTTCTGCTGCGGGCTGTCGAAGGTGGAGGACAGCCCGGTGTTGGTGCTGTAGTTCATCGCGTTGTGGCCGAAGTTGGCGTACAGCATCTTGTACTGCTTGTTGCTCCAGACCAGCGGGTAGTAGCCGCCGTACCAGGACTGGTTGGGGTCGGTGCCGACCGGAAAGCTGGACGGGTCGACCGAGGCGAGAATGTCGATGTTGGGGTTCTGCCGCAGGTCGTTGCTCCAGGAGTACCACTCGCTGATCGACGACGGGAACGTCGCGGGCAGGTTCCGGGTGACGGCGTGGGTGCGGTTGTCGGCGCGCATGGTGACCCGGGTGGGGCCCCAGGTGTTGGTCTGGAACGCACCGGTGCCGAGGAAGGTGTTGTAGTACCAGCTCCAGCTCGACGGGTTGTCCGTCCAGGCGCTGACGTGGAAGCCCAGCCACGCCCCGCCGTTCTGCATGTACTGCTGGAACGCGGCGCGCTGCGCGGTCGGCGGCGCGTCGTCCAGGAACATGACGACCTTGTACTGGGCCAGGTTGGTGGTGTTCAGCAGGCTCCAGTTGGTGGTGGCCTCCCAGGAGAAACCGTACTGGGCGGCGGCCTGCGGGAACCAGGCGCGGGCGTCCCTGACGAAGTCGATGTGCGCGGCGTCCCAGGTGCCGTTGTAGAAGGCGAGGACCTTGAACGTCGGCGCGGCCTGCGCGCCCCGCGCGGCGCTGACCGCCACACCGGCGGTCAGCGCGACGACCAGGGCCACGAACACCGACAGGATTCGTCTGGTACGGGAGGAGAGTTCTGCGATCACCTGATCGTCCCTTCGGTGGGGACGCGCGCCGTCGCGTCGAGATACATCTGTTCACAAGGTTTACAGATAGACGAAAGGTTATTCCTCCGACCTGATCACGTCAATCGCCGACCGCCCGAACGGGTGGGATTGCGGCGGCAACGGGTACCCCGGCCGGATGACCAGCCCGGACGCCGTCGACGTCGACCAGCCGCTCGCCGTGGACGTACCGGCCGCGCCGCACGACGCCAGCGGCGAGCGGGTGCCGATCCGCGACCTCGCCGGCCTCGCGCCGCCGACCCGGCCCGCCCGTCGCTGGACGCCGGGCCGGGTGGTGGTCACCCCGGCCGCGCTCGACCAGCCGCACGGCCAGCGGATCATCGAGCGGGTGCGGGCCCTGGGCATCGAGGTGGAACACCTGAGATCCAACCGACTGACCGGGGTACGCGGACAGACCGACCGGGAGACCTACGCGCGCGCCAAGTCGACGATGGCGATAGTGGTGAGCCCACCGTCGCGGCGCGCCCTGCAACCCATCGCCCCGAGCGCCGACTGGCGGGTCGACCTGGCCGAGGGCTGCCCGGCGCACTGCCAGTACTGCTACCTCGCCGGGTCGCTGTCCGGCCCACCCGTCACCCGCGTGTACGCGGACCTCGACGACATCCTGGCCGGCCTGAGCGCGTACGCCGGGCGGGGGACGGTGACCAGCCGCAACGCGCGGCGCGCCGACGAGGGCACCACCTTCGAGGCGTCCTGCTACACCGACCCGCTCGCCCTGGAACACCTGACCGGCAGTTGGCGGCGGACGGTGGAGCACTTCGCCGACTGGGACGCGCCCGTGCAACTGCGCTGGACCACCAAGTACGCCGACGTGGACAGCTTCGTGGGGCTACCGCACGCCGGCCGGACCCGGGTCCGCTTCAGTGTCAACTGCGCCCCGGTCAGCGAACGTTTCGAGGGCGGCACCGCGCGGGTGCCGGACCGACTGGCCGCGCTGCGCCGGCTCGCGCTCGACGGCTACCCGGTGGGGTTGACCATCGCGCCGATCATCGCGCTACCCGACTGGCGGGCGGCCTACGGCCTGCTGCTCGACCAGGTCCGCGCGGCGGTCGACGGGGTGCCGGACCTGGACCTGACCGCGGAGCTGATCACCCACCGGTTCACCCCGGGCAGCAAGGAGATCCTGCTCGGTTGGTACCCGCGGACCCGGTTGGAGATGGACGAGGAGTCCCGGACCCGCAAGCGCGGCAGGTTCGGGGCGGTGAAGTACGTCTACCCCCGCGACACGATGGCCGAGCTGCGCGGCTGGTTCACCGCCGAGTTGACCGCCCGGGTCCCCGCCTGCCGGATCCTCTACTGGACCTGACCAGCGGGGAGCGGCCGGCCGGGATCAGCCGATCGACGAGCGGGCGACCGGCGCGGAGAAGAACGTGTCCGGGTACGGCTCGTCGCGCAGCCGGTAGTGCCACCACTCGCGGTCGTAGTTGACGAACCCGGCGTCGGTCATCAACCGCTGCAACAGCCGGCGGTTGTCCCGGGCGACGCCGGTGATCCGGGGATCGGCGGTGTGCGCCCGCGCGTCGAAGCAGTCGAAGCCCGTACCCATGTCGATGCTGTTGTCGGCGAAACGCTGCCCGCGGGGCGCGGTGCAGGCGACCAGCTGCTGCCCGACCCGGTACGGGGGTTGGCTGGCGGGTGGCTCGTCGACGAGGGTCAGATCCATGGTGCTGCCCCGGCTGTGTGCGGTCGGCGCCCCGATGTAGCCCTCGGCGAAGAGCCGGTCCTTTGCCACGTCGGGGTAGAACTCGGCCTTGGTCTGCTGCTCGCCGGGGCGCTTGGACCAGGCGACGAAGTCGTCCACCGCCGGCTGCGGGCGGTAGCAGTCGTACACCTTGAGGCTGTGCCCGCCGGCCAGCGCGGCGTCCTGCACGCGGCGCAGCGCCTCCGCCGCCTGCCGGGTGAGCAGGCACAGCGGCTCCCGGTAGCCGTCGATCGGCCGGCCGACGAAGTTGTGCGGCGTGGCGTAGCGGATGTCGGCGTGGATGCGCGGGTCGACGTCGGTCAGCACCACGAAGCCCGGCAACCGCTGGGTCGGGCTGGGCGTCGGGGTGGGACGTACCGACGTCGGCTGGGGCGTCGCCGGCGCGGACCGGGGCTCCGCCCGCGAGCAGCCGCCGAGCAGGGCGGCGAGCGCGAGCACGACGGCGACCGGGGTACGCACCAGTTCTGTCTATCAGTCCCGGCCGGGCCCTGCGCCGGATCAGCCGTCGGCCGGTTCGGAGCCGGACCGGGTCAGCGCGCCAGCAGCGCGTCCTGCATGCGTTCGGACAGCCAGTCTCGGAAGGATGCCTCGGTCCAGCCGCACCGCAGCACCAGCGCGTCGTAGTGCGCCGGGTCGTTGAAGATCCACAGCGCGTCGACCGCCCGCTCGACGTCGGAGCCCTGGCGCAACGCGCCGAGCGAACGCACGCGCTCGACCACCATCCCGGCGCCCGCACGACGGTTGCGCAGGAGCGTCTCCCACACCTCGGCGACCTCGTCCGCCTCGTCCGCCGCCCGGCGCACCGTCTCGAAGATCCGCGCCGCACGCCTGCCGATCAGGGTGCACACGTCGGCGTAGGCGTGCAGGACCCCGGCCTGCGTGTCGGCCTCGAAGACGGGCCGGAACCAGGGCCGTTGAGCGACGGGCACCGGCTCGTCGTCGCCGGCGAGCGCCTCGTCGAGGACCTGACGCAGCAGCGCCGGCTTCGACCCGAAGGCGGCGAACACGGTCGGGCGTGCGACGCCCGCGGCGGCGGCCACATCAGCCAGCGAGGTGCCGGCGTAACCGCGTGCCACGAACAGGTCAGCCGCCGCGCCGACAACCGCCCGCCGGGTGCGCCGCGCGCTCTCCTCACGCACCGCGGACCGATAGCGCCGGGTCGACTTTCCGTCCTTGACACCGTCCATGACTTCGCCATACTAGCAACATATTCGCTGGACGATGGTCAGTGAATAGACAGCATCCATCAGATAGGAGGTGAGGCGATGGCCGCCCGCCCGTACGTGCGCCGTGCCGGTGAGGGAGAAGCCCACTGGTTCGTCGGCAGCCTGATGACAGTGAAGGCGACCGGGGAACAGACCCGAGGCAGTCTCACCGTCGTCGAGTTCGTCAACCCGCCGGGTTTCGCCGCGCCTCTGCATCGGCACCAGCACGAGGACGAACTGTTCTACCTGCTGTCCGGGACCGCCGAGTTCCGCTGCGACGGCGAGGCCTTCACCGCCGGGCCCGGCGACTTCGTCCTTCTGCCCGTCGGACTGCCCCACACCTTTCTCGTCGGACCCGACGAGCCGCTGCACGCCCTGCAGATCACCACCCCGGCCGGGTTCGAGCGGTTCGCCGCGGAGGCCGGCGCCCCGGCGCTCGACCGCCGACTGCCCGACCAGGCACCGATCGACCCCGCCGTCCTCGGCCACGTCGCCGCTCGGCACGGCATCGAACTGCTCGGGCCACCACCGAGCGCTGAGCGAATCGACAGCAAGGGAGCCAGCACATGACCGATGGGAAGGTTCGACGGCGGGGTCGGTGGTGGGCGTTCGCAGCGGCCGCGGTCGCGCTCGGTTGCCTGCCGGCCTGCGACTCGACACCGGCGGACCGGCCGGCCGCGACGGGCGGTGACCCATCCCGCCCGGTCGCCTCGGCAGGCGCCGAGGCGACGTCGGTAGATGCCTGCGCACTGCTGTCCGTCGAGGAGGTCAGGCAGGTGATCGGGGCCATCGGAGACGGTGGCCCACGGGCCGGCGACTCCGGTGACGGAGGCAGCTCCTGCTTCTGGGAGAACCCCGAGACCTACCACTCGATCACCATCGACATCGGCAGGGCCGGCACCGCCGTCGGCGGCAACCTACCGGCGGAATCCGCGTACGGACGGACCGAACCCGGCTCCGACGGCATCCGCTTCGCCTCGGGCGGCATCGCCGAGTTCGCTCTCCGCGACCGCGCCTGCGAGATCCAGGTCGTCACCAAGGTCACCGACAACAGCGACCGGTCCACCACGGTACGGCTGATCGGCCTGGTACGCGACCGCGCCTGAGAACAGGCCACGACAGTCCGACGAACAGTGATTCGCCGCGAGCCGGCGAACAACGGCCGAGACCGATCAGAGGGGTACCGATGCGACGACCACCCGGCTACGAACCCGCAGTGCGGACACCGCCCCTGGGCTCGACCGCACCCAGGATCAGCGCCACCCGCTCGGCCGCGGCCATCCCCGTGGCGGTCATGATCCTCGCGCTGACCGGGTGCGGCACGGCCGACCCAGCTCCACCACCGTCCGCCGTCACGCAGCCCGACGTCGCCGCACCGGCCGCCCAGCCCGACGTCGCCGCGACCCCGGCCCGGACCGCCGACCCGTGCGCGTTGGTGCCGAAGGCCGCCGCCGAGCGTCTGGCCGGGACGCCCTTGCAGGACCCGGTCGCGGCCCCGGAATCCTGCACCTACACCGCGCCGGTCAGCGGACCCACAGCCCAGGTCGAGGTCTACGTCGGCGCTGGGGCCAAGAAGATCCTCGACATCGACCGCGACCTCGGCCACGACCTGAGACCCGTGACTGGCGTCGGTGACGAGGCGCACATTGAGGACGGCGCGGTGTTCGTCGCCGTCGGCGGCACCTGGGTCGCCATCCGACTGGTCACGCTGGCCGATCCGGCGGCGTCCCGGCAGGCGCTGGAGGACCTGGCCCGGGATGTGGTGACGCGGTTATGAGTCTCCCGACGCGGCAGGCCCGTGCGGCCGTCGCTGCCGCGACCGTCCTGCTCGCTCTGACCGCGTGCCTGGACGCGAGACCCGCCGTACCCGCCGATGACAAGAATGATCTGCGTTACGGCGCCGCGCCCGCCGCACACCCGGACGTGACCCTGCACCGGGACGTCGTCATCGTGTCCGGCGGCAGCAGCGTGGTGCGGTCGGTCACCGACGGCGGCCTGACCTGGCGGATCGACCCCCGGGCGGGAAACGCCGACCGGCTGGCCCCGGGCAAGGTCATGTTCCTCACCGGGCGCGGGGTCGGGCGGGTGCTCGACGCACGGCGCGACGGCCGGGACCTCGCCGTCACCATCGGCCCGGTAGGGATCACCGATGTCATCCAGGACGGCGAGTTCAGATCCGCACAGCCCATCTCCCTGGCCGACGCGTCCGCCTACCAGTTCGACGACACCTTCTGGGCCCACCCGAGTCCGGAAGCACCGCGGTCAGAACCGACGGCGACCGCGACGGTCAACAGCGCCCCGGCCACGACCGTCAACGCCCTGACGCTGACCGGCACCCGGCCGGCCACCGCCGCCGCACCGCTCACCGCGAGCGCGGCGGCCCGGGCAGACAAGCTGGAGGCCGAGGCCCTCTGCTGTGCCGACGGTGTCGGCGCACGCTTCTCCTACCGGGACAGTGGGCTCAGCCTCTCGGGCAGCATCGCCTTCGTGATGAAACGGCCCTCGGCAACGTTCCACCTGGTGATCGACGGCTCCACGGTCACCGTCGCCGAACTGCGGATCCACGGTGCCGGCGGAGTCCGGGTCCAGGTCGACGCCACCACCACAACCGGGCAGAACGTCCATCCCGTCGCGTTCGTCCCGGTCACCTTCAGCGTGCCGATCGAATCCATACTGGGCATCCCGTTCTCCGCGACCGTTCGACAGTCGATCGGAATCCGCACCGGCTTCAGCGCCGGGCACACCACGATCAAGGCCTCCGGTGAGTACTCGCTCGGCGGCACGATGGGCTTCGGCTATGCCGACGGCAGGTTCGGCCCACGCTGGCCCGGTGGCCTGCAGGTGAAACGCAGTCTCGTCGACTCCGTCGACGGCCGGTCGGTGGGGGCGAACGCCCTGCTCATCGACTACGACGTGAAGTTCTTCGTCGGCCTCGGCGCGGTCGTGTTCAGCGCCGGACTGTACGCCGGGCTCACCACCACTGTGGGCATCACCCGAGGTTCGAGCATCGGCTTCGGTGGTCTGCAGGGCCTTGCCGCCGGCGAGGGCTGCAATCGCGCCGACCTCACGATAAACGCGAGGTACGGCATCGGCTACACGATCCCGGCCCTGGTCGCCAAGGTGATCAACTTCTTCCTGCGAGTCTTCAACGCCAAACCCATCGCCGCCGAGGGCGGCATCCCCGACCCACCGCCGGTCGTCAACCTGGTCAACAAGCACTGGGTGACGGACCGACCGGTGTGCCAGCACTGAGACCGCCTCGAGCCCTGTTCCGGGGGTGCGGAGCCGACCGGCCCGACGCTGCCCCGGCCCGGTACGCCGGAAGATGCCGAAAAATGTCCGGAAGATTTCCGCAACTATGCCGATAGTTCGAACGGACCTGGCATGTCGTCAACCCCTGCCGGTGAGGCAAGATGACGCGTGGAACGGGCACGCCGTTTCGGGACACACGGGGGACGACGCTCGACGGTCGCTCCTCCGGCTCGGTGAAGGAGACGCGGGTGGGCGCGGACGACGGACGCAGGGTGACCATCACCGCGATCGCGCGGGAGGCCGGGGTGTCGGTGCCGACGGTGTCCCGGGTGCTCAACGGGCGCTCCGATGTGGCCCCCGGCACCCGGGAGCGGGTCGAGGAGCTGTTGCGCCACCACGGTTACCGGCGTCGTACCAGCCGCAGCGTCCGCCGCGCCGGCCTCGTCGACCTGGTCTTCAACGACCTGGACAGCCCCTGGGCCGTGGAGATCATCCGTGGTGTGGAGGACGTCGGGCACGGGGCGGGGGTCGGTACCGTCGTCTCCGCGATCCACCGGCAGCCGACCGCCGCCCGGCAGTGGTTACAGAACCTGCGGACCCGGGCCACCGACGGCGTCATCTTCGTGACCTCGCACCTGAGCCCGCCGTTGCACGCGCAACTACGCCGGCTCAACGTGCCGGTGGTGGTCGTTGACCCGGCCGGCGTGCCGGCGATGGACGTGCCGACGATCGGGGCCACCAACTGGGCCGGCGGGCTGGCCGCCACCGAGCACCTGCTCTCGATCGGGCACCGCCGCATCGGTTTCGTGGCCGGGCCGACGCACCTGCTGTGCAGCCGGGCCCGGCTCGACGGTTACCGGGCCGGGCTGGAGGCCGCCGGGGTGCCGGTGGACGACGCCCTGATCTACCCGGGCGACTTCTACCACGCCTCCGGGTTCGCCGCAGCGACCACGCTGCTCGATCTCGCCGACCCGCCGACCGGCATCTTCGCCGCCAGCGACCAGATGGCGTTCGGTGTCTACGAGGCCATCCGGCGGCGCGGTCTGCGCGTACCGGACGACGTGAGCGTCGTCGGCTTCGACGACCTGCCGGAGGCGCGCTGGGCGTCACCGCCGCTCACCACCGTGCGTCAACCGCTCGTCGAGATGGGACGGTTGGCGGCCCGGACAGTGCTGCGCCTGGCCCAGGGCGAGGGCATCGACTCGCCCCGGGTGGAGCTCGCCACGGAACTGGTCGTCCGGGACAGCACCGCCGCGCCGCCGACCGGGTCGCCCGACCCGTCGTGACGGCCGGAACCGCGGCGGAGACCGGTCGGACCGGTTCCGCCGCGATTCCGGTAATTCCGGTGCGCGGTGCGCGAGCGGAGGTCGCCCCACCGCCCAGCGCGATCAGTGGTGGTGGTGGACCCGGACGGCCTTGCGGATGTACACCGGCAGCGCGGGCGCGCCGTCGACCGGGGCCGGGTCCTCGGCGGTCGGCGCGATCCCGCCGGCGGCGATCCGATCCAGGGTGGCCAGGCCGGCGGCGTCGACCTCGCCGAAGATCGTGTAGTTGGGTCGCAGCGCGGAGTTGGCGTAGACCAGGAAGAACTGGCTGCCGTTGGTGTCCGGCCCGGCGTTGGCCATGGCGAGCACCCCGCGGGCGTACACCCGGCGCTCGCCGGTCGGGTCGGTGGGCGCGGGCGGCAGGTCGGTCGGCAGCTCGTCGCGGTACCGGTAGCCCGGCCCGCCCGCGCCGGTGCCGGACGGGTCACCGCACTGCAACACACTCAGCGTCGGGTAGGCGGTGAGGCGGTGGCACGAGGTGCGGTCGTAGAAGCGCTTGCCCACCAGGTGCAGGAAGCTCTGCACCGTGCACGGCGCGGCGGCCCGGTCCAGCGTCAGGCCGATCGGCCCGTGGTTGGTCGCCAGTGTCACCCGGACACTGCCCCGGGCCGGCGTGCGCCGGGGGTCGGGCGGCAGCGGCACCGGCCGGGCCGCGGGCTCCTCCGGCGTCTCGGTGTACGCGCACGGGCCGTGGGTGGTGCGCGGCGCGTCGGCCGGCGGGCCCGGTGCGGCGACCGCGGTGGCGGACGCGCCGACGACCAGCGCTCCGGCGAGCACTGCCACCCCGGCGAGGCGGGTCAGGGCGCGCGCCGGCCGGCGGGGTGCCGCCACGGTGGGACGCGGTTCGAGTTCACTCGACACAGGGATCCTCCTGATCTCGTGGTGCCACAAAGACCGGAGTCTATGGAGGGCGCCGCCCGATGTCGATCCGTCAGGGCGCCTGGCGGCGTCGCCGCCACAGCAGCCCAGCGCCGAGCACGAGCAGACCCGCGCCGCTGAGCGCGGTCACCGACCAGAGCCAGCCGGCGCCGGTACGCGTCGGTCCGCTGGCCGCCGCCGGGCGTGCCGGCGCCGCCAGCGCGGACGGTGCCACGGACGGCGTGGCGGTCAGCTCGCCGGGCTCGACCAGCCGGCCCACCGAGGCGTCCCGGGGCAGCGTGAATCCCCAGTCCAACAGGGCGGCGCCCTGCTCCCAGCCGCGTGCCGGCGTCGACTCGGCACCCAGCAGCGTCACCACCAGGCGTCGTCCGCCGCGCTCCGCCGCCCCCACGTAGGTGTGCCGGGCCAGGTCGGTGAAGCCGGTCTTGCCGCCGAGGGCTCCCGGGTAGCGGTGGACGAGCTGGTTCTCGTTCTGGATGGCGAAGCCCTTGGTGCGCTGCGCCGGCTGGGCCGGGATCGACGTCTGCCGGGTCAGCGCGTACCGGCGGAAGGTCGGCTGGGCGAAGCAGGCCCGTGCGATCAACGCCAGGTCGTACGCGCTGGTGAACTGCCCCCTGCCGTCCAGCCCGGAGGGGGTGACCGCGTGCGTCTGCAGCGCGCCGAGGTGGTGGGCGTGCTCGTTCATGGCGCGTACCCCGGCCGCCGCGCTGTCCGTTCCGCTCCCGAGTCGGGCCAGCGCGTTGGCGGCCTCGTTGCCCGAGTTGAGCAGCAGTCCGAGCCAGATGGTCTCGATGCGGTACCGCCCACCGGCGACCAGGCCGACGGCGGAGGAGCCCGGTTCGATGTTCATGTCCTCGTCGGTCACGGTGACCGTCTGCCTCGGGTCCAGACGGGGCAGCATCGTGGCCGCCAGCAGCAGCTTCTGGACGCTGGCCGGGGTGCCGTACTCGTGCGGGCCACAGCCGCCGAGCACCTGGCCGCTGTCCAGGTCGGCGACGAGCCACGACGTGGCGGTGAGGGCGGGCGGCGCGGCGACGCCGGCCGGCACGACCATTCCGGCGGTGTCCAGCGCCGCCCCGCCGATCACCCGGTGCGCGGGTACGGCGGGCGGAGGGGTGGGGCGGGGCGGGCGCGACGCCGCCGGGGCGGGCACCCGTGGGCAGCGCGGCGTCGGCGCGGCGGACGCTCCCGCCACGGTGACCGGCGCGGGAGCGAGCAGGACGGCGGACGTCGCGGCCGCCAGCAGCGCAGCTCTCATGTGCCCGACCCTAGTCAGGGGGATGCCGCGACGGGCCGGGATGGCCGGCGCGGTCAACCCGTGTCGCCGCGTCCGCGGAGGTAGTCGTGCAGCGCGGCGGTGCCGCGCAGCCGTCGCAGGCTGCGGGCGTGCAGTTCGTGCTCACGGCGGGCCAGCTCGGCGCGGACCCGCTGCGGGCTGCCGGTGGTCCGCAGTTCGCCCAGCACCGCCTCGATGATCTCGAAGGGGTACGCGCCGCGTCGCAGCAGCGCGATGACCTGCGCGGCGCGTAGCTCCGCCTCGTCGTACACCCGGTAGTTGGTGCCGGGCGTGCGGGCCGGCCGCAGCAGCCCGCGCTCCTCCCAGAGGCGCAGCTGCGAGGTACGGACCCCGACGAGCGCGGCGACCTCGCCGATGCGGGCGCCGCGCCGGGCAGCCGGTCGGGCGGCCGGAGGCCCGGCCAGCACTGTCTCGAACGCGCCCAGCACCCGGCGGATCTCGGCGCGCTCCCGGTCCAGCTCGGCATGGCCGCCGTCGAGCGCCGCCAGGGCCGCCGGCAGGTCGCCGGAGTGCACCGCCGCCATGACCTCCCGGGTACGGACCCAGCCGTGCCCCTCGGCCAGCCGTCGCGCGACGGTCAGCGCCCGCGCGTGCGCGGTGGTGAAGACGCGGTAGCCGCTCGGGGTGCGCCGCACCGGCGGCAGCACCCCCTGCTCGACGTAGTTGCGCACCTGCTGCACCGAGATCCCGACGGTCGCCGCCAGGTCCACGGCGCGCAGCCGGGTCTCCGGCTCGACGTCCACGACGGCAACCGTAGCGGTTACCACGTGATTTGAGACTTGGAGGGACATCGCGTCTGCGCCTGTTCGGGGATTCCGTCGAAAGTCTCTACATGGGTATGAATGAGACAATAGAACCCGTCAGTGCTCGGCGGGAGAGTCGTCCCGCCATGACTTCCGTGAAGGGTCCGCATGTCGCAGCCAGCATGGTCCGCCGCCGACAGTCACGACATGATCGAGGTACGCGGGGCGCGGGAGAACAACCTCGCCGACGTCTCGGTCGACATCCCCAAACGCCGGTTGACGGTGTTCACCGGCGTCTCCGGTTCGGGTAAGTCGTCGCTGGTCTTCGGCACCATCGCCGCCGAGTCCCAACGCATGATCAACGAGACCTACAGCGCGTTCCTCCAGTCGTTCATGCCGAGCCTCAACCGGCCGGACGTCGACTCACTGCGCAACCTCAGCGCGGCCATCGTCGTGGACCAGGAGCGGATGGGCGCCAACTCCCGCTCCACCGTCGGCACCGCCACCGACGCGTACGCCATGCTGCGCATCCTCTACAGCCGGCTCGGCGAGCCGGCGGTGGGTGGCGCCGGCGCGTTCAGCTTCAACCTGCCCGAGGGCATGTGCCTCACCTGCGAAGGGCTGGGCCGGGTCTCCGACCTCGACGTGCACGAGCTGGTCGACGTCGAGCGCTCCCTCAACGACGGGGCGATCACGGTGCCCAACTTCGCCGTCGACTCGTGGTACTGGCAGACGATCGTCGGCTCCGGCCTCTTCGACCCGGACGTGAAGCTCCAGGACTTCACCCCGCAGCAGTGGGAGGACCTCCTGCACAAGCCGGCCACGAAGATCAAGGTCGGCAGCAACACCTGGACGTACGAGGGTCTGGTGGTGAAGGTCAAGCGGCTCCTGCTGAGCAAGGACCGGGAGTCGATGCAGCCGCACATCCGCGCGTTCGTCGACCGGGCCGTCACCTTCACCACCTGCGCCGACTGTGCCGGCACCCGGCTCAACGCGGCGGCCCGGTCGTCGCTGATCGCCGGGCGCGGCATCGCGGACTGCTCGTCCATGCAGATCAGCGACCTGGCCGAGTTCGTCCGGAGCATCGACGACCCGGCGGTGGCACCGCTGGTCGCCAACCTGCGCGACCTGCTCGACTCGCTGGTCGAGATCGGCCTGGGCTACCTCAGCCTGGACCGCGAGTCGGCCACCCTCTCCGGTGGCGAGGCGCAGCGCGTCAAGATGGTCCGACACCTCGGCTCCAGCCTCTCCGACGTCACGTACGTCTTCGACGAACCGACTGTCGGCCTGCACCCGCACGACATCGCCCGGATGAACGACCTGCTGCTGCGGCTGCGCGACAAGGGCAACACGGTGCTGGTGGTGGAGCACAAGCCGGAGACCATCGCGATCGCCGACCACGTGGTCGACCTCGGTCCGGGCGCCGGCGCCGACGGTGGCCGGATCTGTTTCACCGGAGACGTCCCCGCGCTGCGCCGCTCCGACACGCTCACCGGCCGGCACCTGGACCACCGGGTGACACTGCGCGACGCGGTACGCCGACCCACCGGGCAGCTCGCCATCCGCCAGGCCGACCTGCACAACCTGCGCGACGTGGACGTGGACATCCCGCTCGGGGTGCTCACCGTGGTAACCGGCGTGGCCGGCTCCGGCAAGAGCTCGTTGATCCACGGGTCGCTGCGCGGCCGGTCCGGGGTCGTCATCGTGGACCAGTCCCCCATCCGGGGCTCGCGCCGTAGCAACCCGGCCACCTACAGCGGGGTGCTCGACCCGATCCGCACCGCCTTCGCGAAGGCCAACGGGGTGAAGGCGGCGCTGTTCAGCGCGAACTCCGAGGGCGCCTGCCCGGCCTGCAAGGGCATCGGGCTGATCTACACCGACCTGGCGATGATGGCCGGCGTCGCGAGCGTCTGCGAACGCTGCGAGGGGCGACGCTTCACCGACACGGTGCTCACGTACCGGCTGCGGGGAAAGAACATCAGCGAGGTGCTGGCCATGTCGGTCACCGAGGCGTACGCCTTCTTCCCACACCCCATCCTCAACCGCCTGGTCGACGTCGGGCTGGGCTACCTGCGCCTCGGACAGCCGCTGACCACCCTGTCCGGCGGGGAACGGCAACGACTCAAACTCGCCATCCACCTGGCGGAGAAGAGCAGCACCTACGTGCTGGACGAGCCCACCACCGGCCTGCACCTGGCCGACGTGGACCAACTCCTCGCCCTGCTCGACCGGATGGTCGACGCCGGCAACACCGTCATCGTCATCGAGCACCACCAGGCGGTGATGGCGCACGCCGACTGGCTCATCGACCTCGGGCCGGGCGCCGGCCACGACGGCGGTCGGATCGTCTTCACCGGCACGCCCGCCGACCTGGTCGCCAACGGCGACAGCCGCACCGCCGTCCACCTGCGCGAGTACGTGGGGCGGGCGTCAGGTGACGCGGCGTAGCCAACGTCGCTGCCAGGGGGTCTCCACCGCCTTCGGGTGGTAGCCGGCCCGGACCCACGGCACCGCCCGCTCGACCGGCAGACCGTCCAGGATCGTCAACGCGGCCAGCGCCGTCCCGGTGCGCCCCACACCGCCCCGACAGGCCACCTCGACGCGTTCGCCGTCGTGCGCGCGTCGCAGCGCGTCCCGCAGGGCGTCCAGGGCGTCCGCCCGGTCGAGCGGAATCCAGAAGTCCGGCCACCGGACCCGCCGGTGCGGCCACGCCGGGTCCGGACCCGGCGCCAACAGCACCGCGAAGTCGGCGGGCGGGGCCGCAGCGGCGATCCGGCGTCCGCGCACCGTCGCTCCACTCGGCAGTACGAGCACACCCGGCTGCGCCGACCACGATTGCGCGTCTGTCATCCGAGCATTGTGCCGTGATCGGGGCATCCGGGGGTGCCGCGTACCACGTGCCGTCCTCCGCGTCCGGAAGGGGCGCAGACAGCGCCGCCCCCGGCCCGGTGCGGGTCGGGGGCGGCGCTGGGTGTCGGTGTGCAGGTCGCCTCTCGGCGAGTGGCGCGACGCGGCTCCAGCCGAACGGTATTCCGCGAGGGCAATATAGGTGAGGCCCGGGGACACTGAGTCACACCGACACCCCACACAACCAGCCGACGGTGCCCCTTGTTCCCACCGTCCGCCGGCACCTGCCGGCGCGGTCGTCGAGATCTTGGACAGTTTCCGTCACGCGTGAACGGAAACTGTCCAAGATCGGCGAAAACGCCGACGGGCCGGCACCCCGGTCAGGGGTGCCGGCCCGTGGTGCGGGTCAGCTGTTCCAGTGCTGGGCGACGAGGTCGGTGGCCTGCTGCTCCCACTGGGCGTACGCGTCCGGGTACGCCGAGACCTGCACGGTCTGCGCGGCGTCGGTCAACGGCATGTCCTGCCACCCGTCAACCTGTCGCAGGCCCTTCAGGAACGCCGTCGTCGAGTACTCCGGGTCGGTGATCTGCTCCGGCGTGCCCCAACCAGAGCTAGGGCGCTGCTGGAACAGGCCCAGCGAGTCGTGGTCGTTGGCGTCACCCAGGTGACCCAGGTTCTCCAGCTTGGACTCCTGCAGGCTCGTCGCGATCGAGATCACCGCGGCCCGCTCCGGCAGGCCGGCCTTCTTCGTCGCGGCGATGATCGCCTTGACGTTGGCGGTCTGCTCGTCGTTGAGGGTGATGTGCGACTGCTCGCCCTGCGGCTTCGGCGCCTGCACGGCCACCGCGGCGGTGGTGGCGGGCTTGGCGTCCACGGCCGGCGCGGCGTGCGCGGCGACCGGGCCGGCGAAGATCCCACCGGCGAACGCGAGACCGGCGACGGACAGCACACTCTTACGCATGATCGTGTTCATGGGGGTGAGCTCCTTCGGGGGTAGGGACACCCCTGCGCGATGCGGGGGTGTGAGCACCTCGTCCGGCGCTGCGAAAGTCTGGGGGTCGGCACACCCGGTGCGCCGTGGGTGGCGGCGTTCGGGCCGGGGGGCCTGTCACGCCAGGTCGGCGGCCTTCGAGCGGGGGCTCGTGGCGCCGGGGTCCAGGTGTAACGACCGGCCGACCGGGGTGATTCCCGGGGGCGACCACCTGCGATCGTCAGGGTGTGTAACGACCCCGGCCCGGCCACGATTCCGGCCCACGGGTGCGGCCTGTCACATCCAGAAGGACCCCGAACCAGACAATCATCCCGGGCGTGTCGTCCGGTCCGGCGACCCGGAGTCGCCGGGAGCGAGGTAGCGCAACACTGCGAGGATCCGGCGGCTGTAGCCGGTCGCGTGCGCCAGGTCGAGCTTGTCGAAGATGGCGTTGACGTGTTTCTCCACCGCGCTCTGCGACACGTGCAGGCGCTCGGCGATGGCGAGGTTCGTGTGTCCCTGGGCCATCTCGTGCAGGACGTCCCGTTCGCGCGGGGTGAGCCGACCGAGTGGATCGGCGCGCTCCGAGCCGGCGACCACCTGACGGACCACTTCCGGGTCGAGCGCCGTTCCCCCGGCGGCGACCCGGTCGAGCGCGTCGAGGAAGTCGTCCACCTGGGCGACCCGGTCCTTGAGCAGGTAACCGACCCCTTCGGGACGGTCCGCGAGCAGCCGGCCGGCGTAGCGCCTCTCCACGTACTGGGAGAGCACGAGGACGCCGGTGGACGGCCAGCGTCGGCGGATCTCCAACGCGGCGCGTAGCCCGTCGTCGGTATGGGTGGGGGGCATCCGGACGTCGGTGACCACCACGTCGGGACGGCACCGTTCGACCGCCTCCACCAGTTCGTCGGCGCCGCCGACCGCGGCGAGGACCTCGTGGGCCTCCTCGGCGAGCAGCCGGGTCAGGCCCTCCCGGAGCAACGCGGAGTCCTCGGCGAGAACTAGCCGCACGGCAACTCCGCGAGGATGGTCGTCGGGCCGCCGACCGGACTCTCCACCGCCAGACGGCCGTCCAGCGCGGCGACACGGCGCGCCAGACCGGACAGCCCACGCCCGGTCGGATCCGCACCGCCGACGCCGTCGTCGTGTACGCGCATCCGAATCCACCCCTCCCGTACGTCGATCCGAAGCGCGACAAGGGTAGCGGCGGCGTGCTTCGCCGCGTTGGTCAGCGCCTCGCAGGCCACGAAGTAGAGCACCGTCTCGACCTGCCGGTCGGGGCGGACCGGCAGGTCGCAGTGGATCCGTACCGGCACCTCGGAGCGGCGGGCGACCATGGACAGCACCTCGCCCAGGTCGCTGCCGTCCAACGCCGAGGGGTAGACCCGCCAGGCCACCTCCCGCAACTCCTCCACGGCCCGCTGCACATCCTCGTGGGCCTGGGCGAGCAGCGCCTGGGCGCGGTCCGGGTCACGTGCCCGCCGGGCGCGGCCGAGCAGCATGCCGAGCGCGACCAACCGCTGCTGCAGGCCGTCGTGCAGGTCGCGTTCGATGCGCTGCCGTTCCGCGTCGACAGCGGCGATGACGCCGGCTCGGCTGGTGGTCAACTCCTGGACCCGCCGGGTCAGCTCCGCCCGACTTCCCGGGCCGAGCAGGCGTCGGGCCAGCCGTACGTCCAGAGCGGCGATGCTCGCGAGGGCCTGGATGTTGAGCAGCAGCAGCACCGCCCCGACCGCGCTCTGGGACAGGGCGTCGACCAGGGGCAGTTCCCCGCGCGCCGCCGAGCGCAGCACGATCCCGGCCAGCACCGTGCCGATGCCCAACACCGCGTACGCCAGCAGACCGAGCACCCCGGGCACCAACCGGGCGGCCAGGTAGCCCAACCGCCCCCGGGCCGTCACCTCGCTGGGCGCGGGCAGTTCGGCTCCGTCGACCAGGCCGGCGAGGCGGTGGCGTTCCAGCCGCACCAGCCACGCGGCACCCCTGCCGGTCAGGTCACCAGCCCGGCGTCTGGCCGGGGGCGAGAGCGCCGAGATTCCGATCGCGACGGCGCTGACGAGGAGGAAGGCGAGTTCGACGGCGGCGGTCAGGATTCCGGCGGCAACGCCGGCCGGCAGCCGGAGCCGGCCCCACGACGTGACCAGCCCACCCCGCAGCACCGTGGCATCCTCTCCGTGATCGATCCGGGTCGGCGGTGACGCTAGCGCTCGTCCGACGCCCACGATCCGCCCCGGTAGAGGGTTCCCCGCCCCTCGGGGTCGGGCACGCCGTACAGCGAGCGCTGCTCGACGTCGGCCGGCTCGGGGTCGCGGGCGGCGCGGCGGGCGCGCAGCAGACGGGACCCGACGAACCAGACCGCCGCCGCCACGCAGACCACGATCACGACCTTCTGGAGCGTGCCGACGTAGCCCTCGACGAGGTGCCAGTTGTCGCCGAGCAGATAACCGGCGAGCACGAAGGTGCTGTTCCAGATCAGGCTGCCCAGCGTGGTGTAGATCAGGAACGTGCTCACCGGCATCCGCTCCACCCCCGCCGGTACGGAGATCAGGCTCCGGAAGATCGGGATCATCCGGCCGAAGAAGACCGCTTTCACGCCGTGGCGCAGGAACCACGCCTCGGTCCGGTCCACGTCGCTGAGTTTCACCAGCGGCAGTCGGGCCGCGATGGCGCGCATCCGGTCGCGCCCCAACGACGCGCCGATCAGGTAGAGCGCCAGCGCGCCCAGCACCGAGCCGAGCGTGGTCCAGAAGATCGCACCGACCAGGCTCATCCGACCCTGCGCGGCGACGAACCCGGCCAGCGGCAGGATCACCTCGCTGGGGATCGGCGGGAACAGGTTCTCCAACGCCACCGCCAGGCCAGCACCCGGGCCACCGAGCCGTTCCACCAGGTCAGTGACGTAGCCGACCATTCCACCCTGGGGCGGTTCCGCAGCGGCGGTGGGGGTTCCGGTGGCGAGCACGACGTGCGACGTTCGAATCATGCCCCCACGCTACGAAGCGATCCTGAGAATCGACCATGCGGCCGACCACCCGGTCACACAGGCCGACCACACCGGGCGGGGTGTGGAGAACCGCACCCCGCTACGGCTCGCTGTGGCGCAGTCTCCGTGCGTACCCCTCGATGTCGCGGAGAACGCGCGGGCGCACGCTGACGCGGTCCGCGCGGCGCGCGCCCGGGTGGTGGCCTTCCCGAGCTGTCACTGACAGGGTACGAGGGGGAACGCGCCGGCGCCGCGCCAGTGGTGAGCACTGTGGACGCTTGGCGACTGGGCGCGGCGCCCTCGGCTGAGGCCGTCGCGTCGTAGGTGTCCGGCAGGATCGGCTCATGGACACGATTCCCGCTCGACTGTCAGTGGTCACGCTGGGCGCCCGCGACATCGGCGCGTTGCGCTCGTTCTACCGGTCGTTGGGCTGGCCCGAGGTGCCGGCGAGCGACGACGGCTGGTCGGCGTTCCTCCTGGGCGGCGTGTTGTTCGCGCTCTATCCGCTGCCGGAGCTGGCCGCCGAGGCGGCACCCGGCGTGCCCGGCCCGGCGGGTGGTTGGTCGGGCGTGACCCTGGCCTGCAACGTCGACAGCCGGGCACAGGTCGACGCGGCGTTCCGCGCGGCCGTCGCGGCGGGGGCGACGGTGGTGGCGGCGCCGACGGACCGGTCGTGGGGTGGGCGCTCCGGTTACTTCGCCGACCCGGAGGGCAACCGTTGGGAGGTCGCGTGGGCGGGCACGGCGCGCTTCGACGAGCGGGGCGCGCTGCTCTCCTTCGGTTGACGGACGCTGTTTGCACGGCGACGGCGTCCTTGGAATGCTTCGGAGGTGACCATCTTCCCGGGGACCTTCGCCGACGACGTCATCGGCCAGCCGGCCAAGACGCAGTTCGAGACGTTCATCGACGAGCACCGCAGGGCGCTCAACGACTGCCTGGACGGGCTGACCGAGGAGCAGGCACGCCGGTCCTTGGTGCCGTCGCGCACCACACTGCTCGGGCTGGTCAAGCACGCCGCGTTCGTGGAGAAGGTCTGGTTCGACGAGGCCGTCACCTGCCGCCCCCGCGCCGAGATCGGCATCCCCGCGACGCCGGACGAGTCGTTCATCCTCGACGACGGCGACACCGTCGCCAGCATCCAGCGGACGCACCGCGAGGCGTGCGAGGCGTCTCGTCGGGCGACGGCGTCGCTGGGCCTGGACGACGTGTTGCGGGGCAACCGGCGCGGCCCGCTGCCGCTACGCTGGGTCTACCTGCACGTGCTGCGCGAGCTGGCCCAGCACTGCGGGCACGCGGAGATCCTGCGCGAGCAGATCCTGGCCGCCGACTAGCATCGCCGGACGCCCGAGGCGGCCGGGCTAGATCACGCTCTGGCCCATCCGCCGGTGTCGGCGAAGCGGCGCAGCGTCCAGCGGGCCGGCGGCCAGTCGCCGGGGTCGTGGTCGGTGGTCCACTCGGTGATCGAGGCCGGGGGCACGTCCAGGTCGAATCCCCGGAAGATGGGTTGCGCGCCGAGCGCGTGGAACGCGCCCTCGACGGTCTCGCTGTGGCCGACCAGGATCACCGTGGCGCCCCGGTGCCGGTGGGCGATCTCCATGATCGCGCGGCTGACCCGGACCACCAGTTCGGCCCAGCTCTCGTTGCCGTCCTCGAACGGCCGGAACACGCCCCCGCCCGGCACCGCGTGTTCGGTGCGGAAGCGGGCGGTCGGGAGACCGTCGGCGTACGGGGGTGTGTGCCAGGTGCACAACCCGCAGTCGGCCACCGACCGGATGCCGAAAGCGGCACCGATCGGTTGGGCGGTCTCGACGGCCCTGCGCAGCACGGACGAGTAGACCGCGATCGGCCGGTCGGCGGCGACCTCGCCGGTGAGCCGCTGCGCCAGGTGGTGTGCCTGCTCGTGGCCGAGAGTGGTCAGACCCCGACAACCGTGGGGCCCACCGACGACCCCCTCGATCTGGTGGAGCGACTCGCCGTGTCGCACGAAGATCAAACGTGTCCGCATCGGGACATCATGCCAGCGGCATCGACGGGGGTATCAGTCGTCCGTACGGCCATTGGAGAAGCCGCCCGCCTGGCCGAGCAGGGCGTCGAGTTGGGCGCCGGTGCGCGCCGGGAGCCGGTCGCGCTCGACCAACTCGGCGATGCGCTCCCGCAGGTCGGCGACGCGCTCGGCCCGGTCCCTGGTGCGGCGGTTGAGGTCGGCGAGGTCGTCGCGCAGGTCCTCTGCGGTCCGTCGGTCGACCTCGCCGCGCGCGACAGCGCCGGCGAGCACCGCGGCGAACTCGCCGCTCACCTCGCGGAGGCTGACCGGCACCTGCTGCGCGACGGTCGGTGGCGCGGTGCTCGCTGTGGGTCGCGGCGGGGACGGCGTGGCCGGCGTCGGCGAATGCGTCGTCGGTGTGGGCGCCGGACCGGGGGCCGACGGCGCGCCGGCGATGTCGACCGGGCGGCGAGCGCCCGGATCGTCGAACGGGTTCTGCACGAGCAGGGCCCCGAGGCCGACCAGCACCGCGAGACCGGCCGCGACGAGCACGGCGAGGGGGCGGCGCGATCGGCGGCGGGCCGGGCTGGCGGCGACCGGGGAGCCACGGACCGCCGAGCGGTCGATCAGGGTCGGCGGGTGCGCTGCCGGGGTACGGCGCAGCAACTCGGTGGGGGGTTCGACCGGCTGACCGGCGCCGAATCGGCGGGCCAGGTAGGCGGCGCTCGGCCGGTCGGCCGGGTCGGCGGCCAGACAGGCGACGGTCAGCTCGGCGATGTCGGCGGGCAGGCCGGGCAGCCGCAGCGGTGGCACCGGGGTGCCCCGCCGGTGCACCTCCAGGGCGTCCTCCCAGCTCTGCACGGGCAGCGGCGCCCGACCGGTGAGGGTGCGGTAGAGCAGCGCGCCGAGGGCGTACACGTCACTCGCCGGGTCGGGCGGGCCGGAGCGCAGGCGCTCCGGGGCGAAGTAGGCGGGCGTGCCCATCAGCGGTTCGCCGGACTGACCGTCCAGCCCGCCGAGCGCGGCGATGCCGAAGTCGAGCACCTTCGCGCCGGTGTCGGTCAGCATGACGTTGCCGGGTTTGACGTCACGGTGCACGACGCCGATCCGGTGCGCGGCGGCCAACGCGGCGGCGATCTGCCCGGCCACCCGGACCGCCTCGGGCCAGGGCAGCGGCCCGTCCCGCAGCCGGTCGCCCAGGTTGTGCCCCTCGACGAGTTCCATCACCAGGTACGGCACCACGACGCCGTCGGCGAGGGTCGCCTCGGCGTAGTCGTACACCTGGGTCACCTGGGGGTGGGTCAGCCGGGCGGCCGCGCGGGCCTCGCGCTGGATGGTGGCCCGCAGTTGCGGGTCGGTGGCGAACTGCCCGGCGAGCACCTTGATCGCGACCGGCCGGCCGAGCACCTCGTCGTCGGCGCGCCACACCTCGGACATGCCGCCGAGACCGATCCGTTCGTGCAGAACGTAGCGGTCGTGGAGACGGAGGGTGGGCATGAAAGGTGACATGGCTTCACCATTCTGCCTGGCGAGGGCCCACTCGACCACCTTGGGTGCCCGCCCCCGTACCGTTCGTCACGTCCGTGCCGGAATGCGTCGTCGACGGGCCCGGCCGGGCCGGTCCAGATCAGGCGCCCACGGGCCCGGCCGGTGGTCGGCCGGGCCCGGGGCAGATCAGGACCGGAGCAGATCAGGAGCAGCGGGGGGCGGCGGGCGCCGGTCGCGGCTGGATCCGGTCGGCGAGCCGGCGCAGGGCGACGGCGGCGGCCCGCCGGGCCGGGGCGAGCAGCGGCGACCGGGCGCGCTCGATCTGGACCGGGGCGTCCGGTCGGGCCGAGTTGACGTGCCGGTTCATCGCGTCGAGCGCGGTGACGTAGCCGGTGGGAAGTTCCATGGTCATCTCCTCGGGACAGGTCCGGTGGAACCGCGGACGACGAGTGCGGTGGGCAGCAGCACGTGACCGGCCGCCGCGTCCGCCGGTGGGTCGAGCAGGAGCTCGGCGGCGATGCGGCCCTTTTCCTCGGCGGGTTGCCGGACGGTGGTGAGGCCCGCGGCGGCGGCCTCGGGGACGTCGTCGAAGCCGGTCACCGAGACCGGCGGGCGCTCGCCCGGCAGCTCGGCCAGCGCGTCGAGCACCCCGAGGGCGAGAACGTCGGAGCCGGCCAGGACGGCGGTCGGCGGCGCCGGCCGGTCGAACAGCCCGGCGACGGCGGCGGCCGCGGCCTGCCGACTGTTGCCCGGCGCGTTGAGCAACGTCAGGTCGGCCCAGCCCACGCCGACCTCGGCGAACGCGTCGGCGAACCCGGCGAGCCGCCCGTGGGTGGTGGGGTGTGGCACCCTGTCGACCCCGGGCAGGCGCAGCGGGCCGGCCGGCGCGTCGGGCAGCACCGAGTCGGCCAGCAGCGCGACCCGGCGGTGGCCCAGGCCGGCGACGTGGGCGGCGACGCCGCGGGCGGCGCTCCGCTCGTCGATGCCGACGAACCGCTCCTCGGGGCCGGCGTCCGCCCGCACCGCCGTGCTGACGTAGGGCAGCCCGCGCTGGCGGATCACGTCCAGCGCCCACTCCTCGTCGGCGACGCAGTAGACGCAGAACCCGTCGACGGCGGCGTTCTCCACGGCACGACGGGCGTCGGGCTCCGAACGGGGCAGTGGCACCAGCAGCATGCTGGTGCCGTGCCGCTCGGTGGCCGCCCCCACGCCGGCGAGGAAGCGGACCGCGAAGGGATCGGTGAAGGCGTACGAAAGCTGCGAGGTGAACAGCACCCCGATCGAGCCCACGAACCCTCGGCGCAGCGAGCGCGCGGTGGGGTTGGGGCCGGGGTAGCCGAGCTGACGGGCGGCCTCCATGATCCGCGCCCGGAGCTCACCGGAGAGCTGGTCGGGGCGGCTGTAGGCGTTGGACACGGTGCTGCGGGAGACGCCGACCGCGTCCGCCACGGCTTGCAGTGTGGGCTTCACCCGGCACCTCTCTGTATCGATTCAGTCTGGATCGATACAGAGACTAGCCCGACGAGTCCACACGGGTCAATACGAGAAGTCCACGCGGGACGGTGGGCGCGCGGGCGCGCCTCGCGTCACTCCTGGTAGAGGTCGTCGAGCAGCCGCCCGAGGATCTCCGGCGTCCGTTCCGGCGGCTCGGCCTCGACGCAGAGCCGCTCCATGGCCACCGCGTAGTAATCCAGGTCGTCGCGCTTGTCGAGGTAGATGGCGCTGGTGAGCTGTTCGATGTAGACGATGTCGGGCAGCTCCTGGTCGCCGAAGCGCAGGATGGTGAAGGCGCCACCGGCGGCGGCATGCCCACCGGCGGCGAACGGGATGACCTGGAGCCGGATGTTGGGCGCCTTGGTCGCCTCGATGAGTGCGGCGAGCTGACCCCGCATGACGCCGACGCCGCCGATCGGTCGGCGCAGCGCCGCCTCGTCCACCACGGCCCAGAGCAGCGGCGGGTTCTCCCGGTCGAGCAGTTGCTGCCGCTGCATCCGCAGCGCGACCCGGCGGTCGATCTCGGCGGGGGCCGCCGAGCCGTGCCCGAGCAGCACGACCGCCCGGGCGTACTCCGGGGTCTGCAGCAGGCCGGGCACGAACTGCACCTCGTAGCTGCGGATCAGCGCCGCCGCCGCCTCCAGACCGAGGTACGACTGGAACCAGCTGGGCAACACGTCGCCGTAGCGGTGCCACCAGCCGGGGCTGTTGGCGTCGCGGGCGAGCTTCAGCAGCGCTTCGCGCTCGTGGTCCTCGGTGACGCCGTAGAGGGTCAACAGGTCGGCGACGTCGCGCTCCTTGAAGCCGACCCGGCCCAGCTCCATCCGGCTGATCTTGGATTCGGAGGCGCGGATCTCCCAACCGGCGCCCTCGCGGGTCACTCCACTGGACTCCCGCAGCCGCCGCAACTGGGCGCCGAGCAGCATGCGCAGCACTGTTGGCCCCGTCGCCGGGCCACCCTCGGCGGGAACTGTCACGTGCGGACCTCCGGACACGACCCACGGCGACCGGGCGCCCCGGCCCGGCCGACGTGTAAGCATGCCATGGACCGACAGTGAGGTGAACTCCCCCGCGTCGGTAAATCAGTCCCGTCGCCGGGACGATCCACTCCGGACCATCAGTCGATCAGGTGGTCGAAGTCCCCGTCCCGCGCGCCGAGCACGAACGCGGCGATCTCGTCCACCGTGTAGATCAGCGCCGGGCCCTCCGGGTGACGTGAGTTCCGCACCGCGATGCCCGCTCCCTCGGGCAGTTCGGCGAGTTCGACGCAGTTGCCGCTCGGGTTGCTGCGGCGACTTTTCTGCCAGCTCAGCGGCGGCAGCTGAGTGATGGGTACGCCATTGGGTGGCTGCTGCATGGGGGCTCTTTCTGTTACGAGCCCGCCGGTGGGCCGTGGGAGGAGCGGCGCCGGCGAGGAGGCGCGACATCGACAGTGGACCATTCTGCACGTGCATCTGCTATTGCATCTGCACCCGATGGCGAGCATGATAACGCACGTGATCGGTGGCTATCCGTTCACTTTGAGTTACCCCCACAGGGGCAACGATCAGGCAAAACTGGGCCCGGTGCGGCACGCCGCGTCGGTCGAGGGTTGGAGGCGGTCGCGGCGATGGGAGGGCTGGTGCCGGATCCGATGAGTGTCGCCTCCGGTCTCTGCGCGGCCGGAGCGCTGCTCTCCTCATGGCAGCTGCGCCGCCGGGCGGTGCGCGCCGAGGCCGAGATCGGGCACCTCCAGGCCGAGCTGGCCGCCGAGCGGCACGCGGCGAGCCACGACCCACTCACCGGGTTGCCCAACCGGCGCGCCTTCTACCGGTTGGCCGCCGCCCTGCTCACCGACGCCGCCGGCCAGCCGTTGATCGCCGTGGTGCTCGACCTCGACGACTTCAAGCTGGTCAACGACCGGTACGGGCACGCCGCCGGTGACCAGGTGCTGATCAGCGTGGCCGAGCGGCTGGCGGGCTTCGCCGGCGACAACCTCGTCGCCCGCCTCGGAGGCGACGAGTTCGCCGGGCTGCTCTCCACCCCCACCGTCGACCGGCGCTGGATCGAGCACTCCACCCGCCGGCTCAGCGAGACCGTCGCCGCGCCGATCCGGTTGAACGGATGCAGCGTCCGGGTCACCGCCTCCGTCGGGCTCGCGCCGGTGACCGGCCCGGCCCAGCTCACCGAAGCGCTCAGCCGCGCCGACGCGGCCATGTACCAGGCAAAGAGCCTTCTCGGGCCCCGCGTGCCCCGGCAACTGGTCGACAGCGCCCTGCTCGCCGACTGCTGACGGCCGCGTCGGCGAGGGTGACCAGACCTACCGGTGACACCAGGCCCCGCACGATCCGTGCCGCCCGCTCCCGGTCGACCGCGTCGGCGTCCGGGTCCAGCGCCTGGCGGGTCCAGTCGGTGAGGTCGTCGAGCGCCCGGACCGCGAGAAACCAGGCCAGGCGCACCGGGTCGATGTCGACCGGGCCATATCCGGCGAGGGCGGCTTCCTGCTGCTCCGGGCTGATCGGCGCGAAGGCGAGGACCCCGCCGAGGATGACCAGCCGGTCGGCCACCGTGGACCACACCTCCGCCAGCTCCACGACGAGCGGATCCGCGAGGCCGACCGGCTCCGGACCGCACAGCCGCGCGGCCGTCGCGCGGGCCGCGGCCACGATCGAGGGGTACGTCGCTCCGCCCGCCGGCAGCAACCGGCGCAGCTCGTCGGTCACCGGCACCGCGTGTACGGCGGCCAACAGTTCGCCGTACGCCCGCCAGTGCGCTTCGGTCATCGGGCCGTCGAGTGCCCGCCGGTCGGAGACCCACGGCACGACCGACAGGCGAGCGCCGTCGTACTCCACGAACAGCCGCCCGTCCCCGGTGCGCAGCGGCGCGGCGATGCCCGGCACCTGGTGGTCGGCCAGGTACGCCGCCACGACCAGACCGGCCGGGTTGCCGCCGCCGCTCATCTTCACCGCGTAGCGGTCGCCGTCGGCGGTGCGCGCCAGCCACAGTCGGGCATGCTGGTCGGCGCCATGGGTCACCTGCTCCAGCGTCACCAGTCGCAGGCCGAACCCCGCCGCCACCTGCTCGGTCACCCGCCGCTCGACCCCACCTGTCATGCCGACACCATGCCAGCAGCCCGCCCCGCCGCCCAGCGCTTATCTCGCCGCGCCGTGCCCGGTCAGGTGTCCCGGCCGCGCGGGCGGGTACGGGGATTGACGGCCCATTCGACGATGAAGGGAACCAACAGTGGCGAGCATCAGTGCCCTGGTACTCAACTGCACCCTCAAGCCGTCACCGGCGCCGTCCAGCTCGGAGCAGCTCGCCCGGGAGGTGCTCGCCGAGCTTGCCGCCCAGGGCGTCGAGGGCGACCTCGTCCGGGTCGTCGACCATGATGTTCGCTTCGGGGTGTCCACCGATGAGGGCGACGGCGACGCGTGGCCGACGATCCGCGCCAAACTGCTGGCCGCCCAGGTGCTCGTCATCGCGACACCGATCTGGCTCGGCCAGCCGTCAAGCGTCTGCAAGATGGTCCTCGAACGCCTCGACGCCGAACTCTCCGAGACCGACGACGAGGGCCGGCTCCTGACCTACGGCAAGGTGGCGGGCGTCGCCGTCGTCGGCAACGAGGACGGCGCGCATCACACCATCGGCCAGGTCCAGCAGGCCCTCAACGAGGTCGGGTTCACCCTCGCCGCCTCCGCCGCGACCTACTGGGTCGGTGAGGCGCTCCAGAAGGTGGACTATCGCGACGCGGGTCCCAAACCCGACACCACCGGCCGCACCACGAAGGCCCTGGCGCTCAACACCGCGCACCTGGCCCGGCTTCTCGCCGACCAGCCGTACCCACCGCCGGACACCCGGCGTGCCGCGGTCAGCCCGAGCCGCGAACCGGCCTAACCGGCCACTGTGCGGTCCGCGGCCGAACCTGGTACGTCTGGTGTCTGTCACCCTGTCGAGCTGCCCCGGATCCGGGGCAGCTCGACAGGCACACAAGGGGAACGGGCCACGGCGGCAAGGGGAACAGGCCACGGCGGCAAGGGGAACAGGCCACGGCGGCGGGCGCGCGGGCGAACCGCCAGCCGCAGCCAGCGCGCGGGTCAGCGCCAGCCGTAGCCAGCGCGCAGCGCCTGCCCGATCCGGTCGAACCGGGCCCGGTCCAGCACCGCGCCCTCGCGGCGGATGCTGTCCTCGCGCATGGTGAGCACCCGGTCCAGCCGGACCCAGCTCGGCCGGTTGTCGCGGTCCCACTCCCCCGGCCCGAGCGCGAACCAGTGCCGCTGCCCGTCCCGGTCGCTCTGACTGGACAGCATCAGCCCGAAGAGCGTACGGCTGTGCCGCCCGACGACCAGCACCGGCCGGTCCTTGCCCTGCCGGGGGTCGTCCTCGTACGGCACCCAGGTCCAGACGATCTCGCCGGGGTCGGCCTGACCGTCCCGCTCCGGAGCGTAGGTCAGCTCCCGCCGCTGCAACGCGCTCACCTGACGGCGGCGGGCCACCTGCGCGGGGGCCGGCCCGGTACGCCGTGGCGACGGGATCGCCGCGCCCACCCGGGAGATACGTGCCGCGACATTCCTCAACAGACCAGCCACGGCGGGCAGCCTACCCGCCGCCACGGCACGCGGGACGACGGGCGGTACGACAGACTGGCCGCTGGTGGGCGTTGCCGGAGGTGGTGACGTCGAGCTGTGGTCGTGAGCCGCGTCGGCGGGCAGAGTGAGGACATGAGGACCGATCTGCACGGGCCGCTCGCCGCGTACGCCGGGCGGCTGCACGCCACTGCCGGCGACCGGCACCACGTCGCCTCCCCGCTCGGCGCCTGGTTACTGCTCGCGGTGGTCGCCACCACGGCCGGCGGCGACCCGGCCGCCGAGGAGCTGAGCCACGCTCTGGGCGTCGACCTGGCGGACGCGGCCGAGGTGGCCCGAACGCTGCTGGACGCGCCGCATCCGCTCGTCGCGTCCGCCACCGCGCTCTGGCGGCGTGCGGGCGCGGGCACGGACGGGACGGCGAGCTGGCGGGCGACGCTGCCCAGCACCACCGACGTCGGCGTCCTGCCGGACCAGGCCGGGTTGGACGCCTGGGCCCGCGAGCACAGCCTCGGCCTGATCGAGTCCTTCCCGCTGCGGCTCGGGCCGGACGTGGTGCTGGCCCTGGCCAGCGCGCTGGCGACCCGGGTGTCCTGGGCGACGCCCTTCGACGTCACCGACGCCCGGGCGTTCGGCGACGGTAGCCCGTGGCGGGGCCGACTCCGGCAGGCGCTGCGCAGCCCGGATACGGGGCATCGGTGCGCCGTCGTCGGCACCGCCCGCGCTGGTGACGTGATCGTGCACGCCGTGCCGGCGCAGACGAGCGCGGGCGCCGGGCTGGTGGTCCTCTCGGTGGCCGCCGCGCCGCGGGTGCCGCCGGCCGAGGTGCTGGCCGTGGCGTACGACCTCAGCGCCGGCGCGGCCGACGACGTGCCACCGGCCGACGCCCGGTCGCTGTTCGACCTGCCGCTCGGTGTCGCCCCGCTCTGGACGGTGCGCGAGGAGCGGGCACGCACCCGGGCCCGCGACGGGCGCGAGGAGCGGCACCATGCCCTGCTGCCCTGCTGGTCCGCGCGCAACGACCACGACCTGTCCGCGCCGGCCCTGGGTTTCCCGGCCGCCTCGGCGACGCTGGCGAGGGCGCTGGCGGTGCCGGTGCGGGCCTTCGAGGCGCGCCAGACGGCGGTGGCCCGGTTCGACAGGTACGGCTTCGAGGCGGCCGCCGTCACCGGCATGTTCGGGATGGTCAGCCTGCCGCCGGAGGGCCTGGTCCGCACCGCCGAGCTGCGGTTCGCGCACCCGTACGCGGTGGTGGCCGTCGCCACCGACACCCGGGCCGACGGTGGCACCGGGCCGTGGCACGGCGTGCCGGTCTTCTCCGCGTGGGTCGCCGAGCCGGAGGATCTGCCCGACGCCTGACCGGGAGCGGGCCGTGTTTCCACCAGGATCAGGAGTCGTCGCGGGGCAGTCGCGCCACCATCTCGTGGAACTCCCGTACCGTCATCGCCTGGCGGAGGGTGGCGAAGACGGCGGCGGTCCCGGCGCGGGCGGCGGCCGGGTCCACCCCGGCCCGCTCCTGCACCCGGCGAAGGAATTCGGCCGGGCCGGCGTCCGTCGGCGGCGCGACCGCCGCGCCGCCCTCGACCGGTGGTGGACCGATCAGGTAGCCGTCGACCCGGTCCGGGAGGCGCCCCACGGGGTCGTCCGGCGCGTCGCCGGTCACGCGTTCGGCCATCGTGCGCAGGACGGCGCGGGCGAGGGTGGCGGCCTGCCCGCTCGGCAGGCCGGACCGCCGGGACACCGCGTCGATGAAGTACGGGAAACCGTCGCCGTCGGTCACGCTCGGGCGGTTACCCCTGGCCGGCCGCGACAAACTGGCCGATCAGCGCCCTTCCGGCCGGTGGACCGGGCACGCTACCACCCGCCGCCGGGGCCGTCCGCCGCTTCAGTCGGCCAGCAGGTCGAGCAGCAGCGCGGCGGTCCAGCTGAACGCCGGTGAGCCCAGGCCGGCCCCGGTGTCCGGGTGGAAGTACTCGTGGCAGCCGGCACCGGCGACCAGGCTGATCATCGAGTGCCGGAGACCGGCGGCCAACTCCGGGTGCCCGTGGGTGAGCAGCCCACGCCGGACCAGCCAGCCGACGTTGAGCCAGCTCGGCCCACGCCAGTAGCGCAACGGCTCGAAGTCGGGCGCGGTGCGGTCGTAGGTGGGCAACGGCCGGTCCATCCGCCGGGCCACCCCGAAGCGCGCCGACCGGGCCTCGACCACCAGCGCGTCGGCCTGCCGGGCCGGCAGGTCGGGCAGGATCAGCGGGGTCAGCCCGAGCACGGTGCGGGCGCGGATCAGGCGGTCGGTACGCAGGTCGCGGGGCTGGAAGGTGCCGGTGCCGTGGTCGTACAGCCGGCGTACCAGGGCTTCGGTGATCCGGGCCGCGCGGGCCCGGTGTGGCCCGGGGTCGAGGCCGAGCAGCGCGGCGATCTCGGCGAGCGCGTGCTCGGCGGAGCCGAACGCGGCGTTGAACAGCGGGCACTCCACCAGGAACGGGTGCCCGCCGACCAGGTCCCGGTCGGAGTAGCAGTGGTCCCGGTAGGCGGCGACGATCGCCAGGTAGCGCGCATAGTCCAGGTCCGTGGGGCGGTGCGCGGCGTCGGCGTGCGCGGTGTCGTGCCGACGGTACGCGCGCATGACGCCCGCCTCGGCCGGAACCGAAGCCATCGGTTCGTCCCAGGCCGGGCTGTTGTCCAGCCCGGACTCCCACGGGTGCACGACGCAGACCAGCCCGTCGCCAGCCACGTCCCGCCGGTCGGCCAGGTAGCGCTGTTGGGCGACGAGCGCGGGATAGAGCCGCCGCAGCGCGGCCAGGGCCTCCGGACCGGGCGCCCGACCGTACGCCAGCAGCGCGGCGAGCGCGTGCACCGGCGGTTGGACCAGGCCGGAGGTGGCCACCGACGGCGCGCCCGGCGCGTCCGCCGAGCGCCACATCTCGGGCCCCGGGAAGTACGCGCCGACGCGCAGCGCGCTGTTGAACACGATGTGCGGCACCCGTCCGTCGGCCCACTGCGCCGCGAACAGGCTCGTCAGCTCCCGCCAGGCCCGGTCGGGACGGACGTGGGCCAGCCCGATCGCGGTGAACGCGGAGTCCCAGCTCCACTGGTGCGGGTAGAGCGTGCGCGAGGGCACCGTGTGGTCGTGCTCCCAGTTGGCGGCGAGCGTGTCGACAGCGAGTCGGCGCAGCTCGGCGAGGTCGGTCGAGCCGCCGGTTCGGGTCGCGGCGACGTTCCCGCCGACGGACGCTGCCTCGGCGGTCACGCGGCGGCCCGCCGGGGCAGCGCCTGCCGCAGCACCGTGGCGGCCTGTTGCAGGGCACGGACCGGGTCGCCACGCAGCCGGCACTCCAGGGCCAGCCATCCCCGGTAGTCGACCTCCAGCAGCGTGCGCACCAGCGCCGGCCAGTCCAGGTGCCCGGCGCCCGGCTGGTACCGGTTGGAGTCGCTGACCTGGACGTGGCCCAGGTACGGCGCGGCGGCGCGCAGCGCGCGGTGCGGGTCGTCCTCCTCGATGTTCATGTGGAAGGTGTCGGCGACCACCCGGACCGAGGGCAGGGCGAGCGCGGCGCAGAGCGCCACCGCCTCGTCGAGGCGGTTGACCATGTGGTCCTCGTACCGGTTGAGGGGTTCCAGGAACAGGGTGACCCCCTCGGCCCGGGCGTGTTCGCCCAGCTCGCCCAGGGCGTCGAGGAGGACCTGCCGGTCGCCGGCCGGCGGGCGCGGTGGTTCGAACGGCGGTAGCCGCCGGGAGAACATCCCCCAGGCGGCCGGGGTCATCGCTCCGACACCGCCCAGCTCGGCGATCACCGAGAGCTGGGAGCGCAGGTTGCGGACGGCGTCGGCGGACCGGGCGGTGTCGAAGTCGCCGATGAAGTGGTCCATCTCGACGCAGACGGTGGGCAGCACCACCCCGGCGGCGCGGGCCCGACGCAGCTCGGGCAGGCGGCGGGCGAACGCGAGGTCGCCGCGCCCGCGCAGTTCGATGCCCTGGTAGCCGAGGGCGGTCGCGAGGGCGTACTTCTGGATCAGGTTCGTGCCCGGCAGGAGGTGTTCCTGGCAGGCCAGCGCGATGGTGGTCATTCAGAACCTCAACACCACTTGGAGGACGTCACCGGCGCCGCGGTCGAGCAGCGCGAGGGCGTCGGCGACGGCGCTGGCGTCGACGATGTGGCTGACCAGCGGCAACGGATCGACGCTGCGGTCGGCCACCAGGTCCATGAAGGTCTGCGCGACCCGGTCCCCGGTCCACCTGCCGGCCATGCCCGGCGCGGGGGTGGGTCCGGAGACCTGGGCGGCGACCAACTGGATGCGGTTGTGGTGGAACTCCTCGCCGAGGCCGAGCTCGTCGGCGGGACCCTGGTAGAAACCGGCGGCCACCACCCGACCGGCGTGCGCGGTGGAGCGGATGGCCTCGTGCAGCGCCGGGTACGCGCCGGACAGCTCCAGGCAGACGTCCGCGCCACGGCCGTCGGTGACCCGGCGCAGCACGGCGGCGGCGGACTCCGTGGCGGCGTCCACTGTGCACAGTGCTCCGTAGCGGACGGCGTGCCCCAGCCGGTCGGGCACCGGATCGACCGCCACCACGCGGGCCCCGGAGAGCACGGCGAGCCGGGTGGCGAGCAGCCCGATGACACCCTGGCCGAAGACACCGACCCAGTCACCGAGGTGCAGGTCACCGGCGAGCACGGCGGTCAGCGCGATGGCGCCGGGCCGGGCGAAGACGGCGGTGAGCGGGTCCAGCCCGGCGGGGAGCGGGCGGACCGCGCCGGCGGCGAGAACGGCCTCGGCGCGGTGCCCCCAGATGCCCCAGACGAGCTGGCCCGGGTGCCGGTCGGTGACCTCCGGCGCCACCTCGACGACCTCACCGACCTCCTCGTAGCCGAAGCCGACGAGCGGGTAGGGCACCGGTCGCTGTCGGGGGACGAACATCCGGGCGGCGTCGTCCCAGTCCTTGCTGAGCCGGGGATTGCTGCCCCGGTAGAGGGTCAGCTCGGTGCCGGCGGAGATGCCCGAGTAGCAGGTGCGGACGCGGACCTGGCCGGGGCCGAGCGGATCGGGGGGGCAGGGCTCGAGGCTGATCCGTCGAGGCCCGGCGAGGGAGACCACCCAGTTGCCCATGTGTCACATCCCGGTAGCACTGGGCTACAGGATAGCAAAAAATCGCCATATGTCTTGTCATTGATCAATCGAAGGTGTTGAATCCGTCATGTACCCTTCGAGAGGAGTGCCACCGATGTCAGCACCTCCGAGGCGGATACTCGCCACCACCCTGATCATGACACTGGCAGCGTCCACCCTGCTGGCCTGCGGGGACGACCAATCAGACAGCACCAGCAAGAAGATCACCGTCTGGAGCCTGGAGGACGTGGCCGACCGGGTCACCGCCACCAAGGCGATCGTCGCCGACTTCACCGCCAAGACCGGGGTCCAGGTCGACCTCGTGACCGTCAACGAGGACCAGTTCCCCTCCCTGATCGCCGCCAACGCCGCCGCCGGAGACCTGCCCGACGTCGTGGGGTCGGTCTCCCTCGCCGGCATCCGCACGCTCGCCGGCAACGAGCTGCTGCACGCCACGGCCAACGCCGAGGTCGTCGACACGCTGGGCCGGCAGACGTTCTCGCCCCGGGCGCTGGAGCTGACCTCCGACGACGGCACCCAGCTCGCCGTGCCCAGCGACGGCTGGGGGCAGTTGCTCGTCTACCGCAAGGACCTGTTCGCCGCGGCCAACCTGCCCGTCCCCGACACGTACGAGCGGATCACCGACGCCGCCGCGAAACTGAACACCGGTGGCGTCGCCGGGATCACCGCGGCGACCGCCCCGAGCGACGTGTTCACCCAGCAGACCTTCGAGCACCTGGCCCTGGCCAACGGCTGCCAGCTCGCCGACGACTCCGGCGCGGTCACGCTGGACTCGCCGGCGTGCGTCGAGGCGTTCCGCTTCTACGGCGACCTGATCCGCACCAGCTCGGTGAAGGGCGCGCAGGACGTCGACACCACCCGGGCCACCTACTTCGCCGGCAAGGCGGCCATGGTGGTCTGGTCGCCGTTCATCCTCGACGAGCTGGCCGGCCTGCGCGCCGACGCCAAGCCGACCTGCCCGCAGTGCCAGGCCGACCCCGCGTTCCTCGCGAAGAACAGCGGCTTCGTCACCGCGATCAGGGGCCCGAACGGCACCGAGCCGGCCCAGTACGGCGAGATCAGCTCCTGGGCGGTGCTCGACGGCGCGGTGACCGACCCGGCGAAGTCGTTCGTGGAGTACATGCTCGGCGACGGCTACCCGCGCTGGTTCGGGATGTCCCCCGAGGGCCGGTTCCCGGTGCGCAAGGGCACCCCCGCCGAGCCGGAGGCGTACCTCACCGCCTGGAACACCAGCCAGGCCGGCGTGGACGCGAAGAAGCCCCTCGCCGAGGTCTACGGCGACGACGTGCTGGCCACGCTGCGCCGCAGCCCGGACACCTTCCAGCGCTGGGGCCTCAGCCAGGGGCAGGGCAAACTCGTCGGCGCGATGCTCGGTGAGCTGCCGGTCCCCAAGGCGTTGGGCGACCTGGTCGCTGGCAAGTCCGACGCGGTGGCCACCGCCGACCGGGCGAAGAAGGACGTCGACGCCATCAAGGCCGGTGTCAATTGACCACCACCGCGCCCGGCCCCGGCCGCTCCCCCGTCCGGGAGCGGCCGGCGACACCCCGGCGGCCACTGACCCTGCGCCGCCGCGAGTCCCGGGCCGGGCTCGCGCTCGTCGCACCGACGCTGCTCGTCACCATCGCGGTCATCGGCATCCCGATCGTGTGGACGGTGGTGCTCGCCTTTCAGCGGGTCCGGCTCGCCACGCTGCGCAAGACCGGCCTGTTCGGCGAGTTCACCATGGACAACATCGACCGGGTGCTGCACACCCCCGGCTTCGCCGAGACGCTGTGGGTCACGCTGCTCTACAGCATCGGCGGCACCGTCGGGTCGATAGCGCTGGGCCTGGTCGCCGCCCTCGTCGTCCGCCGGCCGTTCCGGGGGCGCACCCTGGTCCGGGCGTCCATGCTGCTGCCGTACGTGGCGCCGGTGGTCGCCGTGACGTTCGTCTGGCAGGTGATGCTCGACCCGCAGCTCGGCATCGTCAACCACTGGGGGCAACGCCTGCTCGGCTGGGACGCCCCGGTGCCCTTCCTCACCCAGGAGTCGACAGCGCTGGCCACCGTGATCGTCTTCGAGGCGTGGCGGTACTTCCCGTTCGCGTTCCTGTTCCTGCTGGCCCGGCTCCAGGCGGTCCCCGGCGAGCTGGAGGAGGCCGCCCGCGTCGACGGCGCCACACCCACCCAACGCTTCCGGCACATCCTGCTGCCCCAACTGCTGCCGGTGATCGCCCTGCTGGGTGTGCTGCGCTTCATCATGACGTTCAACAAGTTCGACGACGTCTATCTGCTCACCGGTGGCGCGGCCGGCACCGAGGTGGTCAGCGTGCGGGTGTACGAGTTCCTCACCGCCCGCACCGACATCGGCGCCGCCGCCGCGCAGGCGGTGGTGTTGGCCGTGGTGCTCATCGTGTTCGTGCTGATCTATCTGCGCTTCTTCGGAAGGAGAGTCGGCTGATGGACCGGGACGCTGTCGAGACGGTGGGCCTGCGCTGGCTGCGCCGCCTGACGATCGCCGTGTTCCTGCTGGTCACGGCCTTCCCCTTCTATTACATGCTGCTCCTGTCGGTACGCCCGATCGAGCGGCTGCTGCTCGACCCCGGCGCGCTCGTGGTCGGCTTCGGTGAGCTGACCGTGGCCACGTACGCCGAGGTGCTCAAGGCCACCGCGGACGGCGGCCAGGGTTTCCTGACCTTCATCCGCAACAGCGGGCTGGTGGCGATCGCGGCGACGGCGCTCACCCTGGCGGTGGCGATCCCCGGCGCGTACGCGGTGGCCCGGCTGCGGTTCTTCGGTCGGCGGCAGGTCGACTTCCTGTTCCTCGCGGTCTACCTGTTCCCGTCGATCGTCATCGCGATCCCGCTGTTCGTGGTCTTCACCCGGGCCGGGCTGCGCGGTTCGCTGTTCGGTCTGGTGCTGGTCTACATCTCGCAGACGTTGCCGGTGTCGGTCTACATGCTGAAGAACTACTTCGAGACGATCCCGGTCAGTCTGGAGGAGTCCGCCGCCATCGACGGGGCCGGTCGGCTCGGCATCATCCGGCGGGTCAGCCTGCCCCTGGCCCTGCCGTCGATCATGGCGGTCGCGCTGTACGACTTCATGATCGCCTGGAACGAGTTCCTCTTCGCCCTGCTGTTCCTGGTCGACAAGCCGGACCGGTGGACGGTGTCGCTCGGGCTGTCGCTGCTCGCCGACGGGGTGGAGGTGCCCAAGACGGTGCTGATGGCCGGGTCGGTGGTGCTCACCCTGCCCATCGTGATCCTCTTCTTCGCCAGTGAGCGGCTGCTCACCGAGGGTCTGACCGGCGGCGCGGAGAAGGGCTGAGGGGATGGCGTCACAGTCCGGACACGCCCGTGTGTGACGCCTACCACAAACAGCCCCATGTCCGTACCATCGGCACGTCCTAATCCACGGCACAGCTGAGGGAGCCGGCGCATGAGCCAGCCACGACGGACCAGCCCGACCGAGACAGCGGGTGAGGATTACACCGACCGGCTGCAACGCCTCGGTGGCGCCCGTTGGAAGCGGGTGCTAGACGTGCAGGCGCCGTACCGGTGGAACCTGCGCCGGCTCAACCTCGGCCACACCCTGGACGTCGGCTCCGGCCTGGGCCGCAACCTCGCCAACCTGGATGGCCACGGCGTCGGTGTCGACCACAACCCCACCTCGGTGGCGCACTCGCGGGCCGCCGGGTTCGAGGCGTACACGGTTGAGGAGTTCAAGGACAGCCCGCACGCCCGACCCGACGCGTTCGACTCGATGCTCGCCGCGCACCTGCTGGAACACATGCCGGCCGAGCAGGCGCTCGAGGTCATCTCGTCCTACCTGCCGTATGTGCGCTCCGGGGGGCAGGCCGTGTTCATCACCCCGCAGGAGCGCGGGTTCGCCAGCGACGCCTCGCACGTCCGGTTCGTGGGCTTCGAGGAGGCGGCGCAGGTGTGTCGGGAGCTGGGCCTGACCGTCACCAGACAGTATTCGTTCCCGTTCGCCCGGCCGCTCGGGCGGGTGTTCACCTACAACGAGTTCATCACGGTGGCCCGGCTGCCCTGATCCGGCTGTCCCGGGTCGCCCGTCGGGCCCGCACCGGCCCGGTTACGGTGGCCCCATGGCCAACCCGACCCGCTGGGCTACCGACACCGATCCCGAGCTGACGGTGGGCCACGTACGCCGAGGTGCTGCGGGCGACCACCGACGGCGGCCAGGGCTTGCTCACCTTCATCCGCAACAGCGGGCTGGTGGCCGTCGCGGCGACGGTGCTCACCCTGGCGGTGGCGATCCCCGGCGCGTATGCGGTGGCCCGACTGTGCAGTCCTCCTCGTCTTCGCCAGCGAACGGCTGCTGACCGAGGGTCTGACCGGTGGCGCGGAGAAGGGCTGAGGGATTCCCATCGGGCGCTGAGCGGCGGCGGCGCCGCTCAGCGCCCGCTCGGCGTGCTCAGCGGGCGTTGCTGTAGTCGACGTCGGGGTGCACCACCTCGATGCGGTCGCGGGTAATGAGCAGCTTCCACAGCAGGTCGGCGAGGTCGACCGGGTCGACAGTGGGGATCTCGACGCCCTGGGGCAGGTCGACACCCAGCTCGCCAGCGGTCATCGCCCGGTGTCCGGCGCTGCCCAGGATCATGGCGTTGACCATCAAGGTGCCGACGTAGACGCCCTTGCCGGCGACCTCGCCGTGCAAGCTGTGCAGGTAGTTGCGGGCCGCCGCCATCGCCGGTCCGACGCCGCTCATGAAGGGTGCCGGGTTGACCGCCGTGGCGCCCTGCGTGATGAGGATGCCGCCGTCGCCGCGTTCGATCATTGCGGGCAGGACCTGACGCACGATCTCCAGCGGGGTGAGCAGGTACAGGTTCACGAACTCCTGTGCGACCTCCGGCGTCAGCTCCGCCGCCGGAATGAACGGCGCGGTGGTGATCGGCGCGTACTCGACGACGTCGATGCCGCCGTAGCGCGCGGTGATCGCGGCGAGCAGTGCGGGCACCTCGGCGGTCCGCGTCAGGTCGGCCGGGAACGCGGCCGCCTCGATGCCGTCGGCCGTCAGCTCGGCGACGAGCCGGTCGAGGGCGTCCGGCCGGCGGCCGACGAGAGCCACCCGGTAGCCCTCGCGGCCGAACCGTCGAGCCACCGAGAGGCCGAGGCCGGTTCCCGCGCCGAAGATCGCAACGGTCTTGGACATGTCTGAACTCCCCAGGTCGAGTGATAACTTGAGGACTACCTCAAGTTGACCCGACCGACGCTAGCATCAACTTGAGGGTGCCATCAACTTATGGAGGTCGTCGCGGATGGGAACGGGTGGAACGGGCAGGTCGACGCTGCGGCGCGACGCACGCGAGAACCGCGCAAAGCTCACGAACGCCGCCGTTGAGGTGTTCCGTGCGCAGGGTCTCGGGGCGCCACTGGAGGAGGTGGCCCGCACCGCCGGTGTCAGTACCGGCACCCTCTACAACCGGTTCGGCTCCCGAGAGGCGCTCATCGACGCTGTCGTCCCGATCATCGCGGCCGAGCAGATGGCGATCATCGCTGCCGAGGCCCGGGCCATTCCGGACCCGTGGAGCCGTTTCCGCTTCTACCTGACGAGCCTGCTCGAACTCCAGGCCACCCTGCCCGCCCTCGACGACATCATGGCGCGTCGGTACCCGGGCTCGGAGCAGTTGGCTCGCCTGTGCGACGACGCCGTCGTGCACGCGTCGTCGTTCCTCGAAGCGGCCCAGGAGGACGGTTCGCTACGCCAGGACTTCGGCCCCGCCGACCTCACCGCGATCTTCCTGGCGAACTCCGGCATCCTGCGGAGCGACCCGAAGGCCGACACCGGCGCCTGGCGTCGGCACATCGGGTTCGTCCTCGACGGCCTTCGGTCCGACCCACGCCGCCGGCCCTGACTCCCGCGCCGATCCCCCACCGGCCCGGTTACGGTGGCCACATGGCCAACCCGACCCGCTGGGCTACCGACACCGGCCCCGAGCACTCGCAGTGGTACATCGACCGGTTCCGCAAGCTGGCCGCCGAGGGAGCGGACCTGGCCGGCGAGGCCCGCCTGGTCGACACCCTGGTGGCGCCCGGCTCCCGGATCCTCGACGCCGGCAGCGGCACCGGCCGGGTCGGTGCCGCGCTGGCGCAGCGTGGGCACACGGTGGTGGGGGTCGACGCCGACCCGGCGCTGGTGGCGGCGGCCCGCGCCGACTATCCGGGCCCGACGTGGCTGGTCGCCGACCTCGCCGAGCTAGATCTGCCCGCGCTGGGTGAGACGGAGCCCTTCGACGCGGCGGTGCTGGCCGGCAACGTGCTCGCCTTCGTCGCCGTCGGCACCGAACCGGAGGTGCTGCGCCGCGTCGCCCGCCACCTGCGACCGGACGGGGTGCTGACCGTGGGCTTCGGCACCGAACGGGGCTACCCGCTGACCGCGTTCGACGCCGACGCGGTGGCCGGCGGGCTGCGCGTGGAGCACCGCTTCGCGACCTGGGACCTGCGCCCGTGGCGCGACGACGCCTCGTTCGCGGTCAGCGTGCTGCGCCGTCCGGCCTGACACCGGGCTCTCCGGCTCAGTTCGTGTCGGCCACGGCCCGGGCCGCGGCCGGGTCCAGGGTGGCGCCGGCCGGCACCAGGCTGACCAGGCCGGCCGGCAGCCGCAGCGGGCGCACGTCGCGGTAACCCAGCATCGCGAGCACCTCCCGGTCCGCCAGCACGTACCGTCGGCCCAGGTCGGTGACCACCGACACCGCGCCGCCGGTCGCGCCCGGCGCCGCGGCGGCCTCCACCAGCGCGCCGCGCCCCGGCTCCACCACCACGTGGTCGGCCGGCGCCGCGCCGCCGGTGGGTGCGGTGCGTGGCGTGGCCGTCAGGTCCGGCAGCGGTACGCCCCAGCGCACCTCGCCGAGCCCGTCGTCGGCGGCGACCCGGGTGCAGAGCGCGCGGTCGTCACCGGGCGCCAGCCGGGGTGGAGTCGGCGGTGGGGCGTGTGGACCGGTCGGGGCGAGGTCGGGCACCGTGGGCAGCGCGGCGAAGCGACCCAATGTCATCGGCAGCGGCTCCCCCTGGCCGGTGCGGGCCAGCAGCAGCCCGGCCTGCAACTCGGTGATGCCGGCCAGGCCGGCGTCGAGCGCCACCGCGTACTGCCGCCCGCCTCCGGAGTTGCTCACCAGGTAGACGGTGCCGACGGTGGCGTCCGGCACCCGCGTGGCCGGACGCCCCAGCCGGGGCAGGTCGAGCGGGGCGAGATCGGCGCCGGCCGGCAGCGAGTTGAGCAGGGCGGGCGCCACCGGCACCGCCTGGGCGCGGGTGGTGGCGAGCGCGGCCAGCACCCGGCTGGGATCGCGGACGAGATAGCGCCGTTGGTGCCAGACCAGGTGCAGCCCGCCGTCGGGGTGGCGTAGCAGCAGGGCGTCGTCGCCCAGCGACCGGCCACCGGCGGGCTCGGTCCCGATCAGCAGCGCGGAGCGGGGCGGGTCCGCGCCGGCCGCGGGCGTGGAGCAGACGGTCCACGCCGTGCTGGCCAGCCGGTTGGGGGCGGGCAGCGAGTCGGGCGCGTCGGCGATGCCCAGCGGCAGCCCGCGCGGCACCCCGTCGATGGCCCGCCGGGACACCAGCACTGTCTTCGACCGGTCCGCGCCCACGATGAGCAGCGCCGAGGCGTAGTTGAGCACCGGGTGCAGCTTCTGGTCCCGATAGACGAACCGCGCGCCGGACTCCTTCTCGACGATCACCGCGCCGGAGTCGCGCCAACCCTTGCCGCCGCCGGCGAACAGTCCGTAGAGCGCGAACCCACCCAGCAGGATCGCCGCCACCAGGATGCTGGCCAGCCCGGCCCCGGCCAGCCGCCAAAACGGCGACTGCGCGGGATCGGTCTCCCGCATGACCAGGGCCGCGACGGCCCGCTGGACGCTGAACTGGTAGGAGTGCAGCTGGTCCTGCCGCGACGGCATGAGGTCCCCTCCGGTGGATCGGCCGGCCACAGGATATGCGGTGCGTCGATGTCGCGCGGACCCTGCGTGGTCGCCCGTCCCGGGGCAACCGCTACCATCCGTGGACGAATCCGACGGCGAGAGGGCCCCGGTGGGTGCGCGTTTCGAGGAGCTGGCCTGGCGGGAAACCCCGATCGGCGCGATCAGCCTGCGCCGACGCCGGGACCCGGCGCTCCAGGTCGAGGTGTACGAGGTCAAGCTCGACGACGAGTTCCTGATGTCCAGTCTCTTCCCGGTCGCGGAGATCGAGCTTGCCCGGCTCGGCCTCGCCGAGATGGCCGGTGACGCGCTGGACGTGGTGGTGGGCGGTCTCGGGCTGGGCTACACCGCCTGCACGACGCTGAGCGACCCACGGGTGCGGTCGCTGCTGGTGGTGGAGGCGATCGAGGACGTGATCGACTGGCACCGGCGAGGGCTGCTGCCGTTCGCGGCGGGGCTGGCCGAGGACCCGCGGACCCGTTTCGTCCAGGCCGACTTCTTCGCCGCGGTGGCCGGGGAGACGGGCTTCGACGCGCAGGCGCCCGGCCGGCGGTTCGACGCGGTGCTGCTCGACGTCGACCACTCCCCCCGCAACGTGCTGCACCCGAGTCACGCGGGGTTCTACCTGCCGGCCGGGTTGCGCCGCCTGGCCGCGTCGCTCCGTCCGGCGGGGATCTTCGCGCTCTGGTCGGACGATCCGCCGGACGCCGATTTCCTCGCGGCGCTCACCGAGGTGTTCGCGGACGCCCGGGCGCACGTCGTGCCGTTCGCCAACCCGCTGACCGGCGGAGAGTCGGCCAACACGGTCTACGTGGCACGCGCCACCGGTTGACGAGCGGCGCGGACGGGGCTAGTCGTCCTCGTCCGCCCGGCGAGGACGACGGTGCTCCCGGATATACCGCTCCACATCAGCCTTGAGCCAGATCGACCCGACGCTGAGGACCTGGTACGGCTCGGGGAAGGCAGGGTGCTCCCGAATCTGGCGGAACCGCGACCGCCCGACCCCGAGCATTTGCAGGATCTCGCCCGCTGCGACGAGTTCTCCCGGTCCCTTGCCCATGCCAAGGAAGGTAGACCGAGGCGATCGGGTCAATATAAGCGCGCAAGAATTGTCACACCCATGTGAGCGCGCCAACGTTGACAGGTGGCTAAGAGCTGGGGTCGGATGGGACGAGGCCCTCGCCCGGTGGCGGAATTCGCGGCGGGCGGGGTGCCACCTCGGCCCGAACCCCCGGAGGTTGCAGTGGAACCAGAGGACGAACTGGAGCACCTACGCAAGGAATGTCGAGATCTGGCGGCAGCGCTCAGGCTCGCCCGGCGACAACTGTTCGATGCGCGCAGTCGCCTGGTCGCCATCGCTCTGATCACCCAAGACCTCGATCGAGCGACCCGAGAACCCCGGGTGAGGTTCGGGTCGGTGATCTCGGTCATCAACAACCAGCACCCCCCGCTGCGTCGGCCTGGCCGTTGGTCGACGGTCAGGTATAGGGGTGTGCTCTGGTGAGCCGCCAGCGGCACAGCCCGGTTCGACCGTTCTGGTTCTGCGCCTGCTGCGTCCGCCCCTGGCCGTGCGCCGACGCCAAAGCCGAACTTGTCGCTGACTACTCGGAAGAGCCGAAGCTCCTCGGTGTCGATATGGCCGACTGCCTGACCGAGGCTGGCCGCGACCTTGCCGAGCTTTACTGGACCGCGCCCGACCCGGTCGAGATGTACGGGCGTTTCCTGGGCTGGATAAAAGAGGCCCTCGCCGTCAGCCGGCACCGCAGGGAGGGTCATTTCAACTGGTTTTGAGCGTCGAGCCCCGGCCCTCGGCGGTCGGGCTCCGCCGTATTCAGGAGATCGTCAACGATGACACCGCCGCGGGCATGGTGTCGGCCGGACGGGGAAGGAGAACCCGGGGCCCGTCGCACCAGGCGCGGCCGGTTACGGGAGGTCGAGATGCGTGCACTGCTCTGGGTCGTCGGCGTGGTGGCGGGTGTGCTGATCCTGCTCGGGTTGATCCTCGAAGCGGTCCGCTGGCTGATCATCATCGGCCTGGTCGCGCTGGTGATCGTGATCATCCTGGGCGTCGTCAAGGGACGGCAGGTCATGAACCACCAGACCCGCCGGAGGTGACCGACGCCCGGCCGGGTCAGAACCAGTCCGGCCGCATGTCGAGGGTGGTGCGATCCCGGCTGTCCAGCAGGTCGAACTGGGGTCCCGTACGGGGCAGCTCGACGGTGAAGAAGTAGCGTGCGGCCTGCCGCTTACCGGCGTGGAACGCGTCGCCGCCCTCCGCCGGCAGGGCCAGCACCTGCTCCAACCACATCCAGGCGATCACCACGTGCCCGACGGCCTCCAGATAGGCGCTGGCGTTGGCGAGCGCGAGCACCGGGTCGCCGTCGGCCCACAGTCGACGGGTGACCGAAACGATCCGCTCCACCGCCCCGGCCAGCCGGTCGGCCAGGTCGGCTGGCTCTCCCCCGGCCCGCCGGGCCCGCTCGACAGTGTCGCCGATCGTCTCGGTCAGGACGGCGAGACCGGCGCCGCCCCGCATGGTCACCTTGCGTCCCAGCAGATCCAGCGCCTGGATGCCGTGGGTGCCCTCGTGGATAGGGTTGAGCCGGTTGTCCCGGTAGTGCTGCTCCACGTCGTGGTCGCGGGTGTAGCCGGCGCCGCCGAGCACCTGGATCGCCAGGTCGTTGGCGGCGAGGCACCACTGCGACGGCCAACTCTTGGCGATCGGGGTGAGCACGTCCAGCAGCAGGTGCGCGCGCTCGCGGTCGGCCTCGGCCTCGGCGGTCTTCTCCTCGTCGACCAGCCGCGCGCAGTAGAGCACCAGCGCCAGCGCCCCCTCCACGTAGCTCTTCTGCGCGAGCAGCATCCGTCGTACGTCGGGGTGTTCGATGATCGGCACCTGCGCCGCGCTCGGGTCCTTCGCATCGACCGGGCGGCCCTGTGGCCGCTCCCTGGCGTACGCCAGGCTCTTGAGGTAGCCGGTGTAGCCCAGCGCGGTGGCGCCGGCGCCGACCGCGATCCGGGCCTCGTTCATCATGTGGAACATCTGCGCCAGGCCCTGGTGCGGCGCGCCGACCAGGTGCCCGACCGCGCCGGCCCGGCCGCCCGGGGTGTGCCGACCGTCGCCGAAGCTGAGCAGGGTGTTCGTGGTTCCCCGGAACCCCATCTTGTGGTTCAGCCCGGCCAGCACCACGTCGTTGCGGTCACCCAGTGACCCGTCCGCGCCGACCAGCACCTTGGGGACGATGAACAGGGAGATGCCCTTGACCCCGGGCGGTCCGCCGGGAATCCGGGCCAGCACCAGGTGGACGATGTTCTCCGCCAGCTCGTGGTCGCCACCGGAGATCCACATCTTGGTGCCGAAGAGCCGGTAGCTGCCGTCGGGCTGCTCCTGGGCCCGGGTCGTGATGTCCGCCAGTGAGCTGCCGGCGTGCGGCTCGGACAGGCACATGGTGCCGAAGAACCGGCCCTCCAGCATGGGCCGGACGTAGGTGTCCACCTGCTCGGCGCTGCCGTGCGCCAGCAGCAGGTTGGCGTTGCCGAGGGTGAGGAACGGATACGCCGAGGTGGCCACGTTGGCGGCCTGGAACCAGGTGAAGCAGGCCGCGGTGACGGCGTGTGGCAGTTGCAGACCGCCGACCGCCGCGTCCATCCCGGCGGCGAGCAGGCCGGTCTCGGCGAAGCTGTCCAACGCCGCGCGGACCTGCGGGATCAGCCGGACACGCTCGCCGTCGAAGGTGGGCTCGGCGAGGTCGGCGGCCCGGTTGTGCGGGGCGAACCGCTCGGTGGCCACCTGCTCGGCGAGGTCCAGCGCGTCGTCGAAGGTCTCCCGGGAGTGCTCGGCGTAGCGGGGGCGCCCGACGAGATCGGACACCCGCAGCCACTCGTGCAGCAGGAAGTCGAGGTCGCGACGGGAGAGCAGGGTGGACGGCACGGCACTCCTCCACGGGCACGGGGTGGGCCGGGACGACGGCCCAGGTCGCCCCGGCCCATCCTGGCGGATCGACAGGGCGCACACCACCGGCCGCTGACGCGAGCGGGACTTGTCACACCGGGCGGCCCGGTAACCGGTTTCGCTGATCCGGTGGCCGCCGGCCCCGGCGCCGTGCCGGGCGGCGAGCGGGCATCGTCGATATCCTGGCCGGCATGCACCGAAGCCGCGTGTACGCGTTACTGATCGACGCTCCCGAGGCGGACGCCGCCCGCGCCGCGGAGTTCTGGTCGGCGGCGTTGGGCGTCGACACCCGGTCCCACCCCGCCGAGCCGCAGTTCGTCGGGCTGCACGAGGCGCTGCCCGGGTTGGTCACGGCCGTGCAGGCGGTCGACGACGCGCCGCGTTACCACCTCGACATCGAGACCGATGACGTGGCGGCCGAGACCGCCCGTCTGGTCGGCCTGGGCGCGACCGAGGTGTCGCGGTGGTTGGAGTGCCGGGTCCTGCGGGCGCCCGGCGGGCACCTGCTGTGTGTGCTGCCGGTGGAGAGTCCGCCGGAGGTCTTCGCGGCGGGGTCGCGCACCTGGCCCTGAGGCCCCTGCGGTTGTCGGAGGTGGACGATAGGGTCTGCGGCCATGGCTGAATTCGTATTGGTGCCGGGTGCGTGGCTGGGAGCGTGGGCCTGGGACGAGGTGGTGCCGCCGCTGCGCGCGGCCGGCCACGGCACCCGTCCCCTCACCCTCTCCGGTCTCGCCGAGAGGCGGGGCCAGACCGCCGGGCAGCAGACCCACGTGCGGGACATCGTCGACGAGATCGAGGGCCACGACCTGCGCGACGTGGTGCTGGTCGGGCACAGCTACTCGGGCATTCCGGTGGGTCAGGCCGCCGAACGGATCGGTGACCGGCTGCGCCGAGTGGTCTTCGTGGACGCGGAGGTGCCCGTCGACGGCGGGTCGTTCGCGTCGGGCTGGTGGCAGGGCCAGGCGGCGTTCGACGCGGTGCTCGCCGGCAACGACGACTACTGGCCGCCGCTGACGCCGGCCGACCTGGAGGGCCAGGGCCTGACCGACGAGCAGGTCACCCGCCTGGTGGACGGGTCCACCCCGCATCCGGGCGCGACGTTGACCGAGCCGGCCGTGCTGACCCGACCGCTGGGCGGGCTCCCGGCGACGTACGTCAAGTGTCTGCTCGACGGGCCGGAGCCCAACGACACGGTGGCCGGCCTGCTGACCAGTGACCACTGGCGGCTGGTCACGATGGACACCGGCCACTGGCCGATGCTGTCCCAGCCCGCCGAACTGGCGCGCATCCTGCTGGCCGAGGCCGCCTGACTCCGCGCGGGGTCCCTTGCCCCGCGCGAACTTCGGTCAGTCGACCGGTTCGTCGAGGGTCCGGATGTGGCGCACCGGCGAGGCGAACAGCCAGAGCACCGCGAGCACGCCACCCAGGCCGGCGACGGCCAGGGTGGGCCGCAGCCCGATGGTGGTGGCCAGGGCGCCCCCGACCAGTGCGCCGACCGGCCGGATGCCGTAGTTCACGGCGCTGTACGCGCCGGCGCGGCGTCCCCGCGCGTCGTCGGGGGTGACGGCGGTGAGGAGGGCGTTCAGGTTGACGTCCATCAGCATCACCCCGACGCTGGAGACCAGTTCGATGGCGGCCAGCAGCGCGACCTTCGTCCACGTCGGTCCGGTCACCAGCGCGGTCGCCGCGAGCGGCGCGGGAAACAGCACCGCTCCGATCATCGCGGTGCGCCCCAGGCCGATGGCGCGCGAGATCCGTGGGGCGAGCGCCGCCCCGGCGAGCCCGCCGAGCGCCCCGAAGCCGAGGGCGACGCCGATCGCTCCGGCGGACAGGTCGAGTTCCCGGCTGGCGTAGAGCACCAGCAGCGCGCCGCTGATGAAGGTGAAGAAGTTGACGGTGCTGGTGCAGCCGAGGGCGGCGCGCAGCACCGGGTGCCGCACCACCAGGGCCAGCCCCTCACGGACCAGCCCGAGGGTGGACGTCCGACGCGGCGGAACCGGCGGCTCGGTCACCGGGATGCGGCCGAGCAGCAGCGCGGAGCCGAGGAAGGACAGCGCGTCGACGAGGATCGCGACCGGCGCGCTGAGCGCCTGGACCAGCCCGCCGCCGACCGCCGGGCCGGCGATGAAGGACAGCGACCGGCTCATGCTCAGCTTGCTGTTCGCGTCCACGTACGCCGAGCGCGGCACCAGCGCCACGAAGAACGCCTGCCGGGCCATGGCGAACAGCACCGCACCGGCTCCGGTCAGCAGCGCCACCAGGTAGAGCTGGGTGAGGGTGATGGCGTGCAGGGCGTAGGCCACCGGCAGGCTGAGCAGCACCGCGGCGCGGATCAGGTCCGCGATGATCAGGAGTCGGCGCTTGTGGGTGCGCTGGTCCACCCAGGCGCCGAGGAACAGACCGAGCAGGTTGGGCAGCCAGATCAGCGCGGTGAGGAGGCTCACCTGCGCCGGGGTCGCGGCGAGCAGGGTGACCGCGATCAGCGGCAGGGCGAGTTCGCTGATCCGGTCGCCGAACTGGGAGACGGTCTCGCCGATCCAGAAGGTGCGGAACCGCCGGTCGCGGTGCAGGGCCGGCCGGGGCGCGACGGCGGGGACGGTGGCGGTCACGACGTGGCCGGATCGTCGTCGGACCCGGGCAGGAGGTAGCGCAGCATCCGGACGACCCGGGCGTCGGCCGGTGCGGTGTCGTCGTCCTTGCGCCGCACGTACGGGGCGATCAGCTCCTCGATCGCCGCCTCCAACCGCCGGGTCTCCTCGGCGGTGGCCACGAAACTGGTGTCGGCGACCCCGGCCAGCCCGCGCCACAGCGGGTCGAGGCGCGGCTCGTCGTGCAGCAGCCACTGCTGCGGCGTCTCGGCTGCTCGGGCGAACATCTCGGCGCGCAGTTGGCGGCCGGCGGCCTGCCCTTCGGCGTCGTCGGGCAGCGTGAAGCGGAAGCCCCGCGCGGCGGCCCGCCACCAGCGTTCGCGCTTGCTGGTGGTGCCCTCGGCGTCGACGACAAGGCCGAACGTGGCGAGGTGCCGCAGGTGCCAACTGACCACCGACGGAGTCGCGCCGACGTGTGCGGAGAGCCCGGTCGCGGTCGCCGGGCCGTGCCGCTGGAGGCGGTCGAGGATGGCCAGCCGGACCGGGTGGGCCAGCGCCCGCAGCGCCTGCGGCTCGGTGATCTCGAAATCCCCGTACGGATTCGTGAGAGACATGTTTCGAAAGTAGTCTCTCACGTCACGTCGGGCAACCCCCCGCCGTCACCCGGCGGCCCGACGGTCAGCCGAAGCCCAGCCGGGCCAGGGGCTCGACCAGCTCCCGCTCCTCGTAGCTGAGGTGCGACAGCAGGGCATCGCTGAGCAGGTCCACGGCGGCGCGCAGCTCGGCGAGGCCGTCCGTCGACCCCACGTACGCGACCAGTGCCCGGTCGACTCCCTCCAGCACGTCGTGGATGACGTGGTGCTCGTGCTCCAACCGGTCGACGACCGGCCTCAGCCTCGGGTCACGCGCGCGCAGCCAGGGGAAGAGGGACTGGTCCTCAAGGGTGTGGTGGGTGGTGACGATCCGGCAGTACGACTCGCAGTAGACGCCGAGCGTCCAGCGGTTCTGCCGCATGGTCATGGTGTTGATGTGGGACCGGGCCGCCCCGGCGTCGATCTCACCGGTCGCCACCTGCTCGATCAGGTCGTGGATCTGGGCCAGCTCGGCACGCAGCCCGTCGTGGACATCCACCAGGTGCGCGGCGGTGGCCTGCTCGTGCGCGGTGTAGGTGCGCTCCGGGTCGGGCGTCGGCCCGGTGGGCCGGGTCGACTCGTCCCAGGCCGCCTGGTCACTACGGCGTACGCCGTCGTCCGGGGTCGGCGTCACGGTGAAGGGGCCGCTGGCCACCGTCGCGCGGCGGGACCGGGCCGGCGCGGCGACGACCGGCTCCGGCGGCGACACCGGCTCCGGCGGCACCGCCGTAGCACCGTCGCGCTCGGCGGCCACCAGCTCGCGGACGGCGGGGGCCACCTCGCCGGCGAACCGGCGCAGGTCGTCGGGGTCGTCACTGGCCAGGATGAAGGCGCTCACGCCCTCGGTCAGCGCCAAGTCGGCCAGCTCCCGCGCCCACTGCGCGGCGGGCCCGTGCAACGAACCGCCGCCGGCGGCGGAGAACTGCCCGGCGATGTTGAGCAGCCGACGCACGTCCGCCGGGGACCGGCCGGCCTGCCGCGCGGCGTCGTCGATGATCGCGTTGCCCTTTGCCAGCGCGCCGGGCTCGAGGTAGCCCAGCGTGGGCAACCAGCCGTCGCCCCGGCGACCGGTGAGCTGGAGCATCCGGGGTTTGTAGGCGCCCACCCAGATCGGCACCGGGTGCGCCGGAGCCGGCCCCCGCTTGGCGCCCCGCACCCGGTAGAACTCGCCGTCGACCCGTACGCCGCCGCGTGTCCCGGTGTCCCACACCTGGCGGATGACCTCGATGCCCTCCTCCAGCGCGCGCACCCCCTCGGCGGGGGTCAGCCGCCGCCCACCCATCGCCTCGATGGCGTCCCAGAAGGCGCCCGCGCCGAGACCGAGGCTGACCCGCCCGCCGCTGAGCAGGTCCAGGCTGGCCACGCTGCGGGCCAGCACCGCGGGCGGACGCAGCGGCAGGTTCGTCACGTTCGCCGCCACGTGCACGCGGTTGGTGCGGGCCGCGACGAAGCTCAACAGCGTCCAGGTGTCGAGGTGGGCCGGCTGGTAGGGGTGGTCCTGGAAGGTGACCAGGTCCAGGCCGACCTGCTCGGCCAGAACGGCGAGGCCGACGGTGCGGCCCGGGTCAGCGCCGCCGGGCGTGATGAAGGACCCGAAGATCAGGTCGTGGCCGTAGTCGCTCATCGTGCGCCTCCCCCGGTCTCACGCGACGCCCTCGACGACGCGCCCTGGGTCCAACCTTATGTCAGACAGAACATCTTCTGCCAATAAGGTCTGCGTCACTGCGCTATTGTCGAGCCATGACGCACGCCCCCGACCAGCCGGATCGACCCGATCCGCGCGACGACGACCTGGGCTGGATGCTCGGCGTCGTCTTCCGTGGCTACGTCCGGGCGGCGGAGCACGTGCTCACCGACTTTCCCGGTGGCCCCCGGGGCTATCACCTGCTCACGGCGGCGAGCAGCGGGCCGCCCCGCAACCAGGGCGCGCTCGCCGAGGAGTTGGGCATCGACCGCACGGTGCTCACGTACCTGATCGACGACCTGGAGGGGCCCGGCTTCGTCGTGCGCCGGGCGGACCCGGCGGACCGGCGCAACCGGTTGGTCGACGTCACCGCCGCCGGCCGCGCCGCCTGGGAGCAGCGTCGGTCGACGCTGCGGCAGGTCGAGGCCCACCTGCTGGGCGCCCTCACGTCGACCGAGTCGGCGACGCTGCGGGGGCTGCTCCAGCGGGTCGCCTGCTCGATCCAGGCGGCCGACCCGCTGCGGGACCTCTGCTCGGTGGTGACCCAGGTGCGACCGGAGCCACCCGGCGGGGCCGGCCGCGACGCCCCGTCCCGCACCCGACGCCGCAGCTGAGCGCCGGCACACGCGCGACGGGCCCGGCCGGCGCGGTCGCGCCGAGCGGGCCCATCCCAGCGCTCCGGTCAGCGTACGTGCACGAACACCGGGTTCGAGTAGAACCAGAGGTCGTCCCACGGGCTCTCCAGCCCGTCGGCGAGCGGCTCGGCCTCGTCGGTGCTGGTGCCGCGCACCCGCGCGTACGTGTCGGCGGCGACGTCGCGCAGCGTGTGCCGGATGACGTAGCTGTCGCCCTGCCGACGCCAGTCCCGTGGGCCGAACCGGGCCACCACGGCGGTGGTGGGGTTCGTGTCGGCGTCCCGGTTGGCGCTCGGGCCGGTGATCTGGCCGACGATCAGGTCGACCCGGCGGACCTCGGGACGGTCGCCGTTCGCGTTGACGCCACCCAACGGGCGGAAGACGATCTCGATCTCGACGTCGGTGCGGTCACGCCGGCTGAGCGTGACGGTCTCGCCCACCTCGGCGGTCCGGCCCTGGGACTTCGCGGTAATGTCCAGGCTGCGGATCAGGTCGCCGGTGGTCACCCAGATCCGGCCGTTGCGCAGACCGTCCATGATGTCGCCGTAGTCCTGGCGCGCGTGCACGTACGTCTTGCTGTACTCGCCCGGCCAGAAGTCGGACCCACCACGGGTCCAGTGCACGTGCGAGTCGGAGGTCGCCGTGATCCACCAGCGCCGGCCCTCGCCGAGCAGCGAATCCCACAGGCCACCGACCCGGGCGGTCATCTGGTCGAAGCCGCCGTAGGTGGGGTGGTTGCCGTAACCGCCGCGCCGGCCGCCGTTGAGCGGGCCGGCCTGGTGACCGGGCGCGCCCTCGAAGCCGATGTAGACGTCCGGCGCCGCGTCGTTGCCGTTGCGGAACTCGCGCGGGGTGTCCTGACCGTAGACACCGAGACCGGGCGCGGACCGCGACGCGTGGTGGGCGATCACCAACGGCTTGTGCGGCATGCCCCGCGCGACCTTGAGAAACTCCACCATCTTGGCCTCCGTGTCACGGGCCGGGTCGGTGGGGAACGCGTCGTACTTGGCGAACCGGCTCTCCAACTCGAAGAGCTGCTTCGCCTCGTCGTCGTGGCGCGGGATCATCAGCGTGTGGTGGTCCAGCGACGGGGCGTCGAACTCCATGCCCCAGAACTGGAGCACCTCGGGGACCAGTTTGCGGGAGCGCAGCAGGTCGGGGTACGCCTGCTCGATGTTGACCTTCGAGTGCGTCGGTCCACCGTGATCGGTGCACATCGCCCAGGTCAGGCCGAAGTTCTTCGCCATGATGGCGTTGGTGACGATCGGGTAGACCGCGTCCGCGCCCTTGTGGAAGACGATCGAGGACTTCGTGGTGTCGAACTCCCCGCTGTACTCGGAGTGGATGTGGTGGTCACCCGCACGCCACACCCGGTTCCTGGCCGCCGCGCCCCGGCCTGCGCTCTTCTCGTCGCCGGGCCGGCGGTCCTCGTCGGCGAACGCGGCGCCGGCGCCGACCAGAGGGCTGGCCGCGGCCAGCGTGGCGCCGACGCCCGCGTACTTGACGAGCTTGCGTCGCGACAACTGTGCGTGCTCGGTCTCTTCGGTGTGCTTGTCTCTCACGTGCGAGCCTCTCCTCGATCAAGCAGGTGCGCTTTCGATCAAGGAGCCTTGGAGAGCGTGATGAACGTCGGTCGTCCGTGGCGCGTGTCCACGGTGAACACACTGCTCGGGTCAGGGCACCTGCCGGAGGTCGCGGGTCGTACGGGTGGCCGACGGCTCGGCCGGCGCGGTGGTGACCGGCGGCGGCGCCGCGACGGCGGGCAGTCCCCCACGGCCGGTGACCGGAAGGGTCAGCTCGCTGCGGCCGAGGTCGACACGGACCGTGGCGTCCCGGTCGTCGGTCTCGGTGAACTCCGGGTCGCTCTGGCCGAGCACCAGGCCGAGCACGTGCCCGGCGGGCAGCACCGCGTCGTACGCGTTCAGCGGAACGGTCACCGTGTACCACCGGTCCGGCAGCAGCGGGCTGGTGAACCGCAGCGACCGGTGGTGCGCGGCGTCGAGCCACCCTCTCGTCAGCACCGCGTGGTCGGAGACCGCGGTGATCTCCTCGGTGTCCCGGTAGCAGGCGTCGTCGGCGGCCGTCGAGGCGCCCCAGCACGACTCGGTCGCTAGTGTCCGCACGCCCTCCGAGCTGTCGTAGCGGATCCGCTCGGCGGTGCCGTAGTCCACCAGCCGGGCGGTCAGCTCGGTGGTGGGTCGGTCCACCCGGACCCGCAGCCGCAGCGACGGGCTTCCGGAGATCCGCAGCGGGTCGGTCAGGACGCCGGAGAGGAAGACCAACCGGCCGGACCGCGCGGTGCTCGGCTCGGCGACCAGCTCGGCCTCGGTCAACGACTCGTCGACGTAGGAGCGCTCCTCTCCCGGTCGCGCGCCCCGTGGCCCGAGGGCGCCGGTCACGCCGTCGCCGCCGCCGAGGGCGATCCGGACGTCGCGGGTGCCGGGCGCCGGCCAGTCGCGCTGTGTCGTCCAGGTGCCCGGCGCGGTCTCCAGGTCTACCCGTGGCTCGCTGAGCACCCCGTTGCGCAGCCCCTGCAACCAGTAGTCGAACCAGCGGTGCAGGGCGGCCACCCACTCGGCCCGGCGGACGTCGAACGGGTCCTCGTGGCCGGCCTGGTAGAGCCAGAGCTTGCGGGGTACGCCCTGGTCGGCCAACTCCTGCCACCAGCGGGCGAACTGGTTCGTTGTGACGTTGAGGTCGTTGACGCCGTGCGCCACGAACACGCTGGCCCGCACCCGCCCGGCCGACTGTCGGTAGTCGCGCTGCGCCCAGTACTCGTTGTAGTCGCCGGTCTCGTCGGCGCTGTCCGCCCGCAGCCGGGCCAGCACGCCCGCGCAGGCGTCGTCGGGGCGGCCGTTGACGTACGAGTGCAGGTAGCCGGGATAGTCGGTGGCCCGCAGGTTGCCCTGGTAGCGCATGTAGTCGTACCAGCTGGAGATGGCGGAGATCGGCACGATGGTGGCCAGGCCCGGCACGCCGGTCGCGGCCACGCCGTTGGCGACCGATCCGTCCCAGGACTTGCCGATCATGCCGACCTGGCCGGTGCTCCAGCCGGCGCTCACCGGCTCTCCGGCGGCGGTGAACGCGCGGGCGCGCCCGTTGAGCCAGTCCACCACCGCCTTGGCGCTGCCCACCTCCGCCGGGCCGCCGACGTCCTCGCAGCCGGTGGAGCGCGCGGTGCCGGCGAGGTCGACGGCCGCGAAAGCGTACCCGCGTGGGAGGAAGTAGTTGTCATAGAAGAGCGGCGCCTTCGCGATCACACCGGCCGCGTCGTACGTCTTGAGTTCGCTCTCGTTGCCCCGGCCGCAGCAGAGGTAGTAGGGCGAGGCGTCCATGATGACCGGTACCCGGACTCCGGCGGTGGCGGCCTCGCGGGGCCGGACCAGGTCCACCGCCACCCGGTCACGCGCCCCGTCGCCGTCGGAGTCGGCGCGGGTCTCCACCCAGACGCTCTCCCGGATGGCGTCGGCGTAGGAGTAGACGGGGACGGTCTGGGTGCCCACCACGTGCGCGGGCGGCCGGTGCCGGGCGGCCTGCTGCGCGGCGGCGGGACCGGGGGCGACGCTCACCGCGGCGAGCGCCACGAGCAGGAGGCCGGCCAGGACGGCGGAGATGCGGGCGCGGGTGGTCATCGATGTCCTCCCAGGGCGGAGCGCGTGCATCACATTCCATCGCATCGATGTCGCCCTGCCTAGTGTCCGCGCCGATCCGGATCGCTCCCTCCGGAGCGCCGGTCAGATCCGGGCGCGGGGCAGCCAGCCCAGGAACCGGAGCCGGACCCTGGGCAGCGGCACCGTGGGCAGGTCCTGCGCGGCGGCGACGAGGCAGGAGCCGAGGTAGACCGCGAGGGCGGCCCGCGCTCCGCCGAACTCGGCGAGCAGTTGACTCTGCTTGGTGGCGCAGGGCCACTCCCGGCCGCATCCCGTGCAGGTCCAACTCGGTGGGCTGGGCAGGTGCTCCGGCAGCTTGTGCCGGCGGTACCGACCGTCGACGCTGTTGCGCGACCCCTTGGCGCGACGCCGCGCCCCGGCGCCCTCGTTGCGGTACGCGCTCGGGCGAGGGCCGGGCAGGTAGCGTCGCACGGTGCCGAAGAGCACTCCGACGCGGATCAGCGCGTCCGGCCCGACGTGGTGGGCCAGCAACGCGGTCATCAGGTAGTGCCCCAGCAGGTCGAAGGCGTCCCGGTTCAGGCCGAGGTCGCGGCAGTGGTCGACGAAGTCCGGCGTGGCCAGGGGCACCCGATCGTCGAGGGCCCGGCGTAGCACCACCCGCAGGGCGGCCCCGAGCCCCGCCAGCGCGTCTCCCTCGCCGAGCCCCAGACTGTCCTCGTCCGCCACCCGGGCCAGCGCCTCGGCCACCGCCAGTCGAACGACCCGGTCAGGATCCGTACTATCCAAGGTGTCCCCCCTCCGCGGACCGGTCTCCCGGCGGTGACCCGGTCGCCCTCGGACGCCCAGGGAATCGCGACCTACATTTCGCGGTCGTCGAGTTGGTGGCTAGGACAGCGGGCGCAGAACCGTTCGGCCGCTAGCCCGAAAGCGAAGTCGTTTCGCGGGCGGCGTCACCGTCGTTGTCGTAGGGTGGTGACATTCCCATCTACGGATATTGCGTTTTGGGAACACTCCACCGGCAGCCTGATCAGCGCTCCCACCGGTCGCCGCCGTCCCGCTGGCGACGTTCCGCCGCACCTCCGGCCACCAGCGGGCCGGGCCACCGCCGAACACCCCGGCACGTCCCGACCCCGCCGCCCTGTTCCCGCCCGGCGGCGCCCCACCGGACGGAGACAGCGGATGACATCGACGCCAGTGCGGGCGCACGAGTTCGACAGCCGTGACCCGGCCGCGATCCACGGGTTCCTCTCCGCGACCTACGACCCGAAGCTGCGCATCCACAGCAGGAAGGGCTACCGGCTCACCCACCAGCGGGTGGACGCCGGCCCGTTCGCCATCGCGACCACCCGCCAGACCGGGCATCTCGGGATCGGCGCCAACATGCTCGCCGGGCTGGTCATCGCACGTAGCCGCACCGCACGCGTCGATCGCGCGTGCGCCGGCTCGGCCGACCGGCTGGGTCCGGGTGAGGTCTTCCTCGTCACCCGACCCGGCGAGCCGAGCAGCCTACGCTGGTATCCCGGCACTGTGGAGTTGTGCGTGCTGGACCTGTCCGTGCTGGCGCAGGTGGCCGTCACCGCCCCGGCCCGCCGGCCCGGGTCGATCCGGTTCACCGGTCTGCGACCCGCCACCACTGCCCTCGCCCGGCAGTGGCGCGACACCGTCACCTTCGTCAACGACGTCGTCCTGAACAGCCCGGCCGCCGGGGCGCAACCGCTGGTGATAGGCAACGCCGCCCGGATGCTCGCGGCGGCGGCGCTGACGGTCTTCCCCAGCACCGCGTTCACCGAGCCCACGCCCGCAGACCGGCGCGACGCCACCGCCGTCACGTTGCGACGGGCGATCACCTTCCTCGAAGACCATGCCGACCGGGACATCAGCGCCGTCGACATCGCCGGTGCCGCCGGTGTCTCGCTGCGGTCGGTGCAACTCGCCTTCCGCCGCCACCTCGGCACCACGCCCATGGCCTACCTGCGGCGGCTGCGACTCGTACGGGCACACCACGACCTGGTGCGGGCCGACCCCCAGCGGGAGACCGTCTCGGCGATCGCCAGTCGGTGGGGCTTCGCCAGCCACAGCAGGTTCACCGCCTGGTACCACGCCAGCTACGGGGTGCCGCCACGCGAGACGCTGCACACCTGAGCGGCGACTCCGGTACGCGGCCTTGCCCGCCGACCACGGCCGGACGACAATCGGCCGGGTGAGGCTCCCGCCGGTCACGCTGCCGCTCGCGGCGCTGCTGTCCCTGGCTGCCTGCGGCGGCCCCGCCGAACCGGCCGCCGCGCCGACGAGCAGCGCGCCGTCCGCCGCCGTCCGCTCCCCCGTCGCGTTCGACCAGTCCCTGCACGACGAGTTGGTAGCGATGCTCAAGCGCGACCAGGCCGACCGCGCGGGCACGCCGCAGACCGAGACCGACGAGGCCCGCACGACCCGGCTGAAGGAGATCGTCCGTACCCACGGCTGGCCGACCTTCGCGCTGGTCGGCGCGGACGGCGGCGACGCCGCGTGGGCGATCGCCCAACACTCCGACCAGGACCCGGCGTTCCAACAGGAGGCGCTGGATCTGCTGCGCGCGGCGGTCGCCACCGAGCAGGCGTCGCCGGGCAATCTGGCCTACCTGGAGGACCGGGTCGCGGTGGGCAGGGGCAAGCCCCAGGTGTACGGCACCCAGGTGCGCTGCGGACCGAACGGGCCGGTCCCGTCGACCCCGATCACCGACGAGCCGACCGTCGAACGACGCCGGGCCGACGCCGGTCTGCCCACGCTGGCCAGCTATCTGGCCGAGATGACCACGATCTGCGCGCGGGACGGCGACTAGGGCGCTGACCCGCCCGGAGGACGGTAATGCCGTCTACGAGCTGGGTGGCCGGGGCCGCGCCTCCGCCACCCGGTGCCGCCGAGCGCGTTATCCTCGGCCGCGTGGTGCGACATGAGCGCTGACGAGGTCGTCGTCCGTGCCGCCGTGCCGCAGGACGACCCCGAACGGGTCTTCGACCTGCTGTGGGCACTCGCGCCCGGCGACGAGCGCCCCGACACCACCCGACTGAGCGCCGCCTGGCGCGACCTGCACGCGCAGGCCGGCCGCGAGCTTCTGCTGGCGGTGGCGGGGAGCACCTTTGTGGGCACTGTGGACACCGTCGTCGTCCCCAACCTGACCCACGGCGCGCGCCCGTACATGCTGGTGGAGAACGTCGTAGTCGCGCCGGGATGGCGGCGGCGCGGGGTCGCCCGTGCCCTGCTGGCGACGGCGGTGGACACCGCGACGGCCGCCGGGTGCTACAAGGTCCAACTCGTGTCGAGCGCCTCCCGCACCGAGGCGCACCGGTTCTACGCGGACGCCGGATTCTCACCATCGGCCGTCGGCTACCGCCGGTACCTGACCACCACCGCATGAGGCCGGGTGGCGCGCCACCCGGTCAGCCCGCCACCGACGACTCGCCGACCAGCAGGCCGACCAGCACGCCACGCAGGGCGCGCTCGACGAGGTCCGTCCGGGGCGCCGGCGCGGAGGGCTGAGCGAAGGCCGCGACCAGATGGGGGTACGCCGCGAGGTCGACCCCGGCGAAGCTGAACTCCCCGGCGGCGGCCTCGCGGCGGGCGAAGAGACTCACCACGCCGGTCATCATCGCGATGGCCTCGAACTTGGCGGCGGCAGGGCAGCGGACCGGCTCCAGGACCCGGATGCAGTTGTCGAACCAGGCGAGGCTCTCCGGGCCGATGCCGGACGACCGGTGGATCACCTCGAGCAGCCACGGGTGGGCGCCGAACAGGGCCAACTGCCGGCGGCCCAGCAGCACCATCGTGTCCAGCCAGTCTCCGTCCGCCCGCGGGTACGGCCGCAGCTCCCCCACCACCCGGTCGGTCATCAGGTCGAGCAGGTCGTCACGGGACGACAGATAGCGGTACAGGGAGCCGGCGCCGGTGCCGAGCACGCCCGCCACCGCGCGCATCGACACGGCCGCCAGCCCTTCGGTGTCCGCCAGGGTGATCGCCGCCGAAACGATGGCGTCGCGACTGTGTGTCGGCGCGGGACCACGGCTGCCACGCTCCGGCCTGGTCCAGATCGGCTGGCGGCGGGAGGCACTGTCGCCGGCGGCGGTGGATGCGTCACTCACTGATCTACTGTAAACTGCAAACGCCGTTCGCGGTTATTGTGACGCCGAGGGAGCAGAGGTCAGTCATGGAGCGGATCAGGGCACGGGACGGCGCGACGATCGTCCTGCACTCGACAGGCGCGGGGCCCGGCATCGTGGTGGTGCACGGCGGCGGCGTGACCATCGACGTCTACCGGCGGTTGGCCGTGGCGCTCGCCGACCGGTTCACCATGCACCTCTACAACCGGCGGGGACGGGCCGACGCGCCGCCGAGGACCCTGCCCTACACCGTCGACCAGGAGGTCGACGACCTCGCCGCCGTGCTGGAGCACACCGGAACGTGCGATGTCATCGGCCACAGCTCCGGCGGTTTCCTCGCGCTCGAAGCCGCGCTCCGGCTGCCGATCGAGCGACTCGCCGTCTACGACGCCGCGATCTCGATCGACGGCGGCTTCCCGTCGGCCTGGCTCGCGCCCGCGCGGGCCGCGCTGAAGGCCGGCGACACCGCCCGCAGCATGGCGATCACCACAGCGGGAATCAATCCACAGATGGCGGCGGGACGGCTCCCGCTGCGCATCCGGGTCGCCCTCATCCGCGCGTTCCTGCGTACCCCGATCGGCCGGACGATGGGCGACCTGCTGCCCGCGACCCTGGACGAGACGGCCCTGATCGTGGCGCACGACGGCCCGGCCACCCGGTGGGCCGGGGTGAACGCCGAGGTGCTGCTGGCCTGCGGCGGCAACGGCCCGCCCTACTACCAGGACCTGAACGCCGCGTTGGCCAGCGCGCTGCCGCGCGCCCGGACGCTGACGATCCCCGGCGGTGGTCACGACGCCATCAACCGGGCCCGGCCGAGGATTGTCGACCCGCTCGCCGAGTTCTTCGGGGCGCCGGTGACGCCGGAACGGTCGCCGCGCCCCTGAGCTGCCGCTCGTCGGCCCACCGCGTTGATCGTCGCTAGGCTGGCGGGCATGCCCACACCCGTGCCCGCCCAGCGGGGTGGGTCACCCGCACCGCCGCGGCGCCGGTCGGGCTGGGTCGACCGGTGCGCCCACGTCGCCCGGTCGCGCCCCTTCGAGATCGCCATCGTCGTGGTCATCCTCGCCAACGGGATCGTCCTCGGCCTGGAGACGTACGACGACCTGAACGCGGCGGGAGCGGCGCTGCACTGGCTGGAGATGCTCTTCCGGGCCGTCTTCGTCGTCGAGATCGGCATCCGGTTGGCGGCGTACGGCAGGCGTCCGCAGGACTTCTTCCGGCAGGGGTGGAACGTCTTCGACTTCGTGGTGATCGCCGCGATCTTCGTCCCGGGCCTGCACGGCGACTCGGCGCTGCTGCGGGTCCTGCGGGTGGCCCGCATGGTCCGGCTGGTGCGATTCTCACCCGGCCTGCGCACCATCGTCTCCGCGCTGTGGCGCAGCCTGCCGGGCGTCACCGGGTTCCTCGCCCTGGCCGTGGTCACGCTCTACGTGTACGGGATGGCCGGCTGGCTGATCTTCGGCGGCAGGTATCCGGAGGAGTACGGCGACATCGGCCGTTCCCTGCTGACACTGTTCGTGCTGCTGTCGTTGGAGACGCTGCCGGACCTGATCGAGCAGGGCATGGAGATCTCGCCGTGGACACTGCTCTACTACGTCAGCTACGTGGTCATCACCGTCAACCTGCTGCTCAACATCCTCATCGCGGTCATCGTCAACTCGATGGAGGAGGCGCGCCGGTTGGAGATGACCGAGCGGCTGGCCCCCGGCTACGACGAGGACGGCGACGGCGTCCCCGACGAGGTGGACCGCATCGCCCTCACCCAGCGGTTGGACGACCTGCGCGCGGTCATCGCCGAGTTGGAGCGGGAGTTGCGGATCGACCGCGACGACGGGCACGGCCGACCCCACCGCGACGGCAGCCGCTCCGGACGGTGACAGCCGTCGACGATGCGCGTCGCCGGCCGGCATGCCGACGCCCCCCACCGAAGTGACAGACAGTCACTTCGACCACACCCCCAGCAGGGTGTGGACCTGTCCGTCAGGTGATGACGGGGCTGCGCCGTTCCAGGAGGACGACGTCGCGCCAGCGGTCGTGGTGTCGGCCGACCCGCTCGCGGACGCCGATGACGCGGAACCCGGCCCGCTGGTGCAGCGCCAGGCTGGCGGTGTTCTCCGGAAAGACCCCGGACTGGATCGTCCAGATGCCGGCGGCCTCGGTGGAGGTGACCAACGCGTCCAGCAGCAGTCGGGCGATGCCACGGCCCCGGGCGGCCGGGTCGACGTACACCGAGTGCTCCACCACCCCGGCGTAGACCGCGCGGGTCGAGGTGGGCGACACGGCGACCCAGCCGAGGACCGCTCCACCGGGGTCGACGGCCACGAACCGGTGCGCGCCCAGGCGAGCGGCGTCGAACGTCTCCCAGGTCGGCGCGGTGACCTCGAAACTGGCGTCACAGGTGTCCAAGCCGGCCTGGTAGATCGCCAGGACCCGGTCGGCGTCGGCGTCGGTCATGGGTCGCACGGTGATGTCGACCATCAGCACGTCCTTTCCGGGCAGGCGACCAGCCTGCCTCGCCATCGGTCGAGTCAGGCGGTCAGTCACGCTTTCGCCGATGAAGGGTCACACCCCCAGCAACTCTTCTCAAGCGTGTGGCTCGACCAAGTCACTTCTGCAACATGACGGATGCGGCCTCCGCCACGACACCCAACGACCAATCGAGCTGACGGCAGGTGCCATTACCCGCGCACTCCAAGCAGCCGCCTGAGCGCCACGGCTGGTCCAGCGCGCGAGTCCAGTGAGCATCAAGGGTCCTCATAGCGGCGAACAGCTCGCTTGCCTGACTTACGGGTTCATCGATCGGCACGGCGGCACCTCCCGCGATCACGACTGTTGGCCCCACCTGGGGGCAGGGACCATGTGTCGTGCTCCCCAGGTGGGTGTGCGGCCGAGGACCCGGGAGTTTGCCGAAACCAGGGAAACCGACCAACTGCAACCTATTCCAACTTGTAGGAGCAGGTCAAGATTCTTCACGGAACTTGTTGGAACAGGTCTCCTCGTGATCAGATTGGACTGCCGAAACCAGGAAACCCTACGGAGCTCGACCAATGCCGACCGAACGAGTGGACTACCGGCGCATCGCCAACGAGATCGCGGGAAGGATCAAGTCTGGTGAGCTTGCTCCGGGCGAGAAGCTACCCTCCACCCGTGAGCTGGCCGAGCAGTACGGCGTGCACATCTCGACCATCAACCGGGTCATGACGATCCTGAAGGATCGCGAGCTGGTCGAGGGCCAACCAGGCAAAGGTGTCTACGTCGCAGAGGTGAAGAGCTGAACGCTCAGCCTCCTTGAGGACGCGAGGCAGCCGCGCGACCTGGCAGTTCCGGCCTGCGTCAACCTAGGGCCAGGGGCGATCATGGACGCACGGTGATCCCAGTCATCGGCGGGATCCTTCCGAGCGAGCATGGGACGGCTACTGTGAGCAAGGGCCTCACCGGACCCCAGCGCAGACAGCGCGTTCACCGAGTTCCTCTCGGCAACGGATGAGCTGGCTGCATTTGGCCGTGCGCTCTGAGTGCGTCAGCCACCCGGCCTTGATCTGCCCGCAGCCGACGCCCACGTGCCCAGGTCGTCGATGGTGTTGTCCTCTGTTTTTGCTGATATCAGTTGCGGACATCGCCACTCAGCACCCCGCCTCGTGGGCTGCGTCCACAGTCACCAGGACCCGCTTACGTGCCGATCTGGTTAACTTGACGAGGATCGCGTTTGCACAACCGTGTCGATCCCATGGCACCGCCGGTCGAAGTCGGCACAGAAGAGGTCGTCGCCGACCAACTTCACGCGCTTTCCCCGCCACCGCGGCCAGCCACTTCCGTCCGGCGAGTGGCAGTGAGCCAGTTCAGCTTCGAGATGGCCGACCCGAAGCAACTGGGCCATCTGCTCGCCGCAGTGCGCAGCATCGACGGTGTCTTCGACGCGTACAGAACCAAATCCGCAGAGGTGTGACGAGGCCGACCGTAGCGACTCGCCGACGAATTGCTGTGCAAGCGGACAGCTAGCGTTCAGGAATGATTCGGTAGGTTGACCGCCTCGCGGGACTCGCTGGCCACGCGCCTCGACTCCTGCGGGCCCGAGGCTCGACGGCCGTTCGACCGGTCGGGCCTCAGCGACGACCAGCGTAGATCGCGCGGTCGCCGAGTTCCTCCTCGATGCGGATGAGCTGGTTGTACTTGGCCGTGCGGTCGGAGCGCGACAGCGAGCCGGTCTTGATCTGACCGCAGCCCACGCCCACCGCCAGGTCGGCGATCGTGGTGTCCTCGGTCTCGCCGGAGCGGTGCGACATGACCACCCGATAACCCGCCCGGTGGGCGGTGTCCACCGTGGTCAGGGTCTCGGTGAGTGTGCCGATCTGGTTGACCTTGACCAGGACCGCGTTGGCGTAGCCGCCGTCGATGCCCTCTCGCAATCGGTCGACATCGGTGCAGAAGACGTCATCCCCGACCAGCTGCACCCGCTCCCCCGCCGCCGTGGTCAGCCGCTTCCAGCCGACGATGTCGTCCTCGGCCATCGGGTCCTCGATCGAGCTGATCGGGTACCGGGCGAGCAGGTCCAGGAGGTAGTCGATGTGCTCCTCGACGGTGCGCTTGCGGCCCTCCCCGGCGTAGTCGTAGACGTCGTTGCGGAAGAACTCCGAACTGGCCGGGTCGAGGCAGATCAGCACGTCGACGCCGGGGGTGTAGCCGGTGTCCTCGATGGCGCGCAGCACGGAGCGCAGCGCCTCGTCGGCGTCGGTGAAGCTCGGCGCGAAGCCCCCTTCGTCACCGACGTTCGTGCTGTGCCCGGCCGCGGCGAGCGACGCCCGCAGGGTGTGGAAGACCTCCGAGCCCATCCGGACCGCCTCGGCGAAGGTCGGCGCTCCGACCGGCGCGATCATGAACTCCTGGAAGTCGAGCGGGTTGTCAGCGTGCGCTCCGCCGTTGATGATGTTCATCATCGGCACCGGCAGGCGGCGCGCGCCGACACCACCGACGTAGCGGTAGAGCGGCTGCCGATGTGCCTGCGCCGCCGCCTTCGCCGCCGCCAGGGACACCGCCAGGATCGCGTTGGCGCCGAGTCGCCCCTTGTCCTTCGTACCGTCGAGGTCGACCATCGTCTCGTCTACGAGCGCCTGGTCCTCCGCGTCGAGCCCGGTCACCGCGTCGGCGATCTCGCCGTTGACCGCGGCGACCGCCCTCGTGACCCCCTTGCCGTGGAAGCGCGCCTGGTCCCCGTCGCGCAACTCGACCGCCTCGTTCGCCCCCGTCGACGCGCCGGACGGTACGGCCGCCCGGCCGAACGAGCCGTCACTGAGGTGCACGTCGGCCTCCACCGTCGGGTTGCCCCGGCTGTCGAGGATCTGCCGACCACGCACCCGGCTGATTGCCGTCATCACACGCTCCCTGGTCACACTGGCTCTTCGGTAGCAGACTGGCACAGACCGGCGGCCGTGCCACCGCGACGATGAACACGTTGACCCGTACCCCGGGGTGCGGGTTTAGGGTCGCGGCATGCGGGTGGGTGAGCTGGCACGACGGACCGGAACGACGGTCCGGGCTCTGCGGTACTACGAGTCGGCCGGGTTGGTGGTGCCCCGGCGACTGGGCAACGGCTACCGCGAGTACGACCCCATCGCCGTGCGGCTGGTGGCACAGATCCGCGAGCTGATGGCGCTCGGCCTCACCGTCGAGGAGACCCGCCCGTTCGTCGAGTCGATCGCCGGTGGCGGCGACGACACCGACGTGTGCGCCGCGGCGGTGGCGACCTACCGCAGCACCATCACCACCCTGCAGGAACGGATCGGCAGGTTGACCGCCCAGCGGGACGCGCTGGACGCGCGCCTGGACGCGGCGGCGGCGCAGGTCGCGCCCGGTGGTCAGGTGGTCGGCGTCGACCCCGGCGCGCTGGTCGGCACCCGCCTGCCGCCGCTGTCCTTCTACGGCACCGACGGGCGCCCGGTCGACCTGGCGGCGCTGGGCGCCGGACGCAGCGTCATCTTCGTGTACCCGCTGACCGGCCGACCGGGCGTCGACCTACCCAACGGGCTGCTCGAGATCCACGGCGCCCGGGGCAGCACCGAGCAGGCCACCTGGTTCCGTGACCACCACGCGGAGCTGCGAGCGGCCGGCGCCGCCCGGGTGTACGGCCTGTCCGCGCAGTCGACCGGGTACCAGCGGGAACTCGTGCACCGGCTACGGCTGCCCTACCCGCTGATACCCGATCCGAGACTGACCCTGGCCACCGCTCTGCGCCTACCGACCCGCACCGCCGGTGACATGACGCTCTACGAGCGGCTGACCCTGATCGTCGACGGTGGCGAGGTGGAACACGTCTTCCACCCGATCCCGGAGCCCGCGTCGCACCCCCTGGACGTCATGCGCTGGCTGACCAAGCGACGCCCCGCCGTCGGGGCGGCCGGCTAGAAGTCGTCGTCGAAGGCGACGGTGCCGGTCACCCCGACCTGGTACGCCGAGACCCGCCGTTCGAAGAAGTTGGACAGCTCCTGCACGTCCTGCAACTCCATGAAGGCGAACGGGTTGCCCGACCCGTAGTGTGGCGCGATGCCGAGCTGCGCGAGCCGACGGTCGGCGACGTGCTGGAGGTACTCCCGCATGTCGGCGAGGGTCAGGCCGGGCACGCCCTGGCCCACCAGGTCCTCGGCGAACTGCACCTCACACTCGACCGCCTCGGTGAGCATCCGGCGGACCTGCTCGGCGAGGTCGTCGTCGAACAGGTCCGGCTCCTCGGCGCGGACGGTGTCGACCACGTCGAACGCGAACGCCATGTGCATCGACTCGTCGCGGAACACCCAGTTGGTGCCGGAGGCCAGACCGTGCAACAGGCCGCGCGACCGTAGGAAGTAGACGTACGCGAAGGCGCCGTAGAAGAACAGGCCCTCGATGCAGGCGGCGAAGCAGATCAGGTTCAGCAGGAACGCCCGCCGGTCGTCCCGGGTGCGCAGCTCCCGCAGCTCGTGCAGCGAGTCGATCCAGCGGAAGCAGAACTCCGCCTTGCGGCGGATCGAGGGGATGTTCTCGATCGCGGCGAAGGCGGCGAAGCGCTCGGCCTCGTCCGGCACGTACGTGTCGAGCAGGTTGAGATAGAACTGGACGTGCACGGCCTCCTCGAACAGTTGCCGCGACAGGTAGAGCCGGCCCTCGGGGCTGTTCACGTGCTGGTAGAGGTTGAGCACCAGGTTGTTGGCGACGATGGTGTCGCCGGTGGCGAAGAACGCGACCAGGCGACTGACCAGGTGCCGCTCGGCCGGTGACAGCTTGTCGAGGTCGGCGAGGTCGGCGTGCAGGTCCACCTCCTCGACCGTCCAGGTGTTGCGGATGGCGTCGCGGAAGCGGTCGAAGAAGTGCGGGTAACGCATCGGGCGGAGGGTGAGGTCCATCCCCGGGTCGAGCAGCATGTGTGTGGTCCTCGGGTCGGTGGTGGTGTCGGCGGCCGTCACTGGCAGGCCTCGCACGACTCGGGGTTCTCCAGCGAGCAGGCCAGCGCCTCCGCGTCGGCGGCCGACGGCGCGACGAGGGCGACGGTGGCCTGCTGGATCCGGGTGGCGGGCCGCGAGCGCAGGTAGTACGTGGTCTTCAGCCCGGCCTTCCAGGCGTACAGGTACATCGAGGAGAGCTTGCCGATGGTCGGCGCGGCCAGGAACAGGTTCAGCGACTGGGACTGGTCGATGAACGGGGCGCGGGCGGCGGCCAGGTCGATCAGCGCGCGCTGCGGCAGCTCCCATGCCGTGCGGAACACCTCCCGCACGGCGGCCGGCAGTTCGGTGATGTCCTGCACCGACCCCTCGGCGCGCTTGATCGCCGAACGGATCCGGTCGGTCCACAGGCCGCGGGCCTTCAGCTCCCGTACCAGAGCGGTGTTGACCTGGAGGAACTCGCCGGACAGGGTCTCCCGTTTGAACAGGTTGGACACCTGCGGCTCGATGCACTCGTAGCAGCCGGCGATCGAGGCGATGGTCGCCGTCGGCGCGACGGCCACCAGCAGCGAGTTGCGCAGCCCGTACGCCTCGACCGCCGTGCGCAGCGCGGTCCACCGGGCGGTCTGCGTACCCTCGACACCCCACAGGTCCGGTTGCAGCTGGCCCCGCGCGGCCCGGGTCTGCGGGTAGGCCGGGTGGGCGCCGAACTCCCGCGCCAGGTCGGCGGAGGTCTCCAGCGCGGTCAGGTACAGCTCCTCGCTGATCCGGGTGGACAGCTCCCGGGCGGCCGGCGAGTCGAACGGCAGGCGCAGCGCGAAGAACACGTCCTGCAGACCCATCAGCCCGAGCCCGACCGGCCGCCAGCGGGGGTTGCTCGCCGCCGCCTGCGGGGTCGGGTAGTAGTTGATGTCGATGACCCGGTCGAGGAAGGTCACCGCGGTCCGGACCGTGGCGCGCAGCCGTTCCCAGTCGATGCCGCCGTCGGCGAGGTGGGCGGCGAGGTTCACCGACCCCAGGTTGCACACGGCGGTCTCGGCGTCGCTGGACACCTCGACGATCTCGGTGCAGAGGTTGGACAGGTGCACCACGTTGCCCGGCTCGGCGGTCTGGTTGCAGAGCCGGTTGGCGGCGTCCTTGAAGGTCATCCACCCGTTGCCGGTCTGGGCGAGGGTACGCATCATCAGGCCGTACAGCTCGCGCGCCGGGACCTGCCGCACGTAGCGGCCCTGCGCCTCGGCCGCGCGGTACGCGGCGTCGAACCGCTCCCCCCACAGGTCCGGCAGTTCGGGCACCTCGTGCGGGTCGAAGAGCGACCACACCTCGTCGGCCTCGACGCGGCGCATGAACTCGTCCGGGACCCAGTTGGCCAGGTTCAGGTTGTGCGTCCGCCGGGCGTCCTCGCCCGTGTTGTCCCGCAGGTGCAGGAACTCCTCGATGTCCGGGTGCCACGCTTCCAGGTAGACGCAGGCCGCGCCCTTGCGCCGGCCGCCCTGGTTGACGGCGGCGACGCTGGCGTCGAGCGTCCGCAGCCACGGCACGATCCCGTTGGACTGCCCGTTGGTGCCGCGGATCAGCGCGCCCCGGGACCGGACCCGCGAGTACGCGATGCCGATGCCGCCGGCGAACTTGGACAGGTTGGCGACCTGGGCGTACCGCGCGTAGATCGAGTCCAGCTCGTCGCGCGGGGAGTCGACGAGGTAGCAGGAGGACATCTGGGTGTGCCGGGTGCCGGAGTTGAACAGCGTCGGCGAGCTGGGCAGATAGGCGAGGCTGGAAATCAGTCGGTAGAAGTCGACCGCCTCCTGCGGGGTGCGGGACAGCCCGCAGGCCACCCGCAGCAGCCAGTACTGCGGGGTCTCCAGCACGAGCCGGCTGGTGGGGTGGCGCAGCAGGTACCTGTCGTACACGGTGCGCAGGCCGAAGTACTCGAACCTGCGGTCCCCGTCCGGGTCGACGGCGTCGTCGAGCGTCTCGGCGTGCGCGGCGACGAACGCGGCGGTGTCGTCGCCGATCAGGCCCTCGGCGTGGCCGAGCCGGACCGCCGCGCTGAACGCGGTGATCCCCTGCCGACGCACCTCCTTGTCGACGTATCCCGCCAGCAGCCGGGCGGCGAGGCGCGAGTACTGCGGTTCCTCACCGATCATCTCGGCCGCCGTCTGGATGGACAGCCGGTCCAGCTCGGCAGTCGTCGCGCCGTCGTAGAGGCCGCTGATGGTCCTGGTGGCCACCCGCATCGGGTCGACGTCGGTGAGGTCGTCGGCCCACCGCTCGACCGCCCGGACGATCCTGTTCACGTCCACGGTTTCGGTGGCGCCGTCGCGCTTGCGGACCTGCATCGGGGTCCGCCGCGGCGTCTCGCCGCTGACCGGGACCACCTCGGTGACTGTCACCACTCGCTCCTCGGGAGTTCGAGACCTTGGGGGCCCTCGGACACGAGGAGACGGACACCGTCGGACGCCACGCCCGCGCGGCGTGGGGTCGGGTGGCGTCAGCCGTCCCACGCGGCCTCGGACCGCCGCGCGCCCGGGTTCGGGTACGCGGCGCGCTGGCAGGTCTTCGGACTCGCGGGCACGACCGGGCTCGCCGGTCTCCTACTGGCCGTCGCTTCCCAGGCCGATCGGTGGCCCAGTGCTGATGACGGCTGTCGTTCCCACTCACCGCTGCGGGACAGTCCCGGATTCACACCGGGTTCCCTCTTGCCTCGACCGCGCCGGATGAGCGGCCGAACCAGCTGCGCTCGACACCATATATAGGGACGGTGGCGTTGTCACACCCCACATGTCGGTTCCGGGCGTGTCGGGCGTTCAGCGGTGACGATCGTCACCAGCCCGGGGGTGGGCCGGAGCGGGGCTCTGCCACCGTGGATTCGCTGACGCCGCCCGACCGAGAAAAAAGATTTGATGTATGCGGCTACCGGCAACAACAAACACTCTTCATAATCCGACGTCGATGCGCTCCCGAGAGGCGAACATCCAATCTTCCGCTCTCTCCGCGTGGACCCACCCCGACACTGCCCCTTACCCGTGCTGTGCTGCACGGCTAACGGCATCTCGGGAAGCGCCATCACAGTCGGGCGCCGACCAGGGACAGGGGACGCGGGCCGACATCGCGCCCGGGGTGACATCGACGACCAAACATCGGATGTCTGCCTTTCCGGCATGATCGATGTCGTTGACGGGCTGGATCAGCCCTCCGTATACTCCGATTTTCATCTGATCTTTAGCTGAGCAGGGCGAGGAGCGCATGCCGCAGATCACTGCCGTCACCATCGAGGACGTCCGCTTCCCCACCTCCCTGACGGCCGACGGGTCCGATGCCATGAACAAGGACGGCGACTACTCGGCGGCCTACGTCGTCCTGCACACCGACGGCGTGGACAGCGCCGGCGTGCCGCTCGCCGGCCACGGCCTGACCTTCACCATCGGCCGCGGCAACGACATCGTCGCCGCGGCGGCGGCGCACCAGGCGCAGACCCTGGTGGGCATGGACGTGGCGACCATGGCGGCCGACATGGGCGCGGTCTACCGTCTCCTCACGTCCGACTCGCAGCTCCGCTGGCTCGGACCCGAGAAGGGTGTCGTCCACCTGTCCCTCGCCGCCGTGCTGAACGCCTCGTGGGACCTGGTCGCCCGGCTCGCCGACAAACCACTGTGGCGACTGCTCGTCGACATGTCCCCCGAGCACCTGGTCGACATCGCGGACCTGCGCTACCTGTCCGACGCCCTGACCCGCGACGAGGCGCTGGCCATCCTTCGGGCCAAGGAGAGCACGAAGGCCGACCGGGTCGCCGAGCTGGAGCGGACCGGCTACCCCGCCTACACCACCTCGGCCGGCTGGCTCGGCTACGGCGACGACAAGCTTCGCCGACTCTGCCAGGAGGCGGTCGACTCCGGCTACGGCTACGTCAAGCTCAAGGTGGGCGCCAACCTGGAGGACGACATCCGCCGGTGCGCCATCGCGCGGGAGATCCTGGGCCCGGAGCGCAACCTGATGATCGACGCCAACCAGGTGTGGGATGTCGGCCAGGCCATCGAGTGGGTCACCGCCCTGGCCCCGTTCACGCCGCTGTGGATCGAGGAGCCGACCAGCCCCGACGACATCCTGGGACACGCGGCCGTCCGGCGCGCGGTCGCTCCGATCGGCGTCGCCACCGGCGAGCACTGCCACAACCGGGTGATGTTCAAGCAGCTCTTCCAGGCCGGGGCCATCGACTTCTGCCAGCTCGACACCGGCCGCCTGGCCAGCATCAACGAGATCGTCGCCGTGCTGCTCCTCGCCGCGAAGTTCGACGTGCCCGTCTGCCCGCACGCCGGGGGCGTCGGGCTCTGCGAGATGGTGCAACACGTGTCGGTGCTCGACTACGTCGCGATATCGGGCGATCTGACCAACCGGGTCACCGAGTTCGTCGACCACCTGCACGAGCACTTCACCGACCCGTGCGTCATCAAGGACGCCGGCTCGGGCAGCGGTTACGTACTCCCCCGCGAGCCGGGCTACTCCACCCGGATGCGCCCGGAGTCGATCGCGCTCTACCGCTTCCCCGACGGCCACTACTGGGCGGCGACAGAGCCGGCTACCGTGTCATCTCCGGAGCCGTTCGTGATCGCGGGTGGGACGGCCACATCCGCAGGCCGCTAGGGGAGTCATGTCTCGCACCGACGAAGTGGTCAACGGCATCAAGCGGATGATCCTCGAGGGCAAGTTCCGGCCCGGTGACCGGCTGCCGATCGAGAAGGACCTCGCCGAGTCGCTCGGCGTCTCGCGGGGCTCGCTGCGCGAGGGCATGTCGGCCCTGTCGATCCTCGGCATCGTCAACATCCGCCAGGGCGACGGCACGTACGTCACCAACCTCGACGCGCCGCAACTGCTGGCCCCGATGGGCTTCGTTGTCGACTTCCAGGGGCAGGGCGACCCGCGGCACATCCACACCGTACGACGGCTGCTGGAGTGCGAGGCCGCCCGGCTGGCGGCGACCAGGATCACCGACGAGGCGCTCGCCCAGGCGGCGGACCTGCTCGACGAGGCGGCCCGGCTGGTCGGCCAGTCACCGCCGGACCACGAGCGGATCATGGAGATCGACATCGCGTTCCACCGGATCATCGCCAGCCACGCCGACAACCCGGTGCTCGTCGGCCTGATCGAGGCCTTCGCCGGGCGCACCATCCGCGGGCGGCTCTGGCGGAGCCTGCACGAGGAGGGCGCCGACCGGCGCACCCATGACGAGCACGTGGCGATCCTCAAGGCCCTCGTGGCGCGTGACCCGGAGCGGGCCCGCACCCGGATGGCCAACCACCTGATCGGCGTGGAGGAGTCGTTGCACGGGCTGCCCGACGACGCTGACGCGGGCATCGACGCGACCCGGTTGTGACAGTCGACGCTCAGCAGTGCACGTCGAGCAACCCCGCGTCGTACAGCGCCGCCCAGAGCTGATCCGGGACGTCGACGGCGGCCCGGCGCAGGGTCTCGGTCACCTGGGCCTCGTTCCGCATGCCGACCACGGTCGAGGCCACCGCCGGGTGACGCCTGACGAAGGCCAACGCCGCCTGGGGCAGCGTGACGCCGTAGGTCTGGCAGACCCGGGCGATCCGCCGAGCCTGGTCGAGCACCTCCGCCGGCGCCCGCCGGTAGTCGTAGGTGGCGTCGGTCGGCGGAACGTCCCGGGCCAGCAGCCCGGAGTTGTAGACCCCGGCGATCACCACACCGACGCGTCGGGCCTGCGCGATCGGCAGCAGGTCGGTCAACGCCCCCTGCTCCAGCAGCGTGTAGCGACCGGCGCACATCACCACGTCCACGTCGGTCTCCGCCACGAAGCGGGCCAGCATCGCCGACTGGTTCATGCCCGCCCCGATCGCGCCGACCACGCCCTGCTCACGCAACTGCGCCAACGCCGGCACCGCCTCACGCACCGCCTGCTCCCAGTGCGCGTCCGGGTCGTGCAGGTACACCACGTCGATCCGGTCCAGGCCGGTGCGTCGCAGGCTCGCCTCCAACGACCGGCGAACGCCGTCCCGGCTGAAATCCCAGACCCGCCGGTGGTCGGCGGCGACGTCGAAGCCCTCCGGATCACGCAGGTGCGCCGTCTCCGGAGACGGTACGAGCAGCCTGCCCACCTTCGTCGACACCACGTACTCGTCCCGGGGGCGGGATCGCAGGGCGGCGCCGAGACGCCGTTCGGACAGGCCCAGACCGTAGTGCGGCGCGGTGTCGAAGTAGCGGACGCCGCCGGCCCACGCGGTGTCCACGGCGGCGGCGAACTCCTCGTCCGAGGTCGCCCGGAAGAGGTTGCCGCCCTGGGAGGCGCCGAAGCCCAGCGGACCGAGCCGCAGGCCCGGCCCGGCGGCGTCCAGCGTGGCCTGACGACGACCGGGACGGCCGGTCACCGGCCGAACCAGCCGCCGTCGACGGCCAGGTCGAACTGCCTCATTCGGCGCCTTCCCGCCAGTCCAGCAGCACCTTCATCACACCGCCGCCGCCCACCACCACGACCTGCTCGCCGGCCGTCACCCGCCCACGCCGTACGTCGTGCACGGCGACCGCGACCGGCTCGACGAGCGCGGCCCGGTCCAGCGGCAGGTCGTCCGGGAGCGCGAGGACCAGATCCGCCGGTACGGTCCAGGACGACTGCATCGCGCCGGGTGAGTCGATGCCGAGGAAGTCCATGGCGTGGCAGATGTGCGAGTTGCCACCCCGGCACGCCGCACACCGCCCGCACCGGCGGGTCGGCATGACGGTGACCGGTTGGCCGATCGTCCAGCCGCTCACCCCCGCGCCGGCGGCCGCGATCCGGCCCGACATCTCGTGGCCGAGGACCGCCGACCCGCCCACCCGGGCGTCCATGTCGCCGTGGAAGATGTGCAGGTCGGTGCCGCAGATCCCGGTGTACGCCACCGCGACGCGGACCTCTCCGGGGCCGGGCGGCTCGGGGTCGCGGGGCACGACGGCGAGATCACGCGCGCCCCGGTAGACGACCGCCGTCACCGCTCCTCCCGATCCGTGCCGGCGCTCCCGGTCATCGCCGCGACCAGGTCGTCGGTGGTGACGTCCGCCGCGCGGAGTTGGGCCGCCCGCCGGCCGAGGCGCAGCACCTCGACCCGGTCGGCGATGTCGAGCACCTGTGGCATGTTGTGGCTCACCAACACCACCGACATGCCGGCGTCGCGGGCACGCCTGACGACGTCGAGCACCCGGCCGGTCTGCACGACGCCGAGCGCGGCGGTGGGCTCGTCGAGGATGACCACGTTCGTCGCCCAGATGATGGCGCGGGCCACCGCGACGCACTGGCGTTGCCCACCGGAGAGCATCGCGATCGGGGTGGTGACCCGGGGGATCCGTACGCCCAGCTCGTCGAGGGCGGCGGCGGCGCCCTGCCGCATGGCCCGCTTGTCCAGCAGCCCCAGTCGACCGAGCGGCCCGGAGCGCAGGATCTCCCGCCCGAGGTAGAGGTTGGCGGCCACGCTGAGGTCGTCGGCGACGGCGAGATCCTGGTAGACGGTCTCCACCCCCGCCCGCCGCGCGTCGACCGGCGTCGAGAACTGCACCGGACGGCCACCCACCCGGATCTCGCCCTCGTCCGGCGGGTGCACCCCGGAGAGCGTCTTGATCAGGGTGCTCTTGCCGGCGCCGTTGTCACCGATCAGCGCGACGACCTCACCCCGGCGGACGGTGAAGTCGGCGCCGCGCAACGCCTCGACGTGCCCGAACCGCTTGACGATGCCGCGGGCCTCCAGGACCGGTGGCTCCTCGGCGGACGGCGACGCGTCGACGTCGGGGCTGGCCGTGGGAGTCGTTGCCATCACTGCACCGGAGGGTTGGCGCAGCTGGGCTCGAGCACCGCCTTGATCTCCGCCGAGTCGATGTTCTCCTTGGTGACGAACGTGACGCCGGTGTCGGCCGAGGCCAGCGGGGCCTTGTCCCGCAGGTGCTTGACCATCTTGTCGACGCCGAAGTAGCCCATCTTGAAGGGGTTCTGCACGACCAGTGCCGAGATCTGGCCGTTGCGCAGCCCGGCGACCTCGTCCGGGGCGGCGTCCCAGCCGATGATGACGACCTTGCCCGACTTGCCCGCCGCCTGGATGGCCTGCGCGGCGCCGAGCACGCTCGGCTCGTTGGCCGCGAAGATGCCCTTGAGGTTGGGGTTGGCGGTGAGGATGTTCTCGGTGACGCGCCGCGCCTCGTTGACGTCGCTGCGGCTGGGCTGCTGGCCGACCAGCTTCAGGTTGGGCAACTGCGCGAGACCGGCCTTGAAGCCCTCGACCCGCTCGGTGTTGGTCTGCGAGCCGGGCTGGAACTCGACAAGGGCCACGTCGTGGTTGCCCGGGCCCAGCTCCTTGGCGAGCAGCTTCGCCGCCTCGGTGGCCGAGGCGCGGTTGTCGGTGGCGAAGAGCGGCACCGCCGACGGCTGCGGGCTGGTGCCGGAGTCGATCATCGCGACCGGGATGTTGGCGGCGAGCGCCTGGTCGGTGGCCGGCGCCAGGGCGCTGGAGTCGGTCGCCGCGTAGACGATGCCGTCGACCTTCTTGGTGACGAAGTTCTGGATCAGGTTGACCTGACCCTCGACGTCGGTCTCGGTGGTCACCCCGTCCCACTGGACGGTCACGTCGCCGGCGCGCTGCGCGGCGCACTCGGCGCCCGCCTTCACCGTGTTCCAGTAGTCGGCCCCGACCGCCTTCGGCACGACGGCGAGCTTCAACGGGCCGCTCGCCTCCTTCGTCGCGCCGTCGCCGCCGTCGCGGACCTCGACTCCGCCGCAGGCGCTGAGCAGCGCGGTGGCCGCGGCCGCGGCCAGGATGGCCTGCGCGCGCAGGAGCGGCGTGCGGGCCCGCCGGCCGGTGGTGGTGTGTGCCATGGTGGGTGTCCTTCCTCGTTCGGACTGGTGAGATGGCAGGTCAGCCCCGTGATTCCAGCCGCCGGCGGCGGTACTGGTCGAAGTAGACGGCGGCCCAGATGATCACGCCGACGATCACCTGCTGGTAGTGGATGCTGATGTCGAGCAGGACAGCGCCGTTGCGCACCAGGGCGATGAGGAAGGCCCCGATGATCGTCCCGACGATCCGGCCCTGACCCCCGAAGAGGCTGGCGCCGCCGATCACGGCGGCGGCGATGACGTCGAGCTCCAGCGAGATGCCGTAGTTCGGTTGCCCGGAGTTGACCCGGGAGGCGGCGATCATGCCGCCGAGACCGACCAGCACACCGGCCAGCACGTACACCCCGGTCAGGTGGCGACCCACCCGGATGCCGGAGCGGCGGGCGGCCTCCAGGTTGGAGCCCATCGCGTAGGTGTACTGACCGAAGCGGGTCTGGGACAGCAGGAAGGCGACTCCGACCGCGACCAGCACCGTGATCACGACGGCGAACGGGATGCCGGCGATCTCTCCGTTGCCGAGCAGTTGGAACGAACGGGGCAGGCCGTAGACACCGACCGCGCCGGTGATGATGAAGACCAGACCACGGCCCACCGACATCGTTCCCAGCGTCGCGATGAAGGGTGGGATCTTCGCCGCGGTCACCAGTACGCCGTTCAACAGTCCGGCCAGGGCGCCGACGCCGATCGCGACCGCCGTCGCCGCCCAGAGCGAGAAGCCCAGGTCACGCACGGTCATCGCGCCCAGCACCCCGGCCAGCGCGGCCACCGAGCCGACCGACAGGTCGATGCCCTTGGTGATGATCACCATGGTCTGCGCGGTGGCGATGATGGCGATGACCGCCGTCTGTGCCCCGATGTTGAACAGGTTGTCGGTGGTGAGGAAGTAGGGACTCGCGAAGCTCAACGCGATGAACAGGACGACGAGCGCGGTGGCGGCGGTGAATTCGGAGACCGCGTGGGAGATCCGTTCCCGCAACCAGTCACTGACGTCGCCGCGCTGCGTGCCGGCGGATGCCTCGACGGTACTCATCGTCGGACCTGACCTCCCCAAGCGTGGGACCGGCGTCCGACGGGACCCCGCCGGCAAGCCGAGCACCTGTGAGCGACCGAGCCTCCCAGTGACGCAAACGCGGACGCGAGCCCACACCACCACGGAGATAGATCGGATGTTTCCCTTGATCAGGCGTTACGATGCCACGCACCAACGCCTGTTGCCAAGGCTTTGCGACCATGTTTTGTCATCGTTACCCGAGCCATCGAACGCATACGTCTGACCAAATCAGCACAACTGCGGCCGGGCACCGTCGAGCCGGCCGACGCCCGGCCGCACAGTGGACGCCGGACCGGCCACCATCCACACCGGATCGCGCATGTTATCGATAACATGCTATTCCCTCGACGGGCTCCGTGGGCACGGTCACGACCGTCGGCAGCCGCCGGGGCGGTCCGGTGACCGGGCGTCCGCGCCGTTCAGCAGTCGGATCGGCGACCGGCCGGCCTGATTCACCCGGCACGCGGCGCGCCCGCGCGTGCACACCCCGTCACCACGGCGACAGCTGGTACACCCGCTCCGCCGTGTGCCGCCAGACCGCCGTACGCTCCGGCTCACTCAGCGGGGCCAGCAGCTCACCGAGGACCGTCACCCAGCGGGAGTACGAGGTGGCGAGCAGACAGACCGGCCAGTCCGAGCCGAACATCAGTCGCCGCGGACCGAACGCGTCCAGCGCGTGCTCGACGGCGGGTCGTAGGGCAGCCGGCGTCCAGGGCGCGCCGCTGACCTCGGTCACCAGGCCGGAGAGCTTGGCCGTCGTGTTGGGCTCGGCGGCGAACGCCAGCAGGTCCCGGGTCCAGCCCCCGGGACCGGCCGGCCCGAGCGGTGGCTTGCCGAGATGATCCAGGACGAAGCGCACGTGCGGCAGGTCACGGACCAGCCGAATGGCGGCCGGCAGTTGGTGGTGGCGCACCAGCAGGTCGAAGGCGAGGCCGGCGGCGCCGACAGCGGCGATGCCCCGCCGCACGTCGGGACGGTCGAGATACGCCGGGTCGGGTTCGGACTGGACGAGGTGCCGGATTCCGACGAGCCGTTCCCCGCCCCGGGCCTCGCGGAGCCGGCCCAGCCGCTCGGCGACGTCGCGTGCGGTGAGGTCGACCCACCCGACGACGCCGGCGACGAGGGGATCGTCGGCAGCGACACCCAGCAGCTCGGGTGTCTCCGAGCGTACGGCGACGGACTGCACGACGACGGTCCGGGTGACGCCCACCGCCCGGGCGGCCGGTGCCAACTCGACCATCGTGAAGTCGTCGTCGAGCGCGGCCATGGTGTGGGGATCGATCCACGGCCGGGATTGCCGGGCCCGGACCCAGAGGTGGTGGTGCGCGTCGACGATGCCGGACGGCCGCGCGCCCACACCGGTCGTCACCGGACCCGCCCCGTCACGTTCCCGTCCACCCCACACCCCGCTGCACCATCGGTCGAGAGGCCGGTCAGTCCGGACCGTCGACGTGCGCTGGCAGATCGACCATGTTAGCGGTCACAGGCTGCGCGGAGGCCGCAGGCGGGGCGGCGGAACGGGCCTTTTGGTATGACGATTCGGCCGAGGACGGCGGAACCGGAGCCGCTCGCCCGCCGACGACGCGCCCCCGGAAACCCGGGGCGAATCACCACGCATCGACGAACAATGATGCGCTCGGGTGCGGAGCCGGGTTGACCGCCCGGTTCGGCACCGATACCGTCAGGCCACTATCTGCGGCGACGCGAGGGAAGCCGGTTCGAATCCGGCGCGGTCGCGCCACTGTGAGCGGCACCGAGCACCATGGGGCCGCGAGCCAGGACGCTCGGTCGTCCGCAGCCTTGCGATGGGGACGCGTCATCCCCGGAGAGGTTCGTCGACCATGTCTAGCTCCGCTTCCACCCACCCGGTAGCGCGCCCCGCTGGCTCCGCCCGTCTGCTGTGGACGGTCCTCGCGACCGTCGCCGTGCTCACCCTGCTGGCCTACCTCGTCGCCTTCGACCAGGGGGCGGTCTCCCGCAGCGGGATGTACCTGCACGAGGTGATGCACGACGGCCGGCACCTGCTGGGTGTTCCGTGCCACTGACCACCACCGCTCCCCCGTTCCTCGCCGTCCTCGTCCGTGGTCTGCTCGCCGGTCTGATCGCCGGCCTGCTGGCCGGCACGTTCGCGTACGTCGTGGGCGAGCCGCAGGTTGAAGCGGCCATCGCCATCGAGGAGGCGGCGAGCCACGCCGAGCCCGCCGCGGGCGCGCACGACCACGAGGACGCCCTGGTCAGCCGCACCGGTCAACGTGGTGGCCTGTTCCTGGCGACCGGCCTGTTCGGTGCCGCGATGGGTGGTCTGCTGGCCACCGCGTACGTCCTGCTGTCCCGTCGCCGGCGCAGCTACGACGACGGCCGGTCGGGCCTGTTGCTGGCCGGCGCGGCGCTGGTCGGCGCGGTGCTCGTGCCGTTCCTCAAGTACCCGGCGAACCCGCCGGCGGTCGGCGACCCGGCCACCATCAACCAACGGACCATCACCTATCTGCTGATGGTGGTGCTCGGTCTGGTCGCGGTGTGGGCGGGCTCGCTGGGCTACCGGTCGGTCGGCGCCCAGGCGCCGACGTGGCAGCGCGCGGCCGCCGGGGTGGGCGGGTTCCTCCTGGTCGCCGCGGTGTCGTACGTGGTGATGCCCTCCTTCCAGGAGGTTCCGGACGACTTCCCCGCCACCCTGTTGTGGGATTTCCGGCTGGCCTCCCTCGGCACACAGGTCGTGCTCTGGACCGGGATCGGCCTGTTCTTCGCGGCCCTGATGCACAGTGAGTGGCGACGCCGGTCCTCCACCGACGCCCTGCCGAGCACGTGACCGCGACCAGCCTCCGGCTGGTCGCCCACGGTCACACCGCCGCCCTTCGTCGGGCCCGCTTCGGCGCGATGGACGACGCCCTGGACGAGGGCGGCCGGCGGGCCGCTCGCGCCCTCGCCGAGTCGGGCCGGGCGGCGCCGCTCGGCGTCTACGACACCGTCGGTTGCAGTCCGGCGGTGGCCGCCACCCAGACGGCTGTCGCCCTCGGCCTGCCACCCACGCAGGACGTGGCGCTGGCCGACTGTGACTACGGTGACTGGGCCGGACGGTCGTTCGAGGAGATCGCCGACGAACAACCGCTGGTGTTGCGGGAGTGGATGTCGAGCGTGGACGCCGCACCGCACGGCGGTGAGTCCGTCACGATGGTGCGGCATCGGATCGGCCGCTGGCTGGACGAGCGGATCACCGGCGGCCGGCGGACCGTCGCGGTCACCCATCCCCTGGTGATCCGGCTCGCGGTGGTCCACGCTCTCGACCTGCCGTTGGCGACGTACCGGCAGGTGGACGTCGAGCCGCTGGCCGTCGTCCGGCTCACCAGTCAGGGCACCCGGTGGCAGCTGAGGCTGGGCCCGCCCATCGGATGACCGCCGTGGGCGGGCCGTTCGCACGGCCCGCCCACGAGTCCACCACTGTCAGCGGGTGACGGTGAACGGTCGGGACACCTCCGTCGCCGACGTCGCGCCGGTCACCGTGACGCGCGTCGCGCCGACCTTCGCCGATCCCGGAACGCTCACCGTCGCCCCGGCGAGGACACCGTCCCCGTTCGCGCGTACGGTCCGGGCGCTCAGCCCGTCGCCGAAGACGACAGTGACCGCCTCGTTCGGCGCGAACCCGGAACCGTCCAGCGTGATCGCCGTGCCGCGCGGCCCCGCTGTGCTGGTCAGCACCATCCGGGGTCGGTAGGCCGACGCCTGGACCTGCTCGGTCACCCGCACGGTGGCCGTGGCCGGTGTACGCGACGACGCGCCGGTCGCGGTGACGGCGTACCGTCCCGGTCGCGCGTTCCCCGCGGCCGGCACCGAGACGCGAACCGCGCCGGTCGCGGAGGCCGCGACCGTCGTGGTGCGGGCCGGGTCGGCGCCGACGCTGACGGTCACCTGCTCGCGGGCGGCGAATCCACGGCCCTCGACGATGATCGCGGCGCCGGCGCGGACGGTGCCGCTCGCGGCGAGCGCGATCGTCGGCTGCGCCCCGGCGCCCACCACCGTCACGGTGAACGAGCCGGTGCTGCTCGACAGGGTGTCCCACGCGGTCACCCGCACCGTGTAGGTGCCCTCCCGGGCGTAGCTGTGCTGCCCGCTCATCGCGCCGGACGCGCCGATCGTCACGTCCTGCGGGGCCGTGCCGTCACCCCACTGGACGCGGGCCCGGTAGCCGGCCGCGCCGGGGACGCCGCCACCCACCGAACCGAGGTCCGCCGTGAGGACCTGCCCGGCCTTCGCCGTCTGGTCCTTCGGCGCGACGGTCGCCAGCGCGGGTGCCGGCGTGCCGTCGTCCGCCACCGCGAACACGTGGATCCGACCCGCCGAGCGTGGGTCCCCGGTCTGCGTCGGCAGGGTCACCGACACCAGCGTCTTGCCCGCCGGGATCTGGTACGGCGTGGTGGCGAACAGGAACGGCTGGGCGGCGTCGCGGCTCGTGCCGTGCAGCCGGTACGCCGTCCTGGCGACGATGACGTTGCCGTAGGACGGGGTGCCGTTGGCGTTGCCGCCGAGCGTCCAGTCGCTCATCTGGATCGGGATGCCGGCCGTGCTGCCGTCGCTGAACGTCGCCGTGCCGGTGGTGCTCTGGTTGCCCTGCGTCCCGGCGCCGACGAACGAGATGCTGGTGGCGTCGTCCGGCAGGTCGAGAGCGATGGTCGCCCCGTTGCCGGTGGCGTTGTCCGGCTGCCCGGCAGGGACCGCCGGCATCGTGAACCCGAGCGTCGTGCCCGGCACCTGCTGACGCTGGCCCGGGGTCACCCCGCCCGCCGCCAGGGCGGCCCGCGAGTACGCCCAGGTCTTGGCGTCGCAGTCCGCCGCGAGGGCGCCCTCGTCGCCGGTGCAGACGCTGTCGAACGCGGCGCGGAGGCCGGACGTCGGGGCGTACCCCACCTGGACGCCGACCGTCGCGGCGCTCTGGGTCTCGCCGTCGGTGACGGTGACGGTCGCCTGGTGGTAGCCCGGCGTGGCGTAGGTGTGCGAGCCGCCGATCCGGTAGACGGCCCGCGAACTGGGCGTCACGGCGCCCTCGGTGACCGGGGTGCCGTCACCCCAGTCGATGGTGGCCCGGTAGCCGTCGGCGTTGCCGCCGGTGACGGTGGCCAGCGGCACCGAGACGGGTACGCCGTTTGTCGCCTGCACGTCGGTCGCGGCGGTCACCGCGATGTCGCCGCCGCCCAGGTCGAGGTCACCCCCGGCGAGCAGTTCGACCTCGGCGAGGGTGGTCCGCTCCGCGCCGACCGTCCTGGTGACGGCGAGGCGGAACTGCGCGAACCGGCCCGGCCTGTCGATCTGGTACGGGCGGGTCTGGTTGCGCCACGCGAACACCTGGTCGGTGCGGGAGTCGAGTGTGGTCCAGGTGATCCCGTCGTTGGAGCCCTGGAGCCGCCAGTCCGCCGGATCGCCGACCCCCGCCCCGGACGTCACCGTGTAGTGCTTCGGCTTCTGCTTGCCGCCCCGGGTGGCCCAGGTGATCTGCGGGGTCGCCGAGGCGAAGGTGAGCTGCGTGGTCGACGAGTCGTCGAACAGCGTCGAGGCGTCCTGGCCGCCGGTGGCGGTCGCGGTGCCGAGACCGGGGCCGGTCACGTCCTGCAACGGCTTCGGCGTCTCGTCACCCCTGGTCAGCGACGGTGGGGCGTCGTTGCGGCCGGTGCCCCACGAGGACGGCTTCGCGCCCATCCGGAAGTCGATGGTGCCGCCCCTGGCGAGCGCGGCGACGTCGAGTGAGAGGCCACGCTGCTTCTTGCCGTTGACAGTGACGTCCTGCACGTAGATGTTCGTCGTGCTGTTGTCGGGGGCGTTGACCACGATGTCGCCGCTGCTGCGCCGCACCGTCATCCGGGTGAACTGCGGCGAACCGATGGTCCACTCGGCCGAGCCGGCCTGCAACGGGTAGATGCCCAGCGAGCTGAGGACGTACCAGGACGACATCTCGCCGTTGTCCTCGTCGCCCAGGTAGCCCTGGCCGATCTCGCTGCCGACGTAGAGGCGCCGCAGGATCTCCCGTACCGTCGCCTGGGTCTTCGCCGGGGCGCCGGCGAAGTTGTACATGTACGGGATGTGGTGCGACGGCTGGTTGCTCATGCCGAGCTGACCCATCCGCACCGCGCGTGCTTCGAGCATCTCGTGGATGACGCCGCCGTACCCACCGGGGCGGTCGGCGTTCTCCGGGGTGCTGAAGAACGCGTCGAGCTTGTCGCGCAGCGCCTGCTGCCCGCCGTAGAGGTTGGCGAGGCCCCGGCCGTCCTGCTGTGCGGTGAACGCGAAGTTCCACCCGTTGGTCTCGGTGTAGACGCCACCCCAGTCCAGCGGGTCACCGGCGAGGAAGGTGCCGGCCGCGTCGCGGCCCTGGAAGAGCTTCGTCTTCGGGTCGAAGAGGTGGACGTAGTTGCGGGCCCGCTCCAGGAAGTAGCGGGACTCCTCCTGGAGCTGCGCACGCCGCGACTTGGGCGTTGCCGGGTCCTTGGCGAGGGCCGCACCCATGTTGCCGATGCCGTAGTCGTTGATGAAGCCCTCCAACGCCCAGGACACCGACTCCCCCGTGGACGTCGGCGTGTAGCCGAGGAACAGCGAGGTCTCGATGCCCTTGCGCCCGACCGCGCTGCGCCCGGACGCGACCGTCGCGTCCTTGACCGCCGCCTCGTACGCCGCGAGCGGGTCGGGCAGCTTGACCCCGGTGAGGTACGCCTGGGCCAGGGCCACGTTCGCGCTGGTGCCGGTCATCAGGTCGGCGTAGCCGGGGGACGACCAGCGGGCGATCCAGCCGCCGTCCCGGTAGTGCTGGACGAACCCGTCGGAGATCTTCGCGGCGACGTCCGGGTACAGCAGCGCGTAGGCGGGCCACACCGTGCGGTAGGTGTCCCAGAAGCCGTTGTTGACGTAGATCTGGCCGTCGACGACCTTCGCGCCGGTCCGGGTCGGCGTGGACGCGCCGGTCGGCGCGGAGACCGGGCTCGCGTACTGCCAGCGCGGCGCGGCGGCGGTGCCGGTGTTCTCCGACTGCGAGTTCGGGTAGAGGTTCAGCCGGTACAGGTTGGAGTACATGCTGACCAGCTGCGACTCGGTGGCTCCGCGCACCTCGACCCGTCCGAGCCGATCGGTCCAGGCGGCCGTGGCGGCGGCGTGGATCTCGTCGAAGCTCCTGCCGGTGACCTCCAGGTCGAGGTTGCGGCCGGCCTGCTCGACGGAGAGGAACGACGTCGCGAGACGCAGCGTCACCGTACGGCTCGTGGTGGTGTCGAAGGTGGCCGACGTCGCGGCGGACGCGGTCGGCGCCCGGTCGAAGGCGCCGGACACGAACATCCGGCTCCGGCCGGCGGACAGGCCGCTGCCGTTGTCGACCCAGCCGGTCAGCGTGCCGTCCGTGCCGATGGTGAACGTGCCGTTGTGGAAGACGAGGCTTCCGGTCGCCGACCCGGACGGGAAGGTGAACCGCATGATCCCGGCATGGTCGGTGGGCGTCACCTCGGCGACCAGACCGTTCTGGAGCGTGACCCGGTAGAGGTCCGGGCGGGCCGTCTCGTCGTCGTGGCGGAAGGCGACAGCGCGGCTGGCCGGCGTACCGGTGAGCGGTCCCCCGCCGACGACCGGCATGACCGACATCTGGTTGCGGTCACCCATCCACGGGCTCGGCTCGTGGGAGATCGCGAGCCCCTGCAACATCGGCAGGTTGGCCGCGTTGTTGATCCGGTGGTACTCGTACTCCCAGGAGTCGGAGGCCGCGTCGGTCACCGGGGTGAAGAAGTTGAAGCCGTTGGGCACCGCGGTGATCGGCAGGTTGTTGCCGCGGGAGAAGCCGCCGGTCGAGTTCGTGCCGCGCCGGGTGTCGACGTAGTTGGTGAGCGTGCCGCCGTCGATCGACTGTGGCGTGCCCAGCAGTTCGATGTCGTCGAGCCAACCCTGGAACCGGGTGTCCTCGGTGGCCCGCGGGTTGTCGTACGCGAGCAGGACACGGTCGATCGTCTTGCCGCGCGCGACGGTGCCGAGGTCGACCCGCACCAGGTTCCACTGGTCGGCGAAGAGCACCTTCGACGCGCCCTGGCCGGCGGGGGTGAGCGGGTAGCCGTGCTGGTCCACCGCCGAGCGTGCGCTCAGGTAGCTGCCGTCGGTGAAGCGCAGGTCGACGGCGGCGTAGGTGGACGGGTACTGCCCGTCCCCGCCGGTGTACTCGGGGAAGATCTTGTACGACAGCCGGGTCTTCGGCCCGACCGGCACGTCGACGTCGAACAGCCTGTTCGTCGCGTACGCCCGGCCGGCGCGCTCGGCGCCGCCGGAGTAGCGCAGCGCGGCCAGCCCGGTGAAGCCGACGTCCGGCTTCGTGGTGTAGCCACCGTTGGGGCCGCCGGCGACCTCGCTGACCATCGGCGTCGCCGGTGGACGGACGTCGGAGCCGTCGCTGATGTTCCAGTCGGCGAGTTGCAGCAGGGAGTCGCCGGAGTTCGCGGTGACGGTGAGCCGGTAGTAGGTGTAGGCGGTCGTGTTGGTGAAGCTGTACCTGTTGGTGGCGTACCGGCCGCTGAACGTCTCGCCGGAGCGCTCGTCCAGGTCGGTCCACGAGTCACCGTCGGTGGACCCCTGCACGACGAAGTTCCTGGGGTCGCGGCTCGGCGCGTCGTTGGCCGAGGTCAGCGAGTAGCGCGCGACGGTCACCGGCTTCGCGAACCGGTAGGTCACCCAGCCGGTGCTCTGGAACACGAGCCACTTGCTCGAGGAGTCGTCGTCGGCGAGGTTCGCGGCGGTCTCCCGGGGCGGGTTCTCGGCGCTGGCGGTCACCGCGTCGACCTGCCCGAGCAGGCTGCCGGGCAGCGTGGTGACCGTACCGCTGAGGTTGCCCTGGAGCGGTGCGCCGTTCGCCCCGGTCTCCACAGTGCTCGTCGCGGGCTGGGGGTCGGCGGACTCGAACGAGGACGTGAAGGTCCCGGGCACCGGCGGGGTGGGGGCCGCCTGCGCCAGGGGCGCCGCGACGAGCAGGCCCAGCGGCAGCAGGCCGGCTGTGGTCGCGGCGAGCAGGCGGGCTGTACGGGGGATGTGTGACATGAGGGACGGAGCCTTTCGACTCGAACCAGGTCGAGCGCGTCGAAGGTCTGGGCGGGATGGAGCGGGTGGTGGTGCGTCGTCCAGCCCTGACATCGTTGTCATACCGGTTGAAGGTCAACGAGCGTCCGGGCGGTGAACTGTCCGCTGATAGTTCCGGTCGTACCGCCGCCCTGTCAACGGTCGGTGGCGCGCACACCCGTGCCACGCGCGGGCCGGGCCCCGACGAGGCGCGTCGGGGCCCGGCCACGGATCAGCAGTAGAGGTTGGCGCCGGCGGACACGCCGAGGATGCCGACGAACTGCTGGTATTTCGTGACGCGGCTCTGCACCTGGGCGGGGTTGCCGCCGTTGCACTCGATGGAGCCGTTGATGCTGCGGATCGTCTGACCGAAGCCGGCGCCGGTGACCATGGCGTTGTGGGCGGTCATGGTGCCCGGACCGTTCTGGGTCATCCAGTACCAGATTCCGGTCTTCCAGGCCACCGCGGCGTCGGTCTGCACCAGCCACGGGTTGGTCAGCAGCGGCAGCCCGAGGGCGTTGCCGGCGGCGTTGTAGTTGAAGTTCCAGCTGAGCTGGATCGGCCCGCGCCCGTAGTAGGCGGACTGACCGGCGGGGCAGCCGTAGGGCTGACCGGGGTCGCAGTAGTGCGGGTAGTTCGCGGTGTTCTGCTCGACGATGTACACCAGCCCGCCGGTCTCGTGGTGCACGTTGGCCAGGAACGCCGCGGCCTCCTGGCGTTGGACGGTGGCACTACCGGTTCGCGCGAAGGCCGGGTAGGCGCTGAGCGCGGCGACGAGCCCGGCGTACGTGTAGAAGGAGTTGCGACCTGGGAACATCTGGTTGAACTGGGCCTCGCTGACCACGAAGCTCCCGGGGTTGGTGGGCGGCGTGGTCCCTCCCCCGCACGCCCCCAGATCCTCCCAGACGCCGGTCGTGCCGGGCGGCGTCTCGTTCTGGGTCCACCACTTCGCCCGGTAGTTGCGGCCGTTGTGGGAGACCCGGGCGTCTCCCCAGTAGACGGCCGAGGCCTGCCACGGCGTCGAGCAGTCCGCCGCCGACGCGGCGGTGGGCGGAACGACCGCCACCAACCCCGCGGCGACGACCAGCGCTGCCAGCGCGACAAGCGCGCGCAGTCTCGTCATGTGCTCACTCCTTCCAAGTGCCCCGTCCGGCGGGGCAGGGCATCGACAGGAGTGACTGTAACATTATCTGTTCACAACCTTTACTATTAGCCTTCGTCACCACCACTGCCGGCCGCCGGCACTTCCGGTCTTTTTCTGAATATCCGCGCGGCGAATGTTCACGTTCACATGGTCGGTCGTCCCCCTGGCGGCGCAGGCACGCCTGACGAGAACCCCCGCATCGACGCTGATCTGTTCCGGATGTGTTCCGGAAGTTGTTGACGCCCCAGAAATCCCACTGCAATACTCCGATCCATTGAGGTCGATACGCCTACCGGCTCGGTCTCCACACCCACCACACCTGTCCGGACCGTGCTGTCCACGCAGCGGGGCGCGTCCGGGTCTGCGCGAAGGAGCACCAGATGATCCGGCTCTTCCCCCGCACGGCCCTGTGGTCACAGCGACTGCGCGCGGCGCTCGCCGTCGTGGCCACCGCCGTCGCGATGTGCGGCGTCGTGCTCGCGGCCACCTCGGTGCCGTCGAGCGCCGCCACCTGCAACGGATACGTCGGCCTCACCTTCGACGACGGCCCGACCGGCAGCACCAGCGCGCTGCTCAACGTGCTACGCGCCAACGGCGCACGGGCGACGATGTTCAACGTCGGGCAGAACGTCCAGAACAACCGGTCGGCCGCGCAGGCACAGGTCTCCGCCGGCATGTGGGTCGCCAACCACAGCTGGAACCACGCCCACATGACCTCGCTGAGCCAGTCGCAGATGCAGTCCGACCTGTCGCAGACCAACTCGGCGATCCAGTCGGCGACCGGCATCCGGCCGGCGCTGTTCCGGCCACCGTACGGCGAGACCAACTCGACCCTGCAGTCCGTCGCGTCGTCGCTCGGGCTGCGCCAGGTGATCTGGGACGTGGACTCACAGGACTGGAACGGCGCCAGCGTCAGCCAGATCGTGGCCAACGCCAGCCGCCTCCAGGCCGGTCAGGTCATCCTGATGCACGACGGCATCCAGAACACCCGTGACGCGATCCCGCAGATCATGGCCAACCTGACCAGCCGCAACCTGTGTCCGGGCATGATCTCGCCGGCCACCGGTCGGGCGGTCGCGCCCGACGGCAGCACTCCCCCGCCGAACCCCACCACCCCGCCCCCGTCCGGCGGCACCTGCACCGCGACCGCCACGACCACCAACGTGTGGGGGGACCGCTACAACACCTCGGTGACGGTCAGCGGCGCCAACACCTGGACCGTCGTCGTCGCCCTCACCTCGCCACAGCGGGTCTCCACCGTCTGGAACGGCACCGCCACCTGGGACAGCAGCGGCACGGTCATGACCATGCGCTCCAACGGCAGCGGCAACACCTTCGGCTTCACCACGATGACCAACGGCAACAGCGGCGCTCGTCCGCAGATCCGCTCCTGCACCTCCGGCTGACACCGCCGGACCGAGTCGTGCGCGGCGGGTGCGCCCGGCACCCGCCGCGCACCCTGCATCACCTGCCACCAACCCGTGAAACCCTTACACCGCAACAAACGCCACGGAACCTAACAAAGCACTACTAGCCTGCGTTGATGCGACACACCCTCACACCGGGCGGGGAGACGCTGCACGGGCACTTCTCCCCCGATCTCGCGCCGGTGCTCACCATCGATCCCGGGGACACCGTCACCTACCGCACCCTCGACTGCTGGTGGTCGGCCGGCCCGTACCCCGGCGGCCCGAACCGGGACCGGCCCCGGGTCGCGCAGCACCGGCCCGAGCACGGGCACGCGCTGGTCGGGCCGGTCGCGGTCCGCGGCGCGCGCGCTGGGCAGACATGCGGCGGTTGCACGGGCTGAGCCGCCCGGACGCGGTGGCGCTGGCCAGCGTGGCGGTCGACGTACGGGTGACGCAGATCGTCAACCAGACCGTCGGGGCGCACGCGGTGTTGCGCGACGACGCGGTGCGTTGGCCGCAGCGGTGACCGCTCGCGGGCCCGCGGATTCTGTCGGGGGCGCTCGATAGCGTGTGGGCACTGTCGACGCGCCGGTCGGACCGCGCGGATCGCTGACCCCCTCGGAGGCCCTCATGTCCCAGGAGACGACCTACCTCGAACTGTCCGAAGTGGATGGTGCGCACAAGTTCTACGAGGTCGTGGTCGACGGCGCCATGCTGACCGTGCGCTACGGCCGGATCGGTGACCAGGGGCAGGTCAAGGCGAGCGCCTACCCGGACAACGCCCGAGCACGGGCCGCGGCGGCGAAGAAGATCGGGGAGAAGGTCCGCAAGGGTTACTCGCCGGCGGTCCCCGGCGTCCGGCAGAAACGCGCCGTGTCCCGTCGACAGATCGTCAGCACCCGCTCCACCGCCCGCACCGCCCCGGTGCTCTGGCGCTACGACTCCGGCGCACCCGCCTTCGGCATCTTCGTCGACGGGCAGCACTGCATGGTCGGCAACGAGCACGGGGTGATCACCACGCTCGACCACGACGCCCAGGTGCGCAGCCGGGTGCGGCTGCCCGACGGGGTCAAGTGCATCGTCGCCGACGACGCCTGGGTCTACGCCGGATGCGACGACGGCAACGTCTACGACCTGTCCGGCAAGATCCCCCGGGTGGCGTACGCGATCGCCCCGGAGATCGACATCTACTGGCTGGACATCCACGACGGCGTGCTGGGCGTCTCGGACGCCGACGGCGGGATCACCGCCGTCGACCACGAGGACGAGTTCCTGTGGCGCCGGCCGGGGCGGGGGCGTTCGGCCTGGATGGTCCGGTGCGACGCCGACGCCATCTACCACGGCCACTCGCAGGGCGTGACCGGCTACGAGTGGCGCACCGGGCGCGAGTTGTGGCACACCGGGACGGGCTCGGTGCTCTTCGGCTGGCAGGAGCACGGCAGCGTGTTCGCCGGCACCAGCAGCCGCGAGGTGGTGCGGCTGTCCAAGACGGGCCGGCACGAGCGCACCTATCTGTGCGACGCCCCGGTCTTCTCCTGCGCCACCGCCGAGGGCGGCCGGTTCGTCTTCGCCGGTGACAGCCAGTCCTCGATCTACTGCTTCGACGCGGACGGCACCCGGCTGTGGAAGCTCGGCACCGGCTGCGGCTCCGCCTACTCCATGCAATACCACGACGACCGGCTCTACGTCGTCACCACAGCGGGTCACCTGGCCTGCGTCGACGCGAGCGAGCCGGCGATCCGCGCGGCCCAGGCCGGCGACGTGCCGCAGGTGCGCGACATCAAGGCGCCGCGCGAGGCCCCACGGCCGGTGGAGCCGACGCTCGTCGAGGTGACGAGCGACCTGGGCGGCGGTGTGGTGGTGCAGTGCCTGGACGACCGGGGGCGGTTGCGGGTCCAGGTGCTCTCCGACGGCTACCGGCGGGACTGGTCGGTGCAGTTCCCCAAGGGCATCCGCGAGCCGGGGGCGCGCTACCTGGTCACCGAGGTTCGCGAGTCCAGTCGGGGCGGGTTCTACCGCGCCTTCGGCGACATCCGCCGGCTGCGGTGAACGGTAGCCTGGGGCCATGATCTTCATTACCGCCAAGTTCCGGGTCCGGCCCGAGCACGCCGACGACTGGCCGCGGATCACGGCCGAGTTCACCGAGGCGACCCGGGCCGAACCGGGATGCCTGTGGTTCGACTGGTCCCGCAGCCTCGACGACCCGACCGAGTACGTGCTGGTCGAGGCCTTCCGCGACGACGAGGCCGGCGGGGCCCACGTGGGGTCCGCGCACTTCCGCGCCGCCCAGGAGACCCTGCCGCCGCACCTGGCCGAGACCCCGCGCATCGTGAACGCCACGGTGCCGCAGACCGACTGGTCGCTGCTCGGCGAGATGGCCGTCCCCGAGAGCCGCTGACCGCCGCCCGCGCGGCAGCGGCTCTCGGGCCGTGGCCGGTTCTCCGTCGCCGGCGCGGCAGCGGCCTGCGGGCCGTGGTCGGGTGTCCGCCCGGCGACCCAGCCGCTGGGGCTGCCCGCCGGTTGTCAGCGCAGCCGGCGGGCGGTGAACCGGGCCGGCGGGTCGGCGATCACGTTCTGGGCCGCGATCAGCTGGATCTCCCGGGTGCCCGCCGCGAGCGTCGCCTCCAGGACGGCGAAGACCGAGGCGATGGTCCGCTCCAGCGCCGTCGCGGGCGAGCCGGTCGTCCAGAGGTGCGCGAGGTAGAGCGCGGCGGTGACGTCGCCTCCGCCGTTCGGGTTGATCGGCAGCAGCGGGGTGGTCACCGCCCAGGCGCCCTCGTCGGAGACGGCCACCACCTCCAGCGAGTCCGGCGGCAGGTCGCCGTGCAGCACGCTGGTCACCAGGACGTGCCGTGGCCCGGTCGCGCGGACGACGTCGACCGCGTCGAGCACCTCGGCCAGCGAGGTCGTCGTACGGCCGGCCAGGAAGTCCAGCTCGAAGTGGTTCGGCGTGATGATGTCGGCCCGGGGCACGACCGTGTCGCGCAGGTATTCAGGGATGCCGGGGCGGACGAACATCCCGCGACCGGCGTCGCCCATCACCGGGTCGCAGCAGTAGACCGCCGCCGGGTTGGCCGCCTTGACCGCCCGCACCGCGTCCAGGATCACCGCCCCCATGGCCGGGTCGCCCTGGTAGCCGGAGAGCACCGCGTCGGCGCTACCGAGGACCCCTCGGTCGGCGATGCCCGCGATCACCTCGGCCACGTCGGCGGCCGGCAGCATCGGCCCGCGCCACGCGCCGTACCCGGTGTGGTTGGAGAAGTGCACGGTCAGCACCGGCCAGACCTCGTGCCCGAGTCGCTGTAGCGGGAAGGCAGCCGCGGAGTTGCCGACGTGACCGTAGGCGACCGACGACTGGATGGACAGGATCTTCACCGGCCCATCATCACCGTTGCGGCCGGCGCCGCACGCGCGGCCCGCCGTTTCTGTCGGATCGCCCACTCGCGTTCACCCGTCGGCGACGACACGAACGGGCGGCCCGGACCGTGCCGTCCGGGCCGCCCGAGCGCGCGTACGGTCAGCCGCCGAGGCTCGCCGCAGCCGAGGCGATCGACGAGGCGAAGTAGCTCACCTGGGTGTAGACGCCCGGGTAGTTCGGTCGGGCGCACCCGTTGCCCCAACTGACGATGCCCACCTGGATCCAGGCGTTGGAGGCGTCGCGGCGGAACATCGGACCGCCGGAGTCACCCTGGCAGGTGTCCACCCCGCCACTGGCGTACCCGGCGCAGATCTCCTGGGCGGCGATGATGTCGCCGCCGTAGTAGGAGTTGCAGGTGGAGTCGCTGACGAACGGGACGGTCGCCTTGAGCAGGTAGCGCTGCTGGGCGCCGCCCTCGCGCGCCGCGCCCCAGCCGGCGACGGTGAAGGTGCCGCTGTCGTACGCGGTGGTGGTGGCGATCGGCAGGGTGCTCAGCCCGCTGACCGGGCTGGCCAACCGGATCAGCGCCCAGTCCCGACCGGCGCCGTTGTAGCCGGGGGCACGGTAGACGTAGTTGGACCGGACGGTGATCCGGCCGGACGTCGACTGGAGGTCGACCACCCCGAGCGTGGCGGTGATGCTGGTGTTGGTGCCGGTCGCGCCCACGCAGTGCGCGGCGGTGAGCACCAGCCGGGGGCTGTACAGCGCGCCGCCGCAACCCATCGAGAGCCGTACCATGAAGGGGAACTCACCCTGCGCGGCACGCGTGCCGCCGACGACGTTCGGCGTCATGGGGTTATCGGCCGCGGCGGCCGGCGCGGTGAGGGTGAGGGTGGCCGCGGTCACCGCGGCCAGCCCGGTGGCCAGCAGGCCGGTGAGGGTACGCCAGCGAACCATGCATTCCTCCGCTTCAGGATGGCACGCCTCGTGAGCGCACCGGCAGTCGAGATAGCGGTCATCATATTGAGGATGATGGATCTAGTGGGTCATCCTCTCTGGGTCCTACCACCGAGACGATGGATCGCGCGTCGCGCCGCGTCGCCGACCGCCGTCATTCGGGCGGCACGCCGGTGCTCTCCCGCCTGACGAGCCGGAACGGGGTCTGGACGCTCAGTGGCGCGGTCACCTCAGCGCCCTCGATGCGCGCGGCGAGACGGCGTACGGCCAGGCGGGCGATCTCTCGCTTGTCCGGGGCGATCGTGGTGAGGGTCGGGGTGCTGAAGCGCCCCTCCTGGATGTCGTCGATGCCGACGACGGCGACCTCCTCGGGCACCCGGCGGCCGGCCTCGGCCAGCGCGCGCAGCGCGCCGATCGCCACCAGGTCGTTGTAGCAGAACACCGCGTCCGGCGGTTCGGCGAGCGCGAGCAGGGCCCGGGTGGCCCGGTGACCGTCGTGTCGACCGAACGCGTCGGTGTGGGCGACCAGCCCCGGACGGTAGGGCAGGCCGGCGGCGGCGAGGGCCTCCCGGTAGCCGCGTACGCGCAGGTGGGCAGACTGCCGGTCACCGCCGCCGGTGGCGCCGACGAACGCGATCCGGCGACGACCGATCGCCACGAGATGCTGGATCGCGGCCTGGCTGGCAGCGACGTTGTCGATGGCGATGTGGTCGTACGGCACGTCGTGGACGCCCTCGCCGATCAGCACGAGCGGGGTGTCCGGGGTCCGCGCCAGCACCTCCGCGCGGCCGACCCGGACCGGGCTGAGGATCAGGCCGTCGATGATGTGCCGGTGGGAGCCGCCGAGGAGCGACAGCTCGGTCTCCCGGTCGGCGGCGGTGTTCTCCATGACCAGCGTGTAGCCGAGCCCGGCGGCCTCGGCGATGGCGATCTCGGCCAGCTCGGCGAAGTAGGGGTTGCTCAACTCGGGGATGGCCAGGGCGATCAGGCCGGTGCGTCCCCGCCGCAGGTGCCGGGCACCGAGGTTGGGGCTGTACCCGAGTTCGTCGAGCGCCTGCCGCACCCGCTGCCGGGTGCGCTCACCCACCGGCCGGTAGCCGTTGACCACGTTCGAGACGGTGGCCAGCGAGACGCCGGCATGCCTGGCGATGTCCTTGAGGGTGACGCCCATCCAGCAATCCTCCGCGTATTCCGACGGGCGGTTCGGCGCAGCATTGACGAGCTACCCGGCGAGGCTCTATAACGTTATAGAGGCGATGATGAATGTCAATATATTGAGCGTCGTTGGCCCGTGGAAATCCCACCGACATTCGTTTGCTGACGCCCGTCCCCCGCCGACGACCACCCGATGCCCACCACCCACGCGCCTCGGGCACGGCCGCACCGCCCGTGGCGACTCGCCCCCGGAGACGGCATGACACGTCAGGTCCCCATCCGCCCCGCCCTGCCGCTGCTGCTCATCCTCGCCCTGGTCGCCGGCGCCCTCACCACGCCGGCCACGCGGGCGCAGGCCGCGCCGGCCAAGACGCCCCCGCTGACCACGCCGTGGACCAGCCAGGCGCTGGCCGGCACCCCGCTGCCCGAGTACCCGCGACCACAGATGACCCGACCGGACTGGCTCAACCTCAACGGCGAGTGGCAGCTACGCCAGTCGAGCACCGACGACGCCCCGCAGTTCGGCGTCAACCTGCCCGAGCGGGTCAACGTGCCCTTCCCGGTGGAGAGCGCGCTGTCCGGCATCCAACGGGCCGCCAACGACAACCGCAACTACCTGTTCTACCGGCGCACCGTCACCATCCCGGCGAACTGGTCCGGCCGGCGTACCCTGCTGCACTTCGGGGCCGTCGACTGGCAGAGCACGGTCTGGGTCAACGGCGTCCGGGTCGGTGCGCACACCGGCGGCTACGACGCCTTCACCTTCGACGTGACCTCCCAGCTCACCGCCGGGGCGAACGAGATCGTCGTCAAGGTCTGGGATCCCACCGACACCCGGCAGAACGGCAGCCTGCCCGCCATCGGCAAGCAGACCAAGACACCGGGCGGGATCTTCTACACGCCCAACTCCGGCATCTGGCAGACGGTGTGGCTGGAACCGGTGCCCACCGCCTCGATCAGCAGCGTGGACGTCTACCCGAACCTGGCGACCAACACGCTGCGGGTCCGCGTCTTCACCAGGGGCGACGTCAGTGGTCACAGCGTGCTCGCCGAGGCGCTCAACGGGAGCACTGTGGTCGGCTCGGCGACCGGCGGCTTCACCTACTTCACGGTGCCGGTGCCCAACGCCCGCCGGTGGTCGCCGGACGACCCGTTCCTCTACAACCTCCGGGTCACGCTGCGCAACGCCGGGTCCGCCGCCGTGGACCGGACCACCCACTACTTCGGCATGCGGGAGATCAGCACCGGCCTGGTCAACGGCGTGCTGCGACCGAAGCTCAACGGCCAGTTCGTGTTCCAGGTCGGCACCCTGGACCAGGGTTACTGGCCGGACGGGCTCTACACCGCCCCGACCGACGCCGCCCTCGCGTTCGACCTGCAGAAGCACAAGGACCTGGGCTTCAACATGGTACGCAAGCACATCAAGGTGGAGCCGCAGCGCTGGTTCTACCACGCGGACCGCCTCGGCCTGCTGGTCTGGCAGGACATCCCGTCGCTGACCGCGCAGAACGTCGACCCCACCGACGCCCAGCAGGCGCAGTTCGAGGCCGAGGCCCGCGAGATCGTCGACGAGCACCGCAGCTCGCCCGCCGTCGTCGCGTACACACCGTACAACGAGGGCTGGGGTGAACGGTCCCTCGCCGACACCCGCCGGGTCGCGCAGACCATCAAGGACCTGGACCCGACGCGCCTGGTCAACCCGCACAGCGGCCACAACTGCTGCCAGTCGCTCGGCGACCCGGGCAACGGCGACATCGACGACTGGCACGTCTACCTCGGTCCGGACTCCCCCGTACCGTCGAGCAGCCGGATCGCGGTGCTCGGCGAGTTCGGCGGCCTGGGCCTGCACACGCCGGGCCACGAGTACAGCCCGAACGGCAGCTTCTTCGCCTACGAGTGGCAGGGCAGTTCGAGCGCGCTCACCGACAGGTACCTCGGGCTGGTGCAGGGCACCCAGAACCTGATGGTCGGAAAAGGGCTCAGCGCCTCGGTCTACACCGAGATCACCGACCTGGAAGGCGAGTTGAACGGGTTCCTCACCTACGACCGGCGCGTGGTCAAGATGGACCAGGCGCGGGTCCGCGCCGCCAACACCGCCCTGATCAACGCCTCGAAGACCATCGGCAGCTCGGCGCCCGTCGCCCTGCCCGTCAACACCAGACGGTCGTTGCAGGTGACGACGCCCGGCCACACCAACCGCTACCTACGCCACCGGGACGGCCTGGCCCACACCGAGGTGGTCGACGCCGCCAGCTCCAGCCTGCTCAAGGCCGACGCCACGTACACCGTCCGGGCCGGCCTGGCCGGCAGCGGCTGCTACTCGTTCGAGTCGGTCAACTTCCCCGGGGAGTACCTCCGCCACCAGAACTCCCGGGTCCGCAACTCGCCCGACGACGGCTCCGCGCTCATGCGAGCCGACGCCACCTGGTGCGCCCGTACGGGGCTGACCGGCACGGGCGTGTCGTTGGAGTCGTACAACTTCCGGGGCAGGTACCTGCGGCACTACAACGCGGAGGTCTGGCTCAGCGACGGCACCGGCGGCGAGGCGTACAACTCACCGACGTTGTGGAACGCCGACAGCACCTGGGCCGTCGCCGCCCCGTGGTCGCCGTGAGCCTTCCGGCCTTCCGCCGGGAGACCTCACTCCGGTGACCGTCGGTCACCTCGGCGGGGGTGGGTGCGCTGAGGAGCGGTATACCTCTGGGTCACAAACATGCCTCTGAGGTATACCGCTCGACGGCACACGGCCGCGCGCCGAGGCAGCAGGTGGCGGGTGCCCGCGAGGAATCAGGAGCGGCACGCCAGCGAAGCGGTCGGACGGCTGCGTCACCAGCCGTCGCGGAGGTCGTTCTTCCGGTCATGAGCGACAGCGGAGTCGGCCGCACCGCGCCGAGGTCGGCTGGCCGTTCGGGCCACCCCCGCCGGAAAGGTCCGCTCCGCAAGTTGCACTCGGCCGCGACCGGTTGCTCGTTGCAACCCGCGGTCAGGCCGCTTAAAAAATAGATAACCATCATTCTTGACTTGCGTGGCCAGCCAGCGCACCGTGAAAAGCCAGCGGCAGCTTCGCGCCATTATCGGCCCGGCTGGAGTGGATCGCCAAATGGATGCGCTGCCGGTTTGGCGCCGCGTGCACCGGGAGGCGTTCCATGCGGTTGAATCCCTTTACCGGGACCTATCTCACCGATCCGTCGCGGATGTGGCGACGCATTCTCGACGATCCCGCCGGGGTGCACTACGCCGACGATCTGGGCCTGTGGTTGATCAGCAGACACACCCACGTCCGGTACGCCCTCGCCGACGCCACGACGTTCGTCAACGCCCTCACCCTGGCCCCGGTCTACGAGGTGTGCCCGGCGGCGCTGGAGGTGATCATGCAGATCGACGCGCCGCCCACCACGGCCGCCGCGGACCCACCGGCGCATCCCCGCACCCGCCGGGCCCTGCGGGCGACCTTCGCCAACACCGCCGAGCGGGTCGAGGCCGAGTACGGCGCGATCGTGCGACGCCGTGTCGACGAACTGGTGGCCCGTCTCGCCGCCCGTCGGGGTGAGCAGGTGGACCTGATCCCGGAGTTCGCCACCGAGCTTCCCCTGCTCGTGGTCCTGGACATCCTCGGTGTGCCCGCCGCCGACATCGGACGGGTCCGCAGCTGGGCCGACGGTCAGATCGCCCTCGTCTGGGGTCAGCCGGACCCGGCGGAGCAGGTCCGCCTCGCTCAGGGCCTGCTGGAGTTCTGGCACTACTGCGAGGAGTTGGTGCGCCAACGGATGGGTGCCGGGCACGAGAATGGCGACTTCATCAGCCGCGCCCTGGCCTACCGGGACGACGACGACACGGTGCTGACGGTGCCCGAGGTGGCGAGCCTGGCGTTCAACCTTCTCGTCGCTGGCCACGAGACCACCGCCGGGCTGCTCGCGCACGCCCTCGACCAGGCGCTGTCCACACCGCGCTGGTGGTCGGCGATCGTCGCGGACCCGGGCGTCGTCCCCGCGTTCGTGGGCGAGACGCTCCGGTTCGCCCCGGCCATCGACGGCTGGCTGCGGACGACCAGCCGGGAGGTCACACTGGGTGGGGTGACCATCCCGGCGGGAGCCCGCTGCCTGCTGATGATCGGCGCGGCCAATCGCGACCGCTCGGCGTTCGCCGACCCGGACCGGTTCGATCCGCACCGCGCGGATGTGGGAAATCACCTCTCGTTCGGCCACGGCCCCCATTTCTGCATCGGAGCGGGATTGGCTCGGCTTGAGGCCGGCACCGCCCTCACCCGACTCGCCGAATCCATTCCCGACCTCCGCCTGACGGCGGCGCAGCGACGTTCCTACAAACCCAATGTCGCGTTTCGCGCGCATCACACGTTGCTCGCGACAATCGGCGGCAGGACGGCCGACGACCTGCCCGCCGCACGACGCACGGCATCGGCCGACGTACGCGCCGCCTGATCGGGAGCCGTCCGTCACCGGCACTGACCTGCGGTCGGATCACGTGCGGAACGGGTCGCGGCCACTCGACCCGCACGCGCCTCCGGCCGCCCGAACCACGACTTTCCCGCAATGCGAAACGATCCACAGCCGTGAACGTCTTCACACCCATCGCGTTCTGGGTTAAGAATTGCCCTCTGCGAATGCCTCGAACATCGTTCAATCTCGATCTGGCGTCCGCTGCTGACTGCCCGTTCCACGAAGGTGAGCGCATGGAGCACACGTCCCCGGCGAGCTCAGCGCAGTCTGCGGCCAGCCAGCGGTTCCGATGGGAGTTGCGCAACTGTCGCGTCCGACGGGGCCTCACCCAGCGGGCCCTGGCGGAGCTGGTGCGGTTCAGTCGGGAGACGGTCGCGGCGGTCGAGTCGGGTCGCCGCTTCGGCAGCCACGAGTTCGCGCTGCGCTGCGACGACGTCCTGGGCACCGGCGGCCGGCTGGCGGCGCTGTGGCCCCAGGTCGCGGCGGAGCAGATGGCCGCCGACGGCCGCCGGGGCCCACGCGCCCCGGAACAGGTCCCGGCGCAGCGACAGGTGCCGCGGCAACGTGGCCGGCGCGACGCGCGCGACCCCGGCGCCGTGGTGGAGGCGATCGACGAGCTGCGGGAGCTGATCGGCCAGGTGCTCAACAGCCCGCCCGACCCGGACGACACGCACCGTCCGCGCCCGCCGGCCGAACCCCTCGACAACCAGCGCTGACCGCGCGGACCCGACCTCACCTCGGGGCGTCACCGTCCGCTGACGTTGGGTACAGATGCTGGTACGGGCAGTTTGTACCACGGTCAGGTCTGGTCTCCGAGCGCGGCTTCCGGCCGAATGGGACTTGCATTCGGCAAGGTGCGGGATTGACCGTCATCGACGAGTCGTGGGAGTCAAACAGTGGCGTCGAGCACCCGGTCCCACGCGGCCAGACCCTACCCGACCCGCCGACGCGGTTGGAAGATTGCCGGCCGGATGCGCCTCATCGTCGCGGCCCCACTCGTCGCCGTGATCGGCTTCGCCGGCCTCGCGCTGACCGAAAGCGCACGCCGGACGGCCCGCGCCGACGACCTGCAGGTCCTGGCCCAGCTCGGCGCGGAGGCCGGCGACCTGGCCTACCGGCTGCAACGCGAGCGCGTCGCCGCCGCCGACCTGCTCACCTACGGCCGACCGGAGCAGCAGGACGCGTTCGGCGCGGAGATCGCCGCCACCGACGACTCCGTCGCCCGCTACCGCACCCAGCGCGAGCGGCTGTCCACCGACGCCGACGCCAACCGGGTCCTGCTGCGCCGCATCGACGACTCGCTGAACAGCCTCGCCCCGCTGCGGACCCAGGTCCGCACGGCGACACACGCGTCGGTCTCGGCGATGACCTTCAGCTACCGGATCGCCATCGCCGACCTGATCACCTTCCGGGAGAACGTCTCACACGGCGTCGTGGACGCCGTGCTCGCCGACGGCATCCGGGCCTCGGCCGCCCTCTCGAAGACCGCGGAGGCCATCGGTCAACAGCAGGTTGCCGTGCTCCGCGCGGTAGCGGGCGGGGAGCTGACCCCGGCCATGCAACAGGACATCACCGCCGCCCGGACCAGCTACACCGAGTCGAGCCTGTCCTTCCTGGCACTGGCGCCGCACGAGTGGGGCGTCTGGTGGGAGCAGGCCGGCACCGGCAGGGACGCGCTCGCCCTGCAACGCATGCAGGACGAGGTGTCCCGGGCCCGGCCGGGCACGCGGTTGCAACTGGACACCACCGCCTGGGTGGCGACCACCCAGACGCGCGCCGCCCGCCTCGCCGAGCTGCGTGGCCAGGTCGACGACGCGGTCCGCGAGGACGTCCGGGCCGCGCACGCCGACCAGCGCCGTCGGGCCGTCGCGGAGGCCGTTGGCGTACTCCTCGCGCTGCTGCTGACGGCGCTGGTGACCTGGGCCGTCGCCCGGCAGATCACCCGACGGCTGCGTCGCCTGCGGGACGCCGCCAACGCCGTGGCGTTCGAACAGCTGCCCGCCGTGGTGGCCCAGCTCCAACAGCCCGGCAGCGCCTCGGTCGACCCGGACCGGCTCGCCCGGCACCACTCCAGCGCCGCCCTGGAACCGTCCAGCGACGACGAGATCGGCGAGCTGGGCCAGGCGTTCAGCGCCGTGCACCAGGCCGCCGTGCGCACCGCCGCCGAACAGGCCGTCATGCGCGCCAACACCGCCGACATCTTCATCCACCTCAGCCGCCGCGAACAGCGGCTCGTCGACGCCGTCCTGGCCCAGGTCGACCTGGTCGAGCGGGACGAGACCGACCCCGACCGCCTCGACCAGCTCTACACGCTGGACAACCTGGCCACCCGGATGGGCCGGATCAACGCCAGCCTGCTGGTGCTCGGCGGCGTCGGCGTCGGCCGCGTACGGCAACGCGACGTCCCGTTGCAACAGGTGCTCCAGGCCGCGCTGTCGCAGATCGAGCACTACGCGCGGGTGCGGCTCGGGATGGTCGACGGGGACGTCGCCGTGGCGGCCAAGACCGTCGACGAGGTCGTGCACCTGCTCGCCGAGCTGATGGACAACGCCACCACGTATTCTCCCCCGGGCAGCGAGACCTGGGTGAGCGGCCGGAGCCTGGGTGACCGCGTCATCGTCCAGATCAGCGACGAGGGCGTCGGCCTGTCACCGCAGCGGATGCAGCAGCTCAACGAGTTGCTGGCCCACCCACCGGCCATCGACGTGGCCGCCGTCCGGGCGATGGGGCTGGTCGTCGTGGGTCAGCTCGCGCAGCGGTTGGGCGTGACAGTCCAACTGCGCCGCGGCCCCCGCCGCGGCACCCTCGCCGAGGCGACCCTGCCGGCGACGATCATCCGATCGCTGCCACCGGAGGAGTACCTGCTCGCACCGGGCCGGCTGTCCCGGCGGGCGGCCCGCAGAGCCGGCCCTCCGCCGCCGTACCAACCGCGCCCCGAGCCCACCGCGGGCCGTCCTCCGGCCGAGCGGACCCTGCCGGCGGCGCCGGTCTTCCGACACCCGTCACCCCCGCCGGACCGGGGTGACGCGCCGACCGAGGAGTTGCTCATCTTCGAACAGGTCAACCACTGGTTCCAGACCGACGTCGTCGACGGTCAGAACGGTCAGAACGGCCACGCGTGGTCCAGCCCCGCCGACGACGCCTGGCGCACGGCCGCCCGGGCGCACACGCCCGAGGTCGCCACGACCACCAATTCCGGCCTGCCCAAACGGCAGCCCCAACGGCACCTCGTGCCCGGCGGCGTGACGGTGCCGCAGCAGCAACAACGGTCGGAGTACCGCGACCCGGCGCAGGTGGCCACGGCGATGGCCGCGTACGCGCGGGGCGTGGCGAACCGGCGACGCACCCCGATCAACCTCGGCAACACCTGACGCGACAGGAGAGCACGTGAGCGACCAACAGGATCTCGGCTGGCTGCTGGACACCTTCGCCGCGCGCGCGACCGAGGTCAGCCATGCCATCGCCATCTCCAGCGACGGGCTGATGGTGGCCGCCACCCGCGACCTTCCGCCGGACCGGGCCGACCAGTTGGCCGCGACGGGCAGCGGGCTGGTCAGCCTGCTGCGCGGAGCGGCGGCCTTCTTCGACGCCGGCGCGGTGATCTCCAACGTCACCCAGCTCGAGGGCGGGTTCATGTTCTCGATGGCCTTCAACGACGGCGCCTCGTTGCTGGTGCTCGCCGCCCCGGAGTGCGACGTCGGCAAGGTCTCCTACGAGATGACCGAGCTGGCCAACCGCATCGGGGACGCCCTGACCCCCGCCGCCCGCGCGGCACTCGCCCGCAGTCGTTGACCACTCCGGCGACCCCACGCCGGGCATCCCTTCCCCCATCTTCTGGAGTCGAAGTCATGCCTCACACCACGCCTTGGCGCAGCCGTGCCCTCATCGCCGCGGCGCTCGCGGCCGCGCTGACCACCAGCACGGCCTGCGGCGACGACGGGCCGGGCACCAGCGCCAGCGGCTCGATAAAGATCGGCCTGCTCGCCTCGCTGTCCGGCACGTACCAGGCGGTCGGCACGGAGATCCGCGACGGCTTCCAGCTCTACCTGGACACCCACGACGGCAAGCTCGGCGGCCGACAGGTCGACCTCGTCGTCGCCGACGAGGGCAACGGCGCCCAGACCGCGGTGCCGGCGGCGACCAAGCTGCTCAAGCAGGACCGGGTGTCCGCGCTCACCGGCATCGTCGGTGGCGGTTCGGTCGCCGGTGTCGTCCCGCTGCTCGCCGAGACGAAGGTGCCCCTCGTCGGCTCCAACGGACGACCCGAACTCAAGGACGTCTCCCGGGTCTGGCACACCTCGTACCTCTCCGACGAGCCCGGAGCGGCGATCGCGCAGCACGTCCGGGACAACGTGAAGGGCTCGGTGTATGCGATCGGCCCGGACTACCAGGGCGGCTGGGACGAGCTGCGGGGGTTCACCGACGCCTTCGGCAAGATCGGCGGGAAGCTCGCGAACCCGGACGGCAAGACCACCTTCACCCCGTTCCCGGCGACCACCAACTTCACCCCGTACTTCGCCCGGATCAAGGCCTCCGGCGCGGCGGCCGTCTTCACGTTCTACGCCGGCAGCGCCGCCGTCGACTTCGTCAAGCAGTACGCGCAGTCCGAGATCAAGGACGTCCCGCTGTACGCGGCGGGGTTCCTCACCGAGGGCGGCGTGCTCAACGCCCAGGGCGACGCGGCCCGGGGCATCTACTCGGTGCTCAACTACTCGCCGGACCTCGACAACGCCGAGAACCGCGCGTTCGTGGCGGCCTGGAAGGCCAAGCACGACGGCTCGCCGACGACCTACGCGCTCGCCTCGTACGACGCGGCGGCAGTGCTGGACCGGGCGATCGGCGCCGCCGGCAGCGACCCGACCCCGGAGGCGATCAACACCGCCATCGGGAAACTCGGCCAGATCGCCAGCCCGCGCGGCACCTGGCAGTTCTCCACCACCACCCACTCGCCGGTGCAGAAGTGGTACCTGCGGCAGGTCCGCCAGGACGGGCGGGCGCTGTCCAACACCGTCGTGGGTGACCTCGCGACCGTCGGCCGATGACGGCGGCGGCCCTGACGAACCGGATCGACCCGTACCTGATTCCGGCGTTGGACGGAGTCGCCTACGGGCTGCTCGTGTTCGTCGCCGCGTCGGGCCTGGTCTTCTGCTTCGGCGTCGCCAACATCCTCAACCTGGCGCACGGCATGCTCTACGCGATCGGCGGGTACACGGCCGCCGCGCTGCTCGACGGCGGTTGGGTGAGCCTGGCGCTGGCGCTGGCGGTCGGTGTGCTGGCCGCCGCCGCCGCGGGTGTGCTGCTGGCCGGGCTGCTCACCCCGGTCCCCACCGGCAACCACCTGAGCCAGGCGCTGCTGACGTTCGGTGTGGCGCTGGCCGGCGGCAGCCTGCTCGTCGCCGGGTTCGGACCCGACGATCCGCAGGTGCGGGTTCCCGCCGCGCTGGAGGGTTCGGTGGTGGTCGCCGGTCACCGCTACGCCGCGTACCGGCTGGTCTTCATCGTCGTGGCGGCGGTGCTGGCGGGCGCGCTCTACCTGGTGCTGCGGCGCACCCGGGCCGGGATGCTGGTCCGGGCGGCCGTCGACGACGCGGAGATGGTCGCCTGCCTGGGCGTCAGCCCCGCGCGGATCCGGGCCGGCGTGCTCGCCGCCGCCGGGGCGCTGGCCGGCGCGGCCGGGGTCCTGGGCGCGCCCATCATCGGCCCGGGTACCGACACCGCCGACACCGTGCTGCTGCTGTCCCTGGTGGTCGTCGTCCTCGGTGGACTCGGCTCGATGGCGGGCACGCTGGTGGCCGCGCTCGCGATCGGCGAGATCCAGACGCTGGGGGTGGCGCTGCTGCCGTCCGCCGCGCCGTTCCTGCTGTTCGCCGCCATGGCGGCCGTGCTGGCGGTGCGCGCCCGGGGCCTGGCCGTCAGGTGGCGGGCGGCATGACCGGCGACGTGCTCCGGCGGGCATGGGGCGGCGTCGCGGCGCTCGTCCTGGCCGGCCTGGTCGTGGCGCCCTGGGTGGTGGACGACTACACCACGGCGATCCTCGCCCGGACGCTGGCGCTGGCCCTGGTCGGGGTGAGCGTGGCACTGCTGACCGGTGTCGCCGGCGTGCCCACCCTCGGCCAGACCGCGCCCTACGCGGCGGGCGCGTACGCCTGCGCCGTGCTCGGGAGCCGGATCTCCGACGTCGGTGTGGTGCAGGTCGCGGTCGCGGCGGGCGCCGGCGCGGTGCTGGCCGCGCTCACCGTGCCGCTCGTCGTGCACGCCCGGGGCGTCATCGTCCTGATGATCACCCTGGCCATCGGTGAACTGGTCGTGACAGTCCTCGGCCGGTGGCGGTCGGTGACCGGTGGCACGGACGGGCTGGCCGGCATCCCGGCGGTCCGCCCGTTCTGGGGGCTGCCGCCCCTGGCCAGCGACCGGGCCCGCTACCTGTACGCCCTGGTCGTGGTGGCCGCGCTGGTGGGCGTGGTGCTGGTGCTGCTGCGGACCCGGGCCGGGCTGCTGCTGCGCGCCGCCCGGGACGACGAGACGCGGCTGCGGGCCAGCGGGCACCGGGTGCCGCTGTACCTGTCCGGCGCGCACATCGCCGCCGGTGCGACAGCCGGCGCCGCCGGCTCGTTGCTCGTCGTCGCCCAGCAGTACATCTCCCCCGCCGACTTCGGTTTCGACACGTCCGCGCTGCTGCTGCTCGGTGTCGTGATCGGTGGCACCGCCTCGGTGGGCGGCGCTCTGGTGGGCGCGGCGCTGGTCATCGCCGTCCGGGACTGGCTGTTCGGCGTCCTGCCCGGTCACGCGCCGCTGGTGCTGGGCGCGCTGTTCGTGGCGACTGTCTACCTGCTGCCCACCGGGATCGACCGGAGCCGCGGCCGGTGGCGCCCGAGCCTCCCGGCGCGACGCCGGGACACGCCGGCCGTACCGGACCGGGCCACAGTCGCGGAGCTGCGCCGATGACCTGTCTGCTCGACGTCAAGGAGGTCACCGTGCGGTACGGCTCGCTCGCCGCGCTCGACGGCGTGGACCTGTGCGTGCACGACGGTCAGCGGCACGCGCTGATCGGCCCGAACGGCGCGGGCAAGACGACACTGCTCAATGTGATCGGCGGGTCCACGAAGCCGCAGCGCGGCACCGTGCGCTTCGCCGGACGGGAGGTCAGCCGGCTCGGACCGACCACTCGGGCCCGGAGGGGCATCAACCGCATCCACCAACGCCCGGCGGTCTTCGCGACGCTCACCGCAGCGGAGAACGTGGTGGTGGCCGCGCTGCCGCGGGTGACCGTACACCGGGGGTGGTGGCCGGGCCGACGTCGGCGCGCCGCGCGGGACCGCGCGGACGCGCTGCTGGAACAGATGGGCCTGGCCGACGTCGCGGCGGTGCCCGCCGGGCACCTCGCCCACGGGCAGCGCCGCCAGTTGGAGATCGCGATGGCCCTCGCCGGCCGTCCCCGGCTGCTGCTGCTCGACGAACCGGCCGCCGGGCTGTCCGCCATCGAGGTCGCCCATCTGGTCGCGGTGCTCCAGGCGCTGCCCAGGGCCGTCGCGGTGCTGCTCGTCGAGCACCGACTGGACCTGGTGTACGCCCTCTCCGACGCGGTGAGCGTCCTGCGCGACGGTCGGACGTTGGCCACCGGCACCCCGGAGGAGATCCGCGCCTCGCCGCTGGTGCGCCAGGCATACGCCGAGGGGGTGGCCTGATGTTGACGGTCGACAGTGTGTCCGCCGGCTACGCCGGTGGGACCGTGCTGCACGAGGTCAGCCTGCGGGTGCGACCGGGCAGCATCCAGGCCGTCGTGGGTCGCAACGGCGCGGGCAAGAGCACCCTCGTGCACACCATCGCCGGGCTGGTGCGGGCCTCCAGTGGTCGCATCGAGGTCGGCGGCGTGCCGGTGACCGGCCGGCAGCCGCACCGCATCGCGCAGTCCGGCGTCGGTCTCGTTCCGCAGGGCCGGCGGGTCTTCTCCCGGTTGACGGTGGCCGAGCACCTGCACCTGGCGGCCGCGCCGTGGCGGGCCCGCACGTACGGCGGTGCGGGCTGGACCGTCGACCGGACCCTCGAACTGCTGCCGAGACTGGCGGCGCGGCTGCGGCACCGTGGCTGCGAGCTGTCCGGCGGTGAGCAGCAGATGCTGGCCATCGCCCGGGCGCTGCTCGGGCAACCGCGGGTGCTGCTGCTCGACGAACCGTGCGAAGGGCTCTCACCCGACCTGGCGGCGCGGGTCCGTGCGCTCGTCAACGGTCTCGCCGCCGACGGCCTGACCGTGCTGCTGGTGGAGCAGCAACTCCAGCACGCGATCGAGATCGCGGACCGGGTGGCGGTGCTGGAGTACGGCCGGGTGGTCTACGACCGACCGACGGCCGAGGCCCGCCTCGACCCGACCCCGCTGGCGGCCATGGTGGGCATCGCCGCCGACCCTCTGGAGAGGTAGACACCGATGACAACCGTTGAGAACGATGGCAGCTACACGTTCGACAACGCGGCGCCGGACGCCGTCGCGCAGATGCACGCGCTGGAGTCGTTCCTGGACCCGATCACGACGCGCCGCCTGGCCCGTCCGGTGCTGGAGGCCGGCGCGACCTGCTGGGAGGTCGGCGCGGGCGGCGGCTCGATGGCCCGGCGGATCGCCCGCGCGGTCGGCGACGAGGGCCACGTGCTGGCCACCGACATCGACCCCACCCACCTCGTCGCCGCGGACAACCTGCGCGTGCGCCGGCACGACGTGCGCACCGAGCCGCCACCCGGGGACGCGTTCGACCTGATCCACGCCCGGCTGGTGCTGCTGCACCTCCCGGAGCGCCGGCGGGTCCTGCGGATGCTCACCGGCGCCCTGGCCCCCGGCGGCTGGCTGGTGGTCGAGGAGTTCGACTGCACCGCGACACCGCGCGTGCTGACCGCGCCGAGCGACGACGCGGCGAAGCTCTTCGCGCAGGTGATGGACGCCATGATGGGGGTCCTGGAGGACCACGGCGCCGACCTCGGGTGGGCGCAGGACGTGCACACCGAGATGGCCCTGGCCGGCCTGACCGACCTGGACACCATCACCCACTCGCAGAGCTGGGCCGGCGGCTCGACCGGCACCTCGCTTTACGAGACCAATTCGCGGCAGTTGGAGCCCGACCTATTGGCCGCCGGGCTGTCCCCGCACCAACTGAACGCCTTCCGGCGGCTGGTCCGTGATCCCGGCTTCGCCGCCATGTCGTACCACTTCGTCTCCACGCGGGGTCGCCTGCCGGGCTGACCGGCAGGTGGGGCGCAGGGCGGGGTCGCCCGGTTGTCAGCGCGTGTCGGCGCCGGTGTCGGCGCCGTGTCGGGACGGTGTCAGCCGAGCCGCGCAGACTTCCGGCATGACAGCTGACCTGGTGATCGAGGCCGAGGGCCTCGTCAAGACGTTCGGCAGGACGAGAGCGTTGCAGGGCGTCGATCTCGCCGTACCCCGGGGGACGGTGCTCGGCGTGCTCGGTCCGAACGGCGCCGGCAAGACCACCGCCGTGCGGATCCTCTCCACCCTGCTCACCCCCGACGGGGGCAGCGCCCGGATCGGCGGGTACGACGTGGTGCGCGACGCCGAGCGCGTCCGGCAGAGCATCGGCCTCACCGGCCAGTACGCCTCGGTGGACGAGGACCTGACCGGGCGGCAGAACCTGGAGCTGTTCGGCACCCTGCTGGAGCTGGGGCGCGCCGGGGCGCGGCGACGCGCCGCCGAGCTGCTCGACTGGTTCGACCTGACCGACGCCGCGAACCGGCCGGCGAAGACCTACTCCGGCGGCATGCGGCGGCGGTTGGACCTGGCCGCCAGCCTCGTCGGCTCCCCCGACGTGATCTTCCTGGACGAGCCGACGACGGGCCTCGACCCGGCCAAGCGCGAGGACATGTGGGACGTGGTCCGCTCCCTGGTCGGCAACGGCTCGACGGTGCTGCTCACCACGCAGTACCTGGAGGAGGCCGACGCGCTCGCCGACGCGATCACGGTCATCGACCACGGCCGCGTCATCGCGCACGACACCCCGGACGGACTCAAGCGGGTGGTCGGCGGGCAGACCCTGGAGGTTCGACCGTCCGACCCGGCGCACCTGCCCCGGACCGCGGAGATCCTGACCCGGGTCGGCTCCGGCGCGCAGGCCGACGAGATCCGCAGGGGCGTGCTCGCGGTGCCGGTCACCGACGACGCGGCGCTCACCGAGAGCGTCGCGCGGTTCGCCTCGGCCGGCATCGCCGTCACCGAACTCTCCCTGCACCTGCCGAGCCTGGACGAGGTCTTCTTCACCCTCACCGGACGTACGGCGTCCGACGACGACACCACCCGCACGGAGGTCGCGGCATGAGCACACTGATCGACGCAGGACCCACCAGAACCCGGGGGCTGACCAGCCCGGTGCCGAACCCACGGCCGTTCCGGCTGGTCCGGCACTCGTTGGCGCTCGCCAAGCGCAGCCTCATCAAGACCTGGCGCACGCCCGAGGCGCTCATCGACGTCACGTTGCAGCCGGTGCTGTTCCTGATCATCTTCGTGTACGTCTTCGGCGGCGCGGTCGCCGGCTCGACCCACGACTACCTCCAGTTCCTGCTGCCCGGCATCCTGGTGCAGACCATCGCCACCGGTGCCATCGCGATCGGCGTCAACCTCAACACCGACATCGCCAAGGGCATCTTCGACAGGTTCCGCTCGTTGCCGATCCCCCGCTCCGCACCCCTGCTGGGCGCGGTCCTCGGCGACGTGGTCCGCTACGTGATCGTCACGGTGTCGACCCTCGCGATCGGCTACGCGATGGGCTTCCGGATCGAGACCGACCTGTTCCGGGCGGTCGGCGGGTGCCTGCTCGCGGTGCTGTTCGCGCTCTGCCTGAGCTGGCTGCCGGTGCTCGTGTCGATGAAGGTGCGCACCCCGGGCGCGGTGCAGGGCCTGATGTTCGCGCTGATCATGCCGCTGAGCTTCGCGTCGAACGTGTTCGTCGCCGCCGACACCCTGCCCGGGTGGATGCGGGCGTTCGTGGACGTCAACCCGATGACCCACCTGGTGGCCTCGGTACGGGGGCTGTTCCTCGGCACCCCGCTCGGCTCGCACGTGTGGTGGACGCTCGCCTGGTGCGTCGGCTTCGTGGTGCTCTTCATGCCGCTGGCGCTGCGCGCGTACCGGAAGAAGATCTAACCCAGCAGGTCGTCCATCAGCTCGCGGATGCGGGCGACGACCGCGGCGACCGGCCGCTCGCGCCACGCGGCCTGCAACGGCTCACGCTGCTCCTCGGTGCCGAGGGCGGCGCTGAGCCGTTCCTGGTCGCCGGGCGGGAGGAAGATCCCGACGTGGCCGCCGATCCGCGACCCGAGCACGAACAGGTCGCGGGCGGTCGCCGCGTCGCCCCGGTGCGCCGCCAGTTCGGCGCCACCCAGCGCCCACGCCCCGATCACCGGCAGGTCGTTGGAGCCGAGCGCCTCGTCCCGGGCCAGCGCCAGCAACGCGGCGGCCTGGTCGAACGGCTCCGCGCCCGGTCGCACCCGCGCCAACCGTAGGCGCAGCACGGCCACCGCGACCCGGAAGATGACGCGCGGCTGCGGCGGCGCGCCGGCCCAACCGATCAGGACCCGGGTCACCGCCTCGGCGTGCCGGAGAGCCTCGTCGTAGCGCTCCCGCTGCCAGGCGAGGTGGGCCAACCCGAGTCGGGCCTGCGCGATGTCCATCGCCTCGGCGTCGCCCGCCGCCGTGTCGGTGAGCCGCCGTTCGGCATCCCGGTCACCGTCCAGCGCGAGCCGCGCGTCCAGCCGCACCCGGATCGAGCGGGCGTCCTGCGCCGCCCCGATCACCTCCATGTGCTGAAGGCTCAGGGTCAGCCAGTCGGTCGCCCGGGCGCCGTCGCGCAGGGTCAGGAACTGCCCGACGACCCCCGCCGCCATCGCCATGCCCCAGTGGTCGCCGGTCGCCTCGAAGCGGCGGTACGCCTGCTCCGCGTCGCCGACCGACGCCTGCGGAGAACCGCTGTTCTCCCGTACGGCGGCGCGGGCGAAGTAGCCGAGCGCCTGGACGTACGGGTCGGGGTGGGCGATCATCTCGCTCGCGCCCTTCATGGACTGCTCCGGGTCGGCGGTGTCGAAGCCGGGCAACGCCGAGGCGAGCGCGGCCTGCCGCGCCGACACCTCGGTACGGCGTTCGGCGAGGGTCGTGCGCAGCGCCCGACGGGCGATCACGGCGAGCCGCAGGTCGCCGCTGATCCCGGCGTTGACCCCGATCACCAGACCGGTGCGCACGAGCCGGTCCGCGTCCGGCAGTGGTCGTCCGGCCGACCTACCGCCGAGGATCGCCGAGTGTCGCCGTCGCCGCGGCTCGTCGACGTGCAGCAGGCCGCGCGCCCACCCCAGGACCTCCACGTGCAGGCCCCGTACCGTCCAGAGGAAGAACAGCGCGCTGGCGACGTCGATCGAGGCCGGCTCGTCGTCGCCGGCGAGCGACCACCGCAGCGCCGCGACCAGGTTGTCCTGCTCGGCGGCGCAGCGGTTGAGCGCCTCGACCTGGTCCGGGCCGACGAACCGGCCGGCGAGCGCCACCGACTCGCCCCGCGCCCAGTCGACCAGGCCGGCCGTCGCCGGTTCCCGGTCGCCGGTCTCGTCGAGGCGGGCCTCCCCGTACTCGCGGACCGTCTCCAGCATCCGGTAGCGCGGCGGCCCCTCCCCCTCGACGAGGGTGAGCAGGGACTGTTCGACGAGCGTCGCCAGACCGCGCCGGACGTCCGGACGCCCGGCGACGGCGGCCGCGAGGTCCGCGGTGAACGCGGCGGGGATGACGGCGACCCGCTGGAGTAGCTGACGGTCGTCGGGCGCGAGCAGTTCCCGGCTCCAGTCGACCATCGCCCAGAGGCTCGCGTGCCGCTCGGGAAGCCCGCGCAGCGCGTCGTCGAGCAACGCGAACCGGTCGGTGAGTCCGCTGAGCACGTCGTCGATCGGCATGTGGCGCAGCCGGGCGGCGGCCAGTTCGAGCGCCAGCGGCAGGTTGTCCAGCCGGTGGCACAGCGCGAGGGTCCGTTCGGTGTCCCCGGTGGACACCGCGCCGCCCGCTCGGGCGCGGGACTCGATCAGCGCGAGCGCGTCCGCGTCCGGCAGGGTGGTCAGTCGGTGCACCCGTTCGCCCGCCAGACCCAGCGGGGCTCGGCTCGTCGCGAGCACCGCGACGTCGGCGGACGTCGCGGCGAGCAGGTCCGCGACGACGACGGCCACCGCGTCGAGGACGTGTTCGCAGTTGTCCAGCACCACCAGCCCGTCGAGGTCCGGCGCCACCGCGCGCAGGCGCTCCTCGGGGTTGAGGACCCGCCGCTCCAGGCCGAGGTTGCCACCGGTCGGCGTGGTGTCCGCACCGCCGAGCGCGGCGAGGACGGTGGGCAGCACCTCGTCGGGCGAGCGCAGGCCGGCGAGTTCGACCACGCGCACGGTCTGCCCCGCCGCCACCGCGTGCCTGGTCACCTCGGCCGCGAGTCGGGTCTTCCCGGCCCCGCCGGTCGCCACGATGGTCACCAGCGGTGTCTCGGCGAGCGAGTCGGTGACGCTCTCGACGTCCCGCTCCCGCCCGACGAGGGTGGTCAGCGGGCGACGCCACGCGGCGGGCAGCGCGCCGCGGGCCGGTCGTCGGGGCGGCGTACCGCCGGTCGGGGTGGTGAGCTCGCCGCGCAGCAACGCCAGGTGCACCTCTGCGATCACCGGCGACGGGTCGGTGCCGTACCGGTCGGCCAGGTCGGTGCGCAGCCGCTCGACCACCTCCAGCGCCTCGGCCTCCCGCCCCTGCGCGGCGAGCACCCGGACGAGCAGCGCGGCCGACGGCTCGTCCGGCGGGGTACGCGCCACGAGCCGGCCCAGGTCGACCTCGTCGTACGGGCCGGCACCGGCGAGTGCCGCCTGGGCGCGCAGCGCGGTCACGTCCGCGAACAGCCGGGTGTCCTCGGCGGTGGCCAACTCCGGCACCTCGGGGAACAGGGCACGCGCCCGGTCGGCCAGATCGCGGGCGCCGGACGCGTCGCCGGTGTGCAGCACGGTCCGCGCACTGTCGACGAGCGTCCGCGCCTCGACCGCGTCGACGGTCACCTCCTCGGCGGGGAGGCGGTAGCCGCCGGGCGCGGCGAGCACTGGCAACCCGAGACGGCGTACCCGGGAGACGAGCGCCTGGACCGCGCCGTTCGCGTCGTCCGGTGGCGCGCCGTCCCACACCGCGTCCACCAGCAGGGCCGTGGAGACCGCCCGCCCCCGGGCATCGACGAGCGCGCGCACCACCGCCGCGAGCCGTTCACCCCGCACGGGCCGGCCGTCGACGGCGAGTGGGCCGAGGGTGGTGATCTGCACGGGACCAGCATCCCTCACCTGCGCACCGCCCCTGCGCCCCACCGGCCCCCGCCGGATCGGGCGGCTTGACACACCGACGTTTGGTTAGGTTAGCCTAACCTCATGCAGAGCGAGTTGGCGTCGGCCAACGGGGAGAACAGCCTGTCCGGCGTCGACCTCCGACTGGGCTATCACGGTGTGCCGGTGGTGCACGGCGCGATGATCAGCCTTCGGGCGGGCGCCGTGACGGCGCTCGTCGGGCCGAACGGCAGCGGCAAGTCCACGCTGCTGCGCGCCCTGGCCCGGCTGCACCCGATCCAGGCCGGCACCGTGCACCTCACCGACGGCGTCACCGCCGCCAGCCTCCCGTCCAGGGAGTTCGCCCGTCGGGTCACCCTGCTCGCGCAGAGTCGGCCGGTGCCCACCGGAGTCACCGTCCGCGACGTCGTGGGATACGGCCGGCACCCGTACCGGGGGCGGTGGCGCGCGGAGGACCCGACCGGCCCGGCCGCCATCGCCCGCGCCATGGAGGTCACCGGCGTCGCCGCGATGGCCGAACGCCCGGTGGACGAGTTGTCCGGCGGCGAGTTGCAGCGGGTGTGGCTGGCCACCTGCCTGGCCCAGGACACTCCGGTGCTGCTGCTCGACGAGCCCACCACCTTCCTGGACCTGCGCTACCAGGTGGAGATCCTCGACCTGGTCCGTGACCTCGCCGACGACCACGGCGTCGCCGTGGGCGTGGTCCTGCACGACCTCAACCAGGCCGCCGCCGTGGCGGACGAGGTGGTCCTGTTGCACCAGGGCCGGGTCCGCGCCACCGGCGCCCCGGCCGCCGTGTTCACCGAGGACGCCCTCACCGAGACCTACGGCATCCGTATCGAGGTGACCACCGATCCGGTCAGCGGACTGGTCACCACCCGCCCGGTCGGGCGGCACGCCGCGCGCGCCCTGGTCTGAAACACCCCTCATCCACAGCAGAGAAAGACCGTCATGACCCGTACCCGTTTCACCGCCCTCCTCGCCGTCGTGGCCGCGCTGACGCTCGGCGCCTGCGGCACCACAGAGAAGACCGCCACCCCCGACACCTCCGCCCCGGCGGCCGGCGGGCCGGTCACCCTCACCGACAGCCGGGGCAAGGAGATCACCCTCAAGGCCCCGGCGACCAAGGTCGTCGGGCTCGAGTGGGGTGAGGTCGAGATGCTGGTCAGCCTGGGCGTCATGCCCGTCGGCGTGGCCGACCCCAAGGGGTACGGCACCTGGGTCACCTCGGCGAAGCTCGACCCCGGGGTCAAGGACGTCGGCACCCGGGGCGAGCCCAGCGTCGACTCGATCGTCGCCCTCCAGCCCGACCTCATCGTGATGGAGGACGACCGGGGCGCGAACATGATCAGCCAGCTGGAGAAGTACGCGCCCGTCGTGGTGGCCAAGGGCAGCGACGCCACCGACAACCTCGGCCGGATGCGCGCGGACCTCACCATGATCGCGAAGGCGGTCGGCAGGACCAGCGAGGCGGAGAAGCTGCTCGGCGACTTCGACGCGGCCATCGCGGACGGCAAGAAGAAGATCGCCGACGCCGGGGCCGCCGGCCGTCCGTTCGCCATCGCCGACGGCTGGAAGGAGGGCAGCACCGTCAGCATCCGGATGTTCGGGAAGGGCGCCCTCGTCTCCCAGATCGGCATCCAGCTCGGCCTCACCAACGCGTGGACCGGCAAGACCGACGAGGTGTGGGGCCTCGGCCAGACCGACGTGGAGGGCATGACCGTCCTCAAGGACCCGAACACCCACCTCTTCTACAACGCCTCCGACGGCGACGACGTGTTCGCCGACGGGCTGGCCGGCAACGCCGTCTGGACGTCGTTGCCGTTCGTGCGGAAGGGCAACCTGCACCGGATGCCCAACGGCATCTGGACCTTCGGCGGGCCGCTCTCCGGCAAGCAGTACATCGACGAGCTCGTCAAGACCTACGCGGTGTGAGCGTGCTGAACGCACCCCCTCGCCCGGAGCCGGCCACCCGGCCGGCTCCGGGCGGTCGCCCCGCCGTACCCCGGGTCGTCGGAGTGTTCGTCGTCGCGACGGTGCTGCTGATCGTCGTCGGCGCGGTGCACCTCACCCAGGGCACCTCGAACGTCGGCGCCCTCGACCTGCTGCGGCTCGCGACCGGCACCGACGACGAGGCGGCCCGTGTCCTGATCGCCTCCCGGCTGCCCCGGCTCCTCGCCGGGTTGGCCGTCGGTGTCGCCCTCGGGTTCGCCGGAGCGGCGTTGCAGTCGATCGCCCGCAACCCGCTCGCCTCCCCCGACACCCTCGCCGTCAACGCGGGCGCCCACCTGGCGATCGTCGCCGTGGCCGCGTTCGGCGTCTCGCTGCCCGCGCTGCCCGCCGGCGGCCTCGCCTTCGGCGGCGGGCTGGCCGCGGCCGGTCTGGTGCTGGCGATGTCCTCCGGCGGGCAGGCCGGGACCACCCGGCTGGTCCTCGCCGGCTCGGCCACCGCGCTGGCCCTCGGCTCGGTGACCACCCTGCTGCTGCTCCTGTTCGAGCAGGCGACCATCGGCCTCTTCGCGTGGGGCAACGGCTCGCTGGTGCAGAGCGACCTGACCGCGCTCACCCAGCTCGCCCCGGTGATCGTGGGTGCCGCCGTCCTGCTGGTGCTGCTCGGGCACCGCCTCGACATCCTCGCGCTGGGCGACGACACCGCCACGGTGCTCGGCCTGGACGTACGGCGGACCCGGCTCACCGTGCTGCTGCTGTCCGTGCTGCTGTCCGCCGCGGCCGTCACCCTCACCGGACCGGTCGGCTTCGTCGGCCTGTGCGCCCCGGTGATCGTCCGTCTGCTCGCGCCCGTGGTGCCGGGAGTGCACCGGCAGCGCGTCCTGCTGCCGCTGTCCGGCATCGCCGGGGTCGTCATCGTCCTCGGCTCGGACGTGCTGCTGCGCGCCGTGCTGGGCGGTCAGGCCGGTGTCGACATCCCCACCGGTGTGGTCACCACGTCGTTCGGCGCGGCGATCCTCATCTGGCTGGCCCGCCGCCACCGCGACGCCGGCCCCACCCGCCGCCCGCCCGGCGGGCACGCGGCGGTGCGCTCCGCCACCTTCCACCGCGCTGTCGTCGCCACCACCGTCGTCCTCACCGTCGTCGCCGTGACGGTCGGCATGCTCGCCGGTGACACCTGGGTCCTGCTCGGCGACATCGTCAACTGGGTCGACGGCAGCACCGGGCCCGCGTACACCTTCGTGCTGGACCAACGGTGGCCGCGCGTCGCCGCGGCGGTCCTGGCCGGCGCGGCGCTCGCGGTCGCCGGCACCACGGTGCAGGCGGTCTGCCGAAACCCGCTGGCGGAGCCGGGCATCCTCGGCATCACCGCCGGCGCCGGGCTCGGCGCGGTCGCCCTGCTCACCTTCGTGCCGCTGGCCGGGGTGTGGGCGCTCTCCGGCGTCGCCGGCCTCGGCGCGATGCTGGCGTTCGCAGTGGTCTACGGCCTGGCCTGGCGCGGCGGGCTCAGCTCGGACCGGCTGGTGCTGATCGGCTTCGGCGCCTGGCAGGGCGGCATGGCGGTGATCACGTACCTGGTGGTCGCCTTCGACCCGTGGAACACCGGCAAGGCGTTGACCTGGCTGTCCGGCTCCACCTACGGCCGCCTGCCCACGCAGGTGCTTCCGGTGCTGATCGCGCTGCTGGTGCTCACCCCGGCAGTGGTCACCGCCCGACGCGAACTCGACCTGCTGGCGCTGGACGACGACACCCCCCGGGTGCTGGGCGTCCGCTTGGAGCGCACCCGGCTGGTCGCGCTCGGCGCGGCGGCGCTGCTCACCTCCACCGCGGTCTCGGCCGTCGGGGTCGTCGGCTTCGTCGGCCTGGTCGCCCCGCACGCCGCGCGGGCGCTCGTCGGCGGGCGACACTCTCGGGTGCTGCCGGTGGCCGCCCTGCTCGGCGCGGCGCTGGTCAGCCTCGCCGACACCCTCGGGCGGACGGTCATCGCACCGGCCCAGATCCCCGCCGGTCTGGTCACCGCCATGATCGGCGCCCCGTACTTCGTGTGGCTGCTGTGGCGCTCCCGCGCCGTGACCACCAACTCCCGCTAACCGTCGACCCGAGCCGAGAGAGGCACCATGACCGAGACCCTGCCCATCGCCCCGTGGCGCGTGTTCACCGTCACCGTCGCGGCGGTACGCCGACTCAGCCCCTCGTTCACCCGGGTCACCTTCACCGGTGTCGACCTGGACCGCTTCGCCGACAACGGATACGACCAGCGAATCAAGCTGGTGCTGCCGCTGCCCGGTCAGCGCGGGGTGCACCTCGCCGGCGGCGCGGACTGGTATGCGGCCTGGCGGGCCCTGCCGGAGCAGCTGCGCAACCCGGTGCGCACCTACACCGTGCGCGCGGTCCGGCCGCACCTGGCCGAGGTCGACGTCGACCTGGTGCTGCACGGCGACAGCGGTCCGGCGACGCGCTGGGCCCGGCGCGCGAGCGTCGGCGACGAGATCGCCCTCGTCGGCCCGGACAGCGGCTACGACGGCAACCACGGCGGCATCGAGTTCCGGCCGTCGGCGGCGGGCGCTCTGCTGCTGGCCGGGGACGAGACGGCCGTACCGGCGATCGCCGGCATCTGCGCACGACTCCCGCTCGACGCCCGGGGCGCGGTCCTGCTGGAGGTGCCCACCGCCGACGACGTGTTGCCGCTGGTCACGCCGCCCGGCATCGAGGTCCGGTGGCTGCCCCGAGGGAACGACGGGCACGGCAGCCGGCTGGTACCCGCCGTCGCCGCCGCGGCGGAGCGGCTGCTGGCCCCCGACGCGTCCCCGGTCGTCACGTCAGTTCCGGACGTGGACGTGGACAGCGAGATCCTGTGGGAGGTCCCGGACGTGGTGGCTCCGGTGCCGCTGTACGCGTGGCTGGCCGGCGAGGCCGGCGTCATCCGCACCCTGCGTCGGCACCTGGTCGCCGAGCGGGGCCTGGACCGGCGGGCGGTGGCCTTCATGGGTTACTGGCGTCTCGGTCACGCCGACGCCGCCTGAGCACCGCGAGTCGCGCCGCCGCCCCGCCGGCGCCGGCTGACCCCGGTCCCGGCGCCGGCCGACCCCGGTCCCGGCGCCGGCCGACCCCGGCCCCCGGCGCCGGCCGACCCCGGCCCCCGGCGCCGGCCGACCCCGGCCCCCGGCGCCGCGAGCGGCGTCCGGGGGCCGAACGGCGGCGAGGTGCGGCGGGCGCCGCGTGGTGCGTACAGTTTCGGGTCGGACTTGGGGCGGGCCGGCGCGGGCCGGCACGGAATACGGGACGAGACGACGACGCATGACGGTGGACAGCATTACCGAAAACGGTCAGGACGGCATCGACCGGGACCGGCTGGAGGCCTGCCTCAGCGTCTTCGCCGAGCTGGAGTCGCTGCCGTCGGACCACCCCGACGTGGTGCGGGTGCAGCGGGCCACCGCGCGGCTCTACAAGGTGGTCAAGCAGCGGCGGCGCGAGGAGCGACGGGACGCCATCCTCGCCGCCGACCGGGCGGTGACCGAGGCCACCGCCACCGGCGCTCCCGGGCGGATCGACGACGAGACCCAGGGCATTCCCCTCGCGTCCTCCGTCGCGGGCGAGACGGCGGGCTTCCTGCACAACCCGCGCGGCTGCTACGTCTGCAAGCAGCGCTACCGCCAGGTGGACGCCTTCTACCACCAGCTCTGCCCGACCTGCGCCGCGCTGAACCGGGAACGCCGCGACGCCCGTACCGACCTGACCGGTCGGCGGGCGCTGCTCACCGGCGGCCGGGCCAAGATCGGCATGTACATCGCGCTGCGGCTGCTGCGCGACGGCGCGCACACGACGGTGACGACGCGCTTCCCGCACGACGCGGTCCGCCGGTTCGCCGCCATGCCGGACAGCGCCGACTGGCTGCACCGCCTGCGCGTCGTCGGGATCGACCTGCGCGACCCCGCCCAGGTGATCGCCCTCGCCGACTCGGTCAGCAGCCAGGGCCCGCTCGACATCCTGATCAACAACGCGGCGCAGACGGTCCGCCGCTCCCCCGGGGCGTACGCCCACCTCGTCGCCGCCGAGGCCGCGGCCCTGCCGGACGGCCCGCTGCCGGAGCTGATCACGTTCACCAAGCCGGACGGGCAGGGCGGCGCGGTGGGCAGCCTCACCGCCGGGGCGTCGTCCACGCTGAGTCCGCACGCGCTGACCGCGCTGGCGCTCACCAGTGGCTCCGCCTCCCCGGAACGCATCGCCGCGTCCACCGCCATCGACGCCGGCGGGCTGGTGCCGGATCTCGACTCGGTCAACAGTTGGGTCCAGCGGGTGCACGAGGTCGACCCGGTCGAGCTGCTCGAAGTGCAGTTGTGCAACGTCACCGCGCCGTTCGTCCTGGTCAGCCGGCTGCGCCCGGCGATGGCCGCCGCGCCGGCCCGGCGCAAGTACGTGGTGAACGTCTCGGCGATGGAGGGGCAGTTCGGGCGCGGCTACAAGGGACCGGGACACCCGCACACCAACATGGCCAAGGCGGCGTTGAACATGCTGACCCGGACCAGCGCCGAGGAGATGCTCACCGACGGCATCCTGATGACGAGCGTGGACACCGGTTGGATCACCGACGAGCGTCCGCACCCGACGAAGATGCGCCTGGCCGACGAGGGTTTCCACGCCCCGCTGGACCTGGTCGACGGCGCGGCGCGGGTGTACGACCCGATCGTCCGCGGCGAGCGGGGCGAGGACGTGTACGGCTGCTTCCTGAAGGACTACGCGCCCTGCGCCTGGTGACCGCCAGGACGACTGCCGGCCGCCCGTGCCGGCGACTGTCCATTGACCGCAACGACGAGGAGAAGAACATGTCAGCTGACAGTGCCGCCTGGCCGACGCTTGACGAGCTGTCCCGCGAGGAGGACGAGCTGGAGCTCGCCGGCCTGTCCGAGACGGACGCATACGAGCTGGGGATGCTCGCCGTCGCCGCCGCGCGCGAGCAGCGGTTGCCGGTGTCGGTCGGGGTGTGGCGGGCCGGACGCCAGCTGTTCCACTGCGGCCTGCCCGGGTCGACCGCCGACAACGACGCCTGGCTGCGCCGCAAGGGGCGGGTGGTGATGCGGTTCGAGCGCTCGTCGCTCTACATGGCCCGGCTCTGCCAGGACAAGCAGGTCACGTTGGCCGAGCGGTACGGTCTGCCGGCCGAACGGTACGCGGCGGCCGGTGGCGCGCTGCCCCTGCGCGTGCGCGGCACCGGCGTGGTGGGCTGGGTCGGTGTCTCCGGGCTGCCGCAACTGGACGACCACCGCTTCGTCGTCGACATCCTGCGCAAGCTTCCCCGCTAGCGGCCGGCGCGTCGGTTGGCGCGCAGCGCGGCCAGCACCACCCCGGGCCGGGCGAGTGTGCTCGGATGCTCCAGCATCGAGACGACGTCGTTGAACCGGCGGGCGGTCGCCACGTCGGTGACCGTCGCGGTGATGATCTGCCGGCTGGCCCAGCTGGAGAGCCGATAACCGCGCGGGTAGGGCCCGTCGACGTGCGGCAACGCCAGGTCCGCCGAGGTCGAGATCGACCAGGCGGCGTCGACGACGACCTTCTGCGCCGCGAGGAAGTCACGCGCGGGCGCCCGCAGGTCCGGACCGGAGCGCAGGTACGTCGACAGGCAGGCGGCGTGCAGGGCCGCCGCGGTCATCCCCTGCCCGTACACCGGGTTGAAGGACGCGACCGCGTCCCCGACGCTGAGCAGGCCCGCGGGGAAGCGGCGCAGCGCGTGATAGTCGCGCCGCCGGCTGTCGGCGTGGTGGTAGGTCTGGACCTCGCCGAGCATCTCCTGGTCGGCGAGCTCGCCGAACTCCGGCGGGAACTGCTCGCGCAGGCGGCGGACGAAGTCGTCGGCGGTCCGCCCCGGCCGGTTGTCCCCGTAGCCGGCCATCATGGCCATCCACTGGCCGTCCTCGATGGCGAAGAACGCGGCGCCGGCCACGTCGACGCCGGAGCGCGGGGTGTGCAGGGCCAGCACGACAGTCGGCTCCGGGGCGACTGCCGGTCGCCGGAACAGCGCTGTCGCGTAGTTCAGGTGCACTGTCATCCGACGGGTGACCGGCCGCTCCCAGCCGGCCTGTTCCAGCCAGTCCGAGAGCCTGCTCGACCGCCCCATGGCGTCGACCACGAGGTCGCCGTTCTCGACGCCGGGCACCCCGCCGACGTCGCAGCGGACCCCGGTGACTGTGGAGCCGTCGAGCACCAGGCCGGTGGCGCGGGCGGTGACCGTCTTGACGTTGGGCAGCCGGAGGACCTGCTGACGGATCACCCCCTCCAGCAGCGGGCGGCTGCCCGCCAGGCTGTGGTCGTCGTCTGGGACGACGACCTTCAGGTGACCGTCGAGATAGTTGCGCCGGGCCGTCGGCGGCGCCTCGATCGCGCCGCGCGCGAGGGCCTCGGCGCGAAATCCCGGGAACAGGCTCTCCAACTGGAAGAGGCCACCGGGCAGCAGAGCGTGCAGCTGGGTGCCCTGGGGTACGCCGGGCCGCGTTCCGGTCACCTGCGGGTCGTCGCGGTCGATGATGACGACGGTGTCGGCGTGGTCGGACAGCACCCGGGCGGCCAGCAGACCCGCCACACTGCCCCCCACCACGACGGCCGTGCCCAGCACGGGGGAAGGCTGGGCCGGGGGCCGAACCGCGTTCAGCTCCGCGAAGACCCGGGCCGGGGAAAGGGACATCATGCTCTCCAGAGGGATACGAGATGTGGAGTCCTTCCCCGTGTCGGCCCACGATCGGTGCGCGGGCAGACCGGTGGACGGTCGATCGGAATGACGCCCGCCGATCGTCGCACAACCGGCTGAAGGCCAACCGAATGTGTCCGCCAGATGACCACCCGTCGGACGATGGGATGAACGCCCCGGCTTTTCGGGCGGGCCGGTTGGCGGTTGCCGGAGTCGGCTGTCACGATCTCCGGCATGTCCCTCGCGCGTCGTACCCTGCTCGGTGCCGGCCTGGCCGCAGCGACCTCCGCTCTGACCGGCTGCGGCGTCAGGGGCGGGCCCGACCCGGCCGGCGCCGGCGAGGCGGCGGCCGCGGCCGAGGCGGGGAACCGGGCCGGGTTCGGCGCGGCTCCGACCCGCCGGCCGCCGCCCGGCGCGCCGACCACCACAGCGCCCCCGGCCGGTGACCCGTTGGCCGGTCAGGCCGACTACGCGCAGGACGTGACGGCGCTGCTCCGGCAGCACCTGCCGGCCACGCCGCAGACCCTTCAGCACAAGGGCTTCCCCGGCGCTGTCGCTGTCGTCCTCGTCGACGGGCGGCGGACCGTGCACACCGCCGTCGGGGAGGCGCTGCGCTACGGCGCGGGCCCGAAGCTGCTTCCGACCGGTCAGCGCGTCGCCACTCGCCCCGACTCCGTCTTCGACCTCGCCTCGGTCACCAAGGTCTACACGGCGATCCTGCTGTTGCAGCAGGTCGACAAGGGCCGTGTCGACCTCGCCGCCCCGGTGCGTAACTACCTGCCCGGCTTCACCGGCACGGGCAAGGAGAAGGTCACCGTGGAGATGCTGCTCACCCACACCAGCGGTCTCCCGGTCGGCGCGAAGGTCACCGGCCTGCCCGACAACGCGGCCCGCTGGAACGCCGTGCTCACCACGCCGCTGGTCTCCGGCGCCGTGCCGGGAAACACGTTCCGCTATTCGAGCGTGGGGCTGATGGTCGCTGGCAAGATCGTCGAGAAGGTCACCGGTCAGCGGCTCGACAGCGCGCTCAAGCGCAACCTGACCGGTCCGCTCGGCCTGCGGGACACCGGCTTCAACCCCACCGGCTGGATGTCGGCCAGCACGCAGGCCACGCGCCTGGCCGCCACCGACGCCCGCTCGTCTCGGGGACTGTTGCGGGGCGTCGTCCACGACGACGTCGCCAACCACCTCGGCGGCATCGCCGGTCACGCCGGGATCTTCGCCAGCGCCATGGACCTCGCGGTCATCGGTCAGATGCTGCTCAACGAGGGCACCCACCAGGGCAAGCGCGTCCTCGCCGCGGCGACGGTGCGCCGGATGCTCACCGACCACAACGTCGGCAAGCCGGCCATCGACCCCGAGCGGCCCAACCGTACGGCAGCGCACGGCCTCGGCGTCGTGCTCAACCAGACCTGGTTCATGGGACGGCTCGCCTCCCCCCGGACGTTCGGCCACACCGGGTTCGCCGGACCGTCGTTGCTTGTCGCCCCCGACCGCAGGCTCGTGCTGGCCCTGCTCACCAACCGCGCGCACCCGAACTGGAGTTGGTCGGACCCGGACCCGGTCCGGGCCGCCGTCGGCGACCTGCTCGCCAAGGAGGTCAACTGACCGCACGCCTGCGGAGTGTGCCGGCGAGCCGGCCGGGTCAGGTCGCGACGGTGGCCGGGACCCGCTCGGGCGCACGCCGTGCGGTGGCGAAGCTGACCAGCCCCACTGCCAGCCCGACGACCGCCAGGACCAGGCCGACCCAGGCCGGCGCGAGGTAGCCCAGCCCGGCCGCGATGACCACGCTGCCCAGGGCGGCGCCCAGGCTGTTCGCGATGTTCATGGCCGACTGGTTGAGCGCCGCGCCCATGAGTTGCGCCCCCGGCGCGACGGTGATCAGGCGCGCCTGCAGGACCGGGCCGAGGTAGAGGCTCGTCGCACCGACCAGGAACGCGCCCACGAACAGGCCGACGCCGGTCGACGCCACCAGGCCGAAGGCGGCGATGCTCATGATCATCGCCAGGAAACCGATGACCATGCTGCGGTGCAGGTCGCGGTCCGCGAACCAGCCGCCCAGCGCGTTGCCGACGGTCATGCCGAGACCCACCGCGACCAGGACCCACGGCACCGTGGCCGCGGAGAGGCCGGCGACGTCGGTGGTCACCGGCGCGATGTAGCTGTCCACAGCGAAGAACCCGGCGAAGCCGATCGCCCCGGTCGCGGCGACCAGCCAGACCTGGGAGGTCCGCAGCGCCCGCAACTCGGCGGCCGGCGACCCGTCGACCGCCGCCGCGACCTCCGGGACGACCGCCAGCACCGCCAGCAGGGTGAGCAGGAAGACGCCGGCGATGACCAGGTACGCGACCCGCCAACCGGCCGCCTGCCCGAGCCGGGTGATGAGGGGTACGCCGACCACGTTGCTCACCGTCAGGCCGCTGAGCACTGTGGCGAAGCCCCGCGCCTCGTTGCCGGGGCCCCACAGGGTGGCGGCGAGCAGCCCGGCCGCGCCGAAGTACGCGCCGTGCGGCAGCGCGGCGGCGAACCGCGCCACCAGCACCAGCTCGAAGGTGGAGGCGACAGCGGACGCGACGGTGCCGACGGCGAAGAGCACGAGCAGCCCCAGCACCAGCTTCTTGCGGGGCATCCGCGCGCTCAGCGCGGCGATCAGGGGTGCGCCCACGACCACACCGAGCGCGTACGCGGTGATCATCCAACCCGCGCTGGCGACCGCGTCCGAGGACGACCGGGCGTACTCCGGCGCGAGCAGATCGCGGGCGATCTCGGGCAACAGGCCCATCGCCACGAACTCGGTCAGGCCGACAGCGACGCCGCCCAGTGCCAGGGCGACCAATGCCGCCACCCGTCGACCAGTGCTCAACTCGATCACCGAGAAAATTTAGCAACAGCGTTGCGTAATAGGGTGGTGAGATGACCCGCGTCACTGCCGACGTCACCTTCCTCCGCGACTACAACCAGGCCCTGGTCATGGCCGTCGGGCGGACCGTTCGCACGTTCGAGCGGTCGACAGTGGTGGAGGCCACCGGGCTGACCCCGCAGGCGGTCTCCAAGGTCATCGCCCGGCTGAGCGCCGACGGCCTGATCCGTCCCACCGGTGTCCGGCGTCCCGGCATCGGCAAGCCCGCTGTCGTCTACGAACTCGTGGGCCCGGCGCACGTTGCGGCTGGTCCTGGTCGACCTGGCCGGCACCGTGCACGAGTCGGCCGTCAGCCCCCTGCCCGGTGACTTCACACCGGAGCAGCTCCTCGACGCCCTGAGCGCCGGCATCGCCGCGCTGACCGGCATCGGTGACCTGCGGGACCGGCTCACCGGGGTGGGCATCGGCATGATCGGCCCACTGGACCACGCCCACGGCCTGGTGCGGGACGCCCACGGCCTGCGGCACTGGCACGACGTACCGCTGCGCGAGATCGCAGAGAAGCACCTGGGCCTGCCCGTCCACCTCGACAAGGACGTGACCGCCGGCATCACCGCCGAAGCCTGGCGCCACGGCGCCACGTTCGGTGACGCGGCCCTCATCATGGTCGAGTCCGGCATCGGGGGCGGCTTCTGGCTGGGCGGCACCGCCCACCGGGGCGCGCACACCAACGCGGGCGAGTTCGGCCACACCGTCGTCGACCTGGACGGACCCCTCTGTGTCTGCGGTCGCCACGGATGCCTGGAGATCGTCCATCACCACGCCGCCGAGGCCGGTGACCTGGCCCGGGCCGCCCGGGTGCTGGCGGTGGGGGTCGTCAACCTGCTGCAGACCCTCGACCTGGCCCACGTGGTGCTGGCGGGCGCGGACCTGCTGCGCCATTCGCAGACCTACCTCGCGGCCGCCGTCGAGGCCGTCCGGGCGGACAGCCGACGCGCCGACTGGCTCACCACGAAGGTGGCACTGTCCAGCCTCGGCGCGGACGTGATCGCGGCGGGCGCCGCCATGCAGGTCCTCGACCGGCACTACGGCATCCCGGAACTCGCCCCGATCTGAGCGCCGGCCGTCGCGGCACTGTCGGGCACCGCGGCCGGCGCGGGACGTCTGCCACCGTCGGACGGGACGCCCGGCACAGGCCGCTACCCGACGAGCGCGGCGGACTCCACGTGGGTGCACCCGTTGTCGGGGCTCTCGCTGAGGGCGATGACCGCGTCGAGCCGGTTCCGCGCGTCGCGGAGGTGGTTGATCTGCTCGTCGATGCGGGCCAGTTCGGCGCGCAGCAGCGCCCGGGACTCCGGTGTGTTGACCTTCGCGTCGACACAGGGCAACAGGTCCAGGATGGTGCGGCTGGACAGGCCGGCCGCGTACAACGTCTGGATCAGGTGCACCCGCTCGACCGCGCTGTCGCCGTAGTGGCGCTGCCCGCCACTGCTGCGGGTGGCGGTCAGCAGGCCCTGCTCCTCGTAGTAGCGCAGCGCGCGCACCGACACCCCGGTCGTCGTGGCGAGCTCGCCGATACGCATGGATCCTCCCCCGGTCGGTGACCCCTGCCACACGACCTTGTCCCTCACGTTCACGTCAGGTTTTAGCGTAGCCCGCGTACCGCTCGTCCCCGCTTTTCAGGAGGCACCACATCATGCAGATCAACGGTTCGATCGCATTGGTCACCGGGGCCAACCGTGGCATCGGCCGGCACTTCCTAAGGCAGTTGGTGGAGCGCGGAGCGGCAAAGGTGTACGCCACCGCGCGCAACCCCGAGCAGATCGACATTCCCGGTGTCGAGAAGCTCCGGCTGGACATCACCGACGCGCGGTCGGTCGAGGCGGCGGCCGCCGTCGCCACCGACGTCAGCCTGCTCGTCAACAACGCCGGGATCACCACCTCCACCAACCTGGTCACCGGGGACCTCGGCAAGATCCGGTCCGAGCTCGACACGCACTTCTGGGGGACCCTGAGCATGGTCCGGGCGTTCGCGCCGGTGCTGGGCGCGAACGGTGGCGGGGCGATCCTCAACGTCCTGTCGGCGTTGTCCTGGTTCTCCCACGACGGGGCCAACGCCTACGGCGTGGCGAAGGCGGCCGAGTGGAGCCTGACCAACGGCATCCGGCTGGAACTCGCCGGCCAGGGGACCCTGGTGACCGGCCTGCACCTGGGCGCCGCCGACACCGACATGATGGCCCACTACGACGGCGACAAGATGGACCCCGCCGACGTCGTCCGCGCCGCGCTCGACGGCATCGAGGCCGGTCGGATCGAGGTCCTGGCCGACGAGTGGAGCGCGCTGGTCAAGGCGTCCCTCGCCAGCGATCCGAGCGCCTTCTACACCAGCATCGGGCGGTAGGTCGGCCCGCCAGGCCACGCGGCATGCGTGCCGGTCAGCCGCCCGTGGCGGGCGGCACCGGCGTGGGCGACGGCCGGGGGTGCGGCGCCGCCGCGGCGAGATCCGGGGGTACGGGCAGCGCGCTGCCCCGGACGAAGCGGTCCCAACTGGTGTTCCAGGCCGTCCAGCCGTTGCCCTGCTCCAGCCGGACCTCGGTGCCGGTGAAGGTCACCAGGTCACCAACCTGGGTGATGCCCATCAACCAGTCGGCGGCAGCGGGCGAGATGTTCGTGCACCCGTGTGAGACGTTGCGGCGTCCCTGATCCGCCACCGACCAGGGCGCGCCGTGGATGAACTCGCCACCCCAGGTGAGCCGTTGCGCGTCCTGGACCGTCACCACGTAGCCGCCGTTCGGCTCGCCGCGCGTGTCGAACGTGGTGCGCTGGTACTTCTCCATGATCACCATCTTGCCGCTGGACGTCGGTGTGCTCGGCTTGCCCAGGCTGACCGGGATGGTGCGGATCAGCCTGCCGTCGCGCAGCACACGCATCCGCTTGGTGGCGTTGTCGACCTCGATCGCCACCTGCCGCCCGATCCTGGAGGTCGCGACGCGGTCGGCGTCACCGACCCGGTCCGTGCCGATCGGCAGACCCTCCAGGCCGGCCCGGACGCTGATGGTCGTGCCCGGCCGCCAGAAGTCGGGGGCGCGGTAGGAGACCTGGCTACCGTCGTCCAGCCAGGACCACACCCCCGGCTGCGGCGGGCTCGTCGTGACGAACAACCGGCGCTGCACGTCGGCGCGGGCCGCCTTCGCGATGGGCGGGTCGAATCCGATGGTCACCGGCATGGCGGTGCCGTACGTGCGCTTGTCGGCGAAGTACAGGGTGCTGCTCACCTGCGGCTTGGTCGATGCCGCCATGGTGGTGAAGGTCGTGGTGCGGGTGGTGGTCCTCCCGGAGTCACCGGCGGCGGTCACCCGCACCGTGTAGGTGCGCTGCGGCCGTAGCGGAGCGGTCGGCACCCAGGCCGAGCCGTCCTCCCGTCGCGTCGTTCTGACCGGCGTCCCCTCGTCGTCGGTGATCCGCACGGCGGTGATCGTCCCGCCCGTGACGAGCGGGACGACCTCGGCGCTGAGCGGGACGTCCCGGGACCGGTCCGCGGGCGTGAGGGTCAGCTCCGGCGGCGGCGCCTCCCGCTCGGTGGGCGGCGCGGCGATGTCCCGCTGGGCGGGCTGCCGCCCGGTGGTGCACCCACCCAGGAGCAGCGCCATCACCGCCACGAGCGCCATTCGCCTTCGCAACCCCATCGACCGCCCCCGGCTCTCCCGTTTTCCGTGGCCGCAATTCTCTCCACGCCGGTGACTTCTCGCGCTGTTTCCGGAAATCACGAAGCGAAGGGGGGAACCGTCGGGTCGGCGTCGTACGCCTGGCGGGCCGGGCGGGGCACCGCAGCTCGCCCCGACGTGGGATGCTGCCAGCTCAGCGCAGACCGCGGGACAGCCGATCGGCCACGCGCGACGGCGGAGCGCCGCCGAAGCCCAGGATTACAGTTTTTTCCGGAACCGATATCCAATCGACAGAATTGGTGGCGCGCACAGTCGACCGGGCAATAGCGGAGCGATATTTAAGGCAGATTTAATCGTTCCCACCGGATAGCCGCAGGGGGTCGGCTCGTACTCTTCCCTCTCGGAAGAAAGGTGCACCCTCGTTGATTAATCTGCGTACCACCCCTCGACACCGGCACGCCCTGACCGCCCTGCTGGTGGTGGGTTTGGCGTTCGCCGGCGGTTGCAAGGAGGCGCCGGGAACCCCCGGCGCGTCCAGCCCTTCCAGCGACACCGGCATCGGCTCGTCCGGCCCTCAGGCGCCGACGACCGTCGCACCGGGCGACGCGGCGGCCACGCCGAGCACCCCGGGCACCTCGACCAGCCCGTCCGCTCCGGCCAAGCCGGGCACCCCGTCGACGAGCGCCGCCCCGCCGACCGCGTCGGGTGGCTGGATCACCATCGACGCCGCCGCGCAGGCCGCCGCGACGAGGGCGTTCTTCGCCCGCAAGCCCAAGCCGGTAACCGGGAACCCGGTCAAGGTTCCGGAGTTCAACGTCGGCTGCACCGTCAGCCACCACAACAGCGAGGACCCGATCGTCCTGCCCAAGCTGGTCGGCGGCTCGCACAACCACACCTTCTGGGGCAACAGGTCGACCGACGCGAACTCGACAGCCGGATCGCTGCGGGCGTCGAAGGCGACCACCTGCAACTCGCCGGACGACCAGTCCGCCTACTGGGTGCCGACGATGTACCAGAACGGCAAGGTCGTGGACCCGAAGGAGGTGACCGTCTACTACGGATCCCGGTTGAAGGACCCGAGCAAGACCCAACCCTTCCCGTTCGGCCTACGGATGATCACCGGCAACGCGAAGAACCAGGTGGACACCCCGGACAAGCAGGGCAACCACTTCTGGTGCGCCGGCATCGGCGGCGAGGTCGGCCGCAGCGCCGACAGGACCTTCCCGGTCTGCGCGAAGACCGCCCACATCGTCCGGCAGATCACCTTCCCGGACTGCTGGGACGGCAAGCACCTGGACAGCCCCGACCACAAGGCGCACATGGCGAACGGCGACCACACCGGCGCCTGCCCGAAGAGCCACCCGGTGCCCGTCCCGTCGGTGTCCTTCGTGATCTCCTACCCGTTGAGCGCGAACACCGACGGCATCACCCTCGCGTCCGGCACCTCGTTCTCCATGCACGCGGACTTCTTCAACGCCTGGAAGGACGAGGCGCTCGCCGCACGGGTACGCAACTGCCTCGACCAGGGCGTGAAGTGCGACTCCGCCGGTAACTTCTAGGCAACGGCGGCCGGTCTGAGCTGGCCCACGGTTCGCCGCGGGCCGGTGATCGACACGTGGCGAGGTCTCCGGTGGACGGCTCAGCACCGCAGGAATCGGAGACCGGAGACCTCGCGTAGTCGGAGGTCTGGCCTCAGACGAGACGCTGGATCCGCACCTTCGGGGGCACGTTTCTCAGATGTCCCTGCTTGTGTTGGCGGACCTGCTCGTCCCAGACCTCTTGGTCGTAGTCAGGATCTGGCGGGATCCACCTGTGGGAGCCGTCGCTGTAGTGGAACTTCTCGTCGCCGGACCGCAGGATGCTCACCGTAGCCAGCCAAGGAAGCGTCTGTGCAACGTCCCCGCCGGCACCCAGGTCAGGTCTTCGGAGGCCCGCACCAACTGGGCACCCAGGTAGAGAGCCAGGGAGAGCGGAGCGTCGTCGAACTCCGCACGTAGCTCGCGCTGCCGCGTGCGGCAGGGCCAGGGCGCATCGCAACCGCCGCAACTCCAGATCGGCAGCACCGGGCCATGCGTGGTCATGCGCGGCCTCCGAGGAGCGCCGCCGTCAGGTAGCGCGCCTGCCGGCTCGTCGCCCAGCCCACCTGCCAGCACAGGTACGGCGTGAAGTGCGCCCACCATGCCCGGTAGCCGTCGCGCAGACCGTCCTTGGCCGGCAGATGCACGACACGGATCCGCCGCCTCGCTTGGTTGCTCACTGCTCCTCCTCGGCGGGCCAGTGCCCCCGATTGATCGGGATGCGGTGCCGGCTACGGCAGGGCAGGTCGGCCCCGCAGCGACAGATCCACCTCCACTTCGGCCACGACCAGGTCGGGCGGTGTCGCCGCGCCAGGGTCATCGCGACGGCGATCAGATACTGGTCGTAGGTGACACGTCGCCATGGCGGTGTTCCGTTCCGCATCGCTGGCTCCTCCACCGCGCAGCGCTGCCACAGCACCCGTTCTCACGGGCGGAACGTCGACCACGGGTCAATGTAGGGATGGCGTATGAGGGGTCGCGGACGGTCAACGCCACATCGCGGCGAGATAATTGGCTACCTGTTGAAGCTGATCCGGGAATCCATCCCGCTCACGCAGGAGCAGCTTGCCGTCGACCTGGAGGTCGATCGCGTAACCGTGCAGAGCTGGGAATCCGGGCGCCGGCCATTCACCGCGGTACCGCTCGGGCAGGCGATCGCCGTCCGACGCCGGCTCGGGCGGCTCGGCGCGAACACCCTCCTACTCACAGCACTCGACGACGCCGCCGAGGCGGATCTCATCCTCGCTGCCGTCCTGCAAGAACATGTGGACCGCTGCGACATCGCCGAACAGCCGCTGGGGTGGTCCGTACTCACCCACCGTCTGACCGACCTGATCCTCTGGGCCGTGCTCGGGCAGACGCCGACATTCACCAGAGGGCTACCCATCGCTCATGCCCGCCGAGGCCCAGTCGCGTCCGGGCCAACCCTGCCCGTCGACGAGCAATATGCGTTCTTCGCTCACCTGCACGTGCTCGCCAATCGTGCCGCAACCGGACGGTATCGGAACGTGCTGCTGCACCGGCAAGCCTGCTTCCTCGCCGGCATGGACCCCACCAAGGCAGCAGCAGGTTGGCTCACCCAGACCACCGCCCGAGCACACCGCACGACCACCTTTCGCACCTGGTCACCGCTGTGGCCCGACGCCCGCTCCGTCGTCACCTCCCTCGCCAACCAAGGGGACCCGGAACCGTTACGCAACTTCATCGCCCGCGCACATCCCGACGACGCCTGCGAGCGGGCGGCTCTCAACTACTCGGCCTACTGGGTGGGCGAGATCCCGTACCGCCACCGCGACGACTCCTTCATGCCCGACGCGCTCGCTGACTGGCACGGCTCAACCCTTCTTCGGCACCTGGTCCATCGCCTCGAACCAGGGCATCCCTTCGTCGACCTCAATGTCCACAACGTCTGGGCTCTGCTGGCCGCACGACGCAATCTCGCCCTCGACAACCCCGCCGCGGCTCGGGCGCTCCTCGACCGCAGCGTCCCGCTCCTGGACGGTGACCGGATCTCCGCGCAGTCGCGGCAGGAACTAACCTCTATCGTCTACCGCCTGCGGGCGGACGGACTCACCGGCACAGGGACGGGCAGATGACCGACGACCACGACGCCGCCGGAGCGATGAGCTTCATCTTCGAAGCTGGCGTCCTCAAACGCGCCGCCCGCACCGGCTGGTGGTTCGCCGGCGTCAAGCACCCCGAATCCATCGCCGAACACTCCTTCCGGACCGCGCTCATCGGAATGATGCTCGCCGCCATGGAAGGCGCCGATCCAGCCCGAGTGTCGATGCTCTGCACCCTGCACGACACCCAGGAAACCCGAATCACCGACATCCCCCACATCGCCAAGCGCTATCTCACCGCCGTACCAAACACCGCCGTCACCGCCGACCAGGTTGCCGCCTGTCCCCCAGCCGTCGCCGAAGCCATCACCGCCGCAGTCGCCGAATACGAAGCCGGCGAGACACCAGAAGCTGTCGTCGCCCGCGACGCTGACAAACTGGAATGCCTCGTTCAAGCCGTCGAATACCGCCACCAGGGCATCGACAACGTGCAGCGCTGGATCGACAGTTCACGAGCAGCACTCAAGACCGCCAGCGCCCACCGCCTCGCCGACGCCGCCCTTACCGGACAACCACTCGCCTGGCTCACACCCCCGCCACGGTTGGCGGACCAGCCGGCCCACACGGGCTCATCGTCACCAGGCTCCGACTAGCGACCTGTAACACGATCCGGGATGCTTCCGACGCCGGCACCAACCACGCAGACGCCGCCGCGACGGGCCCGACCCGGTACGACGGCGGCGGCCGATCACCTATGGTGACCGGCCGCCGTCGCGTCGATCAGCTAGAGCTTCGCGGCGCCCGCCTCGGTGGCCTCCTGCACCGCCGAGGTACGACGGACCTCGGCCCGCTCGTCGCCGGCCTCCTCGCGGTCCGGGGCGGCCACCCGGGCCGCCCGGTTGGCGGCCGGGGCCGCCTGGTCACCGGTCACGCCGCCGCGGATCCGGTTGTTCGCGGCCACCTGGGCGGCCGGGTCGTTGGACGTCACCGCCAACTGGCCGTTGATGATGTTGTCGTCGACGGTGACACCACCGGTGGTGCTGGTGACGCTGACGTCCCCGCCCCAGTAGCCGCCGGAGGCGCAGCTGTCGAGAGCGCCGTTCGGGCCGAGCTGCACGCCGCCCAGGTTGCCGGCGAAGGTGGCCCGGCCCTGGACCGCGCTGCCGCACACCACGCTGCCGGTGGCGCTGTTGAGCACCGACAGCGTCCCGTCGACGAACGAGTCGTGCAGGTCGGTGTAGTAGGTGCCGGTGCTGCTGAGGTTGCGCTGCACCTGCGTGCCGTTGTCGAGCCGGACCTCACCGGCGTCGACGGTGACGTGCCCGGTGACCGTCGCCCCCTCGGCGAACAGGAAGCTGTCGATGGTGGCGGTGCCCTTCGGCCGTACGGTGACCGTGCCGGTGCGGGCGTCCTTCAGGAAGATCCCGTACCCACCGGCGGCGAGCACCACCTGACCGTCGACAGTCGTCTCGGTCGCGTCGAGGTAGCCGTCCGCGGCGACGCGTACCTCGCCGCTGATCCGGCCACCGTCGACCACCAGGTTGCCGCCGGCGGCGACGGTGACGTTGCCGGTGATCGTGGTGCCGGTCAGCGCGCAGGACTCGCCGGCCGGCACGAGCAGGTCGTTGGGCACTGTCACCGCGCCGCCGGTGCCGACACAGTGGGTGACCAGGTCGGCGTGAGCGGCGGGCGCCACGGCCAGCACCGAGGCCGCGATGACGGCGCTCACGGTGGCCAGCTTGGCGACGGTACGTCCGGGCATCGTTGCACTCCCTGTCGGTGAGGTTCGAGGACTCATGCGCCGACGTCCGATCGGGCCGCGGCCCGGACGATGGCGCCCTGCTGCCGTCGGTCGAGCGTGCCGCCGGTCAGGAGCGCGGCGGTGACCGCCTCCACGTGCCGGACGAACGCGGCGTGGTCGGGGTAGTCGGCGTGTTCGTCGATCAGATCGTTGATGGTGCAGCCGTCGCCGGTGTCCACGTTGGCCACCCCGGTGTCGTCGCCGTCGATGACCACAGTGGCCCGGGTGTCCGAGTCGGGGCAGGCGTCGGTGCCGTCGGCCACCACCGTGAACGTGGTCGACTGCTCGGCGGCGGCGTTCCCGGCGGTGTCGGTGGCCCGGTAGCGCAGAGTGTGCGCCCCGGTGGCGCGCACGGTGACCGGCGCGGTGTACGCGGTCCACGCGCCGGTGTCGAGCGCGTACTCGACGGTTGCCACACCCGAGTCGGCGTCGGTGGCCGTGACGGTCACCGTCGCCGCGCCGACGTACGCGCCGTCGTCGTTGCGGTCACCGGCCACCGTGGCGGTGACGGTGGGCGGGGTGGTGTCCTCGGCCGGTGGAGCGACGACGGTGAAGTGGGCCATCTGTTCGGCCGAGGTGTTACCGGCGACGTCGGTGGCCCGGTAGTGCAGCATGTGCATCCCGACAGTGGTCACGACGACCGGGTTCGTGTACGCGGTGAAGGCCGCCCCGTCCAACGAGTACTCGACGGTGGCGACGCCGGAGCCGCTGTCGGTAGCGGTCAACGTGGCGGTGGCCGTACCGATGTAGTTGCCGTCGCCGTCGCGGTCCCCGGCCAGCGCGGCGGTGACCTCCGGCGCGGTGGTGTCCTCCTCCCCCGGTTCGACGATCCGGAACGACACCGACCCGACCGCGCTGGTGTTACCGGCCCCGTCGGTGGCGCGGAACTGCACCGAGTGGTCGCCGATCGCGGTGACCCGTACCGGCGCGGTGTACGGCGTGAAGCTGGTGTCGTCGACCTGGTACTCGACGGTCTCCACCCCCGAGTCGGCGTCGGTGGCGGTGACGGTCACCGTCGCCGCGCCGAGGTAGTTGCCGTCGGGGTCCTGGTCACCGGCCACCGTGGCGGTGACCGTCGGCGGCGTGGTGTCGCCGCCCCCGCCGCCGTCGGTCACCACCAGCTCGCCGACCATCTGGCTGTGGCCGGGGATCGAGCAGAAGTACCGGTACCGGCCCGGGGTGAGGGTGACCGTCGCCTGGTGGCGGCCGTTGCTGGCGTCGAACGGGCTGGCCAGGATGTTGAGTGTGACGTCGTGGTTGTAGCCCTCGGTGCTGGTGTCGAAGGTCAGCGTGTGCGGCATGCCGGTGGTGTTGCCGGTGGCCGCGCTGTTCTCCCAGATGATCGTGGTCGCCCCGGCCACGGCGGTGGTGGGCGCGGACTTGTAGCGGGTGATGTCGTCGTCGGCGGTCCAGGTCAGCACCTGTTCCTCGGCGCGGGGGGCGGCGGAGGCGGACGGCGCTGTCAACGGGATCACCGTCAGCAGCAGCGCCGCCAACGCGGCGGTCAGTCGTCTGGTCATCGTCACTCCTAGAGTTCCCGTACGCGGACGTTGCGGAACTCGGCCAGGTCGTTGTCACCGTGGTTCTGCAGACCGATGAAGCCGCGCAGGAACTGCCGCAGATCGGTCGGCGGGTCGCCGGCACGCGACGACTGCTTGCCGGGCGTGTTGTCGAACTCGTTGATCACCACTCCGTTGCGGATCATCGTGTAGTGCTGCCCGACCACGCGGATCTCGTAGTCGTTCCACTCGTTCTTCGGCGTCACGCCGGCCTGGGCCAGCGGCACCGGGTCGAAGTTGTAGACCGACCCGGTCTTCTGCGGCTCGCCGCTATCGCCGTCGTAGATCTGGATCTCGTGTCCGCAGTAGATCGCCATCCAGGCGGTGGAGGTCCGCGCCGAGCCGACAGTGCCGCAACTGCCCGGCGGTCGTTGTTCCAGAGGGGTTCGCAGGTCCGGGAACCGGACGAAGACGCCGGTGTTGGCCCGGCCGGTGCCCGGCGCGATGTCCTTGAACTGCAACCGCAGCGAGAAGTCGCCCAGTTCCCTGGTGTGCCAGAGCATCCCCAGACCGCCACTGGGCCGCAGCGACCCGTCCGGCTGGATGGCGAACGATCCCGTCGGCGCCTGTTGCCAGCCGAGCAGCGACTCGGCGGTGCCGTCGAAGAGCGGCTCGTACCCGGTGTGCCCGTCCCGGCCGATCGGGGACGCGGCGGCCATCCGGGTGAGCGTGCCGGCCTCCCGGCTGCTCAGCAGGTCGTCGTCCTGCAACGCGCGGGCGACCGCGGTGACGTGCCGGACGAATCCGTCGTGGTCGGCCCAGGTGCTCTCGTCGTCGATCAGGTCGTTGGCGGTGCAGCCCTGCCCGACCGCGCGACTGGGCACACCGGTGTCGGTGTCACCGAGCCACACGGTCGCCCGGTCGTCGGCCACAGCGCAGCCCACCGTCACCGCGGTCGGCACCGTCGCCGTCTCACCGTCGGCGTACGTGACGGTCAGCTTCGCGGTGTAGCTGCCGACGGCGGCGTACGTGTGCCGGGGGTTCGCCTCGGTCGACGTGGCGCCGTCGCCGAACTCCCACCGGTAGCTGACCCCGCCGGAGCGGGCGCCGGTGAAGGCGATGGTCAGCGGCTTGTTCTGTACGGCGACCGCGGTGGCCGCCGGCGCCGGGGTGGGCGCGCCGCCGGTGTAGGTGACCCGGATCAGCTTCTGGTTGGGGTGCAGGCTGAAGAAGCCGCCGCCGTAGTCCAGCAGGTAGAGCGCCCCGTCCGGGCCGAACTTGGCGTCCATCCAGCTCTGCAGACGGGTGTCGCCGTTGCCGCCCGGGATGATGGCCCGCAGCGACTCGGCGTACACCGGTGGGGCGGCCTGCGGCACGCCGGCGGGGTCGACGGTGACCGCGACCCGGTTGGACGCGTTCGACTGGTCGCCGATGAGCCACTTGCCGTCCCAGTGCTCCGGCCAGGCCACCCCGCTGGTGGTGTCGACCAGCTCCCGGTGGTAGGTCGGGCCGGACATGATCGCCTGCCCGCCGCCGCGCAGGTACGGCTGGGTGTAGGTGGCGTCGGCGGCGACGTAGGTGGGCAGGCCGCTGCCGTCGGTACGCGTCGGGAAGACCGGGCCGCCGCCGTCGGGTGAATACCAGATCATGTTGTCCCGGGCCGCCGGGATGTCCACCAGCCCGGTGTTGCGGGGTGAGGTGTTCTTCAGGTTGTCGCAGTCGTACCAGCCGGTCAGCACCGTCGCGTCGGTGCTGCTGCGGTCCCGGTACGGCTGCCGGTTGCCCATGCAGTACGGCCAGCCCTGGTTGCCGGCCGAGGTGATGATGGTGGCGGTCTCGTACTTGGCCGGGCCCAGGGTGGGGCTGGGCGACGAGGCGTCCGGGCCGACCCAGCCGGCGGTCAACCACTGGTGCACCGGGTCGATCTGGAGCCGGGCGATGTTGCGCACGCCCATCACGTAGATCTCCGGCCGGGTCTTCTCGGTGCCCGGCGGGAACAGGTTGCCCTCCGGGATGGTGTACGTGCCGTCCGGCTCCGGGTGGATCCGGATGATCTTGCCGGCGAGGTCGTTGGTGTTCCCCGACGTACGGCGGGCGTCCTGGAAGGAGATGCCCTGGTACTCCTGGGTCCAGTTGTTGCCGGAGTAGCCCTGCGACCCCTCCGAGGAGTTGTTGTCCCCGGAGCCGACGTAGAGGTTGCCCTTGGCGTCGAACGCCATGCCGCCGCCGGCGTGGCAGCAGCTGTGGATCTGCACCGGGAACCGCAGCAGGTCCTTGCGGGTGGCCTGGTCGATGGTCTGCGCCTGGCGGTCGTAGGTGAACCGGGAGACGGTCCGCTGCCCGACCCGCTTCTCCCTGTCGATCGACTCGTGCGGCATCCAGTAGACGTAGAGCCAGCCGTTCTCGGCGAACGCCGGGTCGGGCACGATACCGAGCAGACCCTCCTCGTTCTTCACCAGTTCGGAGCCGCTGCCCCGGTTGCCCATCACCTCCAGGGTGGTGAGCAGTTTGACCTGCTTGGTCCGCGGGTCCCAGGAGTGGATGGTGCCGCAGCCCAGGCCGACCTTCGGGTTGGTCCAGTCCGCGATCGGGCCGCTCGGGCAGGCCGCCTTGCCGACGTAGAAGACGGTGCCGTCGGGTGCGATGGTGAGCCCGTGCGGCTCGCCGATCTGGTCGAGCTGCCCGGTCTGGTTGGCGGCGGTGAGCCGCTCCACCTTGTAGTTGGCGGCGATGGTGGCCTGGCAGTCACCGCGTACCCGTCCGGTGGTCCAGTTCAGCGCCCCGGCGAGGTGCGCGCGGAACGCCTCCTCGCCGTAGCTGCCCTCGGTGTGACCCATGCCGGTGTAGAACGACCGGCCCCCGTCGTAGTCCCGGCACCAGGACACCGGGTGGAACGCGCCGTTGGCGCCCGCCCCCGCGTCGTAGTGCCGCTCCTCGACCTGGGCGAGGGTGTGCACGCTGCCGATCGGGTTCGGGTCCCAGTTCTCCCAGCGGTCGGAGCGGGTCAGGGTGAGCGGCAGCGACGCGGTGGCTGGGTGCTTGCGGTCCAGGATGTTCACCACCGCGCGGTTCACCGCTGGCGGTTCGGGGGCGGTGGTGCTGCCGGTGAACAGCCGCAGGTCGGCGAGCTGGGTCAGCGGCTCTCCACTGTTGGCGGTGATGTTCAGGCGGTAGCGGGTGAACTCCTGCGGGGTGGCGATGTCGAACCGGCGGGTCTGGAACCGGTCCGGGAAGGTCTGGCCGGTGCGCTTGTCCAGATCGGTCCAGCTCTGACCGTCCGTGGAGCCCTGCAGGGTCCAGTCCTTCGGGTCGCGGCCGGAGGAGTCGTTGGCCGACGTCAGGGCGTACCCGGTCACCCGCTTGGCGGCGGCCAGCTCGTAGGCCACCCAGGCGGTCGGGGTGCGGACCAACCACTTGGTGTTGGCGTCCGCGTCGGTCAACTTCTCCTTGGTCTCGTTCGGCGGGTTCTCGCCGCTGGCGGTCACCTTCGCCACCGGCTCGGCCACCGGGATGGCGCCCGCCGGGCGGGCGCCGATCAGGCCGGTGAACCAGGTGGAGTCGACCTGCGCGCGGGCCGCGTCGGCGATGCCGACGAAGCCGCCGCCGGCCTTGACGTAGCTCTGCAGCGCCGACTCCTGGTCGCGGTTGAGCGCGGCGCCCGTCGCGGAGAGAAAGACCACGCTGCGGTACGCCGACAGTGCGGCCGCGGTGAACGTGGCCGGGTCGGTGGTGGCCGTGACATCGATGTCATGACCGGCGGCAAGCTGTCGGATGGTGTCGACGGCGCGCGAAACCGGGTCCTGCTGCTCGGCCGCCGGGCCGTGGAACACGAGGACCGCCGTCCGGGCTGGCGGTGCCGCCTGCGGGGCGGCCGCCGGTCGGGGCGCCGCCGCCGCGCTCGTCGCCGGCAGCAGTGTCACGAGGGCCGCTATCGCGGCGAGAGTTCGTCGTGGTGTTCTCATCATCGGATCCCCACTGTCGGTGCGGTCAGCTTCCGTGCGTGTGGGCGTGGCCCTGGAACCGGTGGATCGCCTCCTCGGCGCCCGGCGGCATGCTGCCGTCGGCGTTGCGCACCAGGAAGATGCCGGCCATGCCGCCGTCGGAGTGGCTCTGCACGTGGCAGTGGTACATCCACGCGCCGGGCCCGACGCCCTCCCCGGCCAGCACCTGGAAACCGAACGAGCTGCCCGGGTTGAGGTCCTTGTTGTCGACGACCAGGCTCGGGTCGCTCGGCCCCTCCAGCATCCCGGTGCGGTTGTCCGCCCAGCGGTGCGCGTGCAGGTGGAAGGTGTGGAACAGGTTGCCGTGGCCGATGGCGATCCACTCGACGCGCTCGCCCAGGTTGGCCTCGAACATCGGGGTCGCCGGAGCCATCCGGTTGTTGATCGTCATGTCGTGGAACACGGCGGTGAACTGCTTCGACGGCAGGATGTCGCCGCGCCGCCGGACGATCAGCGCGCCGTAGAGGCCCTTGGCGACGCCGGCGGTGCCGTGGTCGGTGCCCATCGCGTGATCGTGGTAGTGCCAGTAGCCCGCGCTGCCCGGCATGTACCGCCGGCCGGCGGCGGCCACCATCTCGTGCGAGCGCCAGACGTACGTCCGTGTCTCACCGGGGTTGTTGAACGAGGCGTTGAACGGGCTGCCGTCGGAGTCGGTGCTGTAGTCCACCCCGTGCGGATGGATGGACAGCCGCTGGTCGGTGGTGTTGACCAGGGTGATCTCCAGGGTGTCGCCCTCGTACATCTCGAGGACCGGGCCGGGGACGGTGGCCTGGCCGGGCGCCAGGCCGTAGCCGAACAGGTTGCCCGGCAACTGCTCGGCGTAGATGGTGATCTTCTTGGTGACGCCCGCGGCGGCCCGGGCGGGGCTGCCTCCGAGGGCGCTGCCGATCGCCGGGGCGGCGGCGCCCATCGCCCCGGCGGCGAGCGCTCCGGTGGCGAACAGTGATCGGCGGGACAGGTGGCGGTGGGAGCCAACGGCGTGATCGTCCATGGGTCTCCGTTCCCGACCGGGCGAAGACGCGACGATGGCACTGTGCATCGACCGCCGAGCGTGAGGGGCGGTGGCACGACCGAGGGTGAGGCTCGTCGCGTGCTTGCTCGGAAGACTCAGAACTTTCGATGGATGACAGCAACTTATGTAATCCATCGACAAAAGTACAGCTCTGATTGCAGAAAGATTACCTTGACATCACGACGACAGTCGATTGACATGGAGCTGACACGGAGACAGCAGCCGGGCCGCCGTCGATGCGGCAACCCGGCCGCACAGCGGTGTCTCGTGCGTCAGAGCTGGTGGCGGTCGTCCGTCGGCAGGCTGGGCGCCTGCGGCGGCTCCGGCGCCTGGTCCGGCTGCCCGAGTTGGGCGACATGAGTCGGGTCGAGGACCCGGGAGAGGAACGCACGGGTCCGTTCGTGCTTCGGCGCGCCCAGCACCTCCTGCGGTGGCCCCTGCTCGACCACCACACCACCGTCCATGAAGACCACCCGGTCGGCCACGTCACGGGCGAACGCCATCTCGTGGGTGACCACCATCATCGTCATGCCGTCCTCGGCCAGCGCGCGCATGACGGTGAGCACGTCGCCGACCAGCTCCGGGTCGAGCGCGGAGGTCGGCTCGTCGAAGAGCATCAGCTTCGGCTCCATCGACAACGACCGGGCGATCGCCGCCCGCTGCTGCTGCCCGCCGGAGAGCTGCGCCGGGAAGACATCGGCCTTGTCGGTCAGGCCGACCCGCTCCAGGTTGGCCCGCGCGATCCGCTCGGCCTCGGCGCGGCCACGTCGCAGCACCTTGCGCTGCGCGACGGTGAGGTTGTTCAGGACGGTCAGGTGCGGGAACAGGTTGAACGACTGGAAGACCATGCCGATGCCCCGACGGACCGCGTCGATCTCGACGTCCGGGTCGGTCATCTCGACCCCGTTCACCCAGATCGTGCCGGCCGTCGGCTGCTCCAACAGGTCGACGCAGCGCAGCAGCGTCGACTTGCCGGAGCCGGACGGCCCGATGACACAGACCACCTCGCCCTGGCCGACCTCGAAGTCGATGCCCTTGAGCACCTCCAACGACCCGAAGGACTTGTGCAGGTCACGGATCTCCACCGCGGGGCGGTTGGGCGTGGTCGTCATGCGGGTCACCGAGCCTTGGCGTAACGGAGTTCGAGGCGTCGTACCACCTGGGACAGCGGCAGCGTGATGATCAGGTAGGCGAGACCGGCGACCAGCAGCGGAGTGGCGTTCACCCGGTCGTTCAGCATGTCCCGACCGAACTTGGTCACCTCGATGGTCTGCGCCGTGACACCCAGCACGTACGCCAGCGACGAGTCCTTGGTGAGCAGGATCAACTCGTTCGTCAGCGGCGGGATCACGATCCGGAACGCCTGCGGGATGACGATCGTGCGCATCGCGGTGAAGTGCGACATGCCGAGCGTCCGGGCCGCCTCCATCTGTCCCTTGGGGACGGCCTGGATGCCGGCCCGGATGGTCTCCGCCATGTACGCCGCGGCGGTCAGACCGAGACCGATGGCGATCGAACCGAACACCCCGCCCGGAATCTCCCGCTCGGGGAAGGCGATCGGGATGCCGTACCCGACGAGGAAGAGCACCAGCAGCGCGGGCAGACCCCGGAACAGCTCGATGTACGCGGTCGCCACCCAGCGGTACGGCGCCACCCGGGACAACCGCATCAGCGCGAGGATGGTGCCGAACACGAGACCGAAGGCGAACGCGCCGAGGGTGTAGAGGATCGTGTTGCGCAGCGCGACGGTGATGATCTCCGGGAACATCGACTCGATGATGTCGACCCGGAAGAACGCGTCCTTCAGGCGACCCCAGTCCGCGGCGAAGAGCACCGCGGCGATGACGGCGATGAACACCAGGTACTGGAGCCCGAGGGACAGCCGCTCCCGCTGGCGGCGTCGCAGCTTCACGTTCGCTCGTTGCCTTCCCGGAGGTTTACCGACACGCCTGGCGCGCGGGTCGCGCGCCAGGCGTCACTGCGCGGTGCTCAGGCGCTCGGCCGCTTACCGATCCACTTCTCGTAGATCGTGTTGTACGTGCCGTCCTGCTTGGCCTTGGCCAGCGCCTCGTTGATCTTTTTGAGCAGCTCGGGGTTGCCGTCCTTCTTCACCGAGAAGCCGTACTGCTCGCCGGTGTCGAACTCGGCCGCCACCTGGAACCCGCCCGGGTTCTTCTTGAGGTATTCCGTCCAGACCGGCAGGTCGTTGATGGCGGCCTCGACCTGGCCGTTGGCGAGCGCCTGCTGCTCGGCGGCGAGGTCCTCGAACTCGACGAGTTGGAGGCCCTTCTCCTTCTCGAACTTGCGGGCGTAGTCGCGACCGGTGGTGGCCGCCTGGACACCGACCTTCTTGCCCCGGAGGTCGTCGAGCGACGTGTACGGCTTGCCGGCCTTCACCAGCATGGCCTGGGTGGCGTCGAAGTACGGGTCGGAGAAGTCCATCACCTTTCGCCGCTCGTCGGTGATCGTCATGCCCGCGGCGGCGGCGTCGCACTTGCCGGTGTTCAGGTCCTGACCGGACTTGATGCCCTCGAACGGAGTGTCGATGATCGTCTGCTGGACGCCCAGCTCCTTGGCGACCAGGTCCATGACCTCGACGTCGAAGCCGGTCACCGTGCCGCTGGCGTCCTTCGACTGGAACGGGGGGTACGGCAGGTGGGTGCAGACGGTCAACTTGCCGGCCTGGACCAGCTTGACCCCGTTCGCCTGAACCTCGCTGTCGTCCTTCTTGGCGCATCCCGCCGTCAGGGCGAGGGCGGCGACGGCCACGACGAGGCCGGCCTGACGGACGGCGGTTGGGAACCTCACGGCTGTGCCCCTCCGGTTCGGCCCCCCTGATCGCGGGAAGCCAGGTTGGTGCGTGGACTTGTGCGAGGCGACGCTACCCGATTCCCCGTGCCAGACCCAGATCACGACGGACCGTCGGTTCGCCTGCGGGACCGGGGTTCCGCCGACGTGGTGGGAACCCGGCGTGGGCAAACCCGACGTTCGGGTAGCAACAGGTCCTAGCCGCCGGTTCCCTCGGCCGCACCGTCCGGGGTCAGGGCTCCCTCGTGCTGGTCTGTGTCCAGGAACACGTGCTGGTGGCCGTGGCCGGCGTCGATGCTGATCTGGTCGAGCTGGGTCGCCGCGACCGACCAGAGCGTCGCGGCCTCGGTCGCCTGCCGGGCGCAGAGATCGAGCAACGCCGCCCGCTGCGCCACCGGAACGCCGGCGGCCAGCGCGTACGCGTCGGCGGCCAGCGACGCCTGCTGGACCGCCGCACGCAGGCCGCCGCGCGCCACGTTCGTCGCGGTGGTGCCCGAGGGCGGGTCGGCGAACGGCTTGGCCGCCTCGAGCATGGTCTCCTGCCAACGGCGGGCCTGGGCCGGGTCCGGCGCCCGCCCGGAGGTCTTCTCCTCCTCGATGGCGGTGAGGACGGGAGCGACCTGGTCACGGACCCGGCGGGCCGTCCCGATCAGGTCCGCGATCTGCTGCTTGTCCCGCTTCGCCTCCGCCTCCTTGAGGCTCGCGATGGTCGACTCGGTGGCGTCCGGCTGCCCGATCGCGTGCCCGACCAACCCACCGAGCAGCGCGGCGACCAGCGCGACCGCGCCGGCGACGAGCACGACAGTCAGGGTCCGGCGCTGACGCGTGTCGGGCCTGTCCACCAGATAGGAAGGCCGGCCGGTGCGACGCGCCATCGCATCTCCTCACATCGATTCTCCTGGGTGCCACAGGGTAGCCGCCGACGGCGAGATCCGTCGATAGCCGACCGCGACGTGGTCGCAACCTGGCGGTGGCACCCACACCAGGCCCGACGGCCGGATCCGACGGAGCCCCGGCCAACCGCTGTCGGGTTGACCGGGGCTCGTCAGTGGGAACCTGTCAGACCAGGTCGAAGCGGTCCAGCTCCATGACCTTGGTCCAGGCGGCCACGAAGTCGGTGACGAACTTGTCCCGGCCGTCCTGGCTGGCGTAGACCTCCGCGAGGGCCCGCAGCTGCGAGTTGGACCCGAAGATGAGGTCGACAGCGGTGGCCGTCCACTTCACCTCGTCGGTGGCCAGGTCGCGGATCTCGTACACGTGCTCGTCGGTCTTCGACGCGGCCCACCGGGTGCCCGGCGACAGCAGGTTGGCGAAGAAGTCGTTGGTGAGCACGCCCGGCCGGTCGGTGAGGACCCCGTGCTGGGTGCCACCGGTGTTGGCGCCGAGGGAGCGCAGACCGCCGACGAGGACGGTCATCTCGGGCGCGCTGAGGTTGAGCATGTAGGCGCGGTCGATGAGCAGCACCTCCGGCTGGGTCTTCTCGCCCGGACGCAGGTAGTTACGGAACCCGTCGGCACGCGGCTCCAGGACCCGGAACGACTCCACGTCGGTCTGCTCCTGGCTGGCGTCGGTGCGGCCCGGCCGGAACGGCACTGTCACCTCGACACCGGCGTCGCGCGCCGCCTTCTCCACCGCGGCCGAGCCGGCCAGCACGATCAGGTCGGCCAGCGAGATCTTCGCCCCACCGGCGGCGTTGAACTCCTGCTGGATGCCCTCGAGCGTGCTCAGCACGCTCGCCAGCTGCTCCGGCTGGTTGACCTCCCAGCTGCGCTGCGGCTCCAGGCGGATCCGCGCGCCGTTGGCGCCACCGCGCTTGTCGGTGTTGCGGAAGCTCGCGGCGGACGCCCAGGCGGTGGAGACCAACTGGGCCGTGGTGAGACCGGACTCGAGCACCTTGGCCTTGAGGGCGGCGACGTCGGCGTCACCCACCAGCTCGTGGTCGACGGCCGGCACCGGGTCCTGCCACAGTTGCGGCTCCGCCACCCACGGTCCGAGGAAGCGCTCGATCGGGCCCATGTCGCGGTGCAGCAGCTTGTACCACGCCTTGGCGAAGGCCAGCGCGAACTCGTCCGGGTTCTCCAGGAAGCGGCGCGAGATCTTCTCGTACGCCGGGTCGACGCGCAGCGACAGGTCGGTCGTGAGCATCGTCGGCTTGTACTTCTTCGACGGGTCGAACGGGTCCGGGATGATGGCCTCGGCGTCCTTGGCGACCCACTGCTTCGCGCCACCCGGGCTGGTGGTCAGCTCCCACTCGTAGCCGAACAGGATCTCGAAGAAGCGGTTGCTCCACTGCGTCGGCACGTCGGTCCACGTCACCTCGAGACCGCTGGTGATCGTGTCGGCGCCCTTGCCGCTGCCGTGGGTGCTCAGCCAGCCCAGGCCCTGCGCCTCCAGCGGGGCGCCCTCCGGCTCGGGACCGACGTGGTTGTCGGCGACACCGGCGCCGTGGGTCTTGCCGAAGGTGTGGCCACCGGCGATGAGGGCGACGGTCTCCTCGTCGTTCATCGCCATCCGGCCGAAGGTCTCACGGATGAAGTGCGCCGCCGCCGCCGGGTCCGCGTTGCCGCGGGGACCCTCCGGGTTGACGTAGATGAGGCCCATCTCGGTCGAGCCGACGCCTGCGGACATCTCCTTCTCGGAGGTGTAGCGCTCGTCGCCCAGCCAGGTGTCCTCCGGACCCCAGAAGATCTCCTCCGGCTCCCACACGTCCTCGCGACCGAAGCCGAAGCCGAAGGTCTTGAAGCCCATCGACTCCAGGGCGACGTTGCCGGCGAGCACGAGCAGGTCGGCCCAGGAGATCTGCTGGCCGTACTTCTGCTTGACCGGCCAGAGCAGCCGGCGGGCCTTGTCCAGGTTGGCGTTGTCCGGCCAGCTGTTCAGCGGCGCGAACCGCTGCCCGCCGTCGCCCGCCCCGCCGCGGCCGTCCTCGATCCGGTACGTGCCGGCGGCGTGCCAGCTCATCCGGATCATCAGGCCGCCGTAGTGCCCGAAGTCGGCCGGCCACCAGTCCTGCGAGGTGGTGAGCACCTCGACGATGTCCCGCTTGAGCGCCTCGACGTCGAGCTTGGCGAACTCCCTGGCGTAGCTGAAGTCCGCGCCCAGCGGGTTGCCCTTGGGCGAGTGGGCGTGCAGCACCGAGAGGTCGAGCTGGTTGGGCCACCAGTCACGGTTGGTGCGCGGGCGGCCACCGGTCTTCGGGGTCGGCGAGTCGATCGCCGGGTTCTCGCTCTCGCTGCCGTGGGCGGTCACCGAGTCGTGCGCGACCGGGCAGCCGGCGGCTGCCTTCTGGTCCACACCCTGCGCGCTGACGGGGCCGTTGTCCTGGGTGTCGCTCATGAACTTCCTTCCGAGCTTGCGGATCTCTGGGGCGTGCGGGCGGTCGCGCAGTCGGGGCAGGTGCCCCAGTAGACGACCTCCGCCTCGTCGACCACGAAGCCGTGGTCGTCGGAGGCGGTGAGACAGGGGGCGTGACCGACGGCGCAGTCGACGTCGGCGATGGCGCCGCAGGAGCGGCACACGATGTGGTGGTGGTTGTCCGCGACGCGGGACTCGTAGCGGGCGATCGCCCCGGCGGGCTGGATGCGTCGCACCAGGCCCGTGTCGGTGAGCACCCGCAGCACGTCGTAGACGGCCTGGTGGGAGATCGTGGGGTGATCGGCCCGGACCAGCGCGATCACCGCGTCGGTGGCGATGTGCGGGTGGTCGCGCAGCGCCGCGAGCACCGCCAACCGTGGTCGGGTCACGCGCAACGAGGCGGCCCGAAGTTGCGCCTCGAAGTCGGTCGTCACGGGTAGGAACACTAGCCCACTATTCTGGAACGAATCAAGTTTGGCACCACCTCGGGATGCCGCAACACCGGACGATTCACCCGAGGTTAACCTGCCTGAGGAAAAAATCCGGGCAGCGATGTCGAGACCCGGCGATCGGCTCCGTCCCCGAGGTGAACGTGACCACAGAGGGTCGCCACCGCACCAAGGAGAAGCACATGGCCAAGTACCTGCTGCTGAAGCACTACCGGGGCGCCCCGGCCGCGGTCAACGACGTGCCGATGACCGAGTGGACGCCGGAGGAGATCTCGGCCCACATGCGGTACATGAACGACTTCGCGGCCCGGCTGGAGGAGACCGGCGAGTTCGTCGACGCCCAGGCGCTCGCCCCCGAAGGCACCTTCGTCCGGTACGACGGCGAGGGGCGACCGCCGGTCACCGACGGCCCCTTCGCCGAGACCAAGGACCTCATCGCCGGCTGGATGGTGATCGACGTCGACAGCTACGAGCGGGCCGTCGAGCTGGCCGGGGAGCTGTCCGCCGCTCCCGGGGCGGGCGGCAAGCCGATCCACGAGTGGCTCGAACTGCGACCCTTCCTCACCGAGCCGCCGACCGTCACCGAATGACCACCGAGCTGGACGAGGCGCTGCTGCGCAGCCTCACGCCGGGCGTGCTCGGAGTCCTCGTCCGCCGCGGAGTCGACTTCGCGGCGGCCGAGGACGCCGTGCAGGACGCGCTGGTCGAGGCGGTCCGCGCCTGGCCGGCCGATCCCCCGCGCGACCCGCGCGGCTGGCTGGTCACCGTGGCCTGGCGCCGGTTCCTGGACGCGGCCCGCGCCGACACCGCACGGCGTCGGCGCGAGGATCTCGTCGACGAGGAGCCGGCGCCCGGGCCCGTTCCCAGCGCCGACGACACGCTCCAGCTCTACTTCCTCTGCGCGCACCCGTCGTTGACGCCGTCGTCCGCCGTCGCGCTCACGCTGCGCGCCGTCGGCGGGCTCACCACCCGTCAGATCGCACAGGCCTACCTGGTCCCCGAGGCGACCATGGCGCAGCGCATCAGCCGGGCGAAACGCACCGTCACCGGCGTACGCCTCGACAGACCCGGCGACGTCGCCACCGTGCTGCGCGTCCTCTACCTGGTCTTCAACGAGGGCTATTCGGGAGACGTCGACCTCGCCGCGGAGGCCATCCGGCTCACCCGGCAACTCGCGGCCGTGATCGACCACCCCGAGGTGGCGGGGCTGCTCGCGCTCATGCTGCTGCACCACGCCCGGCGTGCCGCCCGTACGGCGGCCGACGGCAGCCTGGTGCCGCTGGCGGATCAGGACCGCGGCCGCTGGAACACCCGGATGATCGCCGAGGGCGTGCGGATCCTCCAGGCGGCCCTCGCTCGCGACAGGCTGGGCGAGTTCCAGGCCCAGGCCGCCATCGCGGCGCTGCACGCCGACGCGCCGACGGCGGAGGCCACCGACTGGGTGCAGATCGTCGAGTGGTACGACGAACTCACGCGACTGACCGACAGCCCGGTCGTCCGGTTGAACCGGGCGGTGGCCGTCGGCGAGGCGGACGGGGCGCGCGCCGGCCTGGCGGCGCTCGCGGCGCTGGACGACACGCTGCCCCGGCACACGGCGGTGTCGGCGTACCTGCACGAGCGTGACGGCGACCTCGCGACGGCGGCACGGCTGTACGCCACGGCAGCCCAGAAGGCGCCGAACCTCGCCGAACGCGATCACCTGACCCGCTCGGCCGCCCGCCTGCACGCCCTCCGAAAAGTCTCCGGAACTTCCGACCAATTCTGATCGGGACCTGATCCAGCAGCGAGATCGCGCCGACTCGGCCTGGACCACTGATCGACTACTGACCTCGGTTGATGCTTTCCGCCACTGGATCATGGCCGGGGCCGCTGTTGCCGACGTGTTTCCGGAACTTGTTGACAAGACAACGGCCGGGTCAATACGGTCCCCATCGACGGCACTCAATCGCCGTCAATGTCAGTCAGCGCGACCCACTCCTCCGGTCGTCGTGCAGGACGACCGGCCACCACCACCGAGCGGTATGACGCCCGTGGCCGTTACCCGGCCACCGGCAGCCTGCTGGGGCGTACCGCGCCGCTGGCCTCCGGCCAGCTGTCACAAGGAGGAAACACGTCCATGAGCGACACCAGCCACACCCCGATCACCCCGGGAAGACGCGGCCGCATGCGGCTGCTCCTCGGCGCCGCCTGCGCCGTCGCCCTGGCGGTCACCGGCACGGTGACGGCCACCAACGCGTACGCCGAGGCCGACCGCACGGTCAGCTCGAGCACCACCGGCACCCACAACGGTTACTACTTCTCGTTCTGGAAGGACAGCGGCAACGCCAGCATGACGCTGCGCGAGAACGGCCGTTACTCCAGCAGCTGGGACCGGAGCACCAACAACTGGGTCGGCGGCAAGGGTTGGGCCACCGGCAACCGGCGTACGGTCAGCTACTCGGGCAGCTACAACCCGGGTAACAACAACACCTACCTCGCCCTGTACGGATGGACGCGCAACCCGCTCATCGAGTACTACGTGGTGGAGAACTTCGGCAACTACAACCCGAGCAGCGGCGCCCAGCGGCTGGGCACCGTCACCACCGACGGCGGCACCTACGACATCCTGCGCAGCCAGCGGGTCAACGCCCCGTCGATCGACGGCACCCAGACGTTCTACCAGTACTGGAGCGTCCGCCAGCAGAAGCGCTCCAGCGGCACCATCACCACCGCCAACCACTTCGACGCCTGGGCCCGCGCCGGCCTGAACCTCGGCAGCAACCACTCGTACCAGATCATGGCCACCGAGGGCTACCAGAGCCAGGGCAGCTCCGACATCAACGTCTGGGAGGGCGGCGGCGGCAACCCGACCACCCCGCCGACCACCGGCAACCCGGGCACCGGCAACTGCACCGCGGTGCTCTCCGCCGGTCAGTCGTGGGGTGACCGCTTCAACCTGAACGTCGCGGTCAGCGGCACCAACAACTGGGTGGTCAGCCTCGGCCTCGGTGGCGGCCAGAGCATCCAGAACAGTTGGAACGCCTCCGTCAGCGGCACCAGCGGCACCGTCACGGCCAGGCCGAACGGCAACGGCAACAACTTCGGCATCACGATCATGGCCAACGGCAACTGGAACTGGCCGACGGTCAGCTGCCGTACCAGCTGACACCGAACGTCTGACACCACACCTCTGGCGTGGCGGCCCCCGGCCGTCACGCCAGAGGTGTGCCGGGGCCGCCGACCGGCACCGGGCGTCAGACGGTGACGACCACCTTCGCCCGCGCGTGCTCGACCTCGAGGTAGCGCAGGGCCCGGGGCACGTCGCGCAGCGGATAGGCCCGGTCGATGACCGGGGTGAGGCGGCCGCTCTCGGCGTGGACGCGGAGCGCGTCGAGGTGCCGCCGACCGGGCACGGCCGCGAGGACGACGACGCGGTGCCGCACGAACGGCGCCAGCAACCGCCCCCGCGCGATGAGCCCGAGCGGCCCGATCAGGCTGCCGCCGCGGTAGACACCGCCGCCGGAGAGCACCAGCGTCCCGGTCGGGGTGAGCACCCGGCGCAGCGCCGTGAGTGAACGGTTGCCAACCAGGTCGAACACCGCGTCGTAGCGGCGGGTGTCAGTGGCGAAGTCGGCGCGTGTGTAGTCGACGACGTGCGCGGCGCCGAGCGACCGGACCAGCTCGACATTGCGGGTGCCGCACACGGCGGTCACCGTCGCGCCGAGCGCCGTCGCCAGCTGGGTCGCCAGCGTGCCGACGCCACCGGACGCCCCGTTGACCAGGAGGCGGCAGCCGGGGCCGACCCGCCCCGCCTCCAGACCCAGGAGCGCGGTGGCGCCGGCCAGCGGCAGGGCGGCGGCCTGCTGCGGGGTCAGGTTCGCCGGTCGCGCCGCGACCAGACCCTCCGGCACGCACACGTACTCCGCGAACGCGCCGCCGGCCTCTCCGAGATCGCCGAAGACGGCGTCGCCGGGGCGGACGTGTCGCACCCGGTCGCCCACCGCCTCCACCCGGCCGGCGAAGTCCCGGCCGGGGATGCGCGCGCGGGGCCGCGACCACCCCATCGCCAACCGCGCCATCCGGGGATCACCCCGCATCACATGCCAGTCGTACGCGTTGAGCGCGGCCGCCTCGACGCGGACGAGCACGTCGTCGGCGGCGGGCGTCGGCGGGTCCACGTCGGCGAGCGTGAGCGCCTCGGGTGGGCCGTACCGGTCCTGGACGATCGCCTTCATGCGGGTCACCCCTCCCCTGGTGTACGGCGTACACCCTCCTGCGGAAAAGGCTAGGTGTACGCCGTACACCTGTCAAGGAGATTAGGGTTCGGTTGACCGACGGACGACGAGGAGCGAGATGGCCGAGCAGGCGGAGACGCTGCGCCGCACACCGCTGAGCAGGGATCGGGTGCTACGCGCCGCCGTCGCGCTCGCCGACGAGACCGGGATCGAGTCGCTCAGCATGCGCAACCTCGCCCAGGACCTGGGCGTCGTACCGATGGCCCTCTACAAGCACGTGTCCAACAAGGACGAGCTGCTCGACGGCATGATCGACGTGGTGGTCGGCGAGATCGACGCGCCCGGGTCGGACGCCGACTGGAAGTCCGCCGTCCGACAGCGCATCCTCTCGGCTCGGCGGACGCTGCGCCGGCACCCCTGGGCGCCGCTCGCGATCGAGTCGCGGAACATGGCCACCCCGGCCATCCTCGCCTATCTCGACGGGGTGATCGGGACACTGCGGGCGGGAGGGTTCTCCGTCGACCTCGCCCACCACGTGATGCACGCCATGGGCAGTCGCGTCCTGGGCTTCAGCCAGGAACTCTTCGACGCCTCCCGACGCGCCGGCCGGTCCGGCCGCGGCGAGCCGGACCCGCCGGCCGCTCTACCACCGGAGATCGCGGCCCGGTTCCCGCACGTCGCGGAGGTGGCTCTGGCGGCCGCGCACGACGACGGGTCGGTCCTCGGCCAGGGCTGCGACGACCAGTTCGAGTTCGAGTTCGCGCTGGACCTGCTGCTGGACGGCATCGAGCGCCTGCACCGGCAGGGCTGGGCGTCGCCCCGCGAGGGCCGGCAGAGCGACGGATGACAGCGGCGGGGCGGGCGCACCGGGCGCCCGCCCCGCCGTCAGGTCACCGGCCGCTCAGCTGCTCAGCCGGGCCAGCAGAGCGGTGGCCATGCCCTGCTCACCACGGGCGTTGGGGTGGAAGGGCGCTGCCGAGTTCTGCGGCACCAACCCCTCGACCCACCGGGTGCCGCTGCTCTTGCACGCGTCCCGGCCGATCGACGGGGTGTAGACGTCGGCGTAGGTGGCGCCGTTGGCGCTCGCGGCGGTGGCCAGCATCGCGTTGAGGGACTTCTCGATGGTGCGCAGGTACGGCACGTCCTGGTAGGCGATCGGCACGACGGGCCAGCAGCCGTAGCCGGTGTCCGGCAGGATCGCCGGGTAGCCCAGGACCACGACCCGGGCGTTCGGCGCGGCACGCCGGATCGCCTGGAGCGTGGCGGTGATCTTCGGCGTGGCGGCGACGATCCGCTGCTGCAACTGGTCGACGCCACCGGCGGTGTACTGGTTCTTGCACGGCGACCCGAGAGGACTGCTGACGCTCGCCTCCGCGCAGGCGCTGATGATTCCGGAGAAGCCGATGTCGTTGCCGCCGATCTGCACCGTCACCAGCGCGGTGCTCGAGGTGACCGCGTTCAGCTGCGGCGGCAGCGTGATGCCCAGCTGCCCGCTGCCGCCGTAGAGGATGTCGTCGGTGGTGGCGCCGGAGCAGCTCACGTCGACGAACGACGAGGAGCCGGCGGACGCCGCCACCAGCGACGGGTAGTTCCGGTTGGACCGCAGACAGTTCAGGTCGACCTGGGTGGGGATCAGCGGCCCGGCGGTGTACGAGTCACCCAGCGCGACGTAGCGGCCGGTGGGCACGGCGGCGCTGGCGGGCGTGGCGACGGTGAGCAGCACACCGGCGGTGGCGACGGCGAGTGCGGCCAGCCGGGTGGCTGCCCGCAGCAGGGGCAGGCGGGGACGGGTCATGGCGCCTCCCAGGAGGGATCACGGTGGGGTGGTGCCGAGATCCTTTCGCCGCCGACGCCGCTCGTCAATATCGATGAACCTCACTAAAAATCCGCCCGAAGTGTGGGATGGATCGGTGTCGCTCAATCCACCGGCGCATACCACTGCGCGCCGGTGACCCTGATCCGCCGGGACTGCTTGCGGTTCCACTCCACCCGCATGCCGTGCCGGCGCAGCACGGGGAACGCGACGTCGTCGAGCAGCCGCTCGAGATCGGCCTGGTAGCCGGCCTGCTGCTCAGCCTCGGACAGGCGCTCGTAGGCGGCCTCGTCGAAGTCGGGCGGAGGGTAGACGCCGTAGCCGAGGTAGACCTCGCCGTCGGCACTGGCGAGCAGAGACTCGGTGTCCTGCTGGTGGAACCAGAGGTATCCGCGCCAGTGCCGGGAGTCGTCGCGCTCGTCGTCGATCTCAGCCCCCGCGCAGGTGCCACAACAGCTGAAATTGGCCCGGGCCAACACCCCCAGGTCGTTGAGCTCGGCGAAGGCACGGCTGATGTTGCCGTGCACCTCGCCCCACTCACGCTGCTGCGCCCGCCGGGCGGTGAGCGCCCTGTCGTGCGCCTCCCGCAACTCGTCGTCGGTGGTGCCGCAGCGCTCCTCCTCGTCGTCGAAGAAATCGACGAACTCGTCGGCGTCGGTCTCGCCGCGCACGATCCAGGACCACAGCTCGTCCTCGATGGTGGTGCGGTCGGGCTCGGGAATGCGGTCGGTGAGGAAGCGGACGCCCTCGGGGCGGTCGTTGTAGGTCCACGCGGTCACGACGGAGATCGTCACACGGACCTCCGACGATCCGGAGACGAGGACGCCCGGCGCGGGCCGTCAGGCGCCGGCGGGCACCTGGTCCTTGACGTCGTCGTAGCCGGCCGCGCCCGGCGCCGGCGCCGGCGCGTAGATCACGCGGAGCACACCCGTCGGGAACGCCTCGGACGCCACCACACGCAGGTGGTACGCGGCGTCGCCCTCGTCGAACAGCCGGCGACCCTTGCGCGCCGCCACGGGGTGCACCAGCAGCCGCAGCTCGTCCACCAGCCCCGCGGCGAGCAGTTGCTGCACCACGGAGATCGACCCGGGGATGAGGATGCCGCGCACACCGGCGTCGGCCTTGAGGGCGGCGACGGCGGCGGGCAGCTCCCCCTGGATCAGCTCCGAGTTACGCCAGGAGAACTCCAGCGGCTGGCGCGAGACCACGACCTTGCGCATGTCGCCGAGCTGCTTGGCGAACGGCGCGTCCTCGCCACCGGCGGCCTCCCGGTCAGGCCACGCCCCGGCGAAGCTGTCATAGGTCTCGCGACCGATCAGCAGCACGTCGGCGGTTGCGTAGTCCTCGGTGACGGCGCGACCCATGTTCTCGTCGAAGTACGGGAAGTGCCAGTCCGGGTCGATCTCGGCCACGCCGTCGGCCGAGATGAACAGCGTGGAGATGACAGGTGCCATCGCGGTGCCCCTTCGAGTCAGGTGATGTCGACAGATCGACCGGCGCATCATCCCAGAACCGTCGGACACAATCCCGTTTCCGGCGCCGCAGGTCGCGCCGCAACGGGGCGGGCGGGCCCGGCGTCCTGCCGGACCCGCCCGGATGGTCGGGTTGTGCGGTCAGCGTTGCAGGGTCAGCAGACCCGGCCGGTACGGCAGCAGCCCGTAGTCGCCACCGGAGTTCGGTGAGCGACCCTGGTAGAGCAGTTGCAGGTTGCACGGGTCGACGGTCATCGTCTGGTCCGCGTTGGTCCGCAGCAGCTCACCGTGGCTGATGTCGTTGGTCCAGGTGGCGCCGCTGTTGGCCTTGCCGGCGAACGGGTTGCTCTCACTGGTGGCCTGCGGCGTCCAGGTGCCACCCAGGCTGCTGGCGGTGAACGACCGGAAGTAGCGGCCCTGCGAACCGATCGCCTCGACGATCATCAGGTAGCGGTTCTGCCCCTGGAGCTTGTAGACCTGAACGGCCTCGAACAGGTTGTTCGTCGAGTCCGTCATGATCGTGGTGTAGTTCGAGCCGAAGCTGCCCGGGAAGTTCCCGATCGGCATGCTGGCCCGGTAGATCCGGCCGTTGTCACCGGCGAAGAACAGGTACATGTTCTGGTCGTCACCGATCAACGCCTGGTCGATCGGGCCGGTGCCGGAGTTGGAGATGCTGCCGCTGAACAGCGTCTGCGGCGACGACCACCCGTTCGCGTTCGTCGGGTTGGTCGACGTCCGGTACGAGAACGCCGGGCCGCCCCACTGGTACGCCAGCACCCAGATGTTGCGCGGCGCGAAGTAGAACAGCGACGGCGCGACGGTCGCGGAGTTCATCGGGTTCTGCGTCGCCGACGCCATCTGCGAGTAGTTCGTGAACAGGCTGAAGTTCATCGAACCCCACCTGGTCCCGGTGTCGTGGGTCGTCGCGTAGACGAGCTGCTGGCCGTTGTACGGCGCGACGGTGAAGTCCTTCAGCGAGACCCAACCCGACCTCGGCTGCGCCAGCGCGCCGGTCGACGACCAGCGGTACGTCGACGGCAGGTTACACGTGGTCGGCGGCGTCGTGGGCGGATCGGTCGGCGGGTCGGTAGGCGGGTCGGTCGGCGGGTCGGTCGGCGGGTTCGTCGTACCGCCGGTGCAGGTGACGCCGTTGAGGGCGAAGGTCGTCGGCGCGGGGTTGCTGCCCGTCCACGACCCGTTGAAGCCGAACGACACGCTGCCGTTGGTCGGGATCGCGGCGTTGTAGCTCACGTTCCGCGCCGTCACCGCCGCGCCGCTCTGCGTCAGCGTCGTGTTCCAGGCCTGCGTCACCGTCTGCCCGGCGCCGTAGGACCACGTCAACGTCCAACTGCTCACCGCGTCACCCAGGTTCGTGATGGACACGTTGGCCCCGAACCCGCCCTGCCACTGCGACGACACGGCGTACGTCACCGAGCACCCGGCGGCGGCGGCGCCGGCCGGCAACGCCGCGACAATCGAGGACGACACCACTAACGCGACGCCGGCCGATACCAGGCCGACATTGGTGGCTCTGGATCTCTTCATTAGCACCCTCCTGACGGGACGGCGGCCCATGCATTGGTGGTGGTCGCTGCCGCATGATGCTTGTGAGCGTTAACAGGCCGCGTCCGACATGCTACGGGAGCGCTCCCACACCCTCAAGACACGCGCTCAGGAGACCGTCGTCGAAAATACGTCGAACTGGTTGCCACGCTGCCCGTAGTGCGGCAGATAAAGCTTCCAGGTAATGGTCAGCTCGCGACCCGAACGCATCGCGGCAGGTACCTCGACGACCATTTCGAACACGGCTACGCCGCGGGCCGGGATCTGGGCGAGCGGGTGGCAGTTCAACCGGTACAGCTGTGCCGTGTTCACCGCCTCGTTCGTCGCGTCGCCGAGCGAGAAGCGCTCCACCAGGTAGCCGGGGCACGGGTCCAGCGCGAGCGGACGTCCGGTCGGGTTGCCGAGCGTGACCCGGAACGTGACCGGCGAGCCGGCCTTCACCGTCGTCGGGCCCTGGACATCGACGGTGAGCTGGTCGAGTGGCGAGGACCGGGGCGTCGGCACCACCGCCGGTTCGGTGAATCCGCTCGCGTACAACGTCGCCCGCGCACGGGGGTTGACCCCCTCCCCCTGGGGGCAGCCCGGACGGTCGTCGGCGGTGACCGGCGCTCGCAGGGTGCCGCCGTCGTCCGGCAGTTCGATCGCCAGCTCCACCGGCGGTCGCACGGACTGGCAGAACGGCCCCGACCAGTCCAGGCGCAGGCGCGCGTGCCCACCGGCCGGCACCGCGACGACCCGGCTCCGCCCCGCCTCGTCGATGTCGTGCGTGTAGTGCATGGGGATCTCGCGCTCACCGGCGAGCATGGTCGTGGGCACCTCACCCCGCACTGTGCACTCGACAGTGGACGTGTTGCGCACGTCCACCTCTCCGATGAGCTTGCCGATCGCCGCGTCGAAGCCTCGGGGAGTCTCGCCACCGGCGCCCGGACGCGTCCAGGTGTCGAGCCGGCCGGACAGCTGCTCGGCCCGGCACGGCGCACTTCCGGGGGCCGGGACACGCGGCCCGGCGGGACGACCGTTGAGGTCCTCCGCCGTGATCCTCAGGTCGGCCCACGGAACACTGCCGTCGGGGAGCAGCGCGGTGGGCGCAGCCTCCGCGACCGACCCCTCCGCGCGGTCCGCCGGAGCGGTCGGCTCGGCGCACGCCGCGCCGACAGCGAACACCATCAGCAGCGGCACCAGCAGTCGACGCATCCTGTCACCTTCACACAAGCGCACCGCGCGGAACCTGAGTAGCCGTGCTCAGGCGCTGACAGTGGTGACCGGAGTGCCCAGCTCGACGGTGCGGGAGACGGTGCACAACCTGTCGTGCGACTGCTGGAGCGACCGGGGCAGCGCCTCTCGGGCCCTGTCGCCCTCGGCGCCCTCCGGGAACGTCACCGAGAACTCGACCTTCAGGTTCTGCATCCGGTTACCGCCGGCCTCGTCCCGGATCTTGTCGCCGGTGACCTGGACGACGAAGCGGGTCGGCTCGGCGCGACGGCTGGTGATGTAGTCGACGTCCACGGCGGTGCAGCCGCCGATGGCGGCCAGCAGCAGCTCCACCGGTGTGAAGCTGGCGTCGTCACCGGTGCCCACCGTCACCGACCCGCCCCGCACGTTGCGTACGAAGTAGCTGCCCAGGCTGGCGCGCTCGATCTCCACCGAGCGGAAGCTGTCGTCACTCATGGCACGAACCTACCCGGAGGGCGACCGACGACGGCGGCGGTCACGAGTACATCAGGTGCGTCGTCATCCCGGCGTCGGCGTGCGCCAGGTTGTGGCAGTGGTTCGCCCACACCCCGGGGTTGTCGGCCCGGAACGCCACCTCCCACACCTCCCCGGGGCGGACGTCGAACGAGTCCAGCCACAGCGGGCTGCCGGCCGCCGGCTCGCCGTCACGGGACAGCACCAGGACGTGGTGACCGTGCAGGTGCCAGGGGTGGACGACCTGCGACCGGTTGACGATCGTGAAGCGGACGACGTCGCCGAGGCGGACGACCTGCGGGGGGATGTCCCTGTCGGCCGCGCCGTTGACGGTGTGCGCGTAGCGCGGCACCAGGGCGCGCAGGTCGAGACCACGGTCCAGGACGAGGGTGAACCTCCGGTCGTACCGGGACCACGGCACCGGGACGGGCACGCCGTAGCGCAGCGGATCCAGCAGCGGCCAGTCCCCGGTCGCGGTGGACACCGGGCCGGTCGAGAAGACGACCCGTCCGTCGACGAGCAGCGCCACCGGTGTGGGCGGCGCGTCGAACACGAGGTCGTAGCGGCCTCCGGCCGGGATCAGCACGGCGGTGTCCGCGAGCGGCGTCGGCCCCCGCAGATCCACGCCGTCGATCGCGGCGACCCGGAACGCGGTGCCGGCGAGGGCGTAGCGGTGGGTGGTGCTGTCGGTGTTGATCAGACGCAACCGTACGGGCGCGCCGGCCCGGACCTGCTCCGAGCGCGCCGGTGGTAGCGCGAGGCCCGCCAGCGTGTGCACGGGCACCGTGAGGTCGAGGCCGGTCGGCGGCTGCGGGCGCACCACCAGGACCCCGTAGAGACCCCTGCGCACGCCGACGTCGGAGACCGAGTGCGTGTGGTACCAGTACGTCCCGGCCTGCTCGGCCCGGAACCGGTAGACGAACTCCTCGCCGGGCAGCACCGCCGCCTGGGTGACGCCGGGCACCCCGTCCTGACCGTTCGGCACGTCGTACCCGTGCCAGTGCAGCGTGACGCCACGTCCGATGTCCCGGTTGCGCAGCGTCACCTGCACGACGTCGCCGACGGTGGCGGTCAGCTCCGGGCCGGGCACCTGCCCGTTGAACGCCCACGCCGCGACGTCCCGGCCGCTCACGCGTACGGTGGCGGTCGCGGCGGTGAGCGTGAACAGCCGGGTGGGTTCGGCGGCGATCCGGTCCACCGGGTGGTCGTGCGCGTGCGGCGCGCTCGGGGCACGTCCGCCCGCGGCGGCGGTCAGGCCGGTTCCGGTCACCAACGCCACCACAACTACCGCGACGGCGACCCGGGACGCCGCGCGGGGCGGCCGTGCGCCGAGCGCGCGCCACGTCACGACAGTCGCGGCGACGACGCCGGCCACCGCCAGCAGTCCCGTGCCCGCCGACGCCGGGTAGCCGTGCAGGACCGTGACGAGCAGGCCGGCGCTCGTGGCGTACCCGGCGAACAGGAGCCCGACCGCGACGGCCCGGATGTCGCCCGGGGGCCGCAGCGCCCGCGGCCCCGCGACGACCACCGCGACGAGGGACAGCGGCGCGGCGATCAGGACCTTCTCGGCGGCGAACCACCAGCCGGCGCGGGCGAGAGCGGCGATGGTGATCGCGCGGGCGAGCGTGGCGAGCAGCCCGAGGGCCGCCAGGCCCCGGGCGAGCCCCCGACGGCGGACGGCCGCCGCGGCGCCGCCTCCCAACCACCCACCGGCGGCGAGGATCGTCAGCAGCAGGTCTCCCACGAGCAGCGATCCGGTGCTCACGCCGGGGCCTCTTCCCGGACGGCCGCCGGAGCGTCGCTGCTCAACCGACCCACTCCCCGCATGACGGCGGCCACGACGTGCACCGCGACGATCCCGTTGAGCGCGTGCAGCCCACCGATGACCAACCCGAGGGGCGTGCTGGCGCCGGTGGCGTCGGCGGACCCGTTGGCGAGCATGGCGAGGACCGGCTGGAGAACGACCAGGCCGAGCGGGAGGGTCGCCAGCCCGACCAGCCGGCCGGGCGCCTTCGCCAGGGCCGCGAACAGGACGGTGAGCAGGCTGAGGGCCGGGATGACCGCCATGCCGTTGACGCTGTGCAGGGTGTACGCGTCGTCGCCGGCGGGTTTCGTGAACCCGCCCATGGCGGCGAACACGAACTGGAGGGCGTACGCCGTGAGCAACAGGCCGCTGCTGATCATGAATGCCTTACGCATCGGGGTCTCCTAGCTGTGGGCCGTCGCCAGGGCGCGGGCGACGTGGTCGGTGGCGGCGATCGCCCCGAAGGCGACCAGCCGGACGAGGTCGGCGTCGTGCGGGTGCGACAGTCGCCAGAGCGCGACGTCACCCGGGCTGACGGCGCTGGGCGCGAACGCCACCAGCAGCGCTATCCGGGTGCCGATGCGGTCCGTGCCGGGGATGTCCCGGACCAGGTCGACGGCCCAGTCGGCGGGTCGGGCCGGGAACCGCCCGTCCTCCCAGCGCACGGTGGCCGTGACGGTCTGGCGGGCGACCTCGCCCAGCAGCTCCCCGCCCCGCAGGGCGGCGTGCCGCAGGGCCACGTACGCGACGCCCACCGGGCTGTCCCCCGCCCAGCCGGGTGGCGTCGTGGCGTCGGCGGCGTCGAGCAGCGGGAGACTGCGACCGGGTTCCTTCGGTTCCCGGGCCGCCCTGGCGTAGAACCGGCCGCCGACCGAGCGCACCAGCGGGGCGCGGTGCAGGCCGCCGGGGAGCAGGTCCGGGTCGAGCAGGGCCGAGACGACCCGGTTGATGAAGTGGAAGGCGAGCAGGGTGCCGGTGATCTCCGGGCGGTACGGGCTGCTCCAGCCGGCGGCCCGGGGGTTGCGGCTGGACTGCGCCCAGCGGACGAGTTCGGCGTGCCTCTGCTGGGGTGGCGTGTCACCACGGGCGACGGCGGCGGCCAGCCGCGGCTCGCCGAGCGCGTGCAGCAGCAGCACGTGGGCGTCGAGGCAGAACTGGCAGCGGTTGGCCCGGGAGACCGCCGCCGCGACGAGTTCGCGCTCGGTGCGGGACGCGTCCCCGGCGAGCAGGGCCTCCCGCATCAGCGACCACGTCCCGGCCAGCACCTCCGGCACTGCCGACAGGGCCTGGAAGGTGGGCAGCGGCCCGAGAAAGTCGTCGCGCGTCTGTTGGTACACCGCCGCGGTGCGGCCGGTCGCCGCCCTCGCGGGGGGCGGGGCGAAGAAGCGGTAGGTCATGGGTTCGATGCTCGCCACGGCGGCCGGGGAAAGCGTCGTTCCGTCGTGGACACTTGCGGCGCCGCCGCTACCGCGTCCGTGGTACGCCGCATCTACCACGCTGGCGGGACGCTACGCCGGGGACGACCGTTCTACAGTGCGACAATGCGCCGCGACCTCCCGTACGCCCTGAGTGGCCTCGCCCTCGGCGCCCTCCTGCTCGGCAACGCCGCGCTCACCCCGGACGCCGCGCGGATCGGTGTGCTCGACGTCGTCCTGGTGGTGGCCATGGTCGTCGCCGTGGCGGCGTGCCGGCGGTACCCGGTGCCGGCGCTGGGCGTGGTAACCGCCGCCATGCTGGCCGTCCATCTCCGGGTGCACCCCGGGGCGTCCGCCGCGTTTCCCGTCCTGGGCGCTGTCTACGTCGCCGCCTGGCGGGGGCAGCGGGCGGCGGCGCTCGTGGCCAGTCTCGCCTTCCTCGGCGGCTTCCTGGCCCGCGACGTCGCGAGCGCGCCGGGCGACCGTCCCGCCCAACTGGTCGCCGAACGGACGGCGCTGCTGCTGGGCTGGTTCGTGGCGGCGAACGTGGCCGGGCTCGTCGCGCGGCAGCGCCAGGCGTACCTGGAGCAGGTCGAACAACGGGCGATCGAGGCCGAACGCACCCGCGAGGAGGTGGCCCTGCGCCGCGCCGGGGAGGAGCGCCTGCGCATCGCCCGCGACCTGCACGACTCCCTGACCCACAGCATCTCGGTGATCAAGGTGCAGGCCGGGATCGCGGTGCACCTGGCCCGCAAGCACGGTGAGGAGCCGTCGGCCACGCTGCTGGCGATCCAGGAGGCCAGCGGCGCCGCGATGCGGGAACTCCGGACGACCCTCGACGTCCTGCGCGCTCCCGAGGACGGTGACCGGGTCGGGCTGTCCCGGGTGGAGGAGCTGGCCGAACGGACCCGGGCGGTCGGCGTCCCGGTGCGGGTGACGGTCGTCGGGCAGGCACGGGGGCTGCCCGACGACGTCGACCAGGCCGGTTACCGGGTCATCCAGGAGGCCCTGACCAATGTGGCCCGCCACGCCGGCCCGGCCACCGCGCAGGTCCTCGTCGAGTACGCCCCGACCGGGCTCACCGTGGCGGTCACCGACGACGGGCAGGCGTCGTCCGCCCGGCCGCCCACGCCGGGGGTGGGGCTGCGCGGCATGCGGGAACGGGTCACCGCGCTGGGCGGCACGCTGCGGGCCGCCGCCAACGACGACCACGGCTTCACGGTACGGGCGACCATCCCGCTGCGGGAGTCCGCGTGAGCAACGGGGGCCGGGCGTGATCCGGGTGCTGCTCGCCGACGACCAGGCGCTCATGCGGGCCGGCTTCCGGGCGCTGCTCGACGCCGAGGACGACGTCGAGGTCGTCGGCGAGGCCACCGACGGCGCCTCGGCTGTCGACCTCGCGCGACGGCTACGGCCGGACGTGGTCCTGATGGACGTGCAGATGCCCGGTCTCGACGGCATCGACGCCACCGGCCGCATCGCGGCGGACCCCGACCTCGCCGCGGTCCGGGTGCTCATCCTGACCAACTACGGGCTCGACTCGTACGTCTTCGCCGCTCTCCGCGCGGGCGCCAGCGGCTTCCTGCTCAAGGACGCCGACCCCGCCGACCTGCTGCACGCCGTCGCCGTGGTGGCCCGCGGCGACGCGCTGCTCGCGCCGACCGTCACCCGGACACTGATCAGCGAGTTCGTGGCCGGCCCGCCACCGGCCACGCCGACCGCCGGCCAGGACGTGCTGACCACCCGGGAACGGGAGATCGTCGAACTCGTCGCCCGAGGGCTGACCAACGACGAGATCGCCGCCCGCATGGTGATCAGCCCGTTGACCGCCAAGACCCACGTCAACCGGGCGATGACCAAACTGCACTGCCGTGACCGCGCCCAGCTGGTCGTGTGGGCGTACGAGTCGGGACTGGTCGCGCCGCGCCGACGGTGACACGTGTCGACGTCTCCCAGCCACCCCTTGGAAACACGGGCGATGGTCGACGCACTAGCATTGCCGCCGTCCGCGACGGCTCTGCTGAAACGAGGCGACATGCGTTGGCTGCGTCGACTGTTTGGCACCAAGCGCGTCCAGCTTGACCCGGGTCACCAGCAGGCGTTGCTACGGGACGTCCAGACCCGCTACGGCGCGCACGCGCGGATCCGCTTCCCCGAGCAGGTCGAGGCGCTGACCGGCACTCTGAACAGCGACGACGGCCTGGTGGTCGCGGCCCGCATCGTGAGCCAGGTCGCCGACGAGGCCCACGTCGACCTCCAGGCCCAGGCGCACCAGATCCACCAGCGCACCGGCCGGCGGCTGCTGGTGCACCGCCGCAACTACCGGCCGCTGTGGAAGGAGGCCGGCCCGGCCCTGCGCTGGCCGCTGTTCGCGCTGCCCTGCGGGTTCCACCCGTACGCGCAGGTGACCGCCGCTGTCGCGGTGGTCGGCGACCGGGCGCCCCGGCTGGAGCAGGTGACCGACCCGAACCCGCTGCTGACCCGGGTGTTCGAGGTGCTCGACCTCACCACCGCCGGCTGGGAGTACGGCCGGGTGCGGGTGGACACCGACGCCGCCGCCCTGGTCGACCGGCTGATCGCCAGCGCGGCGCAGGTCCTCACCGCCATGGACGACCCGCCCCGGTTGCCGCCCGCGGTCCGCGAGCTGATGCGGCGCAACAACACCGTCGCCGTGCACGACCCGGCCAGCCCCCGGGCGGTCGGCGGGATCAACCTGGGCGCGACGATGCGGGAGCAGTTCCTGGTCTGAGGTCGACCGAGCGCGACGACGACAACTGCGCGCAATCGCTTGCCGGACCGTCGGGCACTTCTCGACCATGTGCTGATGGCGCCGGACCGTCGTGTCATCCTCGGGATCGACGTGGGCAGCACCGCCGTCCGGGCCACCGCGTTCGCTGTCGACGGCACCGGGCGACACCAGGCGGTTCGGGAATATCCGCTGCTGGAGCCGGCGCCCGGCTGGCAGGTGCAGGAACCGGACGTGCTCGTGGCGGCCACCCTCGCGGCGACGGCGGCGTGTGTCGCCGACACCGCCGGTGCGGAGGTGGTCGCCCTCGCGCTGAGCGCCGCCCGGCACGGCCTGATCGGCCTGGACGCGACACTGACGCCGGTGACGCCGCTGCTGACCGGGCGTGACTCACGATCGTCGGAGGCGGCCCGCGAGTTGCGGGCCTCCGGTCAGAGCCGGGAGCTGCACCGGCTGACCGGCACACCCGTGCGCCCGATGAGCCCGCTCTGCAAGCTGCTGTGGTTCGCCCGGCACGAACCCCGGCTCTGCGCGGCGACGCGGTGGTGGGTCGACCTCAAGGACTACCTGCTCCATCGGCTCACCGGCACGATGGTGACGGAGTTGTCCGCGGCGTCCGGCACCGGGCTGTTCGATGTGCGCCGCCGGGAGTGGAGCCGTACGATCCTCGATCTGGCCGGGGTGTCGGAGAGTCAACTGCCCTCGGTCCTGCCCACGACGGCGGTGCTGCGGCTCTCGGCGGCGGTCGGTCGCGCGGTCGGACTGCCGTCCGGCACACCGGTCGTCGTGGGCGCGGGCAGCGGCCCCTCGGGCAGTCTGGGCGCGGGGGCCATCGACCGGACCGTCGGCCTGTTGACGCTCGGCGCGACCGGGGCCGTGCGGACCGTCGTCGCGGCGCCCCTCGTCGACCCGGACGAGTCCTTCTGCTGCGGCGCGTTGACCGAGGACGCGTGGGTGGTCGGCGGGGCGGTGCGCAACGGGGGCGACGTCGTACGGTGGGCGGCGCGAACCCTCGCGCCCGATCTCGCGCCGTCGCCCGGTGACGACGGGGAGACCCCCGCGCTCCTGGATCTGGCCGAGCGGGTGGCGCCCGGCAGCGACGGCCTCGTCATGCTGCCGTACCTGCTCCCCGACCAGGGCACGGACGAGGTTGCCGGCCCGCCGGGCGCGCTTCTCGGGTTACGCGCCGCGCACTCCCGCGGCCACCTGGCGCGGGCTGCCGTGGAGGGTGTCTGCCTGCAACTCGGTGAACTCTGCGACCGACTGGCCGCGTTGACGCCGGTCGACGACGTTCGACTGGCCGGTGCGACGTTCCGGTCTCCGCTGTGGCGTGCGGTGATGGCAGCGGTGCTGGGCCGCCCGGCGCGGGTGGTGGGTGCGACCGACGACGCCACGCTGGGCGCGGCGGCGCTCGGGCTCTTCGCCATCGGCGAGGCAGCCGACCTTCGGGAGGCCGTGACCCGGCTCGCCCCGCAGTGCGCCGACACCGATCCCGTGCCTGTCGACCCCGCCCTCGCCGCGACCTACCGGGGTCTGCGGACGAAGCTGCCCGCACTCGTCTCGCTCGCCTGCCGAACCGGCGAGATCCTCGCCGAGACGACGGTCGGCCTCAGTGCTCGGGCTCGTCCTTGACCCGCGCGACCAGTTGGGTCGGGTTGACGTAGCGCAGCGCGACGACGAGCAGGACGAGCATCATCGTGGTGTAGATGACCGCCATGGCGTCGACCGACTGCTGCGCCCTGATCCCGGACGCGGACATCGAGTAGTAGAGCGCCACCACGAGGGTCTGCGAGTCCGGCCCCGCGGTCAGGAAGGTCAGCTCGAACATGCCCACGGTCCGGACCAGGACGAGGATCGCCGAGGCGAGGATGCCCGGCACGAGCAACGGCGTGAGGACTCGGAGGAAGACGTTGCCCAGGCTCGCGCCGCACATCCGGGCGGCGCTCTCGATCCGGGGGTCGATCTGCTCGATGAACGGGGTCATCGTCAGGATGACGAACGGCACCGACGGCACGAGGTTGGCGAGCACGACCCCGGACATGTTCCCGGCGAACCCGAACTTGTAGAGGACCGTCGCCAGCGGGATGCCGTACGTGATCGGTGGCATGAGGATGGGCAGCAGGAAGACGAGGAAGACCAGCCGCTTGCCGGGGAACGACCGCCGCGCGAGGGCGTAGGCGGCCGGCACGCCGATCAGCAGCGACAGGCCGACGACGAGGGCGGAGACCTCGAGGGTCACGACGATGACCGACAGCAGCGCGAACTCGTCCCAGGCCCGGCCGTACCAGTCGGTGGTGTAGCCGTCCGGGAGCCAGGTGTCGAACCAGCGCTCGCCGAACGAGCTGACCAGCACGGACGCCACGACGCCCAGGAGGTTGAGGAAGAAGAACGCGACGACGCCCCAGACGATCCAGGCGGACGGGCGCGCGGCGATGCGCCGCCGTCGTGCGGTGCTGGCGGCGGGGCGCGCCGGTGGCGCCTGGGTCGTCGTCGCCATCAGCCCTTGCCTCCGGTGGAGCCGGTGTAGAAGCGGCTCCGCGCGGCCAGCACCACGGCGATGATGACCAGCTCGACGAAGCCCATGATCATGGCGATGGCCGACGCGTACGGGTAGTCGTACTGCTCGTACGCCGCCTGGTAGGCGGCGAGCGAGATCACCCGGGTCTCACCGGCCGGGTTGCCGACCAGGACGGCCGACGGGAACACGCTGAACGCCAGCACGAACGTCAGGCAGAAGGTGGTGGCCAGGCCGGGCATCAGCAGGGGCAGGGTCACCCGGGTGAACCGCCGACGCCAGTCCGCGCCCAACGTCGCGGCGGCGCGCTCCAGGGTGGGGTCGATGCCGGAGAGGTACGACAGCACCAGCAGGAACGCGAACGGGAAGCCGGTGATGACCAGCGAGAAGAAGACACCCCAGTAGTTGTGGGTCAGCCGCACCGGCTCGTCGACCAGGTGGGTGGCGAGCAGGACGCGGTTGAACCAGCCGGTCGGGCCGAGGAAGTTGAGCAGGCCCTGCGCGGTGAGGACGGTGCCGAGCGTGATCGGCACGACCAGCAGTGTGGTGACCAGTCGCCTGGCCCGGAACCGACCGCGCATCCGGTACGCGATCGGCACCGCGGCAAGGACGTTCAGCAGCGCGGCGGGCAGCGCGATGCGCAGGGTGATCCCGATCGTGCCCCGCTCGTACGCGTCGGAGAAGAAGCGGGCGTAGTCGCTGAACGGCCCACCGGTGGTGGGTTGGAACGACAGGGTCAGCCCGTAGAAGAACGGGTAGAGGAACAGCGCGACGACGAAGACCAGGGCCGGGACCAGCAACCAGAGCTGACGGTCGACGCCCCGCTCGGCGAGCCGGTGCCGCCAGTGCGCCGCCGGCTCGCCGGGCTCGACGGCGCTCACCCGGTCACCCCCGGAACCGCAGCGGAGTCCGCCCGGTCGTCGGCGTAGACGAGCAGCCGTCGCCTGTCGATCGCGAGCTTGACCTGGTCCCCCGGCGTGATCCGCTGCTCGGTGCGCAGATGCAGCAGCAGGCCGGTGTCGGTGCGGGCCTCCGCCGCCAGCTCACGGCCCTGGTATTCGACCACCTCGACGGTCGCCGACAGGGCGTTGCGGCTCTCCCCGGCGGCATCGACACGGATGTCCTCGGGGCGTACCGCGACGACCGCGCCCGCTCCGGGCCGGAGGTCCCGCACCGCCTCGCCGAGCAGGCGCTCACCGGCCGCGTCCACGGTGACCAGGTCGCCGTCGCGCCGCGTCACCCGCCCCCGCCACAGGTTGCGGTAACCCATGAAGTCCGCGACGTGCCAGTTCGCCGGTCGGGTGTGCAGCTCACGCGGGGAGCCGATCTGCTGCACCCGGCCCTCGCGCAACACCACCAGCCGGTCGGCCAGGGACAGTGCCTCCTCCTGGTCGTGGGTGACGTAGACGGTGGTGAGCCCCAGCGACTGGTGCAGCCGACGGATCTCGGTACGCATCTCCAGGCGCAGTTTCGCGTCGAGGTTGCTCAACGGCTCGTCCATCAGCACCAGCGACGGCTCGAAGACCACGGCGCGGGCGATCGCCACGCGCTGCTGCTGACCACCCGAGAGCTGGCCGGGAAGCTTGTCGACGTGGTCCTCCAACCGCACCAGCCGCACCGCCTCCTCGGTACGCCGGCGCGTCTCCTCCCGGGGCAGCCGCCGCATGCGCAGCCCGAAGGCGATGTTCGCCCGCACCGTCAGGTGCGGAAAGAGGGCGTAGCTCTGGAAGACCATGCCGAAGCCACGACGCTCCGGTGGCAGCGTGTCGATCCGGCGCTCGTCCTGCCAGATGCTCCCCGCCGTCAACGGCAGCAGCCCGGCCAGGCAGTTCAACGCCGTCGACTTGCCACACCCGGACGGGCCGAGCAGGGCGATGAACTCACCCGCCGCGATGGTCAGGTCCAGGTCGGTCAGCGCGACCTGGCCGCCGAACCGGCGGGACACCCCGTCCAGCCGCAGCCGGGAGAACGCGCTCATCCCTGCTTGACCTTCCCGCCGCCGATCTCACGGTCCCACCTGCTGAACGCCGCCACCAGGCTCTTGGCGTCCAGCGGAACCTCGGTCGGGTGCCCGGAGATCAGCGCGTCGTACTCGGGGCGTCCGAACTCCCGGATCGCGTCCTGGCTCTTCTGGGGCGCCGACGACAGGTCGACGCCCCGGACCGCCGGGCCCGGGTAGAAGTAGCCCTCGTCGTACGCCTTCGCCTGCTGCTGTGGGGTGAGCATGAACGCCAGCAGGGCCAGCACCGCGGCCTGGGTGTCGGTCGACACGCCCTTGGGCAGGACGGCGTAGTGGGCGTCGGTGACCCAGTGGAAGCCGTCGATCGTGGCGATCCGGGCCTCCTTCGGCACCGTGCCCAGCACGCGCGGGTTGATGTCCCAACCGGTGGTGCTGACGATCAGGCGCGCCGTGCCGTTGGCGAGGTTCTTCATCGTCTCGGTGGTGCCGGAGGGGTAGTAGTCGACGTACTGGCCCAGTTCCTTGAGGAAGGCCCAGGTCCTGTCCCACCCGGCGGTGGGGTCCTTGGGGTTGCTGTCGCCCAGGATGTAGGGCAGACCCATCAGGAAGGTGCGGCCGGGCCCGGAGTTGGCCGGGCGGGCGTACTGGAATCGTCTGGGGTTGGCCCTGGCCCAGGCGAGCAGCGCGTCCGCGCTGGTCGGCGGCGTCGCGAGGCGGGACGGCAGGTATTCGAGCAGCGGACCGGACGGATAGTAGGTGACGGTGACGCCCGCGTTGCCGGCGAGCTTCTGCATGGCGGCGGCCGGTTCCAGGTAGTCGCGCATGCCGGCGAGGCGATCCTCGAAGGCCGGCAGGAGGTCGATCCAGAGTCCCTGCTCGATGCCGGCGGCCAGGCCGTCGACGCCGGTCAACACGAGACCGATGTCCACCCGGTCCGCCCCCTGCTGTGCCTTGATCTTCCCGGCCAGTTCGGGTGCCGGCGCCTTCGAGTAGGTCACCCGGGAGATCACGTCGGGGTTCTTCGCGACGAACTCGTCGATCATGCCCTGGGTCAACTGGAGGTTACCCGCCACGTCGAGGACGTTGAGCGTGACCGGCTTGCCGGGCCGTTGCGGCACCTCGCCGGTGCTGTCACCCGAGCTGCCGCCGGGGGCCTCGGGCGCCCCGCAGCCGACCGCGCCCACCAGGAGCGACGATGCCGTGACGAGGAGAGCGCCGCGCCGCGTCATACCCATAGCCGTTCCCTCCCACCGGAGACATCCGTACCCGATTGGGACAGCCGGCGGGTCGCGACGGCAACGGGTTGCCATGTATTGCCTCGCGCGAATGCCGTGGGTCGCCGGATTGTTACGCGGGCATTGCCGGGCATCGACCGACGCCATAAGATGATCACGGCGCGCAGCCGGGAGGAGCATGACAATGCCCGACCACACCAGGCCGCCGGACAAGAGGGTCACGATCTACGACGTCGCGGTCGAGGCCGACGTCTCACCGTCCACGGTGTCGCGTGCCTTCTCCAGGCCCAGCCGGGTCAACTCCGAGACCGCCGAACGGATCAGGCGGGTCGCCGAGCGGCTGGGCTACCGGACGAGCCCGCTGTCCCGCGCCGTCACCCCCGCCCGGACCCAAATGATCGCGCTGGTCATCGCCGACATCACCAACCCGGTGTACGCCGAGATCGTGCGCGGCGCGCAGGAGGCCGCGACCGAGGGCGAGTACACCACCGTGCTGATCGACGCCCAGGAGTCCGACCGACTGGAACGGGCCGCGGTCGAGCGGACGATGTCCACCGTCGACGGCATCGTGCTGGCCAGCAGCCGGATGTCCGACTCGGCCATCCGGATGTTCGCCAAGCAGCGGCCGGTGGTGGTCCTCAACCGGGCCGTCGCGGACGTGCCGTGCGTCGTGACGGACAACCCCCGTGGGGTCCGGCGAGCCGTCGAGCACCTCGGCGAGCTGGGGCACGACCACATCACCTACGTCGCCGGGCCGCAGGCGTCCTGGCCCAACGGCATCCGGTGGCGTTCCCTGCTCGAGGCCGGCATCGAGCTGGAGATCAAGGTGCGCCAGATCGGGCCGTTCAGCCCGACCATCGAGGGTGGCGAACGGGCCGCCCGGGAGCTGTGCGCCCGACCGACCACAGCGGTCCTCGCCTTCAACGACCAGATGGCCATCGGGCTCATCCGTGGGCTCAGCCGGTTGGGTGTTCAGGTTCCGGGTGACGTGAGCATCGTGGGTTTCGACAACATCCTGGCCGCCGACCTCGTCACGCCCGGGTTGACCACCGTCGCGGCGCCGCTGTACGCGGAGGGCTCGGCCGCGACCCGGCACCTGCTCACGATGATCCAGGGGGCGCCGGGGCACGCCGGCCGTCCCATGGTGCTCCCGGTTCGCCTGGTCGTCCGCCGCTCCACCGCCGCGCGGGCCGTCGTCTCCCCTCGGGCCCGACCACAGTGGGCCCGCCGGCCGCCCACGTCCGGCCCGGCGGTCCAGCTGCGCTGAGGCCGCCCGGCGCGGCCAGGCGCCTGGCGCAGCGGGGCCGCCCGACGCCGCGACAAGAAACGACAACTCGTTGCCGAGCCGCAACGGGATGGCAAAGAATCGACAGGCACCCATCTATCGACGTCGTCGCGCTCGCGCGGCGAGCCGTGCGGCGTCTCCCAGCGGACGAACGAGGAGACGGCGATGAACCGACGTTCGGTGCCGAGGCTACGACGAACACTGATCGTGCTGGGCACGGCGCTCGCCACCGTCGCGGCCACCCTCACGGTCGCCACGGCCCCCGTCGCGGCGGCCGGGTCGCCGGACGACTACAGCGGCTCCGACCTGTGGCTGCGCTACGTGCCGGTCAGCGACGCGAAACTGCTGCGGGACTACCGCCGGGCCGCCTCGGCCATCGTGGTGGAGAACGCCGACGCCACGAAGGTCCACCGGCACACCACCGACCTCGCCATGGCGCCCGGGTCCCGGGAGAGGCTCGCCGAGACGACACTGGGCGCCGCCCGGGACGAACTGGTCCGCGGCCTGGGTGGTCTGCTCGGCCAACCGACACCGGTGACGACAGTCGACGGCGACCGGGTCCCGGACGGCGCGGTGGTGGTGGGCACTCCGGCGAGCTCACCGCTGGTGGGCCGGGCCGTGCCGGCGCGTGACCTGGCCCGGGTCGGCGACGAGGGCTACCTCGTCCGCACGGTGTCCCGAGGGAGGGCACGGTTCACCGTCATCGCCGGCAACACCGACCTCGGCGCCCTGTACGGGACCTTCGCCTTCCTGCGGCGCATGCAGACCCAGAAACCCGTCGACCACCTCCGCGTCGCCGAGTCACCGAAGATCAAGCACCGGTTGCTGAACAACTGGGAGACCGAGCGGCTCTACGCCGGCAACAACGCCACCGGGCTGGGCGGGTTGAACGGGGAGAGCGGGGCCATCTTCAACTTCGCCGCGACCGGGGCCAGCGCCGGGCGGAACCTGCCCGTCATCCTGGACCGCTACCTGGTCATGGCCCGCGCGCTGGCGTCCCTGGGGATCAACGGCATCACCATCAACAACGTCAACGCCGACAACGCGTACCTGACGAGCGCGCGCATCGCGCAGGAGGCCGCGCTCGCCGACGCTCTGCGCCCGTACGGCATCAGGCTGGGGCTGTCGATCCGCTACACGGCGCCGACCGACAGTCGCTTCGCGCCGGACACCCTGACCAACAGCCAACTCGACCCGTACGGCGCCGACTTCCGCGGCTGGTGGCAGCGTCGGGCCCAGCAGATCCAGGCCGCCATCCCGGACTTCATGGGTCTCACCGTCAAGGCCAACTCGGAGGGCCAGCCCGGTCCCCAGGACTTCGGGTACGACCACGGTGACGGGGCCAACGCCATCGCCGCCGCGGTGGCGCCCCTCGGGATGACGGTGCACTGGCGGACGTTCGTCTACAACGCCGAGGTCGACAACGACCGGCTCAAGCGCGCCTACCTGGAGTTCGGGCCGATCGACGACGAGGTCCAACCGGATGGCAGCCGGGGGCGCTTCGCCGACAACGTGTTCCTGCAGACGAAGAACGGGCCGCTGGACTTCCAGGCCCGGGAGCCCGTCCATCCCATGTTCGGCCGGATGGAGAACACCAACCAGGCCCTGGAACTCCAGATCACGCAGGAGTACACGGGCCAGAACTGGATGCTCGCCTACCTCGGCCCGATGTACGAGGAGGTCCTCAAGACCGACACGTACGCGACCGACGCCAACGGGAAGCTGCTGCGCGAGCGCCTGGTCGGCGACATCGTCGACGGCAGCGCCCAGCACCACACGGACACCGCGATCGTCGGCGTCGCCAACCTCGGCAACGCCGACAACCTGACCGGGCACCACTTCTCCCAGGCGAACCTCTTCGCCTTCGGCCGTCAGGCGTGGGACTGGACGCTCGACGCGGCCGACATCGCGACCGACTGGGTCCGGATGACCTGGAGCAACGACAGGCGTGTCGTCGACACCATCCGGTCGATGATGATGGGCTCGTGGGAGTCGCTGGTCAGCTACCAGACCCCGTTGGGCATCGGCCACCAGTTCGCGGAGGGCGCCCACTACCGGCCCGACCCCGCCGACTGGGCGGGCCGCGACGACTGGAGCCCGATCTACTACAACAAGGCCGACAGCGTCGGCCTCGGCTTCGACCGCTCCCCCACCGGCAGCAATCTGGCCGCCCAGTACTTCCCCCGGTTGCAGCGGCGCTACGGCGACATCGACTCGGTCCCGGAGAACCTGCTGATGTGGTTCCACCACGTGCCGTGGGGCCACCGGATGGACAGCGGGCGGACGTTCTGGGACGAGCTGGTCTACCGCTACCAGATGGGCGTGCAGTACGTGACGTGGATGCGGGAGACCTGGGAGACGCTGCGACCCGACATCGACGCGCGCCGGTTCGCTGAGGTACGCGCCAAGCTGGCCGTCCACGAGGCGGACGCGGCCGACTGGCGGGACACCTCGGTCAACTACTGGAAGGAGTTCAGCGGGCGGGAGGTTCCGGTCGACGACGCGCCGCTCTCCGCCACCATTGTGGTGAACGGCAGGGAGTACGGCGGCTTCAACCTGTCGGACGCCTCGTACACGATCCCGGTGCCGGCCGGGGCGTCGCCGACCATCACGGCGGTGCGGACGGCCGACCGGAAGGCCCGCTACCAGATCATCTCCCAGGCGGCCGGTGTGCCCGGACAGGCGATCGTCAAGGTCACCACGAAGGGCTTCTTCGGGCCGCTGGTGAAGAACTACGTCTTCAACCTGGTGCCGGACACGACGCTGGCGGCGCTACGCGTCGACGACGCGCCGTTGGCGACGTTCACGCCGTCGGTGCCGCACTACAACGTCCTCGTGCCGGCCGGGACGACGACGGTGCCGGCGGTCACCGCCAGCGCCGCCGATCCGGCCGCCGCGGTCTCCGTCGAGCAGCCCACGAGCGCCACCGGACAGGCACGGGTCACCGTCACGAACGGCGCGGCGTCGACCGTCTACACGGTGGACCTGAACACCACCCTCACCGGCAGCGACGACTTCACCTCGGGCTCCCTCGGCCCGCAGTGGCAGTGGGTGCGGCCGGACGACAGCAGGTGGCGGCTGGCCGACGGGTCCCTGGTCGTCACGGCGCAGCAGGGCGACCTGCAGGGCGGCACCAACACCGCGCGGAACCTGGCGCTCCAGGACGTCGACGGCGACTGGACGGCCGACACCAGGATCGTCTTCTCCCGTCCCCTCGCCGGCAACAACGAGCAGGGTGGCATCCTCGGGTACGCGGACGACGACAACTACGTCAAGCTGGCCTGGGAGATGGGCAACGCGACAGCGCCCGTCAACAGGACCCGCGTCGTCTTCCTCCGCGAACAGAACGGCGCCACGTCGACACTGGAGATCACCGGGGCGGACGCGCAGCGGATCGTCGGGGCCGACGGCGCCATCTGGCTGCGCCTGACCAAGATCGGTGACAGCTACCGCGCCTACTACTCCAGCGACGGCAGCGTCTGGCGCTTCATCGGCTCGACGACGCTCACCGCGGAGGCGACGAAGGCGGGGCTGCTGGCGTTCAACAGGGCCGGCACGTCCACCGATCTCGACGTCGCCTTCGACCACTTCCGGATCGCGAGCCGGGGTGAGCACATCCGTCAGCGGTAGGCACGATCGGGCCCGTCCCCTCGGGGACGGGCCCGATCGCCTCCCACCGTGTGCGGTATCCGCCGCGGTCAGCCCCCGATCGCGATGGCGAAGATGTGCATCGTCGGTACGTTGGCGGCCGGTCGTGCGCTGACGTTCGGCAACACGACCTGGGCGACCGCCTTGTTCTGCAACGACACCCCCACGTAGTAGATGCAGGCGGCCGTGGCCTGGCGGGCGTTGTTCGGCCGGTTCTGGTACGCGGACACGATGGCGGCGGTGCCACCGGAGTGCGGCCCGCCGTACCAGTCGGGCGAGCTGAGCGTGAACGTCTGCCGGGTGCCGTCGGCGTACACCACGGTGCCGGTTCCGGAGACGGCCCCATAGGTCCCGGTCAGCAGGAAGCCGAGCGTGCTGCCGGTGCCGCTGATGCCGATGGTCTGGCCGGAGGCGACGGCGTTGTCGGCGGTGCCGGGGCTGACGTTGGGCCAGCGGAAGTTCACCCCGTTGCGGCTCACCGTGCCGCCCGGACTGGCGCCGGCCGCCGCCAGGGCCTGCGCGGAGAGGCTGGCCCCGTTGCCGTCGAAGTTGCCGACGTTGGTGTTGGTGTCGTTGGTGATGCCGGCGTTGGTGAAGCTCTGCTCCAGCGTCGGCGTGGCGACGCCCGTGCTGGTGACCCGGTAGGTGCGGCCGGCCTGCACCGCGACCTCGATCAGGTCGGACTCGATCCGGGTGACCCGGGGCGACGAACCGTCGGCGGTGTCGACCACGGTGACGGTTCCGGTGAGGATCCGGGCCCGCAGGCGGACGGCGCCGGCACGGTCCGGCCGGACGAGCACCTCGGTGGCCTGACCGTTGCTCCAGGTGATGCTGACGGTGTGCCCGCCGCGACCCCGCAGGCCGGTCACCTTACCGCTCGGCCAGGCCGGCGGCAGGGCGGGCAGGATGTGCAGCTCACCGGTGTGGCTCTGGAGCAGCATCTCGGCGATGCCCGCGGTGGCGCCGAAGTTGCCGTCGATCTGGAACGGCGGGTGCAGGTCGAACATGTTCGGCGCGAGCCGGGCGGTGGTGGCGAGGTAGCGGATCAGGTCGTGGGCCCGCTTGCCCTCCTCCATCCGCGCCCAGAAGTTGATTTTCCAGGCCAGCGACCAGCCCGTCCCGTCGTCGCCGCGCAACGCCAGGGTCCGACGGGCAGCCTCGAACAGCTGTGGGGTGCCGCGCTTGGTGATCTGGTTGCTGGGCGCGAGCCCGTACAGGTGGGAGATGTGCCGGTGGTTGGGCTCGGTCTCCACCCAGTCGTAGAGCCATTCCATGATGTTGCCGCGCGAGCCGACCTTCATCGGGGGGAGCCGGTCCCGGGTGGCGCGGACCTGGGCCCGGAAGGTGCTGTCCACGTTGAGGATCTCGCTGGCCCGGGCGACGCCGTCGAAGAGGTCGCGCAGGATCTGGTTGTCCATGGTGGGGCCGGCGCACACGCTGGCGTTCGCGTGGTGGCTCAGCTCCGGCGAGTTCGACGGGTTGGTCACCAGGTAGCCGAGGGTCGGCTCGGTGACCAGGGTGTCCAGGAAGAACTGGGCGGCGCCCTTCATGGCCGGATAGTTCGTGCGGAGGAACTCGATGTCCCCGTTGAACAGGTAGTGGTCCCAGATCAGGGTGGACAGCCAGGCGCCACCGGTCTGCCACATGCCCCAGAACGCGCCGTCGACGACGGCGGTGGCCCGCCACGCGTCGGTGTTGTGGTGGGTGACCCAGCCGCCGGCGTTGTACTGGAGCTGGGCGGTGCGGGCACCGGCGACCGACAGCTCCCGGACCATGTCGAACACCGGGTTGTGGCACTCGGCCAGGTTCGTGGTGTTGGCCGGCCAGTAGTTCATCGGCAGGTTCGCGTTGATCGTGTACTTCGAATCCCAGGACGGGGTCAGCGAGTCGTTCCAGATGCCCTGGAGGTTCGCCGGCTGGGTGCCCGGCCGTGACGACGAGATCAGCAGGTAACGGCCGAACTGGAACAGCAGCGCCGAGAACTGCGGGTCGTTGACGCTGTTGTGCTGGGCGATCCGGACGTCGGTCGTCTGGTTGGCGGCGGAGGTGCGGCCCAGATCCAGCGTCACCCGGTTGAACAACGCCTGGTAGTCGGCGACGTGCCGGCTGCGCAGTTGGTCGAAACTGCTGGCCCGGGCGGCGCTGAGGCGCTGCCGCGCGATGCCCCCGTAGTCGCCGCCGACGTTGCGGTAGTTGACGTAGCTGGACCCGATGGAGATCAACAAGACGACGCTCGTGGCGTTGGTGACCCGCAGGGTGCCACCGGAGCTGGACACCGACCCACCGCTGATGGTGGCGTTGGCCAGGGCGAGGAAGCGGACCGCCCCGGTGACGCCCTCCTGGTTTCCGGACACGCCGTCGAGGCCGATGGTGCTGCCGTCCGGGCTGGACACTGTCGTCCGCTGCGGGCTGTCGAAGGTGGCGGTGAAGCTGATCGAGTTGCCGCGGTCCGCGGTCAGTCGCATCGCGATGACCTGGTCCGGCGCGCTGGCGAACACCTCACGCTGGTAGCGCACGCCATTGAGTACGTACGAGGTCGTGACGGTGGCGGTGGTGAGGTCGAGCGTCCGGTCGTACTGGGAGGCCCCGCTGGCGGAGCCGAAGGCGAGCCGGATGTTGCCGACCGTCTGGTAGGCGAGCTGGCCGCCCGGGTTGCCCATCATGGTCTGATTGATCAGATCCTGGGCCTGGGTCCACTGGTTGGCGTTGACCAACCGCCGGATCTCCGGCAGCGCCGCCGCGCCCCGAGGGTTGCTCGGATCGTGCGGACCGCCGGCCCAGACCGTGTCCTCGTTGAGCTGGAGACGCTCCGTGTCGACGTTGCCGAAGACCATGGCGCCGAGCCGGCCGTTGCCGATCGGGAGCGCCCGCAGCCAGTCGGTGCCGGCGCCCTCGTCATACCAGAGCGCCATGTCCCCGGCGGCCAGCACCTGCGGCGGGGCCGTGGCGTCCGCTCGGGCCGCGGCCGTCCAGGGCAGCGGCAGGAGAGCGCCGCCCGCACCGGCCGCGCCGACCTTGAGGGCTTGCCGTCGGGTCAGGTCTGACATCGATCCTCCAAACGGTGACCAGTCCGGCCACCCCGAAGCGTGACTAACTGTGGGACCCGACATGGGGATCCGCTTGGTGGGGCCAACCGGGACCCTTGCTGAGCAGGCCGACGTCGGGCTCCGAGTGAGCCAGACATCCGATGTGTTTCGCGAAGGTTACTCCGGGGCCACAGAATAGGCAATGGTCGATACATGATGGAACATGCACCCTACGACCCTGCTCGCGGACGACATCGGCCCGCGGTCCGCAGCCACATCTCGCCCTCTCCCCGGCAGGTCACCAGGGCGCACGTTGCCAAGAACCAGATACATCCGATGTACGGATCGTCGACGTGTAGATGGGCGGGCAGGCATGCCGACCTCGAACAGCGTGATGGGCCCCCGTCCGCTCGACGGAGGCCCATCAGGTGGCGCCTACTGCTGGCTGTGGCGGCGTGTCGACGAGCCGTCCTGGCTCGGCCGCTGGCAGGACCGGTCAGAAGAGACGGATCGAATCCCACTTCCAGCCGGCGGTCTTCGGCACCGTCAGGCTTCCGGTGAAGGGGCCGAACCCGCCGCTCGCGTTCGCCGTGGCGGTGTGCATGGTGATGGAGCCGTCGCTCTGGTAGTACATCGCGGCGAGGTCGGAGCGCCCGTCACCGTTGTAGTCGCCGGTGATCGTCTTGAACGAGTCCCAGACCCACGACCGCACCGGGATCGTGTAGCTGGCCGTGAACGCCCCGAACCCGCCGGCGGCGTTACCCAGCGACGTGAGCAGGTCGATGGAGGTGTCGTCGTTCTTGTAGACCATCGCGGCGTCAGCGCGGCCGTCACCGTTGTAGTCACCACCGAGCAGCCGGATCGAATCCCACTTCCGGCCGGCGGGAATGGTCAGGCTCCCGGTGAACCCGCCGAACCCTCCGTTGGCGTTCGCGAGAGCCGTGTTCATGGAGATCGTGTTGTTGCTGTGGTAATACATGGCGGCAAGATCCGAGCGACCGTCACCGTTGAAGTCGCCGGTGATCATCTTGAACGAGTCCCAGCCCCACGACTTCGCCGGGATCGTGTAACTGAGGGTGAACGCCCCGAACCCGCCAGCGGCGTTGGCCAGCGACGTCAGGAACTCGATCGAGGTGTCGTCCTTCTTGTAGACCATTACGGCGTCGGTACGACCGTCACCGTTGAAGTCACCACTGAACAGGCGAATCGAGTCCCACTTCCGACCCTGGCTGGCCGGGATGGTCAGGCTCCCGGTGAAGGCGCCGAACCCGCCGTCGGCATTGCCGAGCGCCGTGTTCATGGTGATCGTGTCGTTGCTCTGGTAATACATGGCGGCGAGATCCGCATGCCCGTCACCGTTGAAGTCACCGGCGATCGTCTTGAACGAATCCCAACCCCACGAGCCCCCGGGGATCTTGTAGCTGCCGTCGTACGCCGCGAACCCGCCGGCGGCGTCAGCCAACGACGTGAACAACTCGATCGCACCGTCGTTGTAGCGGTAGAGCATCACCGCGTCGTCCCGGCCGTCGCCGTTGACGTCGGTCTTGCGGTCGTCCGCCGGCAACGGAGCGTTGGCGCCGAGCCAGGCGCCGAGATCGTCCACCCGGGTCTCCACCGCGTCCCGGCGGGTCTCGGTCTCGCCCAGGCAGCCCCCCTGCCAGGAGCTACGGTGCAGGGCGACCAACTGGGGCCGGCCGCTGACCAGCCGCACAGCCGGACCACCCAGGTCGCCGCGACAGACGGTGGCCTGATCCAGCCCGGCGATGCCGATGGTGGCGCTCTCCACGGACTGCACCGAGAAGGTGCCCACGTGCAGTTGGTCCGGCACCCATTCGGTGGCGGTACGCCCGAAGCCGGCGACCGCCAACTGCTCGCCGACGCTCGGAGCGCCGGTTGCCAGCGGCACCGGGGCCGCCGCCACGCGGTCGGAGAGCCGCACCAGGACCACGTCCCGGTCGGGATGCGGGACCAACCGCACCACGGAGCGGACCGCGCCGGTCGCGGTGGTCAGGTTGGGACGCCCGACGACGACGGTGGCCGGCGTGGACGGCGGGCCTGCGACGACCGGCTGGCCGTCGACGCTGAAGCAGCTCTTCGCGGTGAGCGCCCAGTACGGGTTGACCAGGGCCCCGCTGCAACCGCGCAGGCCGTTGCCGATCTCTATCTTCGCCGCGAAGTCGAAGGAGCCGTCAGTGACGACGGTCCCCGAGCTGACCGCCTGGGATGGCATGGCGTTGAGCAGCCCCGCAGCCACGACGGCAACGACCAGGCCGGCGCCTCGTGCGGCGCGCCGAGAGGTGAACGATGGCAATGCGACCCCTTCTCATCCGGACGCGAGGGCGGAGAGGAGTGCGCGGACGTGATCCTGGCGGCCGAATCGGGTCAGGACCCGTCACACCACAGCACCGCCCCCGAGCCGCCTCCGGCGACCGGGAGTGATCATCGTGCTCCGTCCACAAGGGCCCCCGTGGTCCTTGCTGGTTTCCAATTTTGAAATCGGGTCATGACTCTAGGTGGATCGGTCACCGGCAGACGTCCCGGAGAGCTGTGACCTATCCCACAACAGGTGAGACCGCCGGGCCACGCCCACAATCGGCTTGTTCCGGCCGGGTCGGCGGGTGACCATGGTCGACATGGCGGGTGCCGGGAGGTGAGGACTCCCCTTCAGGGTGGGCTGCCGCCACGCGGCGCGGTGGTGGGTCCGGTCGTGGAGATCGCCTGCGACGAGTCGGGTTTCTCGGGCACCAACCTGCTGCGCTCGTCCGCACCGGTGATCACGCACGCGAGCGTCGACCTGTCCGTCGACGAGGCCGTCGCCGTCATCACCGCGCTGCGGTCCGGGTTCCGGTTCGCGCCACACGAGGTGAAGTCCGGGCAGTTCCTGCGCCGGTCCGGGGCCGCCGAGGCCCTGGAGTGGTTTCGGGCTGCGCTGACGGGCCGCGCGCACGTGCACCTGATCGACAAGGAGTTCTTCCTCGTCACCCGGGTCGTGGACCTCCTCCTCGTCGAGCCGTCGTACGCGGCCGGCACCCGGCTGGCCGACGAGCACCGTCCGGCCGCGCTCGCCCTGCACGCGGCGGGACGCTCGGCCGGTGCGGACTGGACCGCGTTCCTGGCGGCGTTCGTCGACCTCGTACGCATGAAGCACCGGCTTCCGGCGCAGCAGACGGTACGGCGGTTCTTCGAGGCCCGCGACGTGCTGCGACGGCACCGGCTCGGCCGCCCGGCCGACGACGTCCTCGACGGGCTCGACCCGAACCGGGTGCGTGCCGTGGTGGCCCGACTCGACGACGACGACCGGTCGATCCCCCCACCGCTGGAGCCACTGCTGCCGGCGCTCGCGGAGACGGTCCTGGCCTGGAGCGACGGCCGGCGGCAGGTGTTGGTGACCCACGACGAGCAGAGCGCGCTGACCGCCGACCGGCTGACCCGCCTGCGGCGGACGTTGGCAAGCGGTCCGGACGCCACACCGGTCGGAGCACTGCCGAGCGGCGTGTCGCCGCTGGCGGGCCTGGTCATGGTCGACTCCCGCGACGACCCGCGGGTGCAGGTCGCGGATCTCCTCGCCGGGGTCGCCCGACGGCTGCCGGAGATCATCGACGACGCGTTACGGCAGCCGCCGCCCCCGGTGGCGGGGCGTGACGTGCGCCGATCGGGGCTCGGCCGGCCGTAGTCTCGTCGCCATGACGGACATCCGGACAGAGACCCTTGCCCTACCCGGCGTCGACCTGGTCTACGACGTGCGCGGGCCGCTGCCCCCGGCCGACGGTCGACCGGCGTTGCTGATGATCGGTCAGCCGATGACGGCGGAGGGCTTCACCGCGCTCGCCCCGCACTTCACCGACCGTACCGTCGTCACCTACGACCCGCGTGGCCTCGGCCGCAGCGTGCGGACGGACGGCCGGACCGACCACACGCCGCAGCAGCAGGCGGCGGACCTGCACCTGCTCATCGAGGCGCTCGGCGCGGGCCCGGTCGACGTCTTCGCCAGCAGCGGCGGCGCGGTGACCGGACTCGAACTGGTCGCCACGCACCCCGACGACGTCGTGACGCTGGTCGCGCACGAACCGCCGATCAACGCCGTGCTGCCCGACGCCACCGCCGCCGAGCGCGCCCGGGCCGGGTTCTACGACGCGTACCAGGCGAAGGGCGCGGGCGCGGGGATGGCCGCGTTCATCGCGATGACGTCGTGGCAGGGCGAGTTCACCGACGCCTACTTCGCCCAACCCGCGTCGGACCCGGCGATGTTCGGCATGCCGACCGAGGACGACGGCAGGCGGGACGACCCACTGCTGTCGAAGAACTCGTGGGCGATCAGCGACTACCGGCCCGACGCGGACCTGCTCACCGCGGCACCGACCCGGATCGTGATCGCTGTCGGCGAGGAGTCGGCGGGCACGTACACCGCGCGCACCGCCCTGGGCACCGCGGCGCTGCTCGGCCAGGAGGCCACCGTGTTCCCCAGCCACCACGGCGGCTTCATGGGCGGCGAGTTCGGCTACGCGGGCAAACCCGAGGAGTTCGCCGCGCGGTTGCGGGAGGTGCTGGACGGCCGCTGACCATCCGGGGTGGCGTCAGATCCGGCCGTTCCGGCTCCAGATCATGACGCCGGTGGGGCGCGGTCGACGGCCGGTCCACCCCCGGAAGAGGCAGACGGCGAGTTCGTCGGAGCGCCACCACCGCTGAAACGGCCCCGACGCCTCCGTCACCAGCGGTAGCGCGGCCACCAGCTCGCCGAGATACCCGCTGGGGATGTCGGTCGGGACCCACGCCTCCAACGAGCTGGGTGCGACCGGCTCCCAGTCGGACAGCTCGTCCAGGAGGGCGTGCCCCTCGATCAGGTGCGCGATCGAGGGACAGACGTCCAGGAAGGAGCCGCCGTCGCTCACCCCGAACCGGCCGTCGGTGTGCACGAGGTACGACACGGGTGAGGACACCCGCTCGCCGTACCAGGCGAAGGACCATCCGCCGCGCTCGGCCCGGACGGTGTCCAGCAGGTCGAACTGCCAGCGGCGGTGGATGTCCAGGCGGTCGTCGCCGATCCGGACGCTGCGGCGGACGTCGTAGCGCAGACCGCCGAAGCGGGCGGTGAAGCCCTCCCTGCGGACGATCACCTCGGGCGGTGCCGCGATCACCCGTCCGTGCTGGTCGGTTACGCGCAGCAGCTCGGTCGGCGGCGGTGGCTGCTGGGGCTCCCGGGTGCCGGCGCGACGGAGGAACGCCTGCGCCCTCGGTGACAAACCGTCGGAATCGTCGAGCACGTGCACGAGAACTTCCCTGCTGACCGGTACGCCGCTGGGGCGACTCTACGCGGCACCTGATCCACTGTGGCGCGGTGGCGGACACCCGACAGCCGTCGGTGATGTTGCCGACTGTGAGCATGCCATCACCGCCAGCACACTCCTCCCCGACATGTTCCCGTCGAACGGAGGAACACATGCGTCTTCGATCGTTCGTGACGGCGGCGCTCGCCGCCGTCCTGGCCGCCGGCGCGCTCGTGCCACCGGCGCCGGCAGCGGCGGCCACCGCCGACCGCTGGGGCTTCGCGTACGTCAAGGACCCCACCGTCACGGCCTGGACCGTGCTGGACACCACCCGCCAGTGGGGTAGCTGGAAGACCGCGTTCCCGGCCGCCTGGGCCGACGGCATCAAGCTCGCGCCGGGCCGGTTCCAGGTGCGCTTCCCCCAGGTCGGGGCCAGCTCGCGGGGCGTGCCGCACGTGACACCGGTGAACCGGACCGGGCACTACTGCGAGGTGGTGCGCTGGTTCCAGTCCGGCGCCGACGAGATCGTCGACGTGCAGTGCCACAAGCCCGGTGGCACCCGCGACGACACCCCGTTCACAGTGCTCTGGACGACCAGCTCCGGGGTGCTGCCGGCCGGCACCTCCCACGCCTACCTGCAGTGGGTCAGCGGCGCCGTGGCGCAGTCGTACAACTCGACGGGCGTGGTGAACACGGCCGGGCCGGTGGGGGTCGGGCAGTACCTGGTGCGGGTGCCCGGGGTGGGACTGGCCGGGGTGCTCGCCGGCAACGTCCAGGTCACCGCCGTACAGCCCAACGCCGGACCCCGCCGGTGCAAGGTCTACTCGTGGGGCGCGGTCGGCAGCGACATCCAGGTGTACGTCTTCTGCTACGACCAGGCCGGCGCGTTCGTCAACACCGACTTCGTCCTCTCCTACCACCGCCGGCGGCCGGTGATCGGCTCGCTCGGCCCGCCGACGTACTTCGGCTACCTCGGCACGGCGGTCGGCGGACCGACGAACGACAACTCGGTGCTCGGTGTCGGTGTGAACACCGTCGCGCCGCTGGCCCCGTCCGGCCGTTACCTGGCGACCTTCCCGCAGATCGGTGTCAAGGAGACCCACGCCCAGGTGGTGGCGCAGGGCGCTGGCAACACCTACTGCCACCTCACCCAACCCTGGACGTACGCCACGAACGTCGACGTCGACATCATCTGCTTCGACAACACCGGCACGCCAACGCCGCACCGGTTCCTGGCCACCTTCACCTCCCGGCTCTGACGCACGCCCGCCGGCGGCGGTCCCACCCGGTCGCCGCCGGCCCGGCGATGGCACGACCATTGCGCCGGCCCGCCGCCAACTTCGGTCATCTTGGTAAAAAGCAGGTTGCCTCTTTGAAAAAAGCCTCGCCTTGGTGAGGATATTCAGATGCGTCGTCTCCCCCCGGCTCCGGTGCGAGTGCTCTCGGGCCTCCTCGCGCTCGTCCTCGCCTGCGCTGTCGCTCTCCTCACGACGGTCACCCCGGCGGCGGCTCACGGCACCCTCGCGATGTCCACGCCGGCGGACGGCGGCACGGTGCGCGAGCCGCTGACGACGGTGCAGCTCTACTTCACCGAGAAGGTGGCCCCGAACGCGTACTTCACCATCACCGCTCCCGGCGGCGCCCGGGTCGACAACGGCTGGGCGTACGGCGAGCCCAAGCCGCTGGACAAGCCGGTGCGGGAGTACTTCATGGTGGACGGGAAGTTCGAACCGAAGGAATACACCACCGGCTTCCCGGCGGTGGTGACCGTCGCCCATCTCCCGGCGGCCGGCCAGTACTCGGTGAGTTATCTGTCCGTCGCCTCGGACGGCGACGCGGTACGGGGCACCTCGACCTTCCGCTACACCGGCCGGCCGACGCCCGCGCCGCAGGGGTGGAGCACACCGACCAACCAGCCGGACCCGCAGCTCCTGGCCGCCATCGAGCAGCACTCGTCCGGCCAGCAGTCCGCGCCCACGGTCGCGGCGGTCGAGCCCACGCCGGTGACGGCGGTGCCCCTGCCCATCGTGTCGGAGGACGAGGATGGGCCGAACCCGCTGCTCTGGGCCGGCCTGGCGGCGGCGCTGGCAGCGGCGGCGGTCGGGTTCCTCGCGTGGCGACGCCACCGCGCGCCCGCCGGCAGCTCGCCCCGGCGGACCCGTCCGTTGACGGCATCCAGCCCTCGACGCGGCCCGCAGGGCCGGTCCGGGAAGCGACCCGTCGGCGGCAAGGCCGGCGCGGGCGGCGGCCGTGGCGGTCGCGGCGGCGGCACGCCCGCCTCCGCCGGCCGGCAGAAGAAGACCGCGGTGCCGGCCGCACGTGCGGGTCGTCCGGTCGTCAGCGCACAGAGCGCCGCGACGCCCGCGACGGCGACGACGGCCGCGCCGGCCCAGCCGGCCACGAGCGGGCAGCAGTCCGTGCGGGCGACCGGGTCGACACAGACCCTGGACCCCGGGGCCGACGAGTCGCGTCCGGCATCGGTCGACGCGCCGGCGCAGCGGGACGACACCGTCGCCGAGGGACCGCGGCTCAGCAACGCCCGCCTGGCGCTGCTCGTCGGAGGGCTGGTGGCCGCACTGCTGGCCGGCTTCGGCCTGGCGCGCATCGGCACGAACGACGCCGACCCGGCCGGCACCGCGCGGTCGGCCGGCGGACCGCCCGCCTCCGGAAGCGCGGTGTCCGCGGGCGACGGGCACCAACACCCCGCCGGCACCGGGCCGCACTCGCACCCCGGCGACGGTGGCACCGGCGAGACCCTGGCAACCGGCACGACGGTCAGCGCCGGCGGCTACACGCTGCAACCCCTGGAGCGGTCCCAACCCAAGGGAGTACGCACGGACTACCGGTTCCGCATCATCGGGACCGACAAACAGCCGGCGACCCGCTTCGCCGTCGTGCACGACAAGCCGTTGCACCTGATCGTGGTCGGTCGCGACCTGGGGGGCTACCAGCACCTGCACCCGACCATGGCGCCCGACGGCACCTGGAGTGTGCCCCTGACGCTGAACCGCCCCGGCGGTTACCGCGTCTACGCCGACTTCTCCGTCACCGCCAACGACGGCAGCGCGCGGCCCCTCGTCCTGGGCGTCGACCACGACGTGCCCGGGGCGTACGCGCCGACACCACTGCCTCCGGCGCAGACGACGGCGACGGCGGGGCCGTTCGAGGTGTCCATGATCGGCACACCCACGGCGGCGGTGACGGCGCCGGTGCACTTCCAGGTCACCCGCGCCGGCGGGGCGGGGTCGGCGGCGCTCGAACGCTACCTGGGCGCGTACGGGCACCTCGTCGTCGTCCGCGAGGGGGACCTCGGGTACGTGCACGTCCACCCCGAACCGGAGCTGGTCGACGGACAGGTCAAGTTCTGGCTGACCGCGCCGAGTTCCGGCCGGTACCGCGCGTTCTTCGACTTCCAGGTCGGCGGGCAGGTGCACACCGCCGAGTACACGATCAACCTGCCCTGACCGGTCCGGAACTTTCGACGTACCGCGCCCGACTCTTCCTCCAGCAGCAACAATCGGAGGAAGAACACATGCGCACCGCCAGTCCCCATGGACCGCGCCGAGCCTCGGCCGGCATCCTCACCATCGCCGCGCTCCTGACGGTCGGCGTCGCCGGCTGCGGCTCGTCCGAGCCGTCAACCGCGGCGCAGCCGAGCCCGTCGGCCTCCGCGAGCGCCGCGGCGGGCGTGCTCGGCGTCCGTGACCCGTGGGTGAAGGCTGCCGAGACGGGAATGACGGCGGCCTTCGGGACGCTCGTCAACGACGGCGACGCCGATGTCATCGTCACGGGTGTCACGACGTCGGTGTCGCCGATGGAGCTGCACGAGATGACCATGAAGGACGGCAAGATGGTCATGCAGGCCAAGCAGGGCGGCATCGTAATCAAGGCGAAGAGCACGCACGCGTTGGAGCCCGGCGGCGACCACCTGATGCTGATGGACCTGACCAAGCCCGTGCAGGCCGGTGACGAGCTGACGTTCACGTTGACCTTCGCCGACGGCAGGTCCCAGCAGTTCAGGGCCGTGGCGAAGCCGTTCACCGGCGCTCAGGAGAGCTACGCCCCCGGGCACGGCCAGCCCCTGCCCGGCGCGAGCGCCACGCCGGAGATGAGCATGAGCCCGGCATCGTGACCGGCACGTCAGCGGCCCGGCCGGTGAGCAGGCGGGGTCTGCTCACCGGCGGGGCCCTGGTCGCCGGAGGGGCTCTGGGCTGCGGCGCGACGCTTGCCGCGACCCGCGCCGAGAAGACCGGGGAGCCGACGGCCGGCGCCGGCACGACAGCGGTGGCGAGTGTCGGCGGCCTGGTCGAGCCGTTCCACGGCGTCCGGCAGGCCGGGGTCACCACCGAACCGCAGGCACACGCCGCGTTCGTCGCGTTGACACTGCGCGCCGGCACCGACCGGGCCGCGCTGGGTCGGCTGCTGCGGCTGCTCAGCGACGACGCGGCCCGCCTCACCCAGGGGCGACCCGCGCTGGCCGACACCGAGGCCGAACTGGGGCTGTTGCCCGCCCGGCTGACAGTGACCTTCGGGTTCGGACCGGGCCTCTACCGCGCCGCCGGAGTCGACGACCGCAGGCCAGCATCGGTCACCGAGCTGCCCGCGTTCCGCGTCGACCGGCTCCAACCAGCCTGGACCGGCGGCGACCTGCTGCTGCAGATCTGCGCCGACGACGCGATCACCGTCGCCCACGCCCAACGGGTGCTGCTCAAGGACAGCCGGCCCTTCGCCACTGTCCGCTGGGTGCAGCAGGGCTTCCGCCGCAGTCCGGGCGTCGAGCCGCGCGGCCACACCCAACGCAACCTGTTCGGCCAGCTCGACGGCACCGCGAACCCCCGCCCGGGTACGCCGGCGGACACCGCCGTCTGGGTGCCGGACGGGCCGGCGTGGCTGCGCGACAGCACCACGCTCGTCGTCCGGCGCATCAGCATGAACCTGGAGACCTGGGATCTGCTCGGCCGCACCGACCGCGAACTCGCCGTCGGGCGGCGGCTCGACACCGGCGCGCCGCTGACCGGCACGGCCGAACACGACGAACCCGATTTCGCCGCCACCGACGCCCACGGTCTCACCGTCATCCCCGACTTCTCCCACCTGACCCGCGCCCACGTCACCGACGACCGGCTCAGGATCCTGCGCCGGCCGTACAACTACGACGGGGTGCCGACCGCCGAGGGTCACGCCGACGCCGGCCTGATCTTCGCCTCGTACCAGGCGGACATCGCCCGACAGTTCCTGCCGATCCAACGCCGCCTGGCCGAGCGGGACCTGCTCAACGAATGGACCACCCCGATCGGCTCGGCCGTCTTCGCCATCCCGCCCGGCTGCCAGCCGGGCGGCTGGATCGGCGAGCAGGTGCTCGGATGAGACATCGGTGCAGCGCTGTTCCCGCACTGAGCGTGCGGTCGTCGCGCCGCGTCGCCGTCCGACTCGGCGCGGCGGCGCTCGCCATCGTGGCGGCACCGCTCATCCCCGCCACGCCCGCGTGGGCGCACAACTCCCTCCGCTCGGCGGCACCGGTCCAGGAGTCGACGGTGCCCCGTGCGCCGCGCGAGATCGTCCTGGAGTTCATGCAGCGGCTCGACCCCACGTTCACCACGATCGTGCTCACCGACGGCGCGAAGCGGAAGGTTCCCACCGGCGACCCGGTGGTCAGCGGGGCGACGGGAACCGTCCAGGTCACCGACGCGCTGCCGAACGGCACCTACACCGTCGCGTACCGGGTGGTCTCCACCGACGGGCACCCGGCACAGGGGTCGTACCCGTTCACGGTGGCCGACCCCGCGTCCACCGCCGCACCGCTCGGCGACGCCAGCCCGGCGGAGGCCCTCGGAGCGGCGACGGCGACCAGCGGCCGGGGCATCGGCATCCTGATCACCGGCGTCGCGCTGGCCGTCGCCGCCGTGGGGGCGGTCGGGCTGCGGCGGCGGCGTAGGACCCGTTGACGGATCGGGAACCGAACACGCCCGCGCCCCGACTACCCCCACAGGGCCGGAGCTGACGCGACACCACCGGGCGACCACGCCAACCGGAGAAGCACCTGACAAGGTTCTTCTCGCTCGATCCGATCGGATGACCATGTCTCTCACCGAGTTGTCCGGCGCGTCCACGCCGGAACCGTCCACCAGCGCCGACGCGTCGCCCCAGCCAGCCCGCCGGCCGTCGGCGTTCGGGGCGCTGCTGCTCCGGTTGCACTTCTACGCCGGTGTTCTCGTCGCCCCGTTCCTGGTGACCGCCGCACTGACCGGGCTGGCGTTCACCATCACGCCGCAGCTCGACCAGCTCCTCTACGGCGACAAGCTGACCGTCGCCCAGGTGGGTGAGCGCTCATTGCCACTGGCCGAGCAGGTCGGCGCCGCGCGCAACGCCCACCCCGAGGGCAGCATCGCCAGCGTGCAGCCCGGCGAGGGCGACCAGAGCACGCGGGTGGCGTTCGCGCTGCCCGAGCTGGGCGAAAACCAGCACACCGTCTACGTCGATCCGTACACCGCGGAGGTCAAGGGGCAGCTCACCACCTGGTTCGGCTCCACACCGGCCACCACCTGGCTGGACGACCTGCACCGCCACCTGCACCTGGGCACGGTCGGCGAGCACTACTCCGAGCTGGCCGCGAGCTGGCTCTGGGTGCTCGCCCTCGGCGGGGTCATCCTCTGGTGGCGTCGCCGCAGCGCCACCCGCGCCGCCGCCCGGCACCTGCTCGTCCCGGACCTGTCCGCCGGCAAGGGCGTACGGCGCACCCGGGGCTGGCACGCCACCACCGGCATCTGGCTCACCATCGGGTTGCTCTTCCTCTCCGCCACCGGGCTGACCTGGTCCCGCTACGCCGGGGCGAACTTCAGCGCCGGCCTGGACGCGCTCGACGCGCGTACCCCGGTCATCTCCACCAGCCTGGACGGCGCGCCGCCGGCCGCCGGCGGAGGCCACCACGGCAGCTCCGGGGCGGAGGGGACGGTCGAGTCGGCCGCCTTCGACAGGGTGTCGGCGGCCGCCCGCGCGGCCGGCCTGTCCGGGCCGGTCGAGATCGCACCGGCCGCGGCGCCCGGCTCGGCCTGGACCGTGACGCAGATCGACAACACCTGGCCGGTCGCCAAGGACCGCGTCGCCGTCGACCCGGCCGGCGGGCAGGTCACCGCCCGCAGCGACTTCGCCGACTGGCCCGTGCTGGCCAAGCTCAGCGGGCTCGGCATCCAGGCGCACATGGGCATCCTCTTCGGCCCGATCAACCAGATCCTGCTCGCCGCGCTCGCCCTCGGTCTGCTCAGCGTCATCGTCTGGGGTTACCGCATGTGGTGGCAACGCCGCCCCACCCGCGCCGACCGGCGCGCCCTGGCCGGCGCCCCACCGGCCCGCGGCGGCGTCCGTGGCCTGCCGATCTGGGCGCTGCTGATCGGCGTACCGGTGATCGTGGCGGTCGGCTGGGCGCTGCCGCTGTTCGGGCTCACAGTGCTGGCTTTCCTCGTCATCGACGTCATCGTCGGCGCGGTGTCCCGACGCCGACGTTCCACAGCCGTTCCCACCTCCCCCGCACCGGCCGGTCGCTGACGGCCACCGGATTCGGCCGCCCGTCACCGGACGGGCGGCCAAACTCTCCTCCCGGCTACGAAGTGTCCGGGCCAGGCGGGTGAGTGAGTGATTGAGTGGTTAGCGACGTCCGGCCCAGCCGACGAAGCGCGAGGTCAGGTCGGGCAGCGCCGCGTCTGGGTTGAGCTTCGTCAGGTCCGCCTCGGCCTCCCTCTGAACCTTTGTCAGGTACGCCAGCAGGCCCGGCCGGTCCTCGCGAAACTGACCGAGGAGGCGCAGCTTCGCCGCCGAGCAGGGCCAGTGAGTACCGCAGTTAGGACAGCGCCACGACGGGCGTAGGGGCCTGTGCTTCCATGCGCTCCGCATCACCCGATCCCCAGCGACATACGGGCGACCGGGCGACGGGCGTTCTTCCGGCCTACGAAGGCGGAAGGGTCCTGCCAGATGAGACCGCTCGTCATCACGAACAGGGTTCGGCGAGCGACCGCATCTCCGTTAGGGACAAGTTGGTAACCGTCAAACCAGAGCCATCCGTCGTACGTCGTCCAGTCGAGAACGCGGATGACACGCACGACGATCGGATGCATGAACTGGACGCTCGCGGCCGTAGTGAGGCGCAGGACGTCGCCCGCCTGGACCTTTCGCACGGTGCTCCCCTGATCGTCGCTGGGAAGGGGCTGCCCTGTGAGTGCTCGCCCGCCAGGGCAGCCCCGCTCACGAACGCGACCGCCGGGTCTCGGTCCTGCCGGCCGCGCCGTCTACACACACCCTGCGCGGCGTGATGAGACAGAAACAGCCCGTAGAAGATATGGTCGTAAGACATTCCACGTATACCGATGGGAGTGGCTGTGAACGACGCGTTGCGGGTCGCCCTCGACGAGACCGGCCACACCATCGAGTCGCTGGCCGAGCGGGTCGGGGTCGACAGAAAGACCGTCGCTCGCTGGCTCAACCATGACCACATACCGCATCCGCGCCATCGGGAGGCGGCGGCCAGCGCTCTGCGTCGACCCATCGGGGACATTTGGCCGGACACGTCGAGACGTCGTGAACCAATTTGGTTCCGGCCGTGGCAGGAGATCGAGCGGGATGCGATCTCGCTGCGTTCGTACCAGTCCGTCGTTCTGCCGGGTCTGCTGCAAACCGAGGCGTATGCCCGTGCCGTGCTGGCCGGAGCCGACGTCATCGCGCGAGGCGACATCGAGCGGCACCTCGCTACGCGGCTCGCTCGGCAGAGCATCCTGACGCGTGACAACCCGCCGCACTTCACCGCCGTTGTCGACGAGGCCGCGCTACGGCGACCCGTCGGCGGTCGGGCCACCATGCGCGCACAGATTCAGGCTCTCCTCGTCGCCTGCGAAGCACCACACGTGCGCGTCCACATCGTTCCCTCGTCTGTCGGTGCGTACGCCGGACTGAACGGGCCGTTCGTCATCGCCGTCGGACCGGAGCACCGCACCGCCGGCTATCTCGACAACCAGCTTCAGGGAAATGTTGTTACCGGGACCGACGACATCGCAGCGATACTGGCGGCGTGGGAAAACGTACGTGGTGAGGCGCTCTCCCACTGGCAATCGGTGGATTTACTGACGGAGATGGCGGGGACATGGAACTGACCGGCGCGCAGTGGCGCAAGAGCACCCGTAGCAGCGGCAACGGCGGCGACTGCGTCGAGGTTGCTGACAACCTCGTGGGCATCGTCGCGGTACGCGACTCGAAGGACCCGTCGGGGCCGGCGCTGACCTTCCCCCCGACGGCGTGGGCTACGTTCGTCGCCCAGGTCGCCGGACGGCCGTAGCCCGACACGCCAACCACCCTTCCAGCTCCCACCCCGGCTCTCCGCTGACGGTTCGCAGGTGTGACTGCCGATTTTCGGGAGATGTATCGCTTGGCGGCGCCCGAACCGATCTTCCGTCGCGTTCGGTCGTTGACTCAGGGTGAGCGGAGGTCGAGTCGTCCGACGCGGCACGGCGCGCTCGCTGTCGTCGGAGGGGGTACGTCGTGGTGGATCGGATCGCCGAGCCGTGGGGTGAACGGACCCCGTACGGACCGGGTCAGGAGTGGCCGGTACGGGTGGACCGGTACCTGGCCGACGTCCACGACCGATGCCGACATCGACCGCTGGGCGCCCGCGACGAGGACCTGCTCACCGTGGTGCGGCGCTGCGAAGGCGAGACCGCCCTTCAGCTCAGGTGGCTGCGTACCCGGATGAAGGCCGCCGCCCCCCAGGCGCTCGTCGTCGCCGACTGAGCGGCCGGGGGCGGCGTGGCCGGGTTCAGGCGACGGCGGCGGCCATCCGGCGCACCGCCTCGGTGATCAGCTCGGGCGCGGTGGCCAGATTCAGCCGGACGTGGCCGGCCCCGCCGGTGCCGAAGTCCGACCCGGAGTTCAGCGCCACCCGACCCTTGCGCAGGAACACGGCGGCGGGGTCCTCTCCGAGGTCCAGGGCGCGGCAGTCGAGCCAGGCCAGGCAGGTGGCCGCGCCGGGGCGGTACCGCACGGCCGGCAGGTGTTCGGCGAGCAGCGCGGCGAGCAGCCGACGGTTGTCGGCCAGGCCCGCCACCAGCCCGTCCAGCCAGTCGCCGCCATCGCGGAACGCGGCGGTGTGGGCGATCACGCCGAGGTGGCTGGTGCTGACGCTGACGTCGTACGGGACACGGGCGAGGTCGTCGGCCGCGGCGGGGCCGGCGACCAGGAGGCCGCCGCGCAGGCCGGGCAGGTTCCACCCCTTCGAGGCCGACATCAGCGACAGGCCGTTCTCCGCGCCGGGCACCGCGAGGTACGGCACGAATCGCGCCCCCGCGTCCACAACGGGAGCGTGGATCTCGTCGGCGACCACCCGCACCCCGTGCCGCTCGGCCAGACTGGCGACGGCCGTCAACTCGTCGACCGTGTGCACGACCCCGGTGGGGTTGTGCGGGTTGCACAGCAGGTACGCGACCGCCCGCCCTCCGGCCCGGGCCCGCCGGAACGTGTCGTCGAGCGTGGCGAGGTCGATCCGCAGGTCCGCACCGAGCGGGGCCTCGACGATCCGCCGGTCGGCGTGCGCCACATGGCTGTAGAACGGCGGGTAGACCGGGCTGTTGACGACCACCGCGTCCCCGGGCTCGGTGACCAGGCGCAGCGCCTCGACGACGCCGTGCATCACGTCGGGCACCAGCGCGGCGCGCTCCACGGCCAGCCCGTCCCAGCCCCACCGGCGACGGGCGAACCGGGCCAGCGCCTCGGGATAGGCGGTGCCGGCCGGGTAGCCGGTGTCGCCGCGCGCGACGGCGTCGGCGATGGCCCGCGCGACCGGCTCGGCCAGCGGAACATCCATCTCGGCCACCCAGAGCGGCAGCACGTCCGCCGGGTACTCCCGCCACTTGAGGCTGGTCCGCTGGCGGAGTTGGTCGATGGTGAGCTGGCGTAGGGGGTTCGTCACGTCTCGGGCACCGCTCAGCACGCTACTCATGGCCGAAGCCTATTCCGCCACCCTGGGCGGCACGGACCCTCCGGATGGCGGGCATCCACCTTTATGTATTGACTAGTGTCATTGTCTTCTATTGCCCCTGGTTCATCACATACGCTGCGGACATCCGTTCCGACGGCCGCCGCCACGCCCGTCCCGTCAGCATCCGACGTCGTCCCGCCGCCGCGCGTGGCCGCCGACGTCGATTGGAGTACCCATGACCTGGCGTTCCACCACCGCCGCGCTCGCCGGCCTGTGCCTCGCGCTCAGCACCGCGCCGATCGCCACCGCCGCCACCGCGGCACCTCCGCGCGTCGCGCGTGTTAGCGCTCACGCCGCGCTCGCCAATCCGCCCGGCGCACCTGCCGGAGTCTGCCCGACCGGGGCCGTCTACGGCTCCCCGCTGCCCTCCAGCTCGGTCACGGCACCGAGGATCCAGGGCGGCTTCAACTTCCTCGAAGGGCCGGTGTGGATCGCCGACGGCGGCTACCTGCTGGTGTCGGACATGGCCCCCGGCACCGGGCCGTACAACGTCCAGCCGTCCACGATCCGTCGGCTCACCCCGCCGGCCACCTTCGACACGTTCCTCGCCAACGCGGGCAGCAACGGCCTGGCCCTCAGCGCCGACGGCCAACAGCTCATCGCGGCCACCCACGACCAACGCAGCGTGTCCGCGTACCGGCTGAACGACCGGGCCCGCAGCACCGTCGCCGCGAACTACCAGGGCCGGGCGTTCAACTCGCCCAACGACGTCGCGGTCCGCTCCGACGGCGTCGTCTACTTCACCGACCCCAACTTCCAGCGCGGCAACCGACCGGACCAGATGAACGGGCGTACCAGCGTCTTCCGGGTCTCTGGCGGCCAGGTGTCGCTGGTGGACGACAGGTTGCGCCAGCCCAACGGCATCGCGCTCTCCCCGGACGGCACCGCCCTCTACGTGGGCGCGTACGCGGAGAACAAGATCTACAAGTACGCCGTGCAGGCCGACGGCAGCATCGGCGCGCGCAGCGTCTTCGTGAACTACATCGGCGGCCCGGACGGCGCCACGATCGACTGCGCCGGCAACGTGTACTGGGCGTCGGGCGGGGACTCGTTGGTCCACGTCTACTCCCCCGCCGGCGTCCAGCTCGGCACGGTCCGGCCCGGCTTCACCGGTACGACGAACGTGGCCTTCGGTGGTCCGGACCGGCAGACCCTCTACGTCACGTCGGGCCCGTGGGGCGACTCCGGGGTGTACAGCGTGCGACTCAACGTTCCCGGGTACCCGTACTGACGGCCCTAGGGCGTGTGTCAAAGTCCTCGGTCGAGCCGAGGCGGAGTCCGGGCAGCGGTCCGGCAAGGGGCTTTGACACACGCCCTAGCAACCCCATGACAACCTGCCCCCCGTCGCGGTCCGCCATGACAACAGGCGGGGGGGTGAACGGTCCGTCGGAACCCCGAATGGCCCGCACCCGACGCCCGTCGTTGACATTGATCCCCGCCCATCGGCACGCTCGCTGTCTGACCCACCGACGGGGAGCGAGCGTGCCGATGACACGGACTGGCAGATCGAAGAAAGTGATCCTCGCGGAGCCGCGTGGCTTCTGTGCCGGCGTACGGCGGGCGATCCTGATCGTCGAGGAGGCGCTGACGAAGTACGGCCCCCCGGTGTACGTGCGCAAGGAGATCGTGCACAACCAGCACGTGGTGCGCTCACTGCGCCAGCGGGGGGCCGTCTTCGTGGAGTCGGAGGAGGAGGTTCCCGAGGGCGCTGTCTGCATCTTCTCGGCCCACGGCGTGTCGCCAGCGGTCCGGGCCAACGCGACCAGACGCGAACTCACCGTCATCGACGCCACCTGCCCACTGGTCGCGAAGGTCCATCAGGAGGCGCGCCGGCACGCACGCGACGGCAAGACCATCCTGTTGATCGGTCACGCGAACCACGAAGAGGTCGAAGGGACGTTCGGGCACGCCCCGGACCGCACCATCATCGTGGACTCGGTGGAGACGGCCCAGAACCTCACGCTGGCGCCGGACGCGACGGTCGGCTACCTCACTCAGACCACCCTGTCCCTGGACGAGACCTCGGACATCGTGGACGCCCTGAACGCGCGCTTCCCGGCCATGGCCGGCCCGGCGAAGGGCGACATCTGCTACGCCAGCCAGAACCGCCAGAACGCGGTGAAGGCCATCGCCGCGCGCAGCGACCTGATCCTGGTGGTCGGCTCGACCAACTCCAGCAACTCGATCCGGATGGTCGAGGTGGCCAGGAACACGGGCGCGGCGGCCCACCTCGTGCCGGAGGTGGCCGACCTCCGCGAGGAATGGCTGCGCGACGTGTCGGTGGTCGGCGTCAGCGCCGGCGCGAGCGCCCCGGAGATCCTGGTGGAGCAGCTACTCGACCGACTCGCCGAGCACGGGTTCCGCGACCTCGAACTGGAACAGACGGCGGTGGAGAACGTCGTCTTCGGACTGCCGTCGAGCCTCACCAACGGGGAGTCGGCCCACGCCTCCTGATCCGCGTACGCCCTGCCCGAACAGCCAGAGGAAGGGTTCCCATGACCATCATCGCCACCCGTCCGACGTCCGGGACCGAGCTTCAGCAGACCCGTCAGGACCTCCTCGACCAGGTCGAGCAACGACTGGACCGCTTCACCGACGCGGAGCGGGCGCGCTGGCGGGGCATCAACCCGCGCGCCGCGCAGCCGATCGCGGCGATCATCGACATGGTGAGTCGCGGCGGGAAGCGGCTGCGCCCCATCTTCTGCCTCAGCGGCTTCCTCGCCAGCGGCGGAGCGCCGGAGTCCCCCGTCGTCGTGGACGCCGCAGCCGCCCTGGAACTGCTGCAGGCGTTCGCGCTGATCCAGGACGACGTCATCGACAACTCCGCGCTCCGGCGGGGCGCGCCGACGATCCATGTCCAGCAGGCCGACGAGCACTCCGCCAGAGGCTGGCAGGGCGAGGCCCGCCGGTTCGGCGAGGGTGTGGCGGTGCTCGCCGGCGACCTGGCGCTCGTCTACGCCGACCAGCTCACCTTCGACTTCGCGCCACCGGCCCGCCGGCTGTGGAACGAGATGCGGACCGAACTGATCATCGGGCAGCACCTGGACGTCGCGGTCGCCGCCGAGGCCGTCGTCGACGCCCGGTTGTCGCGCTGGATCGCCGTCTGCAAGTCCGGCCGCTACTCGATCCAGCGCCCGCTGGTGCTCGGCGCCACCCTGGCCGGCCGGCTTGACCTGGCGGACGCGTTCGAGGGCTACGGCCTGCCCCTCGGCGAGGCGTTCCAACTGCGCGACGACCTGATGGACGCCTTCGGCACCACCGCGACCGCCGGCAAGCCGGCCGGCCTGGACTTCGCCGAGCGCAAGATGACCCTGTTGCTGGCCCTGGCCGTCGAGCGCGACCCCCGCATCCGCGACCTCCTCGGCGGCGACGATCCGTGGGACGGCGACCTCATCCGTTCGGTGCTGGAGGAGACCGGGGTCCGCGCCACTGTCGAGCGCACCATCGCCGAACTCGTCGACAGCGCGGTGACCTCCATCGCGGCGGCCGACCTCGACAACGCGTGGAAGGACGAGTTCACCCGACTCGCCACCCTGGTCGCCTACCGCGACCGCTGACCCTTTCCCCCGCTCTCCCGCTCCCCCGCTCCCCCGCTCCCCCGCTCCCCCGCTCCCGAGAGGAGTTGATCGACCATGGCCGCACCCGAGAACGACGACGTCCCCGGCCGCCACCTGCTGGAGTCCGTCCGGCAGCCGGGCGACCTCCGGGCCCTCACCCCCGAACAGTTGCCGACACTGGCCGAGGAACTGCGCAGCACACTCGTGGAGAAGGTGTCGCGCACCGGCGGCCACCTCGGGCCCAACCTCGGGGTGGTGGAGCTGACCATCGCCCTGCACCGGGTCTTCGAGTCGCCCCGGGACCGGATCCTCTGGGACACCGGGCACCAGAGCTACGTCCACAAGATGCTCACCGGCCGGGTGGACGAATTCGACAGGCTGCGCAAGGCGGGCGGCATCTCCGGGTATCCGTCCCGCGCCGAGTCGGTCCACGACCTGGTGGAGAACTCGCACGCCTCCACGGCGCTCTCCTACGCCGACGGTCTGGCCAAGGCGGCGCAGCTCACCGGCGAGACCGACCGGGCCGTGGTCGCCGTGGTCGGCGACGGCGCCCTCACCGGCGGGATGTGCTGGGAGGCCCTCAACAACATCGCCGCCGCCAAGGACCGGCCGGTCATCATCGTCATGAACGACAACGGACGCTCCTACGCCCCCACCGTCGGCGGCCTCGCCGACCAGCTCACCAGGCTGCGCACGTCACGTCGTTACCAGCGGGTGCTCGAGTGGGGCAAGGGCCAGGTCCGACCGGTCGTCGGCGAGCCGTTGTACACCGCCCTGCACGCCGCCAAGCACGGCCTCAAGGACATGCTCGTGCCGCAGAACATGTTCGACGATCTGGGGTTGAAGTACATCGGACCGGTGGACGGCCACGACATCGCCGCCATGGAGTACGCGTTCGACCGGGCCCGGCACTACGGCGGACCGGTCCTGGTGCACTGCATCACCACCAAGGGCGCGGGGTACGTCCCGGCGGAGAGCCACGAGCTCGACCGGTTCCACGTGGTCGGGGTGATGGACTCGCAGACGGGCCGGTCCATCGGCGCGCCGGTCGGGCGTTCCTGGACCTCGGTGTTCAGCGACGAGTTGGTGGCGACCGGCGAACGCCGGGCGGACCTGGTGGCGATCACCGCCGCGATGCTGCAACCGACCGGCCTGCGTGACTTCTCCCTCCGGTTCCCCGAGCGGACGTTCGACGTGGGCATCGCCGAGCAGCACGCCGTCACGTCCGCCGCCGGGCTCGCCATGGGTGGCCTGCACCCGGTGGTGGCGGTGTACGCGACCTTCCTCAACCGGGCCTTCGACCAGGCGCTGATGGACGTGGCCCTGCACCGGCTGCCGGTGACGTTCGTGCTGGACCGGGCCGGGATCACCGGTGACGACGGCGCCAGCCACAACGGCATGTGGGACCTGTCGCTGCTGCAACTGGTCCCGGGAATGCGGATCGCCGTGCCGCGCGACGGCGCGCGGCTCGCCGAGTTGTTCCGCGAGGCCGTCGCCGTCGACGACGGGCCGACGGCGGTCCGCTTCCCCAAGGGGCCGGCCCCGAGCGACCTGCCGGCGGTGGACAGCGTCGCCGGTCTCGACATCCTGCACCGCGGCGAGCACGAGGACGTCCTCGTCGTCGCGGTCGGGGCGATGGCCCACACCTGCCTCGACCTCGCGTCGCTGCTGGCGGCGGAGGGCATCGGCAGCACCGTCGTCGACCCCCGCTGGATCAAGCCGGTCAACCCGGCCCTGGTCCCGCTCGCGGCCCGGCACCGGTTGGTCGTCACGGTCGAGGACAACGGGGTCGTCGGCGGGGTGGGGGCGGCGATCGCGCAGGCCCTACGGGCCGCGCGGGTGGACACCCCGGTCCGGGACTTCGGCATCACGCAGGAGTTCCTGGACCACGGCAAGCGCGCCGACATCCTGCGCGAACTCGGCCTCACCTCGGGAGACATCGCCGCGCACATCAGCCCGGACCTCGAACGATCCGCCGTACAGCGCGCCTGACCCCTCTCCTTCGACGCGACAAGGACTTCGCCATGCCCGTACCGTTGACCGCACCCGCGATGCCCCCCAGGCCCGTCGCCACCCGCCGCACCACCCGGAAGATCATGGTGGGCAACGTGCCGGTGGGCGGGGACGCCCCGATCTCGGTCCAGTCGATGACGACGACGCTCACCTCCGACGTCGACGCCACCCTCCAACAGATCGCGCAGTTGACCGCCGCCGGCTGTGACATCGTCCGCGTCGCCGTGCCCTCGCAGGACGACGCCGACGCGCTGGCCGAGATCGCCCGCAAGTCGAGCATCCCGGTCATCGCGGACATCCACTTCCAACCGAAGTACGTCTTCGCCGCCATCGACGCGGGCTGCGCCGCCGTCCGGGTGAACCCGGGCAACATCCGCCAGTTCGACGACAAGGTCAAGGAGATCGCCGCCGCCGCCTCGGCGGCCGGCGTTCCGATCCGGATCGGGGTGAACGCCGGGTCGCTGGACAAGCGGCTGCTGGCGAAGTACGGCAAGGCCACTCCGGAGGCGCTCGTCGAGTCCGCGCTGTGGGAGTGCTCGCTGTTCGAGGAGCACGGCTTCCGGGACATCAAGATCTCGGTCAAGCACAACGACCCGGTGGTCATGATCGCGGCGTACCGGCTGCTGTCCCAGCGCTGCGACTATCCGCTGCACCTCGGCGTCACCGAGGCCGGACCGGCGTTCCAGGGCACCATCAAGTCGGCCGTCGCCTTCGGCGCCCTGCTGGCCGAGGGGATCGGCGACACCATCCGGGTCTCGCTGTCCGCCCCTCCGGTGGAGGAGGTCAAGGTGGGGCAGCAGATCCTGGAGTCGCTGAACCTCAAGAAGCGCGGCCTGGAGATCGTCTCCTGTCCGGGCTGCGGTCGGGCCCAGGTGGACGTCTGGAAGCTGGCCGACGAGGTGACCGCCGGGCTCGACGGCCTCGACGCGCCCCTACGGGTCGCCGTGATGGGGTGCGTGGTCAACGGCCCGGGTGAGGCCCGCGAGGCCGACCTCGGCGTCGCCTCCGGCAACGGCAAGGGCCAGATCTTCATCAAGGGCGTCCCGATCAAGACGGTGCCGGAGTCGCAGATCGTGGAGACCCTGATCGAGGAGGCGCTGAAGCTGGTCGAGCAGATGCCGGACGAGGAACGCGAGGTCTCCGGGGCGCCGACCGTCGTCGTACGGTGAGATCAGGGCTTGCGGGCCCGCCGCCGTGCCAACTGGTCGCGCAGCTCGGCCCGGCGGATCTCCCCCAGCTCGTCGCGGGGTAGCGCACCCAGCAGTTCGAGGCGGGCCGGCAGGTGTTCGGGGGGCACACCCCGACCCCGGAGGTACGTCCGCAGCTCGACGAGATCGGGAGGATCGCCCGCCGGCACCACCACCGCACAGCTCAGCTCGCCGTACTCGACATCCGGGGTGGGCACCACCGCCGCCTCGGCGACCCGAGGGTGCACGAGCAGGTGGTCCTCGATCTCGGCGACCGGGACCAGGAACAGGCCCCCGACCTCCCCGGCCGCCCGCCGCACCACCTCGATCTGGCCGGTGTCGTCCACGCGGACCAGGTCACCGGTGTCGGACCAGCCGTCCTGCTGCTGCCGGACCAGCCGCACCGACCCGGCGTCCCGCTGCCACACCGCGAGGCACGTCGACGGTCCCCGGACACGGACCCGGAACAGCCCCTCGGGACCGTCCACGGCGGTCAGCACCGTCTCCAGACCGGACCCGGTCGTGGCGGCGCCCACCTGCGGCGAACTCCACTCGGCACGCAGCGGAACGCGCAGAACCTCAGCCACCTGCCGGGTCAGCCGGGTCGACGTGCCGGACGGGTCGGCCGCCAGCGCCCGCCGCAGCGCACCCAGCTCACGGGGGCGCTCGAGCTGCGCGGAGACCAGCTCGGACCACTGCACCGCGAGGGCGTAGACCTGACCGACAGCGCCCTGCGCCCACAGGTCCAGCGCGACCTCCGGGTCCCACACGTCCTGCAACACCGACGTGCCGCCGCGCAGCGCGGGACCGACCACGGCGTGCAGCAGCGACGGCAGCGTGGCGATCGGCACCGCCGAGTAGGTCACGTCGCGGTGCGGGACGTCGGGCGACCGGACTCCCGCCCGCAGCGAGTTGGGGGTGTGCAGGAACATGCGGTGGGCGTTGTCGAGGCCGACGGTGGTCACGATCAGGCAGACCCGGTCCGCCAGGTCCGTCGGCACCCGCAGCCACGCGCCGCGGTCGTGGCGCTCGTGCGGCGTACGCATGAAGTAGTCGGCGAAGTCGAGCGCTCCGGTGGCGGCGGCGTCACCGACGACCACCCGGCGGCGCAGCCACGGCAGCGATGCCGCCAGGTCCGCCAGGACCTCGGCCTGCGGCACACCCGCCCAATTGTCCGGCACCACACACACCCGTGGTTGGGCCGCCTCCAGCACCGCTGCCAGGTCCCGCGCGCCGTAGCTGGGCAGGACCGGCACGGCGACCGCGCCGATGCGCAGGCACGCGAAGAACAGCGCCGAGCCCTCCCACCGGTTGGGCAGGGAGAACGCGACCGGGTCGCCGGGGCCGACGCCGAGCGCGACGAGAGCGTGCGCGAACCGTTCGACGTACCCGGTCAACTGCGCGTACGAGACACGGACGGTCGGTGTGCCCGCGTGGTCCCGGACGCGGTGCGCCAGTATCGCGGTCCGGTTCGGGTGCGCGGCGCTGGCCCGGTAGAGGTCGTGGACCACGCTGCGGGTCTGCCACCAGCCGCGCTCGCGGAACGTCCGGGCAGGCTCGACGGGAGGCCGCACCGTGGCGAGCAGGCGTGCGAGCGGGTCAGTGCCGGCGGAGGCGGGCTGCGGGTCGGTGCCGGCCGAGGTGGGCCGCGGGTCGCCGGACCCTGTCCTCATCGGCGCCTGCCGACCGCCCAGGCCACCTGCACCCGGGAGGTGCAGCCGAGCTTGCGCATCACCTGTCGCACATGGTTCACGACCGTCCACTCGGCGATACACAACTGGTTCGCGATCTGGCGGTTCGTCATGCCCTCGGCGACGCTCAACGCCACCTGCAACTGGCGCGGCGTCAGCAGCCCGGCCTCGGTTCGTACGCCCGCCGGGCGGGACTCCCCGACCGCGAGCGCCTCGGCGACCAGCACCTCCGGTCGTGGCCGCGCGCCCTCCGCCCAGGCCCCGGCGAAGACCGTCGCACCGAGCTGGCGGCGCAGCGCCGAGACGACCTCGTCGATCCCGTCACGGCGCGACCCGGGCGCCGTGGTGCCGGCCCGCCGGCGCATCGCGTCGGCGGCGGCCAGCAGCCGCGTCACCTGTTGCGGATGGCCGGCGCCGTCCTGCACCGCCACCGCGAACGCCTCCAACGCGTCGGCCAGCACGTTGCGGTCGTCGATCGAGTCCAGTAGGCGCAGGCTCTCGCGCAGCGCCGACTGTGCCGCCGGCCCGTCCGACGCGCGTCCCGCGAGCCGGGCGCTGACCAGCAACACCTCGGCCAGATCCCGAATCTCGCCGTTCTGTCGGTGTATCCGCAACGCCCGGTCGAGAAGCGTGCCGGCCTCGGTCAGCGCGCCGGCGTCGAGCAGTGCCTCGGCGAGCCCGGCCGCCGCCTCCGCCGACCCGGCGGTGTCGCCCCACCACTCGAGGGTGGACCGGGCGGAGGTGAGCAACGGTTGGCCGGCCTCGCGGTCGCCGGCCGCGACCAGGGACCGCCCCAACCGCGCCGAGGCGCGGGCACCCTGCTGGGCGTCGCGAAGCTGCTTGTAGATCGTCACCGCCCGCCGGTGTCGGTGCGCGGCGCCGTCGTGGTCGCCCCGCGCGGACGCCAGGTAGCCGGCGGCCGTGTGGAGCCGGGCGCGCAGGCGCAGCACCCGTTCGCTGTCGTCGTGCGCGAGCGCCGCCGCCGCGCTGTCGCACCGGTGCAGCCCGTCCCGCAACTCGCCCCGGATCAGCCACGGCCGCTGGCAGGCCACCAGCAACGACGCCTGCTCCTCGATGTCGCCGACCTGCTGGAGGTGGTCGAGCGCGGCCAGGATGTTGTCGTGCTCCAGGCAGGCGACCCGGAGCCACCGCCGCTGCTCCGAACCGTGGAAACGGCCCTCGATCGTCCGCAGCAACCTGCCGAAGTACCGGGCGTGGGCGTCGCGCGCCTTCCGCGCGTCACCCTGCTCGTCGAGGAGCGCGCGGCCGTAGGCGCGCAGCACGCGCGACACCGTGAGGCGGCTGTCCGCGCGCGGCTGCTCGACGAGGGTGAGCAGACTCCGGTCGAGAAGCGCCTCGATCGCCTGGGCGGTGTCCGCCGGGGCCAGCGGGGACACCTTCTCCACCGTCGCCACCGTCGCGCCGCCCTCGAAGATCGACAGCCACGCCAGCAGGCGGCGCTGCTCGGGGCTGATCCCGCGGCAACTCCACTCGGCCACCGCGCGGATCGAGCGTTGCCGGCCCGGCACGTCGACCGGGCCGGCGAGATGGCTGTCGCCGCCGCGACGCAGCCAGGAGCGCAGTTCGAACACCGGGAACAGCCGGAGCCGCGCCGCCGCCAGCTCCAGCGCCAGCGGTACGCCTTCGAGGAGGTTGCAGATGTCGAGGACGGCAGCCACGTTCTCCGCCGTCAGGGTGAAGTCCGGATTCACCTCGTGCGCCCGCTGGCTGAACAGCAGCACCGCCGGGTTGTCCTGCACCTCGGCGACATCCGGTTCGACCAGCGGGCCGGGCGGTGTCAACGGCACCACCGGGACGACCCGCTCACCGTAGATCCGCAGCGCCCGCTGGCCGGTCGCCAGGACGGTGAGTCCCGGATCGAGGGCCAGCCGATCGGCGACCGGCTGGGCCAACTCCGCCGCGTGGTGCTCGACACCGTCCAACACCAGCAGCGCGCGGGAGTCACCGGTGGGGTCTACCGTCGCGTGGCCCACGAGCGTCCGCACCGCCTCGGCGGACCCGAGGGCGGCGACGTCGACGACCCGTACGCCCCGGGCGAACTCGCCGGACACCGCGCGTCCCGCCTCGACGGCGAGCCGGCTCTTGCCGACCCCACCGGCGCCCACCAGCGTGATCAACCGTACCGAACGGTCCAGCAGCTTGCCCTCGACCGCCAGCAGCTCCCACTCCCGACCCACCAGAGCGGACCGGGACGGCCACGGCGACGCCGTGGGCAACGCGCTGGCCTCGCGCGACGCCGGCATTTTCAACTCGACCCGCATGGTCCCCCCAGACGACGTGCTCGGGTTCAACGGTTCCGGGACCACGCTAGGGGGCCGGCCTTGCGTGGCTCTTTAACCGAACACAGCCAGCACCGGGGGCGACGACGACGGCCCCGCGCGCTGTCGGCATCGGGTGGCCGGGCAGCGGGCGGGGCCGGGCGGGGTTGTCGCGTCGGAGCCGGGCTAACCCCAGCCGATGTCCCGGCGCGCGGGCGCGGTGCTGACAGTGTTGCTCCGAACAGCTGAGGCCATCATGCCCTCTCCTTCGACACCGTCCTTCTCGGTCACGCGCCGTCCGCCGGATGGGTGCCGGTGCTGCGGGCGGGCGAGCGCACCGGACACTCTGCCGGAGTCCAATCCGGCCACCAGACGTGAATAGAAAAAGCTGTAGTTCAGTAACTGACACTGCCGCCGACATTCGTCGCACGTCGCGAAGCCAGCCGTGCGGAAAACCCCGAAGGGGTGAATGGCCAGCATCGTTTATCCTGAATGTGTATCCGTTCGGGTAAGCATCGGTGCCCCCCGGACGGTGGACCGACGTGTAAGACTTGCGCATTGTGCGACCACTTCGTTCGGGGGAGGAGGCGATCGCGATGCGAGCAGGCGAGCACGAACAGATGATGTTTCCGGAGCTGGATGACGTGAGTGTGCGCGTCTACCGGGAGGCGGTCCGGCGCGGCAAGTTCATCCCGGCCACGATCGCGGAACGCCTGGGCCTCGACCCGCCGGCCATCGCCCGCGCGGAACGGGTCCTCAGTGCCCTGCGGCTCATCCGCCCCATGCCCGGCTGCCCGGAGGTGCTGGTTCCGGTCGGCCCCGACGCTGCCGCCTCGGGCCTCGTCGCGCCGGCGGAGAATCAGATTCGCGATCTTCAGTCTGCCGTGACCGAAGTCCGCACACAGATCATGGCACTGGCGCCCGCCTATTTCGAGGACCGCCGGGACCGCAATCACAGCGAGGCTTTCGACGTCATTACCGACGCCGCCATGGTGCAGCCGGTGCTCAATGAGCACGCCCGCCGGTGCGAGTCGGAAATCATGACGATCCAACCCGGTGGGGCCCGACCCGCGCACCTGCTGTCCGCTACCCGGGGGCCACTGGTGGAGGCGTTGGAGCGCGGCGTCGACAACCGCACCATTTACCAACATCCGGCACGCACCGACCTGGTTACCCGGGCCTACGTATCGGACGTGACGAAGCGGGGCGCCTGCGTCCGCACAACCCAGGAAGTCATCGATCGCATGGTCATTTTCGACCATGAGGTAGCGTTCGTGCCCGAACGAGGGGTCGCTTCCCGGGCCGCCGGGGCGGTCGTCATCCGGGAACCGGCGCTCGTCGGCTACCTGTGCGACGTCTTCGAGCACCTGTGGAACACCGCGGTCCCCTTCCAGCCCGACGCCGATCGGGCCGCGCCGGTGGACGAGGACGTGAAACGATCCGTCATCCGCCTCCTGGCGAAGGGATACAAGGACGAGACGATCGCCCGCCGCCTGGGCATGTCGGTGCGCACGTGCCGCCGGCACATCTCCGAACTCATGGACCGGCTCGGCACCACGAGCCGTTTCCAGGCCGGCGTGGAGGCCACCCGAATGGGTCTGATCGACGACGTGGTCGCTGACGACCCGCCCGCCGCGAAGACCGACGACGGGCGACACGGCCATGGCGCGCTGGACATGTCGGCGTGAGCTGCGGACGTTGCGCATCGCGTCGACGGCTGTCACCCCGACCCGATCCGACCGGTCAGGGTCGGCACGACTCGCGATCAGCGTCGTAGACGGCCGCGCCCACCAGATACTCGTCGTCGAGGACGAACGAGCGGAACGTCCACTCGTCACCGTCGGCGGGCGTACCGTCCGGACGGCATACCCGCACCGCCCGCCCGTCCGGCCCGAAGCCGATCTCGCTCGGGCAGAACGGCACCCCCATCGCACTGCCGTACGCGCCCTTGAGCGTGCACAGCCGCACGAGGTCGCGGTTGCGCTCCTCCTCGGCGATTCCGGCGAGGGTGACCAACTCGTACGGGGAGCAGATGCGTCCGCTCTGCCCGGTCCGGTAGAGGTCGCGGTCCAGCCGCTCGACGTCCACCCCGATCAGACCCCGGGTCGTCACCCCCAGCAGCACCAGGTCGTCGACGTAGCTGAGGCTGATGTCGAGCCACTGGCAGCCGGAGAGGTAGGGCCGCCCGGTCGGGCCGTAGCTCAACTCGAGTAGTTCGCCGTCCTCCTCCACCAGGTTCGCCGCGGCATGCCGCAGCAGCGCCCTGGTGGCTACGGTCCGGGCTCCCAGCCCACCCCTGACCATCTCCAGGTAGCGGCACCAGCCCTGACCGAGCAGCACCCGCAGGGCGGCGTCGTCGATCTGCTCGGGCAGCCAGTCGACCAGACGGGCGTGCAGCAGCACCACCCAGTTGTCCGCCAACTCGCGGCGCGCCCGTTCCCAGGTGTCCAGCCCGTGCGTGGCCGGTATCGACACGAAGGCCATCCCGTCGGGCAGCGGCGTCCAGTGACCGGCCATCAGGGCACACCGATCCCCGCCGGTGGCTGGTCGGCCGTCTCCTCGACCGGAGGCTGTCGGGGCCGCCCCTGCGGGGAGCCGCCGGATCGCCCGCCCGGTAGCGGGCTGAGCGGGTCCACCGGCGCCCAGATGAGCCCGAGCGCCGTCAACCCATCGGTCAGCATCGACCATCCACGCACTCTGGCCACAAGCACCTCCACGGTTCCAGCGGTTACCGCGTTCCGGGGACAGCATGGAGCGCGGAACATGGACGGGCCTTAACGGCGACCTGGCATCGGCGTGCGCCCAGCGGACGGCGCGGCCGGGACTACCTGTAGTGCAGTTTGGTGCCAGCGGGAACGGGTGGCCGACGCGCGACGTGCTGGTCAGTCTTTACCGAGGGGAGGCACGACACCACGGGGGAGTCCAGATGGCACGACACCTGACGGTGGCCGAGCGGGTCCGTCCCGCCGCCACCCGGCACCTGATCCACCGGCCACGATCGGCGGTCCAGGCCGCGCCGGAGTACGGCGTCAGCCGGGAGGAACGGTTCGCGCTGGCCGGCGACATGCCGTACGACCATCCGCTGTTCAACGACGGCCTCGGGCACGTCCACGACGTCCAACTCTTCGTCGAGACCGTACGACAGGTGGGCACCTTCGTCGGTGGCCGGTACTTCCGGGTGCCGCTGGACCGCCGCTGCCGGTTCGAGAGCGTCGAGTTCGCGCTGACCACCCCGGCGGCCTGGCGGGTGCGGGAGAATCCGTCGCACATGGCGGTCGACCTGCACGCCTCGGCATTGTCGGTGACCAGCGGGATACCCGGTGGGTTACGGCTGCGCGGCACGATGGAGATCGACGGGACCGCCGGCTGCACGGGCCACGCCGACCTGCGTTTCCTGGCGCCGAGCGGGCCCCGGCGACCGGCGCCGACCCGGTGGTCGTCGCCGACCACGGGCCGGCACGGCCCGCCCCCGGTCGATCCGCACACCGTCGGTCGGTGCGATCCGCGCAACGTGGTCGTCTCCGCACCGGCGCGCACCGACGACACGCTCCGCACCGAACTGCTGGTGGACCCGGGCCACCCGGTCTTCTTCGCCGAGAGCGGCGAGTTCGTCCCCGGCACCCTGCTGATCGAGGCCATCCGCCAGACGGCGCTGCTCGCCGCGACGAGGATCCGCGGGTACGACGCGTCGCGTACCCACGTCGTCCGCGCGTCGGTGCGTTTCCCGCGCGACGCGGCACTCGGCCTCCCGCTGACCTGCGCCGCCCGGGTCGACCCCGGCGACGACGCGCCCAGCACGAGCATCCGCTCGTCGGTCACCCAGCTCGGAAGCGTCGTCGCCGAGGCCGAGCTGACCGTGGCACACAGCACGTCCTCGGGGGGATCGTGAGGTACCGGGTACTGGGACCGATGGAGGTGCGGGGCGACACCGTCGCCGGCACACCCCGCGCCGCCAAGCTGCGCGTCGTCCTGTCCACTCTCCTGTTGCAGACGAACGCTGTGGTGTCGGTGCAGGCGCTCGCCGACGAACTCTGGGCGGACCGACCACCACGCACGGCCATGATGACGCTCCAGGTGTACGTGTCCCAACTGCGCAAGATCCTGCAGGAGGTCGATCCGGCACAGGGCCGCGACGCACTTGTCACCCGGGCCCCCGGGTACCTGCTGCGCATCGACGCCGAACAGCTCGACCTCGCCGTCTTCCTCGGGCGCCACCAGCGCGGGCTGGAGGCCGCCCGGGCCGGCGATGACACCCTCGCGGCGGACCTCCAGCGCCAGGCGCTGGAGCTGTGGCGCGGACCACTGCTCTCCGACGTGCCGCACGGGCCGATCCTGGAGGCGACCGCCGTACGGATGAGCGAGCTGCGGCTGGCCGCGCTGGAACACCGTGTCCGCGCCGACCTGCGCCTGGGTCGGCACCACGCCCTGGTGAGCGAGCTGTGGGCGCTGACCGGCGAGTACCCGTTGCACGAGGAGCTGCACGCCCACCTGATGACGGCGCTGTACCGTTCGGGTCGACAGGCCGACGCGCTGCGGGTCTTCACCGACCTGCGCCGTGCCATGATCGACGAACTCGGGATCGAACCGAACACGCCGCTGCGGGAGGTGCACCGGCAGGTTCTGGAGGGCGACGCCGGGCTGCTCGGGCCGACGGAGCGCGACGTCGCGGCCGCCGGGTCGCCGCCGTTGGGCGCGCTCCACCTGCCCCCTCCGGTCCTCGACTTCGTCGGTCGCGACGACGTCACGACAGCGGTGCGGACCGACCTCGGGGAGGCCGCGGCGGGCCTCGTCGCACCGGCCTGCGTACGCGTGGTCGGCAGGGCCGGCATCGGAAAGACCGCCCTGGCGCTCCAGATCGCGCATGCCGCGGCGCCGACCTTCCCCGACGGGCGCGTGTTCGTCGACATGCAGGCCGCGCCCGGTCAACCGCGCTCCCGCGCCGACGCGCTCGCCACGTTCCTGCGTCGGGCGGGCGTCACCGGCCATCTGCCGTCCGACGTGGAGGAGTTGTCCGCCACCGTCCACCACCTGCTGAACCGCCACCGGATCCTGCTGGTGCTCGACAACGTCTCGACCGAGCAGGAGGTACGGCCGTTCCTGCCCGCCGCGCCGGGCAGCGCCGTCCTGGTCACCAGTCGCGTACCGCTGACCGGCCTCGGCGGCCCGCAGCCCCACCGTCTCGACGTCCTCGGCCCGGAGGACTCCGACCGGCTGCTGTCCACGGCTGCCGGCAGTGACCGGGTGGCCGGCCAGGCCGAGGCGGTGCGACAGGTCGCCGAGCTGTGCGGCCACCTGCCCATCGCGCTGCGCGTCGCCGGGCTGCGGCTGGCCGCCCGTCCGTACTGGGACGTCGCCGACGTCGCGGCGCTGCTGCGCGACGAGGAGTCCCGGCTGGACCAGCTCCGGATCGGCGACCTCGACGTCCGCGCCAGCCTGATGCTCGCCTACCGGGGCTCTGCCGCGCATGTCCGGACGGCCTTCCGGCGGCTCTCGCTGCTGCCCGCCGCCGACTTCCCGCTGTGGGCGGTGGCGGCGGTGCTGGACGCCGACACCCGCCAGGCGGCCGACGTCGTCGACACCCTGGTCGATGCCCAGCTGCTGGAGACGGCGGGCACCGGCCGCGGCGCGCGGTTCCACTACCAGGAGCTGCTCGGCGTGCTCGCCAGGGAGCTGTCGGGCCGCCACGACGACGCGTCACTCACCCGGGACGCCGCCGAGCGCGTCGCCTCGACGTACCTGCGACTGTGCCAGCACGCCGACCACCTGCTGTCGCCCGGTCGGTCCTTCTGGGTGACGACCGCCGCGTCGGACGGCGCCGCCGCGATCGTCGGGGACGATCCGCTGCGCTGGTTCGCCCAGGAGCGACGCGCGCTCGTCGACCTCGTACGCACCCTCTGCCGGACGAGGCGGTGGCGACCCGCGTGGCAGCTCGCCGAGAGCCTAGGCAGCTTCTTCGAGACCATCGCGGCGTGGCACGACTGGGAGGAGACCCACGAGCTGGCCCTGGACGCGGCGGCGCGGCTGGACGATCCGGTGCCCACCGCCGTCAGCCTCTGCTCGCTGGGTGATCTGGCCTGGCAGCGCCGTCGCTACGCGGAGGCGGAGACCAGATACCAGGAGGCGGCGACCCTCGCCGACCGGGCGGGTCTCCCCCATCCGCACAGCCGCGCCCTGGTCGGCCTGGCCGACCTCCGTCTCGCCGACGACGCGCACGCGCGTGCCCGGTCCCTCGCCGAGCAGGCGGTGTCGTTGTCGAGCGCGGCCGGGGACACCTGGGGGCTGTGCAACGCGCTGCGGTCGCTGGCCCTGGGCCAGCTCGACGACAACCGTCCCGAGCACGCCATCCGCAGCTTCATGGAGTGCGCCGCGCTCGCCGGACAGGTCCGGCACCACCGCTTCGAGAGCTTCGCGCTCGCCTCCGCGCAGCGCGTCGCCGCGGTGGGCAGCCGTACCGACGCCCCGGAGCTGGAGATCCAGCCCGGCCTGTGGCGTCTCTCCGCCTGAACCGAGGCCGGACCGCGACACCGACGAGGCCCCCCGGCGGCGTGCCGGAGGGCCTCATCGGTGTCGCGGGGCGTCAGACGCCCCGAGCGGGTTCCAGATCGGGCGTCACCGCCGTCAACGGCTGGGAGTCGGCGTCGTGCTGTCGGAACAGCTTGCTGGGCCACCACATCCACCGGCCCACGTCCAGGGTCAGCGCGGTGACCAGCACCGAGCGGACGACCAGGGTGTCCAGCAGTACGCCGAACGCCACAGCGAAGCCGAGTTGGGCCGCGAACACCAGCGGCAGCGAGGCCATCGCCGCGAAGGTGCCCGCCAGCACCAGCCCGGCCGACGTGATCACGCCGCCGGTGGCCGTCAGCCCGGTCAGCGCGCCGCGCCGGGTGCCGTGCCGCAATGCGACCTCACGGACCCTGGTGACCAGGAAGATGTTGTAGTCGATGCCCAGGGCGACGAGGAAGACGAACGCCAGCAGTGGGAAGGACGCCTCAGCCCCGGCGAAGTTGAACACGTTGTTGAACACCAGGCTGCTCACCCCGAGGGCCGCGGCGAACGACAGCACCACCGTCGCCATCAGCAGCAGCGGCGCGATGATCGACCGCAGCAGCAGCGCGAGGATGAGCAGCACCACCACCAACACGATCGGAATGATCAGTTTGGAGTCCCGGGCGGCGGCCGTCCGGGTGTCCAGGACGATCGCCGTGTTGCCGCCGATCTGGGCGTCCGCGCCGGGCACCTGCCGGACCGCCTCGCGGGCCTGCTCGACGGTACGCGTCGCCGCCTTGCTCGTGGGGTCGTCGATCATCTGGCCCAGCATGATCGCCTCACCGTCCTTGACGACCGGCGCGGAGACCTCGCCGATCCCGGCGACACCGGAGAGCGCGGTTCTGACCTGCTCGGCCGAGGCGGCGTTCGTCACCACGTAGAGGGGGTCACCCGAGCCGGCCGGGAAGTGTCGGGCCTTGACCTCCTCACCCACGGCCATCTGCGGCTTGTTGGTGAACTGGTCCTTGTTGGCGAGCCCGTCGGCCCGCAGCCCGAGCATGCCGAGCGCCATCACGCCGAGCACGACGGCGGTGCTGATCCAGACCAGCCGGGGCCGGCCCGCGATGGCGGTGCCGAGTCGGGTCCACAGGCCGCCGGTGGTCGACGGGGTGACGCCGTACTTCGGCTTGACCGGCCAGAAGATCCAGCGACCGCAGATGACCAACAGCGCCGGCATCAGGGTGACCATGGCCAGCAGGCCGACGAGGATGCCGATCGCGCAGGCCGGCCCCATCCCCTTCGTGGAGTTGAGGCTGGCCAGCGTCAGCAACATCAGGCTGACCGCGACAGTGGCGGCGCTGGCGACGATCGCGGGCCCGGAACGGTGCAACGCCTCGGCCATGGCCTCGTGCCGGTCCTCGTGTCGCGTCAACTCCTCGCGGTAGCGTGAGGTGAGCAGCAACGCGTAGTCGGTGGCGGCGCCGAACACCAGCACGGTCAGGATGAAGCTGGTCTGGTTGTTGACGACGAGCCCGGCGTTCTTCGCCAACAGGTAGATCACCGCTTCCGAGGCGACCAGCGCGCCACCGGCGGTCAGCAGCGGAAGCAACGGCAACGACGGGCTGCGGTAGGTGAGCAGGAGGATCAGCACCACCACCACCGCGGTGATCGTGGTGAGCCCGCCACCTCCGCCGAACCCCTTGATCGAGTCGGACGCGTAGCCGGGCGTGCCGGTGACATAGAAGCTCAGCCCGTTGGCGTTCGCCGTGCCGATCGCTGTCATCGAGTCGACGACCTCGCCCAGACCGTCCCATCCCCGGTTGTCCTTGCGGACCTGCACGACGGTCTGGATGGCCTTGCCGTCCTGGGACACCACCGGTTCCTGGGGCTGCCCGACGACGTTGGTGACGGTGGTGAAGGCCTGGGCGTCCGCCCGCGCCTTGGCGATGTCGGCCGGGGTGATGCCCTCCGGCCGGTCGTAGATGACGATCGCGGGCAGGGTGTCGGTGGTCTGGAACTTCGCGGCCCGATCGACGACCTCCGTCGACTCCGCGTTGCTGGGCAGCCAGGCCGAGTTGTCGTTCTGCTGGACCTCACTGAGCCTGCCGGCCAGCGAGCTGGCAGGGATCAGCAGGACCAGCCAGACGGCGACGACCACCCACTTCGCCAACCTGCCTGCGGGCACAGACGCGAGTTTTCGGATCATGCAACGTGTCCTTCGTGTTCAGTGTCCGGGATCGGGTCAGGTTGGCGACGACGTCGGTGCCGACAACGATGTGGGCAGACATCGGGATGTGTACCGCAGCGCAACCGAATCCGCACCCTAGGTTAAACAACCTCTAATCGGCGTGGTGCCCCTTGTCGTCACGCCCCCAGCGCGACGGCCACCCGGTCCCGGGTCCGGCAGCGCACGTGGCCGAACGCGAGCAGCACCGGAGCGTCGGTCAGCACGGGCAGGTGGTAGGTGAACGGGCGGGGTCCCACCATGTCGGGCACGCCGCGGTAACCGCCGTCCGCGTGCTGCTGTCCGAGCAGCCAGGACAGGGCGCGGCCCACCGGCCGCGACTCGGACCCGTAGCACAGGGTGATCAATCCGTACGCGGTGCTGACGTCGTCGCTGGGATCGCCGGGCTGCATTCCCCACCCGCCGTCGTCGTTCTGCGTCTCGCGCACGGTCCGCTCGATCCGCTCCGCCATCGTCGCGCTGCGACAGTCGTCCGGGTGCGCGGTGTACGCGGCGAGACGCGCCCGGAACAGCGCGTGCAGCCGGCTGCGGCTCCAGCCCGGCTCGAAGCCGCCGTCGGCCAGCTGGCTGTCGGCGAGGAACGCCAACGCGCGGGCCCGGGCGGGCGCGGTGGCGGGGATCGACGCGAGCGCCCCGACGGCCGCGGCGGTCATGCACGGCTCGGACGCCGCACCGGCGACGAAGGTGGGGAAGCCGCCGTCCGCGCCCTGCACCGCCAGCAGCGACCGTACGCCGCGGCGCACCGCGCCGCCGAATCCGACCGGATCGGTGACCTGGAGGAACTCCAGCGCACACGCGGTGCAGTCGACGTCGTTCTGGGCCACCCCCACCGACATGGACCAGCCGTCGGTCAGCGGCGTGCCACGGGACAGGGAGCGCGCCAGCGGGGCGCCGCCCTGGTGGACGACGAGCATGCGGCCCATCGACCGCAGCAGGCTGGTCGGCGCCCCCGCCGCGGCCAGGCCCAGCCCGGCGGTCGCCGTGCACCAGTGGTGCATCTCCACCACGAACGGGAAGCCGCCGTCGTCGCGCTGGTAGCGCAGCAGGGTCCGCACGCCGTCGCGTACGGTGGCCTCCTGCCCGGGGACACCGGCGAGCCCGTGCAGGGCGAGCAGGTGCATCAGCACGTACCCCTCCCACACCGACGTGCCGGGCTCGATGGCGAGCAGGGTGTCCCGCGCGTCGTCGGTGACCGGGTTGCTGACGCCCGCCGCGGCGGCGAGGATCAGCGTCACGGCGGCCTGCTGGACGACGGCCCAGGAGTGCATGGGGTCGGTCGGCACCGCGCCGTCGGCCGGCGCCCCGAGGTCGCCCGGCAGCGGGCACCCGAGCACCGACAGCACCGCGCCCACCATCCTGCGACGACGGCCCGAGATGAAGCCCGGCGCGGCGCCGAGCACGCCGTCGGTCAGCCTGGCGACGAGCGTGGCGTCGACAGTCGAGCCACCGCTGGTGGCCCGCGACACCGCGAGTCGGGCGAGGACCCGGTCGAGCCGCTCCGGGGAGTCCCGATGCGCGTCGAGGAAGGCGAGCAGACGGTCCCGGGCCGGTGCTGTCACTCCGACGCGTGTCAACAGCGACAACGCGAGCGCCGACTCCAGCACCCGGCTCTGGCACTGCTCACGGATCGCGCCGTCCGGCTCGACCCGCCCGCTGACGTGCGCGACGAGACGGGACGTGGCGTCGCGTACCTGATCCCGGTCCACCTCGACCGGCCACTCGATCGGAGCCGAACGCTGCACGTACGGAACTCTCATAGCAATGCTCCTAACTGGCGGGGCGGGGAGCCGGTGGACCACCACCGGCTCCCCGAGCCACGCCTGCGAGGCCCGCCGATCAGCGGACGCTCTGCGCGAATCGGAAGACGTTGTACGGGTCGTAGCGGTCCTTGATCCGACTCAGCCGGGGGTAGTTCTCGGCGTAGTACGACTGCTTCCAGCCGGTCAGGCGAGGGTCGATGAAGTTCTGGTACGTCTCACCGTTGGAGTAGGGGTCGATGGCCGCGAAGCCGCCGTCCACGAACTGGTACGCGGCGGAGACGGCCTCGGCGGAGACCGGCGCGACCGCGTTCGAGGTCAGGAAGCTGGCCGAGTAGTGGGTGTCGCGGTGCACGTAGGCCGTGGCGGTTCGGGACACCGTGTTGGCGGCGCCGCCGAGCGCGGAGATCTGCAGTTGCCGGCCCTGCCCGTCGATCCGTGCGGTGTTCTCGACGACGTCCAGCGCCCGGGCCCAACCCTCGCGCGGCATGACCGCACCGAACAGCCGTCCCCGCCAGGCGCCGAACGCCGGCCGCGGGATCTGCCCCCCGGGCGAGATGTCGTCACGGTGGCACTGGGTGACCGACAGGTCGGTGCACCGGTAGAGGTTCATCATGACCGGCTGGTAGGGGGCGGTGAACGCCTGGTTGACCACCGGGGCGTGGCCGACCAGCGAGATGAGCCGCTGGATCTCGGCGGCGAAGGCGGGACCGGTGTCCACCGAGCCGAGGAAGATCCCGGCGGTCGGCACCTTGCCCGGACCGGCGTCCAGCAGCGTGACGTTGGCGCCGCCGCCGATCGACCAGGGCGAGTCGACGAGCCACCGGGTCCAGCCGTCGAGCATGTCGAGCGCCTGGTCGTAGGTCCAGGCCAGGTTGGCGGCGCCGACCGTGGTCAGCGGGCTGGGCGTGACCTGGTAGGAGGTCACGATGCCGAAGTTGCCGCCGCCGCCCCCGCGGAGCGCCCAGTAGAGGTCGGGGTGCTCGGTCGGCGCGGCGGTGACGACCCTGCCGTTGGCGAGGACCACCTGGGCCGACGTGACCTTGTCCGAGGCCATGCCGATGCTGCGGGTGAACAGGCCCATCCCGCCGCCCTGGAGGAAGCCACCGGCCGCGACCGTCGGGCAGTAGCCACCGGAGATGCCCAGCCCGGACGGGGACAGCGTGTTCATGATGTCGATGAGCTGCGCGCCGGGCCCGATCGTCACGCTGCCGTTGCCGAGACTGACGGTGTTCAGTCCGGCCACGTCGATGACCAGACCCGGGGTCGTGGAGTACCCGCCGGCGCTGTGGCCGCCGCTGCGCGCGGCGATCGGCAGCCCGTGGTCCTGGGCGAAGCGCAGGCACAGGGCCACGTCGGCGGCGGAGGCGCAGTACGCGACCGCTCGGGGGCTGGTGTCGTCGAACTGGACCTGGAAGAGCTGCTTCGCCTTCTGGTAGTCCGCCTCCGAGGGCAGCACCAGCCGACCCTGGAGGTGCTGGCTCAGGCGGCTCCACTTGTTGGTGGTGGTGCTCCGGGCGCTCGCGGCACCGGGCAGGGCGAGAGTCGCCAGAGCCGCGCCGCTCGCGCCGAGAAGGGACCTTCGAGTAATCACGCAGTGCCTCTTTCGCTCGGATGGTTCTGTCGGCCGTACCGCGGTGCGGGCCGGGATCGTGGTCAGGTGGCCTGGTGACCCAGGACCCGAGCGATCGCGTCGCCCAGTCCGCTGGCCGGGTCCTCGCTGCCCCCGACACTGCGCCACGCCACGTGGTGGTCGGGCCGGACCAGCACCGCTCCGGCGTCGGTGATCTCCCGCACGGTCGCCCAGCGTCCGTCGACGTCGGCGTACTCCTCGCCCGCGCCGATCCGGGCCACGACGATCGGCACCGAGAGCTTCTCCGCCACCTGGGCGGCCGCCTCGACCCAGGGCTCACCGTTCACGCCGGCGATCAGCACGAAGCCCGCGCCGGGTGCGGTCAGGTCCTGGGTGGACAGGCGTTGGCCGTCGCGCTCGATCCACGCGTGCGGCAGTCGGTGTCCCGGGCGGGTCGTCGGCTGGTACACGTCACCGAGTGGCGCGCGGGCCGGCGGCCTGCTGCCATCCGGCACGACGGCGCCCGCCTCGTAGGCGAAACCGATCTCGACATCGTGCGCCTGGCACTCCCCACGGTGGGTGGCGAAGATCTCCGCCGCCCGGGTGCGCTGGGCCACACCCATCGGGGTCGGCGCGAAGTACCCGAAGAACATCGGCGTCCGGCGTTCCGCCGGAAGGTGCTGACCGAGGCCGACGGCGGCGTCGATGACCACCTGGTGGTGGGCCGCCGCGGACATCGCCCAACCGAGGTTGAACTGCCCGACCGGACGCCGCTCCGCCTCGTACGTGTCGAGCAGGCCGTCCGGGGCCTCACCACCGAGCACGGCGGCGAGCTTCCACGCCAGGTTGTGCGCGTCCTGCACGCCCGAGTTCAGTCCCAGGCCGACGGCCGGTGGCTGCCGGTGCGCCGCGTCACCGGCGAGCAGCACCCGCCCGTAGCGGTAGTGCTCGGCGAGCACCGCCTCCACGGACCAGGTGGTCACCGCGAGCAGGCGGAGTTCCAGCTCGGGCAGACCGAGGACGGCCCGCACCTTCGCGAGCACCGCCTGCTCGTCGGTGCGGTCCACCCCGGCCAGGGAGACGTGCAGCCCCCACTCCTCGGAGTGTTTGCCCCAGGTCGGCCCCATCTCGATGAGAGCGCTGGAGAGGTCCGGCCGGTACGGGTTGAGGAACCAGGTGATGATCGATCCCTCGTTCCAGTACTCCGACAGGTCGGCGGCGAAGTAGACGGTGGTGGCGTCGAACAGGGGCGGCGGGCCCTGGAGCTGCGCCCCGACCGCCGCGCCGACGGTGCGACCGCCGTCCGCCGCCACCACGTAGCGGGCCGTGACAGTGGTGGTCTCCCCGCTCGCGGTGTCGCGGATCTCCGCGACGACCCGGTCGCCGGTCTCGGTCAGCGAGGTCAGCTCGTGGCCGAACCGCACGCCGCCGGGATTGCGCTGCTCGGCGTGGCGACGCAGGATCGGCTCCAGTCGTACCTGTGGCAGCTTGACCGGCAGGACCGGCGCGGCCGCCGCGTACGTCTCGCGCAGCGCGCCGCCGCCGAAGCCGTCCATCTCGTGGATCAGCTTCCCGTCCAGCGGTCCCGGACCGGTCAGCGTCGTCTGCCAGCGCACCTTGCCGAACTTCTCCGGTGGCGCCGCCAGCTCGGCGACGTCCGCTTCCAGGCCGTGCTGGCGGAAGATCTCCATCGTGCGCTGGTTCAGGTAGTGCGCCTTCGGCAGGTTGGAGGTGTCGGAGCGCCGCTCCACGAGCAGGTGGTCGACGTGGTGGTCGGACAGGAAGATGGAGGCGGACAACCCGCTGCCGCCGCCGCCCACGATCAGAACCGGAACCTCTACAGCACCCATGTCTGTCCCTTCGAGCAGTGGATGTGTGCCTGGCTAAACGGGGTCCGCGACGGCCCGGTCGGACAGCTGCATGATGTCCAGCACCTCGGGCTGCCAGCGGTAGTAGGACTGGAGCTTGTAGTACTCGCCGTCCGGCTGGGAGGCGACGGCGTAGACGAACCGGGTGTGCGGCTCGGACTCCCGTACGTGCGTGACGAACCGCTCGACGGTGGGGTCGAGGGGCACGGCGAGTTCGGTCGGGTCGGTGGTCGCCACGGCGAAGCAGATCCGCTCGACCTGCGGCGACTCCCAGTTGAGCGTCACGTAGATGCCGAACGCCCGTTGACCCAGCTCGAGCATCTGGGCGCTCGGCTCCGCCTGGTCGACCTCGCGGAGCATCGACCGGACGGACTCCGGCGCGAACCCCCCGGCGGGCGGCTCGCCGAAGTACACGTTCACCGTCCTGCGCCGGTAGTCGATCCCGAGCAGCCCGACCGTGTCGCCCAGTCCGTACCGGGCGAAGAAGTCGAGGCTCTGCCCCAGGCTGCGCGGCATCGCCGGGATGTCGGCGAGCGCCGACACCGCCTGCAGTTCGCCACGCGGCAGCACCAGCCAGACCTTCTTGAAGCCGCCGACGACGCCGAAGTCGATGCCGTAGCTGTCGACAGCACAGTGCCGGCGTACCTCGGTGAGCAACTCGCTCACCGGGTGGTCGGTCTTCTCGAGCAGGCCGTTGTCGACGGCCAGCAGGTACGGGTCGACCTCCAGGGGGACGGTGAACCGGCAGTCCAGCTCGCCCGAGTGGTCTCGACCGGTCGCCACCCGGAAGGCGACGACCGCCCGCGCGAGCGCGCCGCCGTAGACGGTCAGGATGGGCATCACCCGTTCCCGTGAACAGGGCACATCCAGGACCCGCGCGGACCGCTCGATGGCCGCGTAGAGGCTCTCCACCGGTTCGTCCGACTCGACCTTGTCCGCAATCTGGCGCTCCATGCCCCCACCCTCGGGCACCGCACATGGCCGGCACTTATGCGCGACTTGACGTCGGCTTGGCGGGGTCGGGGCGGTCGACGCGCCGCGACCGCGCCCGGCGGGCACGCCAAGCGAGCCGGCTGCCCGCCACGGGGCAGCCGGCTACGGCCTGCGCTGTCCGTGCCGATCACCCGGGCACGATCGGGGTGGTGTCCGTCAGCGGGCGATGACCAGCGTGGCGGGCGACGGGGTGGGATGGAACGTGACGTCGTCGAAGCCGGCCTTGGTGAGCCAGCTCTGGTACTCGGCCCGTCGCCAGGTTCCGCCCTGCCTGCTCTTCAGCAGCATCTCGCTGGCGAAGATCAGCGCGAACGGAGGACCGCTGCGGTCGTCGTCGACCACGTAGTCGTTCACCACGAGCGTGCCGCCGGGTTTCAGGGCGGCCCGGAGCTTGGCGAAGACCGCCATGTTGTCCTCCGGCCCCTCCTGGTGCGCGATGTGGGAGTACACGGCGACGTCGTAGGCGGCGGTGCCGAAGTCCGCCGTGTGCAGGTCACCGTCGATGCTGGCGAACCGGTCGCCGACGCCACGCTCGGCCAGCAGGCGGCGGGCGATCGAGTTGATCGGCGCCCAGTCGAGCTGGGTGCAGCGGGCCCGGGGGTTGAGGCCGAGCCAGATGGCGGAGTAGACGCCCGAGCCGCCGCCGACGTCCAGGATCGAGACCTCGCCGGCGTCGGCCAGGCGCAGGATGTCCGCGGCGATCGTCGCCACCGGCACCGACTGCGCGGCGATGGCCTGGACCAGGTTCTCCCAGTGTGGGTTGTCGACGACCTCGACGGTCGCGACGTTCGCCGGCCCGCCGTCCCGGACCGCGTCGGGCAGCCCGGCGAGACTGCCCAGGTGGCCGAGCTTGAGCGCCGCGAACGCGCTCAGGCAGGTCGGTCTGCCCTCGACCAGGAAGGCCGCCGCCTCGGCGCTGTTGCGGTAGACGCCGTCGCGCACCTCGACCAGCCCGAGGCTCACCAGGCCGTCGAGGAGCGCCTGCGCGCCGCGCACCGAGATCCCGGCGCGGGCGGCCAGCGGCTCGACGGTCCCCACCCCGGCGTCGAGATGGGTGAACAGGGAATGGCTCGCGGCCGTGCCGAGGACGCCGGTGGCCCAGTAGCCGAAGATGAGTTGCAGGATCCGGTCGGGTGTCGGCTCGTCGGCGTTCATGCGGCTCCTCCCCGGCTCGCCAGTGGACGGGCGTTAGCCCGCAACGCGGACCGCAACGCGGTGGCCACCCGTTCGACCTGGTCCAGCTCAAGCTCGGCGTGCATCGGGATGGCGAGGTTGCGGGCGAAGAGGTCCGCGGACACCGGGCAGCTCTGCTTGGTCTCGAACACCGGTTGCAGGTGGGTCGCCCAGGTGCCGTGTCCGCTGCCGATCCCCTGGGCGCGCAGCGCGGTGGCGACCGCGGCCCGGTCCACCGTCGAATCCAACGTGACCATGAAGGTCTGCCAGGCGTGGGTGCGGTCGTCCGGCACGTGCGGGAGTGTGAGCAGCGGCTCGTCGGCGAGCAGCTCCGCGTACCGCGCGGCGACGGCGACCCGGCGTGCCAGCAGCTCGTCGACCCGGCTCAACTGCACCTGGAGGATCGCGGCGGCGATGTCGGACAGCTTGTAGTTGTAGCCGATCTCGGTGAACTCCGGGATCGGCAGACCGACGATCTGCGCCTGGTCGAAGATGCTGCCGATGCCGAAGGAGGAGCGCAGCCGGGCGTCCGCCGCGAGCAGCGGATCGGTGGCGAGCAACGCCCCTCCCTCACCGCTGGTGGCACCCTTGCGCCCGTGGAAGGACAGGCACGCGACCGGGGCCAGCGCCCCCGCCTCCCGCCCGCGGTAGGTGGCGCCGACGGCGCAGGCCGCATCCTCGACGAGGAACAGGCCGTGCCGTTCGGTGAGCGCGGTCAGCTCGGCGTAGTCGGCGGGCAGGCCGACCGTGTCGACAGCGATCACACCGACCGTGCGGGGACCGACAAGGTCCGCCACGGCCTGCGGATCGATCGTTCCGGTGTCGGCCCGTACGTCGGCGAAGACCGGCTGGGCGCCGACGTACCGCACGGCGTGCGCCGGCGCGGGGAACGTGTAGTCGGCGACGATCACCTCGTCGCCGGGTTGTACCCGGAGGGCGAGCAGGGCCAGGTGCAGCGCCGCGCCGCAGTTGCTGACGGCGACCGCGCCGCCGACGCCGTAGCGCGCCACGAGGTCGGCCTCCAGCGCCTTGCCCCGGGGGCCCTGACCGGCGGGCCAGCCCGAGGCGAACACCTGCGCGACCGCGGCGAGTTCCCGCTCACCGAGGCTGGCGTGGACCAGGGGAATAGGTGTCATCGTCGTCAGCTCCCGCCGCGCGATACGCCGATGGGCTCGGCGGGTACGGGTGGTCCGTAGCGGAGTGGGGTGATCTGGCGGACGTCGTAGCGGTCCCGGAGCCGTTGCACGGCGTCCGGGTCGACAGTCCCGCCGGCGGCGAAGATCTCGCAGATCTCCTCGAAGTAGCGCTCGTGGTCGGGCGCCGGCGAACTCTGGAACAGCATGCGCGCCGGCCGGTCGCTCGGGTTGCGGAACGCGTGCGGGCAACCGGGTGGGACGAACATGCAGCTGCCGGCGCCCGCCCGGACCACCTGCGTGCCGTCGGGCGACTCCCAGTCGTGCCAGCTCTCCCCCGCACGCTCGGTCGGCTCGAACGCGAACAGGTCGAGGGTGCCCTCGAGCACGTAGAAGAACTCCTGTGAGCGCCCGTGGGTGTGCGCCCCGACGTCGAAGCCGGGCGGCACCACCACCTCGAAGATCGATGCCACCGAGCCGTCGGCGGCGGTGACCTTGAAGGTGACCTCCTGCGCCTTCGTCGTCAGCTTCCGGCCCTGACCGGGTGGGACCACCAGGCCGGTCATCGCGCTGCCACCGGGGTGACCGGCGTGAGGTCACGCTGCCCGGCGAGCGCGGCCAGGTCGATGGCGGCGAGCGGGTCGACGGCCCAGGTGCCCATCGCCATCTCGGCGGTGATCCCGGGGCCGAAGCCCGCGACCACACCGGTCGCCCCGGGCGTCAGCGCCTGCTCCTCGAAGAGTCGCCGCGCCGCGTCGAGTACGACGGCGCTGGCGATGTTGCCGTGTTCGGTCAGGGTCGCCCAGCTGTGCCGGAACATGCTCCGGTCCACGTCGAGGAACTTGGCCAGGTCGTCCAGGATGCGCGGGCCGCCCGCGTGGACGATGTAGAAGTCGAGGTGCCCGATGTCCCACCCATGCTCGGCGGCCAGGTCACGCATCACCGGGGCCAGCGGCTCCATGGTGCCGGGGACCCGGCGGTCCAGCTGGAAGTGGAAGCCGGTGGCCCGCACGGCGTACGAGATCCACTCCTGGGTGTTCGGGATCAGGTAGGAGGCGTTGCGCTCCAGCGCTATGCCGGTTCCGCCGATGCCCCGGACCACGGCCGCCGCGACCGCGTCGCCGAACAGCCCGTCGGAGAGCAACGCCCCGATGTTGTCGTCGACCGGTTGGTAGCACAGCGAGCAGAACTCGCACGACACGATGAGGACGTTGCGGTCCGGGTAGGCGGTGCAGAAGTCGTGGGCCCGGTTGATCGCCGCGCCTCCGGCCGCGCAGCCGAGCTGCGCGATGGGCATCTGCCGGGTGTCGGACCGGAATCCCATCTCGTTGATGAGCCATGCGGTCAGCGACGGCATGAGGAAGCCGGTGCAGGACACGTAGACGATGAGATCGATGTCGGTCACCGACACGCCCGCGTTCGCCAGCGCCTCCTCGATGACCTCCGGGCAGCGCTTCTTCGACTCGATCTCGTAGATGCGGTTGCGTTCCGCGAGGCCGGGGTGGTGCAACGTCTGATCGATCGGTTGGACGATGTGACGCTTCAGCACGCCGGTGTTCTGGATCAGACGCAGCGCCAGCGGAAGCTGCGGCTTCCCGGCGTGGATCCGTTCGGCGAATGCCAGCGTCTCTTCCATCGTGACGACATATTCCGGCACCCTCACCGAGGGTTTGCACAACGTTGCCATGTATGGAGTCCCCTTTTGTCTGTGATACCGCAAGGTCCGGAGACGCTGGGTGGACCGGTCGCTGGCCAGAGACGCCAGCGACGGCCACGACCACCGACCACGTTCGTGTGCGCGACCGCCTAGGCGGCGTCGAACTCCGCGAGCACGCCGTCCCACAGTCCGATGCGGGCGTTGATCGCCCCGATGCTCACCACGGCCGCCTCCTCCTCGCGGTGCGGGTCCCCGTCGCACAGGGCCGCGAGCAGGCGCAGCGCGAGCGGCCCGTGCTCGTCGTGGTCCAGGGCGATGTGCCGGTCCAGGTAGTGCCGGAACACCGGGGCGTTCGCCAACACCTCGTCCACGTTGGCGCGGACCTCGGAGAACACGTCCGGGAGCAGGTTCTCCCGACCGTGGCAGAACGAGGACGCCACCTCGTGCGGGGCGCCGGTGAGGGCCACGTCGAGGGTGTGGCTGACGAAGTCGCGGACGCTGGGCGGAATGCGCTCGTCCTTGAGCGCCGCCATCGGCCCGACGCCGTTGTCGAGGGCGGCGAGGAACACGTCGATCGGTTCGGTGTCGGCGCCCAGCTCGACCATGGCCCGGCGGTACAGCTCGAAGTGACTGATGTAGCCCCCACCGATGTCCTCGTCGGTCTCCTCGGCGAGGACGATCTCCATGATGAACCTGCCGTGGTCGGCGTGCCCGCGCGGCTGCCACGGCAGCGTGACGGTGGTGACCTCGGTCTGCAGGCGCTTGAGCAGCGTGAAGAAGTCCCAGACCGCGAAGACGTGGTGCTTCATGAAGACACGCAGCCGGTCCTCGGTGGTGATCTGTCGGTAGAGGGGGTGCGCGACAAGCCTGGCGCGTGCCGCGTCGAACTCAGCGTTCGCGGTCAACTTTCCTCCCTGTGGGTTCTGGTCGCGTGTGAGGTGCCGTACGTGGTGCCTCAGCCGGCCGCCTGCACCAGCCGGCGGGACAGCTCGGTGCGTTGCACCTTCAAGGTGCCGGTCCGCGGCAGGTCGGCCTGGCGGATCTGGACGGGCTCGGCGAGCTGCGGGAGGTCGGCGACGGCCGCCCGCCAGCGCTCCGGGTCCACCGGCTGGTCGTCGTGGGTGCACAGGACGGGCACCGCCGTCCTGTTCGGGCCGGGCACCACGGCGAGTTCGCTGAGTTCGTCGAGCCGGCCCAGCACCAGGTCCTCCACCTCCAGGATGCTGCGCAGGCCGGGGATCATGTCGATCTCCCGGTCGAGCATGTGCAGGCAGCCCAGCCTGGTGCGGTAACCGACGTCGCCGGTGCGCCACCAGTCGCCGAAACGGTTGGCGTCGTAGCGGTCCTGCTCGCCGAGGTAGGTCTTGGCCAGCCCGGCCCAACCGACCTCGATGTAGCCGGGGTTGGCCTCGGACGGCGGCTGGCCGTTGCGGCTCACCACGCGCACCTTCGCCGAGCCGGGCATCGGGTAGCCCACGCACCGCCCGTTGGCCTGGTGGGCGGACTTGCGGAAGTACGGCCTGCCGACGGCCGGGCCGACCTCGCTCTGCCCGTAGATCTGGAAGAAGATCGGCGCGCGCCGGTCGGACGACTCGAGCAGCCGACCCATCGTCCGCGGGTGGATCGCGTCGAACGTGCTGCTGAAGTACTTCACCGACGCGAACGGCCGGCGGGGATCGTCGGCCAGGCACTCCCACTCCATCAGCGAGTTCGGCAGCGCCTCGACGAACCCCGGACGGTGGGCGAGGAACGACTCGGCGATGCTCTCCGGGTCGGACTCGTTCAGCAGCAGCACCGGCATTCCCCGCAGCAGCACCAGGGCCATCGCGGCGAACATCCGGGAATGGACGAACGAGATGTGGATGGCGACCGTCTCGCGCTCGCGTCGGCGCATCAGCGACAGGAGCCGCCACTGCGGTGTGAGCCGGGTACCCATGGTCCGCGGTGTGTGCACGACGAGTTTGGGCAGGCCGGTGGTGCCGGACGTGTGCGTGATCATGGCCGCCTCGTCCAGCGGCCGGTGGACCGGCGTGATCCGTGCCGAGCCGGCGAGGTCGCCGAGGGACAGCGCACCCGGACGCTCTCCGGCCACCAGGACGACCCGGGCGGCGCGGTCCGCCAGGCGCTCACCGGCGAGCGCGTCGAACATGTGCTCGTCGGTGACCAACGCCGGCCGGTCCAGCCGGCTCAGCAGAGCGCCGACGGTCGCGGCGTTCAGCGCGGGTGAGAGCAGCACGGGAACCGCCCCGACCCGCGAGACCGCGCTGGCGATCAGCCACACGTCGAAGTTCGCCGTCTTGTAGATGGCGACCCGGTCCCCGGCCCGGATCTCGGCCGCCGCCAGACGGCCGGCCAGGTCGTCCACGTGCTCGGCGACCTGGCGTACCGTCATCCGCCGTCCCGCCTCCGGCAGGACATCCAGATCATGGTCGAGGCTGAGCGACGTGGAGCCGTTACGGGCCGCCGCCATCTCCGGCAGGCTGCCGAGATGCAGGCCCTTGCTCCGTACCGTTCGGTGGATCTCGGCGCTCTTCAAACGGACCGCCTCCTCTGCGGGTCTTTGACGAACGTCCGGGCGTGAGTCAGCGGCGCGAGCGGACCCCGCTCGACAGGCGTCCGGGTGACGCCGCCCGAGGTCCACTGCCCGCCATCATGTGTAGGTAGTGTCGGCCGGCGGCCTTAAGCGCGGCCGAGCAGCGGATTGGTGCCGACTTGGTGGGCGGGCGCGGCGCGCGAGGTAACCGGGTCAGGCCGGGGCGCCGGGGCGCCGTCCGCGGTCGTGGTTGCCGACGACCGCGAGGCAGGAGCCCAGCAGCGAGCGCTGCGCGGCATCGGTGACCTGCGGCAGAGCGTGCTCGAGCACCGCGAGCAGCCGCCGGCGGATCGCGCCGTGCCCGATCGGGTACGACGTCAGCTCGCCGACCGCCGCGATGGCCGCCGTGACCAGCCGGGCCGCGTCCCCGTCGCCGCTGCCGTCGTACCCCGGGAGGGCCTCCTCCATGGCCTCGACCAGCGCCGGAAGGCCGTCGTGGTGGTTGCCCGCCCGGCACAGCGAGGTGCCCAGGCCCACCAGCAGCGGGTAGCGGTCGAGCCTGGCCCGGTCGGTCAGCTCGGCGGTGGCCAGCGCCTGCCGCCACCACGCGGCGGCGTCGTCGAAGGCGAGATTGGTGTCGGCAACGCGGGCGGCGGCGACGGCATGCGGGACGGCACGGGCGGCGGTGGCGGGGTCGAGCTCGGCGGCGAGCAGCCAGTGCCGGGCCGTCTCGGCGGCCCGCACCGGGTCGCCCGCCCAGGCCCGGGCGGCCGCCGCGCCGATCCGGCGGTGCCGACGGAGCCGACGCAACCGTCCGGTCGTCTCGTAGAGGACGTCGGCGGTCACCGGGTGGGTGAAGCGGAACCACCCCAGCCGCTGCCGGTCCTCGACGAGCAGACCGGCGGCGACCGCGGCGTCCATCGCCGCCAGGGCCGTCTCGATTCCGGTCGAGGCGGCCTCGGCGACGATGGCGATGTCGAAGTGCCGCCCGGCGACGGCGGCGAGCGGCAGCAGCTCCGCCGCGACCGTGGGTAGCCGGGCGACCCGGTGCAGGACCACCTCCCGAATCGGCGCCGGAACCGGTGCCGGGTGGACGTGTTCCGGATCGGGTACGCCGCCGAGCTGCGTGAGCAGCGCCCGCACGAAGAAGGGGTTGCCACGGCCACGGTCCCAGAGCTCGTCCGCCGCCTGCCGGTCGACCTCCCGGTCGAGGACGGCGCGGGCCAGGTCGTGGACCTGGTCGACGTCCAGGCCGTCGAGTTCCACGCCGGTCGCCCCGGCCCGGGCCAGGGCCGCCAGTGTCTCGGCCAGTGCGGGCGACTCCCCCGCGCGGTAGGACACGATGACCAGCAGGCGACTCGTCGCCGCCGAGTCGGCGAGGTGGGCCAGCAGCCGCAGGGAACTCGGGTCGGCGCGGTGGACGTGGTCCAGCACCACCACCAGCGGGGCGTCCCGGGCGATGTCGGTCAGGTATCGGACGATCTCCTCGACCGCGCGCAGGGCCGCGTCGGCGCGTGCCGGCCACCGGTGGCCGGCCAGCAGCTCCGACAGCGTCGCCGGCACGGCCTGGCCCGGGAACGCGGTGACCGCCGCTCGCAGCACCTGCTCCCACAGCCACCACGCGGGCGCCTGCACATGCTCGGGGCAGGCGCCCCAGAGAACCGGCGCGTCGGTCAGCGCGGCGAAGTGCCGCAGCAGGCGGGTCTTCCCGATACCCGACTCGCCGTACACCGTCACCACCCGGCCCCGCCCGGCGGCCGCGGCGGCCGACGCGGCGGCCAACTGCCGCAGCTCGCGCTCCCGGCCGACGAACACGTCGGCGTCGGGAATCGAGGTGCCCGGCGAGCCGGTCGAGGCGTCGGAGGGCGTCGCCGCCGGCTCCGCGGGCCGCTGCGGGCCTGGCGTCTGGCTCAGGATCTCGTGTTGCAGGAGTTGCAGCGCCGGCCGGGGGTCGACGCCCACCTCGTCGGCGAGTCGCTGCTGGACGGTCCGCAGCACGCCCAGCGCGTCGGCCTGCCGGCCGGTGCGGTACAACGTCAGGCTCAGCAGCTCGCAGCCGTACTCCCGCAGCGGGTGGGCCTGGACCAGCGCCTCCAACTCGGGTACCGCCCGCGCGTGGGCGCCGACGGCCAGCAGCGCGGCGCACCGCGCCTCGATGACCGACAGCCGTAGCTCCTCCAGGCGCGCGACCTCGCCGGCCACGTGCGCGACGCTGGCCACCTCCGAATACGCCCCTCCGCGCCACAACGCCAGCGCGGCCTCGAACTCGGTGAGCGCCTGCGACGGGTCGTCGCGGTCCCACGCCTGCCAGCCAGCCGTGGCGTGCTCACCGAACCGGCGGACGTCGACGTCGACCACCCGCCCGTCCAGCAGGTAACCGCCCGGACAGGTGCGGAGCACGGCGGCCGGCTTGCGCGGCCCGCGATCCGGCTCCAGGACCCGACGCAGGTTGGCGATGTACGCCTGCAGCGAGGTCATCGCCGAGCGCGGTGGGTGGCCGGCCCACAGCGTCTCCAGGATCATCTCCACGGCGACCGGTTGACCGATCCGGCTCACCAGGAGGGCGAGCAGCGCGCGTTGCTTCGGCGTGCCGAGGTTGGCCAGTTGCCCGGCGACCACCGCCTCGAGTGGACCCAGCGCGTGGAACTCCACCATGGCCGGCAACTCGCCGGGCAGCCGCGACGCCGGCGCCTCGGTCCAGCGGAGGGAGGCCGGCAGGGGGTGGCGCGCGCCTCTGGCGAAACGCGCCCCGGTCATTCGTCGCCCACAACGCGGTCAGCGGACATCGGCCGCACCATGGCGCCCCTTCCCCCGAGACTGTGAGGCTGCACCCAGCTGGCGGTCAGAGGCTATCGACGATGCGGAGACAGCCGCAATGCGACGCTCAAAAGCCCGAAGTGGCTCCGCAATGATCGCCATTGGCCCGATTCAGGAAACTGGATCGGACGGGGAAGTCCGAGCGGATCACACGGATCATCACGGGAACGGTATCGTCGGGAGTCGTTGATTACCGTGGAAGGGAATTACGTGTTCGCCGCCTACGTCACCCTCAACATCCTCGCGTCGCTCTTCACCGCCATCGCCGCCACCACGTACCTCATCAATCATGAGTACCCTCGCGAGCAGATGGAGATGAAGCGGCTACCGCTCTCCTGGATGCCCCGGCTGGGTGCGACGCTGGCGGCGGGTTCCCTCGGTCTACTGGTCGGCTTCGCGGTGCCGCTGATCGGCACGCTCGCCTCCCTCGGCCTCGTGCTGTATTTCATCGGCGCCTTCATCGCCCACGCACGGGTCGGTTCCCGCAAACTCACCGGATGGGCGGTCTTCTTCGTGACCGTCACGGCGACGTTCGTGGTGAATCTGGCCTACCACGGCATCTGGTGATAATCGGCTGCCGGCCCCGCTGAAGCTATCGAATTCCCCCTGATCGCTCGAATCGGGCCACCACGCCCCGAAGGTGATCATCGGGTCCGCGGACGAACAGGCCACGGATCTCGGTGAACGGGTTGCAGAGCGGCGGGATGTCGTCGGTTGAGCACCTCGCCGAGGTACCACCCCGGCACCAGGACGGCGGGCTGCTCGGCCTCCTCGGCGCTGAGCAGGTCATCCCAGCCGGTGAACCGTGCACGCAGCAGCCGCTCCAGCCGGTCCACCGACGTCACGGTGAAGTCCCACGCCTGCCCCGACTGACGCGACCAGGCCGGAAAGGCTCTCCGCTGGGCCGCCAGCCAGGCGTTCAGCCGCGGATTGTCCGCCCAGTCGTCCACGCCGATCTCCCTCCACACGCCTGACCTGCCGGCACAGCCGTCCGTGGTCACCTCCGGCCGCGCTGCCTGCTAGGCACCGCCGACCAGCCGGAACGTGCTGCGCGGGTCGTTGGCACAGAGCTGCTGGACGATGTCGTCGGCCACCGTTGCCGGGTCGCCCGGGGGGACCCCGACGACAGCCAGGTACTCAAGCCACTGACGGTCGTCGCCGACGGCGGGGAGGCGCGGAGAGAAACACGCGACATGGATGCGTTCCCGGTCATTCGGGCGGGCTGCCGCCCAGCCGAATCGGCAGTCCCATCTGGCCAGCAACTCGGGTTCGTCAGTCAGTCGCTCATGCACGATCCGAGCCACGGTCCGTTCGTGCCACTCCCAGGCGCGGTCCGACTCGGCGCGGTGGATCTCGGCATCGTACTGCGTGGCGTCGAACGTGAACGCCGGTATGGCGAGGTCGATGTCATCCGGGTTGCGCCAATCGCGCCAGACGACGTCTCCGCCGTGCCGCTGAATCGTCACGTACAGCGCACCGCAGCAACCCACGGTGCACTCGGCCTCGGCGAGTCGAACCTCGTGCGGCTCGGCGCGGGCGCGCAGCCGACGGGCGGGACCGAGCAGGTATTCGGGCGGCTCGGCGGGTCCTTCGGTGAAGTTCTCCGCGACAATGGGTCGGCCGTCGATAACGACCCTCGTCTGCACGGCACCGGCATACCGCGGATCGGCGGTCGTGACCTCGATCGAGATGCGGCTGTTGACCGTCGAAGGCGGGCACAGTCGGCCGGCGCGTTTGCGTGAGTCCACCCCGGCATCCTGCACCGTCGACCCGCCCCGGCTCGAACCCTTTCCGCAGCCACGGGTGCGCCTCCCGGTGGAACTGTCGTACCCATCGGTGAGGCTTCGGGTCATGGCGACGTTCGTTCTGATCCACGGCGGCGGAGGCAGCGCGTGGGACTGGCACCTCCTGGTCCCCGAGTTGGCCCGCCGGGGCCACGACGTGGTGGTGCCGGAGCTGCCCATCGACGACAGTTCGGCGGGGTTCGCCGAGTTCCGTGACACGGTTGTCGGCGCGGTCGGCGACCGGCGCGACCTTGTCGTCGTCGGCCACTCGTACGGCGCGTTCACCGCGCCGCTGCTCGCCGACAGCCTGTCGGTGCGGCTGATCGTCCTGCTCACGCCGATGGTCCCGAAGCCCGGCGAGAAGCCCGGCGACTGGTGGGACAACACCGGCTATCGCGGCGCGGAAGGGCTCACCGAGGAGCAGCAGTTCTACAACGGCGTGCCGGCCGAGGTCGTGGCGGAGGCGGCGGCGCACGGTCGGGCCCAAATCAGCGCCGAGTGGGACGAGCCGTGGCCGTTGGCCGCCTGGCCGGACGTGCCGACGCGGGTGCTCATCGCCCGTGCGGACCGGTTCTTCCCGGCCGACTTCCAGCGCCGGGTGGCCGCCGACCGGCTCGGAGTCACACCTGACGAGATCGACGGATGTCACGCGGTGGCGCTCAGCCACCCTCGGCAGCTCGCCGAGCGGCTGACCTCCTACCTGGCACGCTGAGTTAGCGGCGTGGCCGGGCAGAAGCTCAGGTGGTCGCGGGGCGATAGTCCCAGCCGTCGGTCGTCGGCAGCAGCCGAGCGGCGCGTCCGGGGTCATCGCCGCTCTCGACATCCTCGTCGACCTCGAAGCCGATGAGGGCGCGCTCGAACGGCACCTCGTCGTACACCCGGATGGCGACGTCGGCCAGCCATCGGTCGAGCGGCGCCCGCCACGCCAGTGACTCGACGCCGCCACGATCATTGAAGGGATACCCGCCGATCCTCCGGTCGATCCGTTCGAGCGCACCGAGCGGCAGATAGAGCTCCACACTGTCGGTGCTGTCGTACCGGTGGGCGTAGCCGCCGCAGACCACCCGGTCGCCCGACGGCAGGGTCACTGTCCCGCGCAGGTGCCCGTCCACCGCCAACGCGTCCGCGCCGGGGGCCACCTCGACCAGGTCGGGCCCCACCCGGCACTCCCGCACGCCGGCCGCCCGCCACAGCGACCGCACGGCGCGGTCGAGGCGGAGGTCGTCGGTCGCGCCCAACTCCAGCAGCAACTCGTAGAAGCCGCCGCACCAGTTCTCCGCGTCGCTCATGTCGTCAGTGGTGGTTGGCCGCACCGGGGCCTCCTCGGCAGTGTGCCCTACCAGGATTATGGCGGCCGGTACGGGTCAAGAGACAGCTGGCGACACCACCATTGGATGCACATACGTGAGTGCGCCGCTACTATGGGTCAGCAATCCACAGAAGGGGTCCTGCCCGCGTGCGATGTTCCGCCAGTGCAACCGTGCCGAGGTCGACGCCGGTGCGATCCGCGTCGCCTGCGACCGGTCGGCTGTCGCGGCTCACCCGGCGCATGGCGCTGATCGCTGTGGCTGTCGGGGCCGGCTTCCTTCTGGCTGCCCTCACGCAGGAGCCGGCCGCCGCCGACGGTGCGCGCGGCGGGCCCGGCCACGAGGCCGATCGGACGATCAACGACCTGACCGAGCCGATCGTGCGACTGACGGTCGGCCGACTCCCGGCCCACCACGACCCGCCCGCGACGGGCGCCGACGACCGCCGTCGCGGCGAGCCCTCCTCCGCTCCGGCCGGCCGTGACGGCGTCGTCCCCACACGCCGCGCCACCCCACCGGCGGAGCCCCGAGAGTCGACGGCCGGCACGCGGGGCCGGGTCCGGGCCGCCGCGCCTGCCACACCGCCTCCGGTGCGGCACGGCGACCAGCGGCGGGCCTCCGGCGCACGCCCCGAGCAGCATCCGGTCCGTGACCTGAGACGGTCGGCCCACCGCCACACCGGCCCGCCGGCCGCCCTGCTGCCCGATCCCCACGTGCTGCGCGACCCCCACGTGCTGCCCGACCCCCACGTGCTGCGCGACACCGCCGGCTGGCCAGTGCTGGACCTGGTCACGGCCCCACTGCCGCACGTCGTGGACATCGTGCCGATCCGACCCGTCGTCCGGACGCTGCTCCGGCTCGTCACCCCCGTCCTGCCGCCTGCGCCCGGCCCGGTGATCGTCCCGCGGTCACCGCCGATGCCCGATCCGCCGACGCCCCTGCCGGTCTCCACGCCCGGAAGCGCTCCGGCGCCACAACAGGCGCCGGTGCCGCCGTCGGCACCGGAGTCGACGTCGGCGCACCCGCACGAGGCGACGGCCGCGCCGCCGTTGTCGTCCGTTCACGATCCGGCGGCCCAACCGGCCTCGACCGGGCACCGCGCCGCACCGCCGACCGCCATCGCCGCCCGGGTCGATGCTCCGCGCCAGCCCGTCGCGCCGGTGGACCAGGACGCCGCCTGCGTCAACGACGGTTCGACGTCCGGACACGGGCTGACCCGGTCCGTCCGTCGGCAGCTCCCACCGGCCGCCGAACAACCCTGTGACCTGGCGCCTCTCGTCCTGAAGAGCAGACCCCTGTCGACGATCGCCCGACCTGGCTGAGGCGGGCCAACGTCCCCGGGTGGCCGCCAGGCCGGCTCCACCCGCTGGCGTGGTCGATCGGTGCCCGCGCCCGCCATCGTGGCGGCGCGGTGACCGATACCCGTCCGTCCGTCGCGCACGACCGGCTCCGGCGAGCCCGTGGTTGATCCGGGTCGCCGCCGTCGTGACGCGCACCCGAGATCGGAGAGACGTGGTGATCCACGTTGTGGTCGCTGAGGACATGGGTTTGCTGCGTGGTGCGCTCTGCGCCGCGCTGTCAGGAGAGGAGGACATGGAGGTGGTCGCCGACGTCGACGGCGTCGGCGAGTTGTTGACTGTGGTCCGGCGGCACCGCCCGCAGGTGGTGGTGCTGGCGCTGACGCCGGAACTGCCCGACCCGGTGGAGATGGTGGCCAGGATTGGCGTCGAGGCGCCGCACGCCGCGGTGTTGGCGATGAGCCCACGCTGGAGTCCGGCCCTGGTGGAGGCGGCGCTGGCCGCCGGAGCGCGCGGTCTGGTCGGCAAGGAGAGTTCGTTGGAGGAGTTGGTACGGGCGATCCGGGCGCTCGCCACCGGCGAACGGGCGATCGACCCGGCCGCCGCGGTGGCGGCGCTGAGTCCGCCGGAGATCCCGCTCACTCCCCGGGAGATGGACGTGCTGCGGATGGCCGCCGAGGGCTCACCCCTGAAGGAGATCGCCTGCCGCCTTTTTCTGGCGCACGGCACGGTGCGCAACCATCTGTCGATGATCCTGCGCAAGACCGGTGCCCGGAACCGGTCGGAAGCGGTCTGGCACGCACGGCGTAACGGCTGGTTGTAGCCGCCGGGCGGCGGGGCGGGCGACCTGTCCCGGCCCGCCGCCCTCGCCGTGCGGACCCGCCGCGCGCGTGTTTGAATTTTGACGTTGAGTGATCGCCGCCGGAGTACGGGAAGGTTCACCGTGATCCGTACGCTGCTTGCCCTGGACGGCGCCCTGGTGTTGGGCGCGCTGTCGTTCGTCCTCGCCGCCGAGGACGACATCCACGTGGTGGCGAAGGTGGACCGTGCCGACGAGGTCCCCGCGGCCGTGCGCGACCAACGCCCCGACGTGGTCGTGGCCGACCTGGATCTCGTCGAGGGGTTCACCCCCGGCGCGTGTCCCGTCCTGGTGTTGGCGCATCCGCATCGCGCCCGAGGGCTGCGCAGACTGCCCTGCGCCAGCCGCATGGTCGGGATGCTGCGCAGCGACACGGCCCCGCAGCGGGTCATCGACGGAATCCGTCGGCTCGCCCGTCGGGAACCGGTGCTCGACGCCGAACTCGTCGTCGCGGCGCTGCGCTCCGACGGACCGTTGACCAGCCGCGAGACGGAGGTCCTGACGTTGACGGCGGCCGGAGCGCCGGTCGCGGAGGTGGCACTGTCGCTCAAGCTCTCCCGGGGCACCGTTCGCAACCATCTCGCCCGCATCACCCGCAAGGTGGGCGCGCGGACCCGGGTGGAGGCGGTACGGATAGCCGGTGAGGCGGGCTGGATCTGAGCGCCGTCGCGTGGCGGGTCGGCGTCGCCTCAGCCCGGCCGCGCCGGCACCGCCCGCTGCGGCGCCGACCTGTCGTCCCAGCAGCCGACGAGCAGCCGGTATGTGGTCGAGCGGCTCAGCAACTCCTGGTGCGTGCCCAGCACCGGATCGTCGCCGTCCATGACCAGCACCCGACGGGCCCGCAGCGCGGAGGTGATCCGGTGCGCGACCACCACGAGGGTGCCCTGTCGCGCGGCGAAGGCATCCTCGACCGTCGCCTCCAATGCCGGGTCCAGGTGGCAGGTCGCCTCGTCGAGGAGCACCAGTGGGGCGGGGGCCAGCCAGGCCCGGGTCGCCGCGATGAGCTGCCGTTCGCCGGCGGAGAGGAGGGCCGGCGTGACCGGCGCGTCCAGGCCGCCCAGCCGGGTTGCCAGCGGACGCGCGCCGAGGACGTCGAGGGCGTTCTGCACGGTGTCGTCGTCCGCTCCCGGCCGGAGATAGCGGAGATTGTCGGCGAGGCGGCCACTGAAGACGTACGCCTCCTGCGGCACCACCACCCGTAGCCGGGCGAGGGCGGCCGGCGACGCGTCGGCGGTTGTCGTGCCGCCCAGGCGTACCGTGCCGGCCTGTGGCGGCACCAGGCCGGCGATCAGCGCGGCCAGTGTGGACTTCCCGACGCCGCTCGGGCCGACCACTGCGAGGTGCTCGCCGTCGGCCAGGGTCATGGAGAAGTTCCGCAGGACGGGTCGGGCGCGCGGACCGTACCCGAAGGTCACCTCCCGGACCTCGACGGCCGGGCAGCGGCCCGGCGGAGCGGTGCCGGGGCGTGCGGTGCCGGGGTCGGGCCGGGACGCGGCGTCGGGCGGCGGGTAGCCACGTAGCAGGTTCTCCAGCGTGACCGCGTAGCGGAGGCCGCCACCACCGAGGCCCTGCACCAGGGTGTGCAGGGCCGGTTGCAGCCCGGTGGAGACGTAGATCAGCGCGCCCAGCACCGCGCCGGCGGTCAGCCCCCGGTCGACCAGCCACGGGGCGGCCGAGAGCAGTACCACCAGCGGCACCCAGCCGCCGATGCCCAGGCTGAGGCTGCGGATCGCCGCCATCCGGGCGAGGGCGCGTTCCGCGGCGGCCTGCGCCGCCACCTGACGGTCCAGTTCCGCGGTGACGCGTTCGCGCGCACCGCAGGCCACCACGTCGCGATGCCCGGCCAGCGTCACCGCCGCCGACCGGCCGAGCCGCTCACCGGCGCGGACGTAGGCGCGCTGGAGCCCGACCATCGCCGGCAGCGCGGCGAGGAACACGGCCAGGCCGACGACGAGCGGCGCGGCGGCCAGCGCGGCCACGACCGGGGCCAGGGCGAGGAGGCCAACCAGCGCCGCCCCGGCGGCGAAGACGAACCCACGGGTGACCATCAACAGTCCGGCGAAGGTGTCCCGCACGACCTCCACCTGGTGGGTCAGCCGGGCGACCGCGGCGCTGTCCGGGCGGCCGCCGGCCCCGGTGGCGTCGCTCAACGCGCCCCGGACCACCTGACCGACCAGCTCGTCCCGGAACGGCTCGACCACGGCGCCGAGTCTCCGGTAGGTCCGTCCGGTGGCCGCGGCGCCGACCAGCACGGCCACCGCGAGGGCAGCCAGCCAGGCCAGGCCGGCGAGCGGGCGTCCAGCCAGAAAGCCCTCGTCGACGGCGCGGGCGACCAGGTAGCCGGAGAGCAGGGCGGGCACCGCCTCGATCGCCGACCACCAGCAGAGCGCCGCAAGGTCACGCCGGCGGGACCGCAACGCCCGCCAGGTCGCCCGCCGTACGCCGGGTCCGGTCACGACGCACCGCCGGCGGGTTGGAAGACGGCCCGGTAGTCCGGGTCCGCCCAGAGCCGCCGGTGTGGCGCCACGCCCCGCAGCAGGCCGCCGTCCAGCCAGGCGACCAGGTCGGCCGCCGCGGCCGTCGCGGTGCGGTGGGTGACCACCAGCCGGGTACGCGCACCGCCCCGCCCGGTCACCGCCCGGGTGATCCGGTGCTCGGTGGCGCTGTCCAGGCTGGACATCGCATCGTCCAGGATGAGCAGTCGCTCGGCCGCGAACGCCCGGGCCAGGCCGAGACGTTGGGCCTCGCCCCCGGAGAACGGCGCGTCCACCACCGGGGTGCGGTACCGCTCGGGCAACCGGTCCACCACCTCGGCGACCGCCGCCATGCGGGCCGCCCGCAGGACCGCCGGGGTGGCCGGCGCGGCCTCGTCGGCGGGCGGCGTCGCCGACTCGACCGGCATCGCCAGCCCGATGGCGTCGTGGACTGTCGCGCCGATCAGCACCGGCCGGTCGAAGGCGTACCCCACGGCCCGGCGCAGGGCCGCCCGGTCGAGGCGGCGCAGCGGCACGCCGTCCAGCAGCACCTCGCCGGCGTCCGGATCGTGCAGCCGTCCGGCCACGGCTGCCAGCGTGGTCTTGCCGGCGCCGGACGCTCCGACGACGGCGACCGTCGCGCCCGCCGGTACGTCCAGGTCGATGCGGTCCAGGATGGGCCGACCGTCGTCGGCGTACACGCTGACGCCGCGCAGCCGCAGCGCGCCGGCACCGGGCGGGAGCGGCTCGTCGCCGTCCGGCGTGACGGGCTGGGCCAGCAGCTCGGCGAGCCGGTGCGCTCCCGCGCGGCTGCGGACCAGGTGGTTCAGCGAGGCGAGCACACCGCCGAGGCCGGCGCCCAGCGCCGCGTACCGGACCGCGGTGACGAGTTGACCGGGTGTGAGCCAACCGGCGGTCAGGGCGTACCCCCCGACGGCGATGACGCTCAGGTTCAGCAGCGGCGCCACGGCCGAGGTGCGCGCGCTCGCCCGAGCGAGCAGTTCCCAACCGCGACGGCCGTGCCGACCCACCTCGGGCAGGGCCGTCAGCACCCGCTCCTGCTCGCGACGGGTGGTGCCGGCGGCGGCGATGGTCCGGGCGCCGGTCAGCGACTCCTGTAGTCGGCCGGCGATGTCGCCGAGCACCCGTTGGTAGCCGGCGGTCACTGTCGAGGCGTCGGTCACGAAGGCGCGCAGGAGCACGGCGAGCAGACCGAGGCCGACGAGGAGGGTGACGCCGAGGACGGGTTCCAGGATGGTGAGGGCGACGACGCTGCCGAGCGGCGGGAGCACCGCCACCACGGCGAGCACCACGGCGTTTCCGGCCTGCCCGGCGTCGGCGGCCTGGCTGACCAGCCGCCCGACGAGGTCACCCACCGGATGGCGGCTGGTGACGCGCAGGTCCACTGCGAACAGGTGGCGCAGCAGGTGGCGGCGCAGTCCGGCGGTGGCCCGCGCGGCGCCGAACCCGCTGGCCAGGTCGGTGAGGGTGTCGACGCTGATGAGGACGATGACCAGACCGAACGCCGATGCCGCCCACCAACCGGAGCCGCCGGTGAGGGCGGCGTCGACGGCGCGGCCGAGGAACGCGGGTAGCAGCAGTTCGGCGGCCGCGCCGAGCAGCGCGACCGCCGCGAGTCCGATGGTCCAGCCGCCGCCCGCCCGGACCGTCCGTCGCAGCAGGCGGTCCCCCGCGTGGAACGTCGGCATCGGTCCTCCCGGTGCGACGCGGATGCCCTGGGTGGGCACGTCTGCCCACCCAGGGACCGCGTTTGCGATGGATCAGTTGCAGGTCGTGACGGAGAGCGAGCTGTCGCCGCAGAGCAGCAGGCTCGCCCGGCTACCGCCACCCGTGCGGTCGGCCGGAGCCATCTCCAGGCCCTGGAGGTCCAGAAGCGCCATGTCGTTCACCTCCCTTCCTTCCGTTCGCCGATCACGTCGCCCCCGCGATCGCGGGGGAGTCTGTGCGCGCCCGGCAGGGGCGCGAGAAAGGGCAGCACCGGCGGCTCGTCGGACCGCGCGCAGGCCAGCGCGTACAGCACGCCGGCGGTGCCGGTGCCGAAGTCCATGGACAGCCGCAGCAACTGCTCACCGGGGAAGGCGATCCCGTCCCGGTACGGCAACGCGTGCCAGTTCAACCGATCCACCTGCGCGGCGAGTTCCCGCCGGTCCGCGTCGTCGGTCGAGGCGGCGAGGTAGGCGATGATGCCGGCGCGTCCGGCGAAGAGACCGGACTGCGCGTAGAACGGTGACCGCGCCGCGCGGCGGATCCCCGCGCTGGCCTCGGCGAACCGGTCGTCGGCGCGGTGGCGCAGGTACTGGTCGAGGACCAGCCCGATGCCGACGCTGCCGTGGGCCAGGTACGGCATGGTCCGCCAACCCTCGTTGACCTCCAGCGCGCCGTCCGGGCGCAGCACACACCGGCGCAGGTCCTGGCGCAGCGCCGTGGCGGCGTGCTCCAGCAGCCCGTCGTCGCCGCTCAGCTCGTACAGCCGCAGCAGCAGCAGCGCCGGTCCGGTCCGACCACGGGTCAGGCCGGCGTACGGGTTGCGTCCGCCACTGATGTCCGGGCCCGGGTCCTCGGCGAGTTGGTCGATCACCCGCTCGGCGACCCGCCACGCGGCGTCGCGCAGCCGTGTCTCGCCGGTCCGCGCGGCCATCTCGGCCAGGTTGAGGGCGACGCCGGACAGTCCGCTGGCCAGGCTGTGGTCGAGCCCGTCCACCGGTTCGCGCAGGCAGATGTCGAGCACGTCCAGCGCGTCCTGCCGGCGTCCGAGGTGTTCGAGCGCGTACGCGACGCCGTGCAGCCCGTCGTAGAAGCCGCAGCGGGTGCCGGACGGGGGCGCTGTCGCGCGCCGTACCAGCCAGTCCTCGTGGTCCGGCCAGCGTCCGGCGCCGCTGCGGTCGAGCGCGTACAGCACTCCCGCCGCCCCGTGGGCGAGGTTGAGGCCGCCGCTGCGGAACTGTTCGATGTCGCCGGGGAAGAGCCGGTCGGTCCGTTCGGGGGTGGCGCTGGCCACTATCGCCGTGGCCAGCCGGTCCCGGGTGGCGGGCCAGTCCCGGGCGTCCAGGATCTCGCCCTGGTCCTCGGGCTCCGGCGTGCCGCCGGTGATCTCCTCGACCGCCGGGGTGAGGAAGGATCTCGGCACCGGGAAGTTCGCGGCGATGATGTCGGCTAGGTGCGCGACCTTGGTCGGGGCGAGCCGCACCAACTGGGTCAGCGGGAGGAACAACGCCAGCCGCAGACACGCCAGGGCGTACCTGTCGACGGCCGGCCCGGTCCGGTCGCGTGGCGCCGCGAAGCCCTGGTTGCGCAGGCCGGGACGCCGGTGGTCGGCGATCGGGGCGGCCACCTCGAAGTCCACCAGGGCGATCCGGTCGTCCGGTCGGACCATGATGTTGAACAGGTGCAGGTCCCCGTAGACCAGGCCGCGCTCGTGGATCGCCGTGACGACGGTCTCCACCTGCTGGTGGATGTGCCGGGCCCAGCGCACGTACGCCGCCCGGTCGTCGTCTGTCGCGTCGGCGTCGATGAGCGGATACCTGTCGACGAGCACCTTGTTCAGTGGTCGGCCCTCGACGAACTCGAGCGCGAGGAACCGGTGCTCGCCGAGGCTGAACTCGTCGTGCACCCTGGGCACCTGCGGCAGGTCGGCGAGTTGCCGCAGGGCCGCCGCCTCGCGGGCCAGCCGGGCGACGGCGTCGGTGCCGTCGGCGTCCAGGCCGGCGTGCGGCCGGGCCTCCTTCAACACCACCTCGACACCGGTACGCAGGTCCCTGCCCACGTACAGGCCACCGCCGTTGGAGAAGTGGATCACCCGCTCGATCCGGTACGGCACCTCGTTGGTGCTGGTGTCGTTGCGGGCGGCCAGGTGCGGGCCGAGGAAGTCCGGCAGGGTGACCCAGGAGGGCACGTGGAAGACCGGCTCACGGCGGTCCGGGACCAGCACCCCGGAGTCGTCCTCGATGGCCGGCACGACCTGACCGTCGGCGGAGTGACAGTAGCGGGCGGCGAAGCCGCCGTAGCGCACGTAGACCGGGCCGTTGCCGTAGCGGAGGTCGCTGAGGACGTACGGCCCGGTCTCACCGGCGAGCAGCTCGTCGAGCTCCTTGCAGGTCAGCTCCAGCTCGGCGTCGTCGCGCGGGTAGACGGTGATGAACTTGCCGCTGGCGGCCCGGGCGGCGTACTTCGAGTTGCGCAGGAGCAACGTGCGCGGCCCGATGAGGAACTTGAAGGACAGGCCGCGCGGGACGCAGTAGTCCCAGACGGCGTCCAGCACGCGCTCCGCGTTCGCCAGGCCCGCCGAGATGTGGATCTTCCAGCCCTGCTGGGGCAGTGAGCCACCGTCCGGGGCGTAGATCAGCCAGTCGTCGAGCGGCTCACGACGCCAGCCGGTCGGCACCTGCCGCTCGGCCGCCGGGAAGACGGGCTGCGCGACGGCGCTGCCGAGCGAGTCGTAGAACAGCCGATCCGCGGCGCAGTAGCTGTCGTAGCGTTCGTCCACCGTCTCGCCGCCTCTCGCACTCGGCCGGCTCGTGTTCCGGCGTTGCATCGAGTCTCATCGACGGGACGCAGTCCGCTCCAGTGCACTTAGTCACGACGTTCGATGCGCGGCGCACAGGCGGCCGTGACATTAGTCAGGCCCGAACGACGTGCCGTCCGGTCAGGGCGGTTGCCCGTTCGACGGAGACCGCGTTGGCGGATCATCGCGGCGGCGCCGCCTGTTGTCGGGAGTCGGGACGCGCACGCCCCGTGACAGCCTGACTTTCACGAACTTCGATGTCCGTTCCCGGTTCGACGGGCAGCCGTCGTACGCCGAGGGCGGTGGTGAAGGAGGCATTCATGCGCGGACGCAGATGGGCGACAGTGGTGGCGGGCGCGGCTCTCGCCCTGGGCGGGCTGGTCGGGGTCGGCGCCACCCCGGCCGCGGCCGACCCGCCCGGCGGCACGCTGCGCGGCGTCTACTACGACGGCCAGTTCTGCAACAGCTACGGCAGCGAGGGCGTCCAGACCGGGCAGTGGAGCTGGTACTACTGCGAGTACCGCCAGTACAACCCCACCGCTCCCGGCTTCTACTTCCTCTGGACCTTCACCTACTAGCCGGTTCCGGACGGGGCCACTCGGCGCCCGGTCGGCACGAGTGGCCCTCGACGCCCCAGCGCCCACACGGTGAGCGCGAATCCGCAGAGCGCCGCGCCGGCCGCCGTGACCGCCGTCCGACCACCAGCGGACCAGAGCGCTGTCGCGGCGGCGGAGCCGATCGCGCCGCCGAGGAAGTTGCCGACGCCCAGTGCCGTGTTGAGTCGGCTGCGAGCCTCGTCCGAGAGGGCGAACAGTCGCGCCCGGTTGAGCAGTGCCTGCGTCTGCAGGGCGACGTCGACCAGGACGATCGCCGTGACGACGAGCACCACGGACCGGCCGGCGAACGCCGCGACGACGAAGGCGCAGAGGGCGACAACCCAGGCCACACCGGTTGCGGGAAGGGACCAGCCGCGGTCGTGCAGACGACCACCGTGCAGCCCGAAGAGGACACCGGCGAGGCCGGCCACCCCGAACAGACCGATCACCGTCACCGGGTATCCGAACGGTGGGCCGCTGAGCAGGAACGTCAGCGCCGTCCAGAACAGTGAGAACGTGGCGAACCCGATGGCGGCGAGGGCCATGGTCCAGCGGGCCGCGCGCTCGCGGAGCAGCACGGCGCCGACCGAGGCGATGAGCCGCGGATAGGGCATACGCGTCCGCGGTGGTAGCTGTGGAATCGCGCGGTGCAGCAGGACGGCGAGCAGCACGGCGACGACCGCCGCGACGACGAAGACCGACCGCCAGCCGCCGGCGCCGGCGACGAGCCCGCTGATGGTACGGGAGGCAAGGATGCCGGTCAGGGTCCCGGACCCGACGAGACCGACGATCCGACCGCGATGGTCGTCGCCGGCCAGGTCCCCGGCGAGGGGGGTGACGAGCTGCCCGGAGATCGTCGTCACGCCGAGCACCACCAGCGCGAGCAGGAGTACGCCGATCGTCGGCGCGACCGCGCACGACAGCAGCGCCACCGCCGAGGCCAGCAGCAGCACCGGGACGAGGCGGCGGCGACCCCGGCCGTCACCGCGAAGAGGAGAATCAGCCGAGGGCTCGGCGTCGCGGACGGCTCGGTGCGCTGTGTTGCCACTGCACCACGCTACGGCGCGGACCAAAGCTGTCGCGCTGCTCGGGCCCTGGTGACGACGTGCTGGCCGTCATCGCGCAGGTCGGCCACCTGGCCGGCAGCACCCGGCGGGCCGAGCGTCGCCGACCAGGTGGCCGCGGTGGAACCTGGTGACCGGCGTCAGCAGCCGAGTCGCTTGGTGGAGAGGGCGATGTCGTCGATCCAGAGGTCGAACTGGCCCGGGGTCGTCCCGCCCTGGTAGAGCTGCCAGCCGATCTTCACCGTGTTGACGGCCGGCAGGACGAACGGCACGTCGTTGCCGCCGTGCTCGGTCGTGGAGGCGGTCAGCTCCGGGTTGGCCACACCGTCGAACCACACCGCGACCCGGTTGTCGGTCGGGTCGAGTTTCCACTCGACGCACTGCCAGGTGTCCTCCGTGACCGGGGCGGACTCCCGCCAGTTGGTCCAGTCACCGGTCGGTCCGCCGTCGGCGCCCACCCCCCAGAAGATCCCCGGGACCGTGGGCGCGTACTGGCCGCCGACCGGGCGGACGACCTCGGAGCTGCCGGTGCCGGTCGCCTCCACCAGCGTGAAGTGCGCCCAGTCCGGGGCGGTGGGGAAGGCGTCGACGCGCAGTCGCATCCGACCGTAGAAACGGTTGCCCGGGGCCGCGAAGTCGTCGACGCGCAGGAAGGCGCGACCGTTGTCGACGGTCCGGACGTGCAACACCTTGTTGCCGCGGTGGGCGCGCTGCACGGTGAGGGTGCCGTTGCGGGTGTCGATGCCCCAGTCCAACGTGCTGGCGCCGCCGACCGGCAGACGTTCGAAGTCTTCGCAGAAGAGCAGGCCACTGGTGCACGAGCGCGGGGCGGCACCCGACGCTCCGGCCGGGACGCTGCCGGCAGTGGTACCGATGATCAGGGCGGCGGCGCACACCGCGACAAGACGGCGCATGGTGATCCTCCAGAACGCGGGAAGGTGTGGTCGGGGCACGTACGGCGGACACCTGCCCGTCGTCGTGCGGCGGGCCCGACGATGCGGCGCGCGCCCGACGATGCGGCGCGTCGCCGGCACTGCGCTGCTCCCGTGCTGGCCGTTGCCAGCGCGGTTGCCCCCGCGCTGCGGCGATGCCCGCCATTCCAGCACACCCGCGACCACCGGGCAACATCGACAGGAGCCGCTGCCGGCGGGTCCGGGCCGCCGGGCCGGCGGGTACGACCGGTGATCGCACCCGCCGGCCGGCGGGGCTGGCTCAGAGGGTGAACACGAGTGTGGAGATGCTGCGCGCCGGGACGTTGATGGTGGCCTGACCGCCGTTGACGCTGGTCGGCTGGCTGGCCGCGTTGGCGTTCAGCGAGGTCAGGTAGTGCTCGGCCGCCGTCACGTTCTGCGGGGCCTGAACCACGGCGTTGTTCACCGCGCTGTTCGAGCGGTTGAGGATGACCAGGGTGACCTTGCCGCCGCCCTGGTAGGCGGTGACCTCCAGCGGCGACGCCTTGGAACTCTTGGTCAGGGCGACGCGCTGGTAGCCGGGGCGGACGTACTTGGCGTACTGGGAGAACGCGTACCCCCGCTTGAGCGGCGCTCCCGCCACCGTGCCGTACGCGGACTCGCCGTCGCCGATGAACGAGTAGTAGCGCTTGCCGTACCACCAGATGTAGGCGCTCCAGTTGGCCTCCATCGACCTGTGCACCGTACGCATGATGTCGTCGAGCGTCTCGTTCCAGACCGCCGTGTTGGCGGGGTTGCCCCAGATGTTGGAGCCGCCACCGTCGGCGGCGTGCAGGTTCCACTCGGTCATCCACACCGGCTTGTTGTACTGCGCGGCGAGGTTGTACGGCCGCAGTCGGCCGGCGTCCTCGGTGCCGTACAGGTGGCCGCCGATGTAGCCGATGTTGTTGCGGGCGGTGGTGTCGTTCAGCGTGGGGTCGGTGAAGTTGTAGTTCAGGTTCACCGCCTCGGCGACCATCAGCCTGGTGTTCTGCACCCGTGCGCCCTGGTCCCGGACGAAGTTGCGCAGCTCGGTGCCGCTCCAGTCCATCGAGTCGTAGTCCGGGTGCCAGTCCGGTTCGTTCTGCACGGAGGTGACGTCGATGGTCACTCCCTGGCCCCGCATGTACTGGACGTAGCTGTTCAGGTGGTTGGCGTAGTCGTCGTAGTAGTCGGTCCTCAGCTTCCCGCCGTTGACCCTGCTGTTGTTCGTCTTCCACGCCGCGGGAGCGGTCCACGGCGACGCGAGGATCTTCACGTTCGACCCGGACGCCTTCGCGGTCTTCAACGAGTTGACGTGCGTCGCCCACTCGCTGGACACCGGCGAGAGACCGGTGCGCACGATGGACAGGCCCAACTGGTTGGCGCCCATCCCGACGAGCGTCTGCGTCTCAGCGGTCGACCAGGCGCTTCCCCAGATCGACTGTGCCGCCCCGAACCCGTCGACGGTCTGATACCGGGTGGCGCTGTTCACGGTGATGTCCGCCGGCCCGCTCGGCGGCGGGGTGGTCGGGTCGGTCGGCGGCGGATCGGTCGGCGGAGTGGTGGGGTCGGTGTCGCCGGTGCAGGTCACCCCGTTCAACGCGAAGCTGGTCGGGGCGGGGTTGCTGCTGGTCCACGATCCGTTGAAGCCGAACGACGCGGTGCCGTTGGTGGCGATGCCCCCGTTGTAACTGACATTCTTCGCGGTGACCGCCGCGCCGCTCTGGGTCACCGTCGCGTTCCAGGCCTGGGTCACCGTCTGTCCGGCGCCGTAGGACCAGGTGAGCGTCCAGCCCGAGATCGCGTCGCCGAGATTGGTGATGGTGACGTTGGCCCCGAAGCCGCCCTGCCACTGCGACGACACCGCGTAATCCACCGAACAGCCGGCCGCGGCGGCGCCGGCCGGCACGGCCGTGGCCACCGCCGCCGAAGCCAGCAGGACGGCTCCCACCGACGTCAGGGCCATTGTGGTCTTTCTCGGTCTTCTCATCGACATTCTCCTGGGGTGTCGGGCCGCCCGGATCGACAGCCGGGCGCAGATGCGGGGCACGTGGCGTCGGCGGTACGGCCCGGGGCCGTGAACGCACCGAAGAGGACTTTCGGAGAAGCGGACAGCCGCGTCTGGTGGAGGGATCACCGCGGTTGACCCGACGCCCTGATCGGATCAACCGCCGGTTCACCGTTAGCGCTCACACGTGCGGCCCGTCGCACCCAGCGCCAAGGTCATCGGTGTCGTGCCGACGCCCGTGCTCCCGTACGACGCGCCGACCTACCCACATCGACCTTCGTGGATAGCCCTCTGCCCGTCAAGACGCCACGACGAAGTTTCGCGAAAGTATCGTTCCCCGTCTCGCCCCGGCTGGGCCCACCGCAGGCACAGCGGAGACCAGAGGGCACCAGCAGGGTCGCGGGCACGAAATGTTGTCGTGAACATTTCCTGCGCCCCGGCCGCCGCAGGGGTGCGGTGCACCGATCCGCTGAGCGAGCCACCGCTCACCCGTAGAATTTCTCGCGTGATCGAGCAGGGTCAGGGGCGCCACTCCCGCAAGCCTTGGCGCGGTGACCTGCCCATCGCCACGATCGCTGAACTCGCCGGTGTCTCCCCGCCGACGGTCTCCAAGGTCCTCAACGGTCGCAGCGGCGTGGGCGAGCAGACCCGGCAACGGGTGGAGGCGCTGCTGCGCGACCACGGCTACCGTCGACAACGCACCGGCGGCGCGACCCGCTGCGTCGAGGTGGTCTTCCACCAGATGCTGCCCTCGATCGCCATGGAGATCCTACGAGGTGTGCAGGAGATCGCCGGCGTACGCGACCACACCGTCGGCTTCACCGACATCCGACGACGCGTACTGGCCGGCCAGCCGTGGGTGGAGTCGTTGCTGCTGCGTCAACCGACCGCCGTCATCACGGCGTTCGCCCTGGTCACCGCCGAGCACGGCAAGCGGTTCGCGGCGGCCGGCATACCGTTGGTCGCCATCGATCCCAGCGGGGACCTGTCCCCCACGCCCGCGGTCGGGGCCAACAACTGGAGTGGCGCTCTCGCCGCCACCCGGCACCTTCTCGACCTCGGCCACCGGCGGATCGGCGTGATCACCGGCCCCGGCGACGACCTGTCCGCACGGGCGCGACTGGACGGCTTCCGCGCCGCGCTGGACCATGCCGACGTCCCGCTCGACGAGACCCTCGAACGGCGCGGCGTCTTCAGCTTCGACGGTGGCCACGAGCTCGGCAGGGAGTTGCTCGCCCGAGACGCGCCGCCGACCGCCGTCGTCTGCGGAAACGACCTCCAGGCGCTGGGCGTCTACGCGGCGGCGCGGGAGCGCGGCCTGCGCATTCCGGAGGACCTCAGCGTCGTCGGCTTCGACGACATCGACCAGGCCGCATGGCTGTCGCCGCCGCTGACCACGGTGCGCCAACCCTTCGGCGAGATCGGCGCGACAGCCGCCCGGCTCGCCCTGGCCCTGGCCGACGGCGGGCGCCTGACCCAGGAACGGTACGAACTCGGCACCACCCTCGTGGTGCGCGGCAGCACCGCGCCGCCCGCCATCCGCTGAGCCCGAAACCGCCGACACCAGGGCGAGCGCGGGGTGCTCGGTCCAGCGCGCCCCGTCGAGGACCTGCCGGATCAGCAGCATCGCCCGGCTGTGACCCGCCGTGCTGAGCACGTCCAGCGCGTCCAGGACGTCCGGCGGCAGACGCCCGGAATCGCACTGTTCAAGACCTGCGCTGCCGACTCGGGCCCCCTGTTCCCGCGCGCGCAACTACGCAATTTTCACCGACGCGGTGCCGAGCCCCGCTGACGGATGGTCTAGCTGTCCACCAATTCGACGTGATCGAGCAGACGGGGAAGCTTCATGATCACCCAGACCGACGTCGCCACCGCCGCTACGGCACCGCCCCGCTGGCAGGACCTGACCGGGCGCATCCTGATGGCGATCACGGCAGCCACCACCCTGGTGCCGTTCGTCGAGGGCGTCACCCGCCTCGGTGACCTCTCCGACGACCTGATCCTGACGGAGTACTGGCGGACCTGCGCCTACCTGGTCTTCGCCGGGATGTGGGCCCTGCTGGCGGTCGCGCCCCGCAAGCAGCGCGGCATGTGGGAACTCCTGCTGCTCCACAAGATCGCGGTCACCATCCAGGCGGCGTTCATCATCGATGTTCCGCACGCGAAACTCACAGTGATCGCCGACGGGTTCGTCTCGCTGATGACCATCGCCGCCTACCTGCTCTGCCGTGGCTGGCACACCTGGCGCCGCGGGGCGCTCGGACCCAACGACAACCGCTGAGAGGAATACCGTCCGGCTGCTCGCCGACGGCGTGCTCGACCCGCAGATCGCCGCGCGCATCCCACTGGCCGAGGCCGCGTCGGCGCTGGCGCTCGCCGAGTCCCGTACGGTGGCGGGCAAGGTGATCCTCGTGCCCTGAGTCCAGCCGCGTTGCCGGCCTCTGCCGTACTCAGTGGGGCACTGACGGCCGCTCGGGGGGTTTGCCTCTGGCGCGCAGCACGTCGGCGGTGGCGATACCGGCCAGAACAGCCACGGCGGCGACGGCGACGGTCAGCGGCGGCACGAAGATCATGGCGGGCGAGATCCCGGCGAGCACGAGCGCGCCGATCAGCCGGGAACGGGAGACCCGGGCGAACACCGCGTGCTCCATCAGGGCACGCCCGGCCAGGAACAGGATCGGCCCGCCGAAAATGGCGACGATCCAGTCCGGCTCGGTGTGCCCGAACGGGTGCGTGATCACGATCTCGTAGCCGACGGCGACCGCGACGATGCCCGTGATCATGAGGACGTGCGCGATGAACACCTCCCGGATGAGGCGGGACGGTTCGCGGGCGGCCGCGAGCGCCTGCGGCAACAGTTGGCCCGCCTTGTAGACGTAGACGCGGAACAGCAGCACCGTGGTGGCGAACGCGACGGCGAAGGCGGCGACGGCGCCACTCCCTCGAAACGAGGTGTCGCTGTAGGCCGAACCGGTCGTCAGGATGAGCTCGCCGAGGCCGATGATGAAGAACTGTCGGTAGCGCTCGGAGATGTACTCCGCGGAGACCGGCCACTGCTGCGGGGTGGCGAGGGTCCACGGGGCGGGGTAGAAGAGCACCAGCGCCGTCCCGTCGATGGCGACGGCGATGCCCCACAGCAGCCCGCGCGCCGGGTCCGGCAGGATCGCGCCGACGATCCACGGCACGGCGGACAGCGAGAACCAGAGCAGCACCCCGGCCGCGCGGCGCTGTGCCGGGTGACCGCGCAACGACGGCACGATGATGCAACCACGAATGAGGTGGACCGCGACGTACGCGCCGGCGAACACCAGGCTGCTGTCGCCGAACGCCCGGGGCACGGCGACAGCCATCGTCATCGCGCCGAGCATGGCCACGTAGACCAGCGCCTGAAGCTGCGGCGCCGACGCGTCGTAGATGTCGGTGACCCACGCCGTGACGAACCAGACCAGGAGGAAGGCCAGCAACAGCACCAGCGTCTCGCCGGCCTCGGCGACGACCGTCCGTCGGTCGGTGAGGTCCTCCACCAACCGGTGGGAGACCCGGTTCAGCGCGAAGACGAAGACCAGGTCGAAGAAGAGCTCCAGCAGGCTCGGCCGCTCCGGCTGCCCCGGCTTACGGAGTACGGCCTCCGCCCTCATTGACATACGGCCGCCCGATTCCGCCTGCTATGTTCCGTCCCCGGGCATTGATACCACGCCCCGCCTCCCGTCGAGGCCGTTACGGGGCGACGGTGGCGGACCTGCTCGGGCGGCGGTGCGACAGCGAGCCACGCGACAGGGTGGCAGAACGTGAATCGCACCTGATCCGAACATTCTCCCCCTAGGTTCGATGCGCAGGACGCCGCCGAACCGGGGAGAGACGTGGACAGCTATCCGGCGATCGAGGATCACGGGCTCATCGGCGACCTGCAGACCGCCGCGCTGGTGACCTGCGACGGGACCGTCGACTGGTTCTGCGCGCCGCGCTTCGACTCGCCAAGCATCTTCGCCGCGCTGCTAGACAAGGAGAAGGGCGGCTATTTCCGGATCGCGCCCTGCGACGTGGAGTACGTGACCAAGCAGCTCTACCTGCCCGGCACACCCATCCTGATCACCCGCTTCATCAGCGCCGACGGCGTGGCCGAGGTGATGGACTTCATGCCCGTCACCGGCGAGCGGGCCACCGACGTGCACCGCCTGGTCCGCATCGTCAACATGGTCCGGGGCAGCATGCGTTTCCGGGTGGAGTGCCGACCCCGGTTCGACTACGCCCGCGAGCCGCACCAGGTGGAGACCCACCGCTCCGGATTCGTCTTCCGCGGCCGGTCGGCGACGCTGACGTTCAACCCGGTCGACCCGGTGCGCCGGTTGATCGCCGAACAGGGCGACGTCCACCTGGAGGGCGGCGATCTCGTCGCGTACGGCACCCTCAACCAGGGTGACACCGGCGGGGTGGTCCTGGAGACGGGCGGTAGCGAGCCGCGGGTCGTCCCCCCGGAAGAGGTCCAGGGCATGTTCGAGTGGACCCGGGACTACTGGCGGCGGTGGGTGGAGCGCTCGCGCTACACCGGTCGCTGGCGGGAAATGGTCGAGCGGTCCGCCATCACGCTCAAACTCATGACGTACGCGCCGACCGGCGCGATGATCGCCGCGCCCACCGCCGCGCTGCCCGAGCTGGTCGGCGGCACGCGTAACTGGGACTACCGCTACACGTGGGTGCGGGACACCTCGTTCTCGGTGCACGCCCTGCTCGGCCTCGGTTTCACCGAGGAGGTCAGCCGGTACATGGACTGGCTGGACGAGCGGATCCGCGAGGCCGGTGACCTCCAGGACCCACTGAAGATCATGTATCGGGTGGACGGCTCGTCCGACCTGCACGAGGAGGTGCTCGATCATCTGGAGGGCTACCGGGGCTCGCGGCCGGTGCGGATCGGCAACGGGGCCGCCGACCAACTCCAACTCGACATCCACGGCGAGGCGCTGTACGCCATGCATCTCGCCGACGAGCAGGGCATCCGCGTCTCGCACCAGGTGTGGAAGAGCACCGTCCGGCTCGTCGACTGGCTCTGCCGCCACTGGGACCGGGCCGACGCCGGCATCTGGGAAAGCCGCCACCACCCCCGGAACTACACCTTCGGGCGGGTGATGTCCTGGGTCGCGCTGGACCGGGCGATCCGGCTGGCCACCCGGACCGGCCGGCCCGGGGACATCACCTGCTGGACCCAGCAGCGCAACCTCATCTACAGCCAGGTCATGGAGCGCGGATACGACAGGGGCCGCGGCTCCTTCGTGCAGGCGTACGACGAGAGCGTGCTGGACGCCGCGCTGCTCGCCATGCCGTCGGTCGGTTTCGTCACGCCGAGCGACCCGCTGTGGCTCTCCACGTTGGCCGCGATCGAGCGGGAACTGGTCTCCGACAGCCTGGTGCACCGCTACGACCCGGTGCACTCCCCCGACGGGCTCCCCGGCCACGAGGGCACCTTCAACATGTGCACCTTCTGGTACGTCGAGGCGCTGGCCCGCTCCGGCCGCCTGGACGACGCCCGGCTCACCCTCGAGAAGATGTTCACGTTCAGCAACCACCTCGGCCTCTACGCCGAGGAGATCGCCGCGACCGGCGAGCAGATCGGCAACTACCCCCAGGCGTTCAGCCACCTCTCACTGATCAACTCGGCGCTGACGCTCAACGACCTGCTCGACGCCGAGGCCGACGCCCGCCGCCGCCGCTAGCGTCTGGTGCCCGACCGGCGCCGCGTCGTTTAGCGGCGGGCCGACCCGGGCAGTGATCAGCCCGACGACAACTCGGCGGGAGGACATAACCATGGAAATCGCTGGCTTCTTCAGCGCGATCATCATCGGCCTGATCATCGGTGTGGTGGGACGACTCATCCTGCCCGGCAAGCAGAACCTGTCGTTCCTGGTGACGGTCGCCGTCGGCATCGTCGCCGCGATCCTCGGCACGCTGCTCGCCGGCGCCCTCGGCGTGGACGACACCGCCGGCGTCGACTGGATCGAGCTGGCCCTGCAACTCGCCTTCGCGGTGGCCGGCGTCGCGATCCTCGACCGCACCTACGGCCGCCGTACCCACTGATCACCTCCGCCGCGCGGGCCCGTCCTCCCGGACCGGCCCGCGCGGCGCTGTCCGGGCCCCTCCCACGGGGGCGATCGGTGTCGACATCGGGAAGGGCTTGACGGGTCGACGTCCATCACGCAAGGTCGAGATGAATCGACAGACTCGAATGGATTGACCCGGGAGAACCGATGAAGGCCCTCGTGACCGCCGCCTCGGCTGCGGCCCTGCTGCTCCTGGCCACCGGCAGCGCGTCCTACGGCCGGCCAGCGGCCGACGCGCCCTGCGCCGGGCAGGTCCACCCGAACCCGGGGTTCGAACGTGGCACCACCGGCTGGACCGCCGGACCCCGTATCGTCGTGCTGGGCGACGCGACCCGGCCCGCGCACACCGGCCGCGCGTACGCCACCTTCGCGGGGCTGGACGTCACGCGCAGCGACCTGCTGCGCACCACCGTCACCGTGCCGGCCAACTGCGACCTGACGGTCCGCTTCTGGGTTCGGACGACCACCACCGAGACCACCCGCGGCGACTACCTGAACGTCGGCCTGGCGGTCACCGGCATACCCCCGAAGACCCGGTTCTCGCTGGCCTTCGACGGCGGGTCGCAGTGGCGGGAATACAGCATGTCGACCGGGACGGCGACGACCGAGCGCACCGCGACGGTCAGCTTCCTCGGCAGCGAGGCGGCCGGGAATGGCGTCACGACCTTCGACGTCGACGACGTGACCCACACGTTGAGCTGATCGCCAGGTGCGACCGGCCGTCAACTGTTGAACGACTGCGCGCCCAACTCCCACCGGCGCAGGTCGACAGGGGACTGCTCGGCGCGCATCGCCGCGATGTTCTCCCGCAGGTGGCTCAGGTGCAGGGAGAACGCCGCCGGGTGCGCCCCACCCCAGCGGCCGAAGATCTCCTCGGCCTCCGCGTTGTGCTGCAACGCCTCGGTCCGACGGCCCAACTGCCACAGGTAGCCACTGAGGTTCGCCAGCACGGCTGCCAGGTCGAGCTCGAAGGCCACAGCGTTGGCCCGAACCAGGTCGCGGAAGATCTCCACCGACTCGTCGGCTGCCGTCGCCGCCGCGCCGGGCTGCCCCAGCTCGGCGTGCCGCAGGCCGACCGTGTTCAGGGTGAGCGCCAACTCGGGCAGGTGGACCGCCGGCGCGTCGGCGCTGAGCCGACGCCAGATCCGCTCCGCTCGGCGGACCGTCATCAGCGCGTCCACGCCCCGGCCCAGGTGCGCCTCGATCACCGCCAGGTTGGTCAGCGCCCCGGCCAGACCCTGCTCACTGCGCACGCTCCGGCGACCAGCGGTGAACAACTCGACAGCCCGTCGACCCGCCCGCTCGGCGATCTCGTGCCGCTCGAGATTCGACAACCGGAGAGCGAGACTGTTCAACGCCTCTGCCAGCGCCCATCGCATCGACCCGCCCTGCTCGCCCGGCCCGTCGGCGAGCGGGGTGAGCAGCTCCACCGCCCGTTGCGCGCTCTCCAACGCCTCCGGGTAACGGTTCACCGCGGCCAGCCGGTGCGCCCGCAGGTGCAGGGCGAGGGCGAGCAGCTCGGTCGTGTCCGCCGAGGCGGTGGCGGCGGCCGCCGCCTCTCCCGCCGCGACCGCCAGATCGGCCTGCTCCAGCGCCGCCTCGCGCTCCCCCGCCTGGGCCAGCCGCCGCCCGTACGCGATGTGCAGCCGGGCCCGCTCGGCCGGGCCCGGATCAGCGGCGAGGCGGGCCGCTACGACGCGGGCGACCACCTCGCGCGCCACGACGTCGAAGTCGACGTGCCGCCGGGGCGGCAGGAACGGCTCGATCCGCGCCAACAGCCCGACGTCCACGTCCGGCAGGTCGATGATCCGCGCGAGCACCGACCCGCCGGCAGCGGTGGCGAGCGCCGGATCGTCACGCAGGGCCGGCAGCACCACCGCGGCGGCCACGTGCCGCCAGCTCGACGCCACCTCGACGAGCATCGTGAGGGCGGCTGCCCGCATCCGCGCCTCCTCCGCGGATGCGACCGGCCCGCGCAGCATCGCACGCACGAGCGCGACCGCCCACGGCTTCGGCACGTACGACGACCGACCATGACCAGGGATCGCCAACGCCAGGTACGCCTCCGCGAAGCGGTCGGGCTGCAACGGCTCCAGCACCCAGCCCGCGTCTCGGGGCGGATAGCAGGTCGAGTGGTCGGCCAGAAGCTGAGCGACGACGTCCGGACCGCCGCCCACACCGGCTCGATCCAGGACCGCCTGCCCCACGGGGTACGGGACCGCACCGGTGAGCGCCGCGATGAGAACCGCTCGATCGAGCTGCTCCACTGAGCTCGTGACCGCCCCGCCCGCCCGCAACTGCCGCCAGTGCCCGACCTCCCGGTCCAGCAGGTACCCGTACATCTCCACCACCGTGGACGGCAGCGGCAGGTCCCGATCGTGACTGACCGCCACCGCGACCAACGCGGCCAACTGGAGACTCAGCGCCGATCCGTACGCCGGATCGGCCAGGTCCGGAGCGCGCACCGCGTCGATGCGGGCACCCGAGACGAGCGCGGCGAAGCGGGCCGCGGCGACGTCGAAGAGGCGTTCCCTGGCGGGGACGTCGGGCGCCAGCGGGGCCAGCTCGCACTCGCTGACCGACACCCTGAGAGTGGCCGGCAGCCAGTGCCGCAACTCCTGCCACCAGTACCCGACCGCCCGGGCCAGCACCAGCACCCGCACCGGGCCGTCGCGGTGGAGTCGGGGATCGGTGAACAGCGCCTGGAGGTCGCCGGCCGGCCACCAGTCGCCGTAGTCGACGAGCACCAGGAGCCCGGCGGCGGCCTGGTGGGAGTCGCGGGCGGCGAGGCGGTCCGGGCCACCCGGATCACGGTGCGCCCGCACCACCTCCCAGCCGGCCTGCCGGGCCGTCTCCGCGAACTGGTCGGCGAGGCGCGTCTTGCCCTGACCGCCCGGCGCGTGGATCAGCCGCACCGCGCGGTCGGGCCGGTCGTCCTCGACGGTCAGCCACTCCAGCAGCGCCCGCCGCTCGTCGTCGCGGCCGAAGAACTCGACAACCCGGTGCCGCGCGTCGAGCAGCTCGGCGAGGCGCAGTGTCTCCACCGGACGGGGCGCCGTGTCGTCCACCGTGGTCAGTCGATACCGCGGCAGCCCGACGGTGATGTCGCCGTCGACGAACCCGGATATGGCCACGCTGCCCGGGGCGGCAGCCCAGGCGTCGCCGGTGTTACGCAGGAAGTACCCGCCCGGAGTCGGCCCGGCGGCCGGATCGCGTCTCATCGGCGGCGACGGACGATCCCGCTGACCGCCTGCCCACCGTCCTCGGCGGTGGAATCCCCGGTGCCGGAGACCTCCATCGCCGTGGCGTCGTCGGCAGGGGCATCGATGCCGGAGGTGGCGTAACCTGCGCCTCGTGCCCGGGCCGCCCCGGTGTCGCGGGCACGGAGCCCGGGCCGCGCCCCCGGGAGCGCCGCCCACAGGGCCACTCCGACACCGGCGAGCCCCGCCAACGCGGACACACCGGTCGCGATCCTGTCGGCCGAGTCCCACCGCAGAACGACGAAGGTCGTAGCCAGCACCGCGACCAGCAGCCCGGTGATCAACAACACGAGGTGACGGCGGGATCTCATACGGTCATCGTGACGTGCCCGTCAAGTGGTGGGGCTGATGACTGGCGAGACGTGCAGAATGCCGTGTGTGCTGAACACTGTCGACTCTCCCACCAGTGACGCGTCCCGCACGGCAGCCCGGGTCGTGACGGAAGTGTTCGCGCCAGCGCTCCTGGCTGCCCTCATGCCGGTCGCGGCCACCATCGACACCACCCGACCGTTGGCGCACGGCGACCTGGGCTGGGCTCTGCTGGCGACACTGTTCTGCTCCGTCATCCCCAACAGCCTCATCTGGTACCAGGTCCGGAGAGGGCGCCTGACCGACCACCACATCCGCGAGCGCAGGCAGCGGGCGAAACCTCTCGCGTACGGACTCCTCTCCGTTCTGGTCGGCTTGGCCGTCCTTGTCGGTCTGGACGCCCCCCGTACGGTGGTTGCGGTGGTCGTCGTGATGTTCGGCGTAGGCGTCGCCGTGACCGTGATCAACCTGCTCTGGAAGCTCAGCATCCACGCCGCCGTCGCCGCCGGATCGGCGGCGATCCTGGTCATCGTCCACGGAGTGGTGCTGCTGATACTCATCCCTGTGGTGGCCGCGGTCGGCTGGTCCCGCGTCCAGTTACGCGAGCACACCACCGGTCAGGTCGTCGCCGGTGCCGCCGTCGGGCTCGCTGTCGCGGCGCCGACGTTCCTGCTGCTTCGCTGAGACCTCTGACCCGGTCCGATAATCGGGCGTCTCGCCGTGGCGCGTCCACTACCGTGCCGCCCCATGGAGAACACCACCCTTCGTACCGCACGCCTCGAACTTCGTCCGGTACGTAGCGAGGACGTCGACCGCATCCTCGAGTACCGCAACCTGCCCGAGGTCACCCGCTGGCTCCTGCGCACGACGGTGGAGCCCGCGTCCTTTCGGGCAGCGTGGCAGCGTGCGGCGGAGGACCCCAACGACCACAGCGTCGCGGTCACGCTCGACGGCGTGGTGATCGGAACCGTCTCGCTCGACGTCGTCGACGGCATGGGGCAGCCCGGCATGCCAGCGCGGACGGAGGCCGAACTCGGCTACATCTTCGATCCGGCCTACGGCGGCCACGGCTACGCGACCGAGGCGGTCACCGCGATGGTCGCGCACGGGTTCGACAGGTTGGACATCCGCAGGATCACCGCCGGCTGCTTCGCCGACAACCTCGCCTCGGTGCGGATCCTCGAGAAGGTCGGCATGCGTCGTGAGCAGCACGGCGTCGGCGACTCCTGGCACGCCGAGCTGGGCTGGGTCGACGGCTACACCTACGCCCTGCTCGCCGCGCAGTGGCGTCGAGAGACGACGCCATCGAGGTAGGCCAAACCGTGTGACAGTCGTCTAACTGGCCGTGGCACTGCCACCGAGCCCGTCCGGGTCGACGTCGCGAATGACCATCTCTCGGATCTCGATGATGCCGGGCCAGTACCGGGAAACCGGGTCGGTGCCCCGGCGAAGCCAGAGGCTGGTGCCGTCGGCGGCCGTGGCGGTGTCGATGACGTGGTCGGCGTCCGCCTCGATCCGGCCGATCTTCACCGGCCCCAGGCCGAGCCGCTCCGCCTCGGTCGCCAGGTCGGCACGGGCGAGGAACAGCAGGGCCGCGCGGCCCGGGTCCACGCTGACCGCGGCGGGCTCGATGCGGGTCAGCCACGGCCCCAGCGCCTCCACCGTCCCGACGATCGTGCTCGCCGGGAGGGTGACGAAGAGCCGCGCGACGACGTCGGCCTGGGCCGGCCCGATGTGCAGGGTGCGGTCGGGAGTGCGGCCGGCCCCGTGGGTCGTACCCTCGATGCCCAGGTCCTGGTCGGCCCGGTCGATGACCAGCCGGGTGGCCGGCGGACCGGGCGGGGGTACGCCGGTCTCCGCGTAGCGGACGTTTCGCGCGTAGGTGAAGTCCTGCTCGCGCCAGCCGAAGCGGTGCAGCAGCCGCTCCGCCAGGGAGTGCATCGCGCTTTCCTCGCTCCCGGCCACCCGGTAGCCCGACAGCAGCAGGTCTGCGCGGTCGTCATCGACGTCGATCCCGTCGGCGCCGATCTCGTCAGCGAGTGGAGCGTGGCGACGCACGGTGTCGGCGGCGGTCGCGGTGCCGCGTTCCAGGCTGAGCATCGCCTTCATCCGGAACGGCGGCCTGCTCCTCGCCACAGATTCTCCTTACCGGTTGTCGGTGCGAGGTATTCCCTCCATCGCCACGGGAGGCACGGTAACCAGCGGGCTACCGAGCGAACAACCGGTTTGGGCGGTGGGAGCCTGCGGATGAGAACGTCGAGCGACTGTCCGCCGCGACCGGGTACGACGCGGACCGCATTCTCCAATACCTGGCGAACGCGCGAGATGCCGTGCGGCGCGCCAGGTCGGTCCACGGCGGCATCAGACTCTGCCAGGATCGGCGCGTGGTGAACGTCTGGTCCGGAGTGACGATCGACTGCCTCGACCCCGTTCGGGTGGCGCGATTCTGGAGCGCTCTGCTCGGTCGCGAGTCGGGGCCGTCGCAGGACGGCTGGGTCTACCTCGGTGAACGCGGTGATCCGCAGCCGCGCCTGGTGTTCCAGCCGGTGTCGGAGCCCAGCGCGCACAAGGTACGCATTCACCTGGACGTCACCGTCGACGACATCGACGAGGCTGTGGCAATGGTGGTCGGCCTCGGTGGCAGGTCCACCGGTGAGCGACACGACTACGACGAGGGCGTGGTAGTCGTCATGGCCGACCCGGAGGGCCACGAGTTCTGCCTGGTCCAGTACTACCGCTGACGCTGGTTGACTTCGAGCGGACTTGAGGTTGCACGCTTCCGGAGTTCGCGTCGGCGAACGGTTGGAGGCAGGTGGCATGCGAGTCGTCCAGGCGATCCGGTTCGGGGGTCCTGAAGTGCTGGTCCCGGGCGAGGCACCGGACCCGGTGGCTGGTCCGGGTCAGGTCGTGGTCGAGGTGGCCGTGGCGGGCATGACGTTCGTCGAGACGCAGATCCGGCGGGGTACCGCCCGATGGCATGAACGGCCGCAGCTGCCGTACGTGCCGGGCGGCCTGGTGGCCGGGACCGTGAGCGCGGTCGGCCCGGACGTGGATCCGGCCTGGCTGGAGCGGCAGGTCCTGGCCCGCACGGGACAGACCGGCGGCTTCGCCGAGCGGGCGGCGGCCCAGGTCGGAGAGCTCTTCCCGGTGCCGGACGGTCTCGGCCTGCCGGAGGCCATCGCCCTCTACGGCGACGGCAGCACCGCGCAGGGGCTGGCCGAGCGCGTCACGATCGGACCTGGCGACTGGGTTCTGGTGGAAGCGGCGGCGGGTGGGGTCGGCAGCCTGCTGGTGCAGCTCGCCAAAGCGGCGGGCGCGCGGGTCGTCGGGGCGGCGCGCGGAAGCCGGAAGCTCGATGTGGCCAGGAAGCTCGGTGCCGACGTGACCGTCGACTACTCCGAACCGGGATGGGCCGACCACGTACGCGAGGCGACGGGTGGCCCGGGACCGGACGTGGTGTTCGACGGTGTCGGTGGCGAGATCGGGCGTGCCGCGTTCGCGGTGACCGCCCGAGGCGGCCGGTTCTCGGTGCACGGCGCCTCCAGCGGTGAGCCCACGCTCATCGACCCGGCGGAGGCGCATCGGAGAGGGGTGACGGTGATCGGCATCGAACAGCTCTTCAGCTTCAGGCCACACATGGTGCGGTGGGCGGAGCGGATGATGTCGCACGCTGCGGTGGGACTCGTTCGGCCGGTCATCGGACAGACCTTCCCGCTGGAACGTGCCGCCGACGCGCACGCCGCAATCGAGAACCGCACCGCCGTGGGCAAGACCCTGCTGCTGATCTGATGCCGTCAGACCCGCACCGGACCGCCTCGGACGTCGACCGCCGGGGCGGTTCGCCGTTGAACGCGCAGCCCGGCCCTGAGCACGTACAGCTCGCGCTTGGCCTTGGCCAATCCCCGCGCGTCGAGCACGTAGCCCGTGATCCACAGCCAGCCGGTGTACGGGTCGACCTCGCCGACTGACACCACGCGCAGCCTCAGCTCCCGGTCCCCCCCGAACTGCACCGAGCAGGCCGACCCGACCAGCACGACGTCTCCCGGACGGAGTGCGGTCATGGAGGCCACGGCGACCGGTCCGTGCCTGGTCACCGGCTCTCACCTGGCCAGTGACCACGGTTGATCGGGACCTTGTGTCTGGTGCGGCACGGCAGCTCGTTCCCGCACCTACAGACGTTGCGCCACTTGATCCACGACCACACCGGCTTGTGCCTGCGGGCCAGGGTTGTGGCTACTGCCGTGAGGTACTGGTTGTAAGAGATGCGCCTGCCCATCTGTCCTCCCTCGGAGATGGGAGGTGGCGACTGGTCCACGCACGGCCACTCGATCGCCACACCCAACGTCATCGTTTACTCACGCGGCGACAGATGCAATATTACATTTTGGATGAAACGATATAGTAGATTTCACATTGACCCACTCCGTTGCTAAGAGTGGCCGACAGGTGTTACATACCGAGCGCAGGTTTCGCCCGGTATGTAGTCACGGAGAGGAAGTAGCCAGTGACGACAGACACCGGATCAACAGTTCCGAGGCGTCAGCTCGGGCGATACCTGCGGCAACTTCGCGAGGAAGCACGCATGACGGTCAAGGCGGCAGCCGACTCTCTGGAGTGGTCCACCCCGAAGATCTGGCGCATCGAGACTGGTGCCACCTCGATGCGGTCGCTCGACGTGGAAGCGATGTGCAAGGTTTACCGGGCGTCACCAGAATTGACCGTGGCTCTGATGGGTCTCGCCAAGGAGACGAAGGGCCGCGGCTGGTGGCACTCCTATGGTGACGCCATCCCTGAATGGTTCGAGTTGTACGTGGGGCTGGAAGCCGCTGCCGCCCGCCTCCGAACCTATGAGGTCCAACTTGTCCCCGGTCTGTTGCAGACCGAGGCGTACGCCACCCGCGTCTACGAGGTAGCCCGCCCCGACATGACCCACGAGGAGAGACAGCGTGGGGTAGCCGTACGCCTCGGTCGACAAGGTCTTCTGACCCGTCTCACCCCACGTGCGCCGCAGTTTGACGTGCTGCTCGACGAGGCCGTCCTGCGGCGCGGCGTAGACGTGGAGCAATTACAGCGCCTGGTCACGGTCAGTCGGCAGCCAAACGTCTCGCTGCGGGTGATCCCGCTCGCCGTGGGCCTACACAAAGGCAACATGACCAGCGGCACGTTCACGATCCTTGACTTCGAAGGAGGAACTGAGCCCTCAATCGTCTACTCCGACAGTCTCACCGGGGCCTTGTACCTCGACAAACCAGGTGAGGTCGCAGCGTACGGGGAGGCGTGGGCCGCCATGGAGTCGCCAGCGCTCACCCAGGCGCAGTCCCGCAAACTCATAGCAACGATCGCAGAGGAACAGTGATGACCACGCTCAAGTGGAAGAAGAGCACGCGCAGCAACGGGGGCGGCAACTGCGTCGAGGTTGCCAGACCGTCCCAGGTCGTCCTGGTCAGAGACTCCAAGGACCGGGAGGGAGCGATGCTGTCCTTCGACGCCGACCGGTGGGTCGACTTCGTACAGGGCATGAAGGCTGGCGAATTCAACGCCTGAACGGCGGTGCCGGGTGTGGTGACCCTCAACGACCGCACCCAGCTACCGAAAGTGTCCGTGCCGCGGTGGAGACGAGGAGCATCAGCGCCATGGATCCCTCAGACGATCGGCAACTGGCAGCGGCAACTCCTCGTCGCGCCGGGCCCGACGACGCCCCGGCGGTCGCGGACGTCCTCATCCGGTCACGTCGCGCCGCCGCGATTCCCCCGGCGGTCCACTCGGATGCCGAGGTGCGCGACTGGTTGAGGGCGGTCGTCATCCCCCAGCGTGAGGTATGGCTGGCGGAGAGGCGCGACGGCGCTGTGTTGGCGGTGCTGGTCCTCCACGACGACTGGCTCGACCAGCTCTACGTCGAACCATCCGTCACCGGTCGCGGGCTGGGTTCGCAGCTCGTCGCGCTTGCCAAGTCGCGTCGACCGGAGGGACTTCAGCTTTGGACGTTCGCGACGAACGTCGCGGCGCAGAGGTTCTACCTCCGTCACGGCTTCACCAGACTCGAGACTGATGACGGGTCCGGCAACGAGGAGAAGGCGCCAGCCATCCGGTTCGCCTGGACCCCGGCCTCTGTTCAATGACCGCGGAACGCCTCCTCCAGCCACCACGAGCCGCGCGCGCCGGAGACCTTCGCGTCGATCACCAACGGTCGGGTACGCGGGCCGGCGAGCCAGCCGCGCACCGGTTCGAGTCGTCGACGGTCCGGACGGGCGACCGCCGCGCCGAGCGCGCTGGCCAGGCCGAGCCCGACCGACTGGAACGCCTGGGTGAAGCAGAACCCGGCAACGTCCGGCACGTCGAGCCACATCGACGGGTAACCCATGAAGTTCCCGGAGTCGACCGCCACCGTCCGCTCGGGCGGCAGCAGGTCGTCCAGGGCGGCCGAAAGCGTCCGCGGGTCGATCGTCGCCGGGGCGTCGTCGCGAGGCGGCACACCCTCGTCGGAGCACGGGACCGACCGCCAGCGGCCGTGCTCGCGAATCCGTCGGGCCAGCTCCGGCGTACGCCAATCGCCGGTCGCGGCGGCGTCCAGCCGACCGAGCACCGCCTCGGCGACCGCCGTCACCTCGCCGGCCACCGCCAGGTCGACCGGGCGGTTCACCCCGAACGCGGCCGGATCGTTGTCCACCTGGGCGACAACGGCGGAGGGCGAAATCAGTTCGCCGTGCCGGGTGGTCCACATGTTCAGCGTGCTGCCCCACGCGACGACGAGGTCCGCCGCGCCGATCAGCTCGGCGGCGAGCGGGGTGGCGAAGCGCCGGTAACGTCGAGGTTCCACGGGTTGCCGGCGAACAGTCCCTTCGCCGCCGCCGAGACCGCGAGCAGCGCGCCGCACGCGTCGGCGAGCCGGGTCAGCGGGTCCCGGGCGGCCCGAGCGCCCCGGCCCGCGATGAAGACCGCTCGACGGGCGGCCCGGAACGCCGCCAGCAACGGCTCGACCTGCGGGACGGTGGACGAAGCCGGCGCGACCGCGGAGATCGGGCCGGACCATGGGTTGGCCATAGCGCTCTGCACCTCCAACGGGAGGGCGAGCACCACCGTCGCGCCCCGGGCGGCGGCCCGATACGCGGCGCTGGCATCCTCGGCGGCGTGCTCCGCGCGTACCCGATGCAAGTCGGCGCCGATCGCGGCGGCCAGCGCCGGGAGGTCGAGGAAGAAGTTGGATCGCGGCGCGGTCGCCTCCGGGGCCAGGACCACCATCGGGGTACGGCTCTTCGCGGCCTCGGTGAGGCCGGTCAGCGCGTTGGTGACACCCGGACCCTGGTGTACGGAGAGCACGCCCACCGACCCGGAGGTGCGGGGCGTAGCCGTCCGCCATGCTCGCCGCGCCGCCCTCGTGGGCAGCCGCCACGAAGCGGGCGCCGGCCGCCACGAGCGCGTTCGTGACATGGAAGTTGCCGCTGCCGACGACTCCGAAGACGCACCGTGCGCCGTGCGCGTGGAGCACCCGCCCGACCACCTCGGCTACCCGCATCGGTGGCCCGGCCCTACCGTTCAACGAGCGCGAGGACCCGGCACGGGCTGCCTGACCCGGAGACGATCGGCAGCGGCCCGGCGATCACCACCGCGCCGGTCGTCGGCAGCTGCGCCAGGTTGCGGAGCTGGGTCAGGCCGTACTTGTCCTGGCCGAGCAGGAACGAGTGGCACGGGAACGGCGGGTCGAACGAGTGGGCCGCCCCCGCGTCGGTGCCAACCGTCTCCACACCGACGCCCTAGATCGGCGACTCCTCGGCCAGCCAGCGGGCGCACTCCGGATCGCCGAGGAGTTCGACGCCCAGCACGTCCTCGACGTCGGCTGCGGCACCGGCTCCCTGCCCATCCTGCTGGCGGGGAGCGGGCGACAGGTGACAGCTGTCGATCCCGCCGAGGCGTCTCTCGACGTGGCGGTGTCGAAACCCGGCGCCGCACTGGTCGAGTGGTTGCACGGCGACGCCACGACCCTGCCGGCGCTGTCAGCCGACGTCGCGATGATGACCGGCAACGTCGCTCAGGTGTTCCTCGGCGACGACTGGGACGCGACGCTGAACGGCATCCGGGAGGCGCTTCGCGAGCGCGGCCACCTGGTATTCGAGACGAGACGCCCGGAGTACCGCGCCTGGAAGGAGTGGTCCGGGGAAAGCCCCGTCATCCGTGACATTCCTGGGCTCGGCAGGGTCGAACGGCGTCTGGATGTCACCCGTGTGGCGTTGCCGTACGTGTTCTTCCGGCACACCTACGTTTTCGCCTCGGATGGCCTGGAGCTGTCCTCCGACTCCACACTCAGGTTTCGCAGCCGCGCAGAGATCGAGGAGACGCTTGCGGCGAACGGCTTCACCACCCTCGACGTTCGGGAAGCCCCGGATCGCCCCGGGCGGGAGTACGTCCTCGTGGCGCAACGCGCCTACTGACCACCAGCCGATCGGACTGCTTCCGGAGGGCACCGATGTCCAAAGTAGCCAAGGTTGCAGTCATCGTGCTGCTGGTCTTGGTCGTCCCTCTTGTCTACTCGCTGATGACCGATCGTTCGTACTGGTCGGCACTGTTTGTGGCCGTGGTGGTAGCTGTGGGCGTGTTCCTCCCCGACTACGCGAGACGCGGCCAGCGCGAGGCCAGGCGAAAGCGCGGAGCTGGAACCGGCAGCAGCTGAGGCCCGAGACACTCACCACCGGCAGCGGCGTCGACACGGGTAGCTACCGCCGCCCGGGCCGCGGGGGCCGTAGCCGGTGTTCGGAGCCGTGGTCGCGGACGTTGGCGCCGACGTCGTCGCGGGAGCCTTCGCGGTCGTGGCCGGCGGTGGGGCCGGCTTGGTGGCGCCTCGGGTGGTGGCCGGCGTGCCCTTCGCCGGAGCCGACGGGCGCACGGACGGTGTCGCGGAGACCGACGACGGCGACGGTGACGGGACCGACGGAGGGGCCAGCCGGGTGTCGAGTCGGTAGTACTCGGTGTACGCGGCGGCGGCCTCCAGGTAGGCCCGGGTCATCACGTCCGGCACGCCGCCGGCCCGGCGTACCGTGTCGACACCCGACTGCCAGGCAGCCGCCGCCAGCAGGTAGGGGTCCCCCGGGAGCGCGGTGAGCTCACGGACCAGGCGGCACAGCGCATTCCCCATCGCCGGCACCGCCTGCTGCGGGTCCCACACCGAGGCGCCCTTCGGGGCGTTCTCCTGCCACAGGTCGTCGGAGAAGCCCGCGATGCCCAACTGCCCGGACGTGCCCCGCTGCTCCGCGTTGAAGCCGGACAGGGCCATCAGCTGTCCGGCGATCGCCGCCGGGCTCACCTCCGGACACCGGCTCCCCGCCGCGACCACCGCGCCGACCAACTCGTCGGGGAGCGGCACCGCCTCCGGCACCGAGCCGGCCGGCGTGAACGTGGTCGACCCGGGCGACGCGAACTGCGGCAGGCTCTCGTAGTAGGCCGCGTACTTGCCGGCCTGACCGACGTAGTCGGTGGCCTTGCCGGGCACCTTGCCGGCCTCGCGCACTGTGGCGACACCCGACAGGAACGCCGCCAGCGCCAGCCGCCAGCCGTCGCCGTCGATGCCGCTCGCGCGGACCTGGCCGACGAGGTTGCACATCAGGTGCGCCAGCGCGAGCACACTCGCGGCGGTGTCCTCACGCTGCGCGCCGGGCCACGGCGCCCACTGCCGCCACTGCTCGTCGGTGAGCCCGGCGATGCCCCGGCCACCCGATCTGGTGCGTGCCGCCGCCGGGTCCAGTTCGGATTCGGCCATGAGCTGACCGGCGAGTCGGGCGGAGGTCAGGGCGGGGCAGGCATGACCCGCGCGGTAGAGCGCGGTGAGCTGCTCCCCGGAAAGCGCGCGGCCAACGACATCGTCCTTGTCCGCGTAGGCGAAGCCCCAGCCGAGGCCGACGACCAGCACCAGCGCGACCACTGCCGCCACGCCCGCGCGCATGCCGCGGTCTGTCCCGGTGATCGTCCGTAGCCCGAAGCCCCGCACCGTGTCCCACCCTTTCCCGGTAGCAGCCACGTCTTGTCAACGTGGACGGGAGCGCGTTCGTTCACTTCGACGGACATCGACGACGAGGATTTTGCCGGGTGCCTTTCCGTGTGAACCGGGCGGGGTGCCGGTCCCGTTGAGAGAGCGTGACTGCGATCGGGCTGAGGAGCCGCCGACGAGGCGTACCACTGCACAGTGAGCGGCACGGTGCGACGGCTGTCATCTCGCATCCCCTGGATCAGCCGCTGGACCTGTGGCGGCTGCTGCGGGCCGAGGCGCCGCCCGACGTCCTGGTCGTGCCGTCGCCTCGCGCGTTGGGCGAGCCGGGCTGCGCCGCGCTGCTGCGGGCGGTGGTGCAGGGCGCCGCGGACGTCAGCGGGACCCGGCGGGTGTGGGTGGCCGCTGACCGGGTGGGCCGTCCCGACGAGGCGTTCGCTCCGTGGCTTTCCGATCTCGCCGCCCGTACCGGCGTGGAACTGCTCGCTCCGGACGGCCCGGTCGTCGCGGTGCCGGGCGGGACCTGGTACGCCGCGGGCGGCACCGGCGCCTGGGGTTGGCGCTCGTTCCGTCGCGGGGTCGGATGTCCGGTCAGCGCCAACCGCTGCCCAACCCCGGCGTGGGAGCCGGCCCTACCCGACCGGCCGACGACGCTCGGGCGGCTGGTCGCGGACCCGGTGCCCGCCGGCCTGCTGCTGCGCGCCGCCACCGCGGTGCCGGCGGCCACCGGGGACCCGGCGTACCAGGTGCCCGTCGATCCGCGCGGACCGGTGCTCGTGCTGCGTCACACCGGCCGTCCGCCGGTGTCGCCGGCGGACGTGGCGGCGCTCTTCGCCGGCCTGCCGGCCCATTTTCCGGTACGGGTGGAGACGGCGCTGCTGGACCCGTCGGACGCCGCGCCGGAGCCGGCGTGGTTCGACGCGCTGGCCGCACTGCTCGGCGACGCGCGGCTGCCCGAGCCCGCTGCGGCCGAGCCGGTCTGGGACACGGTGCCGGTGATCAGGGACGGTTGGTGTCGCACCGGGGCCCGGCTGTACCGGCATCACACGGTGCCGGGGCTGCTCGCCGAGGTGGTGCCGATGGGCGTGCTGCTGCGCCGCGACGGTGGGTACGCCTCACCGGACCTGGCGTTCGTCGATCCGGCGGCGGGGCGTCTCGTACTGGGGTCGGAGACGTCTCCGGCGATGCTGGCGGCGGTCCGACAGGCGGGTGGGTCGCTGGGACAGGCGGTTCCGGACGACCTGACCACGGCATCGGCGGCGGCGGAGACCGCGCCGCAGCGCGCACGACCCTCCTGGGCGCGGTCGGAGTCGGTCACGCTGACCCTTCCACTGCCACCGCGGCCGGCGAGCCCGCCGGTCCCGGTGGTCGAGGCGACCATCCCCCCGGAGCCGCCCACTCCCCCGCCGATCCCCGCGACGGCCCCCGTGCCGACGCTCGTCGTCGCCGACCCGGCGTCCCCCGACACACCCGCGTCGCGGCTCGTCGTCGCCGAAGCGGCACCCGCCGAGTCACCCGAGCCACCTGCTGCGGCGACCGCGCCACCCGTTCCCGCGCCGAGCGCCACGGTCGCGGACCCGGTGCCGCCGCCACGGCCCGTCGCGGACGCGCCGGAGGCCGCCGCCGAGCCCTCGGTAAGCGAGCCGGCACCGCCGCTCGGGTTGGCCGGGATCGGGCCGATCCCGACAGTGCGCACCATCTCCGGTCCGGACGTCGCCGAGCCGCCCTCGTCGGACGAGGACCGACGGTGGGTCCCGGCGTCCGCCGTGCCGGTTGTCGATCGGCCCAGCACGTTGGAGGAGCAGAACGCGCTGGCCACGGCCCTGGGGACCGCATTCCACGACTCGATCACCACGGTGAACGCCGCCCTCGCCGCCTGGCCCGCGCTGCGTCAGGAGATCGCGGTGGCGGAGAAGTCGGATCTGGTGGCGGTCCGGGCGTTCCTCGGCCACAGCGAAACGTCGGCCGCCGAGGTCAACGCCGCGGTGCGCGCGGGGCAGGCGCCCGGCACCCCCGGCTACCTGCCCTGCCTGGTGTCCGGGCTGCGTCGACTGCCGCCGTGCCGCCGCGCGGTGCTCGGGCAGGGCCGGCTGGGCGTGCCGGCCCGCCGGCTCTACCCGGAGGGTACGACGCTCGTCGAGCCGGCGTTCCGCAGCGTCAGCGCCCGCACGGACGTGGCCGTCAAGGACGCGGACGTGGACTTCGTGGTGTGGTCCCGCACCGCCCGGCAGCTCGGGGTGCTCGCCGAGAGCAGCGATCTGGACGAGGCGGTGTTCCTCGCCGGCTCGCGGTTCAAGGTGCTGGCCATCCGCGACGACCCGAGCGCCGACCGGAGCGCGCTGCCCGCCACCGCGGTCCTGTTGCGGGAGCTGCTACCCGGTGACACCGGCAGCGGTCGCGGTCTCGACGACGACGACCGGGCGGCGCTGCGCCGGCTGGATCGGGCGTTGGACCGGCGACGTGCCGCCGCGCCCCGGATGGTCACGGACGCGCGCACCGCCGACCGCCTCGCCGGGCCACCACTGGGTTTCGTCGAACGGAACCTCACCGCCAACGCCTCCTCGTGAAAGGTGACTTCGGATGGGCAGTCGACGGCTCTTCTCCGCCGCGACGGCCGGGCTCTCGGCCGTCCTGCTCGGCACCGGCCCGGCGTGGGCGGCACCCGTCGCGCCACCGCTGCGGACCGGGCAGTGTCTGCCGGCGCCGACCGGGTCGAACCCGGACATCCCGTGGCCGCAGCGGCACCTGACGCCGGAGCGGGCGTGGACGCTCACCGAGGGCGCGGGCGTCGTCGTCGCCGTCCTCGACTCCGGGGTGGACGCCCGCAGCCCTCAGCTCTCCCGCCGGGTGCTGCCGGGCGTCGACCTGACGACCGCCGGGGGCGGGCGCGCCGACTCCGACTGTCTGGGGCACGGGACGTTCGTGGCGGGCCTCATCGCGGCGGCGCCCGCGACGGGCACCGGGTTCGTGGGGGTCGCGCCGAAGGTCCGGATCCTGCCGATTCGCATCACCGACCGGCCGGACGGGGCGCCGGAGGCGATCGCGAGGGGTATCCGTACCGCGGTGGACCGGGGCGCCGACGTCATCAACGTCTCGGCCGGCACCACGGTGCGGAGCGCGGCGATGGAGGCGGCGGTCCGCTACGCCGAGCAGCGCGACGTCGTGGTGGTCGCGGCGGTCGGCAACCGCGCCGAGGGGAGCGGCGTGCGCACGTACCCGGCGGCGCTGCCCGGTGTCGTCGCCGTCGGGGCGATGAACACCGGCGGCCGGCGTTCCGACGCGGCGGCACAGAGCGCACCGGTCGCCCTGGTCGCCCCGGGTGAGGACGTGGTCAGCATCGGCCCGCGCGGTCCCGGTCACTGGCAGGGCAGCGGCACCAGCTACGCGACGCCGTTCGTTGCCGGGACCGCCGCGCTGGTCCGGGCCTACCGGCCGGGGTTGAGCGCGGCGCAGGTCCGGCACCGACTCCAGGCGACCGCCGATCTGCCCGCCGCGGAGCTGCCGGACGCGCTGTTCGGTTGGGGCGTGGTCAACCCGATGGCCGCGGTGGCGACGGTGCTGCCCGAGGAGGGCAGGGCGGGCACGGTGCCGGGTGCGGCGCGGCGCGCGGCGGCCCCGGACCTGGCGGACACCGTGGAGGTGGGGCCGTTCCTGGCCGCCGGCGTGACGCTGGTGCTGCTGGCCGCGGCGGGTGGGGCGGTGCTGGCCGTCCTCGGCCCGGCCGGTCACCGCCGCCGCTGGCGGCCGGCCCGGACGGTGAGCCCGTACGACGCGGACCCCGCCCCTCCCGCGCCGGAGCCCACCCCGCCGGCACGGTGACCGGGCCGGCGGGGTACTCGTCCGCCGGGCTCACTCGATGACGGGGGTCTGCACCAGACGTACGCTGCGTCGGCGGTCGATGTACTGGGCCCGACCCACCGGCAGGGTGCGGGGCCGCACCCCGCCGAGGAAGGCGCCCTCCTCCCGGGGGCAGGAGAACAGCGTCGCCGGGCTGCCCAGCTCCCAGCAGCGCCGGACGACCTGGTCCATCATGGCGCGGGAGGCGCCCGCGGTACGCCGCGCCACGATCAGGTGCAGCCCGATGTCGGCGCCGTGCGGCAGCAGCGGCAGGAGGTGTTGCAGGGGCTTCTCCGCCTCGGCCAGCTCGTAGTCGTCGACCAGGACGAAGATCCGACCGCCCGTCCACCAGTCCCGCGAGGGCAGCCGACTCGGGATGATCTCCGGGCCGGGCACCCGGTCCTTGAGCAGCCCGGCCGCCTCCTGCAGGGCCGAGGAGAGCGAGCCCGCGCCGACCGAGTAGCCGATCTGGTGCTCCTGCGGCACCGCGTCGTACAGCTCGCGGCCGAAGTCGCCGAAGATGATCCGCGCCTCGTCGGCGCTGTGGTGCGCGGCGATCGACCGGGCCAGGTGGCGCAGCAGGGTGGTCTTGCCGGTCTCGGCGTCGCCGAAGATCAGCAGGTGCGGGTTGGTGTCGAAGTCGTGCCACAGCGGTGCCAGCTTGACGTCGTCGAGGCCGAGGGCGAGTTGGACGTCCGCGCTCGGGCGGGCGGCGGTCGGCGCGGGCAGCGCGGTGGCGGGTAGCCGGCTCGGCAGCAGCCGCACCTCGGGCGCGCGGGGCAGTGCTCCGGCGGCGACCGCGTCGACAAGGTCGGTGACAGCGTCGGCCAGGTCCTCGGTGCCGCTGTCGCCGTCGACGCGGGGCAGCGCGCCGAGGAAGTGCAGGCGCTCGGGCACGATGCCCCGCCCGGGAATGGCCGGCACGGTGGCCGCGAACTTGCTGTTGATCTCGGAGTCGACCGGGTCGCCGAGCCGCAGCTCGAACCGGGTGCCGAGGACGTCCCGCAGCCAGGGCCGCATCTCCGCCCAGCGGCGCGCGGCGACGACGAGGTGTACGCCGAAGCCCAGGCCGCGGGCGGCGATGTCGGTGAGCCGGGGCTCCAACTCCTCGAAGTCCTGCCGTACCGAGAACCAACCGTCGACGACGAGGAACACGTCGCCGTACGGGTCCTGGTCGCGCAGCCCGCCGGCGGCGCGGATCCGCCGGTAGCTCGCCATCGAGTCGATGTTGTGCCTGCTGAACAGGTTCTCCCGGGCGGCCAGCACGTTGGACAACTCCAGCACGGTCCGGGTGACCCGGTCCCGGTCGAGGCGGTTGGCGACCGAGCCGACGTGCGGGAGCCCGGCGAGCGATGCGAGGCTGCCGCCGCCGAAGTCGAGGCAGTAGAACTGCACGTCGTCGGGGCCGTGGGTGAGCGCGAGCGCGCAGATCAGCGTCCGCAGCAGGGTGCTCTTCCCGCTCTGCGGTCCACCCACCACGCCGACGTTGCCGCGCCCGCCGGAGAGGTCGGCGAGGAGCAGTTCCCGACGTTGCTGGGCGGGCAGGTCGAGCAACCCGACCGGGACGGTCAGCGGCTGGTAGCCGCCGATCGGGCACAGCCCGCGGTCCGGGTCCTCGGTGAGCGGCGGCAGCAGCCGGTCCAGCGTGGCCGGTTCCCGCAGCGGCGGCAGCCACACCTGGTGCGCGGCGGGGCCGAGGCCCTGCAACCGCTGGAGCAGCACCTCGGCGAGCATCGGTGGCTTCTCGCCGTCCTCGTCGTCGGGAAGGTCGGGCGGCGGCGCGACCGGCTCGACGTGACCGGTGCCGAAGGCGACCAGGCCAGCCTGCGCGGCACCCCGGCGGGTCCGGCCGGTCTGCCGGTACGGGCCGGAGGAGTAGGCGGCCTTGAACCGGGTCAGTGTCTGGATGTCCGAGCGCAGGAAACCGTTGCCCGGCACGTTCGGCAGCTCGTACGCGTCCACCACGCCGAGCACGCTGCGACTCTCCATGGCCGAGAAGGTGCGCAGCCCGATCCGGTACGACAGGTGCGACTCGATCTGGTGGATGCGTCCCTCGTCGAGCCGCTGGCTGGCCAGCAGCAGGTGCACGCCCAGGGAGCGCCCGAGCCGGCCGATCATCGCGAAGACCTCGATGAACTGCGGCTTGCTGGTCAGCATCTCGCTGAACTCGTCGACCACGATGAGCAGGGCCGGCATCGGCTCCAGCGGGGCGCCCTCGACGCGTGCCCGTTCGTAGTCCCGGCGGGAGGCGTGGTTGCCGGTCGCCCGCAGGTGTTCCTGGCGGCGGACCAGCTCTCCGGTGAGCGCGTCGCGCATCCGGTCGACCAGCTCCAGCTCGTCGGCCAGGTTGGTGATCACCGCCGAGGTGTGTGGCAGCCGGTCGAAGCCGAGGAACGCGGCGCCGCCCTTGAAGTCGACGAGGACGAGGTTGAGTTCGGCCGAGGTGTGCCGGGTGGCGAGAGCGAGCACGAGCGTGCGCAACAGCTCGCTCTTGCCGGAGCCGGTCGCGCCGATGAGGACGCCGTGCGGGCCCATGCCGTTCTCCGCGGCCTCCTTGAGGTCGAGTTCGATCGGGGCGCCGGAGGTGGAGATGCCGATCGGGACGCGCAGCCGTTGCGCGGCCGGACGATTCGCCCGGTAGGCGTCCGGGTCGAAGGTGTGCAGGTCGCTGATACCGAGCAGACCGGCCAGGTCGTAGTCGGTGGCCAGCGGTTCCTCGGTGTCGACGGCCTGGCCGATGCGGTACCGGGAGATGCTGCGCGCCAGGGCGTCGACCATCGGCAGCCCGAGGGCGTCCGGGCGGCACAGCCGGTCGCGGGACGGCTTGCCGAGGTGGTCGAAGGTCACCAGGTGCAGGTCGTCCGCTGTCACCTCGGCGATCAGGGTCTGCGGTCGGGCCTGCATGTCGAAAGCGCCGGCGGTGTCCAGGACGACGGTGTTGCGGTAGCCCTCCACCGCGAGCCGGTGCTCGGCGTGGATCGTCGGCGCGTCGAGTACGACCACCGTGAGCGGCTCCGACGCGGTGATCGGGGTGTCCGGCTCGAAGGCCGGGCGGTCGGCCACGCCGAGTGTCGTGAGCAGCGCGTCGAGCCCGGGCAGGTCCGCGGTGACGAGGCGGCGGGCGCCGGCGCCGTCGGGCTCGTCGTCGTTCTGCGCGTGCGGCAGCCACTTGAGCCAGTCCCAACCCGGCTCCCTACCGGGCGCGGCCAGGCACACGACGACCAGGTCGCCGGGGGCGTGCGCCACGGCGAGTTGGGCGAGCATCGCGCGGGCGAGACCGTGGGCGGCCGCCGGGTCGCCGGTGAGTTGGACCCGGGCGAAGCCCCGCAGGTAGATGGCGACCGGGGCTTCACGCAGGGTGGAGTAGGCGCGGATGAAGCGGCGCAGCGCGTGCGCGGCCATCGGCTCCAGCTCCTCGACCGGTTTGCTCTGCGGCGCGACGAGTGCCGTCGTCGACCTACGGATGCCGACGCCGACCCGGACCTCACCGAAGTCCTCGTGCGCGGTACGGCGTTCCCACAGTCGGCGGCTCAGCGCGTGCGACCAGAGCGCCCGCGGATCGGGGTGCTGCCAGCGCGCCGCGCGGTACTGGTCGACGAGCGCGGCGCGGGCCCGGCGGCGGATCTGGGTGAGGTACCTGTGGTAGTCGCGCCGGTCACCGTGCATGCGTTCCTTGTGCTCACTGGCCTGCCGGAAGAACGGCACGATCACACCGGCGACCACCGACACCGCCATCAGACCCATCCCGATGTACGCGAGCACGCCCGCGTCGCGCCGGACGAAGACGAGCATCATCGCCATCGAGGCGAGGCCCATCGGGATGTAGAGCCAGATCTGCCCCATCCCGCCCGCGGCGGGCTCCGGCACCGGTGGTGGCGGCTGGAGTTCGATCTCCCCCGGCGGGGCCACCGGGCCCGCGGTGCGTGGCCGGCGGACGAAAGGCGTGGTGCCCACCCGCGTACTCCCGTCGTTCGTGGAGGTTTTCCCCCCGACCTGAGGCCGGCCCCGCGACGGCGGGACCGGTGGGACGCCGCCGCCATTAGCGTGGCGGCCCTGATCTGGCGAGATCTGGTCGGCGTTCCAGCGACAGGAGGGAATCGGGTCCGAACGATGGACGAACTGGTTCAGCATCGCACGGCAGCGCCGGTAAGGCTACGTTTTGTCCTGAAAGATGCGGTTGCTGACATGGCGGTGCCGGTCGAGACACCGCTCATCGACGTCCTCCCCGTGGTCCTGTCCACTCTCGACCCACAGGCCGGTGACCACGGCGCCGGCCACGACGGCTGGGTCCTGCAACGGATCGGTGCGGCCCCCCTCGACGAGGAACGCACCCCTGCCGACCTCGACCTGCTCGACGGCGACACCGTGCACCTGCGGCCACGGGCCGCCGCGCTGCCTCCGATCGGCTACGACGACCTCATCGACGGGCTCGCCGAGCAGGTCGAGAAACACCAGGGCACCTGGTCGGCGGGTCGGCTGCGGGCGATGCTGCTGACGTTCGGCGGGCTCGCCGTCCTGACCGGGTTACCGGTGCTCGCGCTGGGCGGGCCGGCGGCGTACCGGGCGCTGGCCGCCGCGACGGCCACGCTGCTGCTCGTCGGTGCCGCGGGCCTGGCGAGCCGGGCCGCCGCCGATCCGGTGGCGGGCACCCTGCTGGCCGGTTGCGCCGCCGCGTACGCCGCGGCGGCCGGGTGGACGGCGACCCAGTGGGCCGCGCCCGGCGCGTCCTGGACGGTCACCGTCTCGGCGGTCTGCCTCTGCGCGCTCGCCACGGTCTGCGCCGGCTTCGCCGCCGTCGCGGACGGCGCGTTGCTGTTCACCGGCGCGATCACCGCCCTGCTGCTGACCGGCGCACCGGCGGTGGTCGCCGCCGCCGGCGGCTACGACACCCAGCGCGTCGCCGGCACCACACTCGTCGTGACGCTCGTCGTGATGATGGTGGTGCCGCTGCTGGCGTTCCGCCTCGGTGGGCTGCTGCTGCCGATGATGCCGCGTCGGCCGGAGCAGCTCAGCGAGGACATCGACCCGATCCCGTACCGGTTGGTGGTGGAGCGCGGCAACGCCGCTGTCGGTCACCAGTCCGCGCTGCTGCTCGGGGTCGGGGTGGCACAGCTGCCGCTGGTCGCGTTCCTGGTGCTGCCCGGTGGCGCCTGGCCACGCGTCCTGGGTCTGGTCACGGCCGCCCTGCTCCTGCTGCGCGCGCGTCACCTGACCAGCGCCATCCAACGCTGGACGGTGCTGATCCCGGCCACCGGCCTCGTCGTCCTGGTGCTGCTCGGCTGGGGCGGGGAGCAGCAGTTCTACCTGCGTGTCGTGGCGCTGCCGGTGCTCGCCACCATCGGCCTGGCGTTCCTCGCCGCGAGCACGATCCTGCCCGGGCGGCGGCTGCGCCCGTACTGGGCGCGGGCCGCCGACATCCTCGAACTGGTCGTCGCCCTCGCGGTCCTGCCGGTGCTCGGCGCCGTGCTCGGCGTGTACGCCGCCATCCGCGCCTGGGCCGGCTGACGTGCGCTCGCGCAGGGACCAGGTCCAGGCGTACCTGTTCGAGGCCGGGCGGCTGATCGGCGCGCTGATGAAGGGCCGCCCGGAGGGTGACGACCCGCCGCACCGGCGGTTCACCATCGGGACGGCCGTGGGCCTGCTGCTCACCGTGCTCATCGCGGCCGGGTTCGGCATCTACGGGCTGCTGCGACCCGGCGGCAGCGACCAGTGGCGCAGGCCCGGCTCGATCATCGTCGTCAAGGAGACCGGGGCCCGGTACCTGCTGCTCGGCAGCGAGCTGCGTCCGGTGCTCAACTACACGTCGGCGGCGCTGATCCTGCAGAGCACCGCCCCGGTGCGGTCGGTCTCGCGCAACTCGCTGACCGGGGTGCCGATCGGGGCGCCGGTGGGGATCCCGGACGCGCCGGACGCGGTGCCGACCGGCAAGCAGCTCTACCGTGGCGCGTGGACGGTGTGCGCCCGACGCCCGCTGGACCGCACCCGGACCGAACGCACCACGCTGGTGCTCGACGACGTGGCGGGCCGCGATCCGGGCGCGCTGCTGGTGTCGACTCCGGACAACGGGCTGCACCTCGTGTGGCAGGGCCGCCGGTACCGTCTCGCCGGTGACCAGAGCCGGGTCGCGCTGGGCTACGGCGGCGTGCCCCCGGTACGGGTCACCGAGGCGTGGCTCAACCCGATCGACTCCGGACGTGACCTCGTCGTACCGGTGATAGCCGGGCGCGGCCGGGCCGGACCGACGGTCGCCGGCGTCCCGTCGGTGGTCGGGCAGATCTTCGAGGTGGCGAACCCGGTGCTCGCCACCCGCGAGCTGTACCTGGCCCGGACCGACGGGTTCGCCCCGGTCAGCCGCACGGTCGGCGCGCTGCTGTTGGGCGATCCGGCCAGCCGGCGCTCCTACCCCGGCTCGGCACCCCGCCCGATCCTGGTGGACGCCGACGCGATGCAGGCCGCGCCGATGGTCGGCGGGGGCGAGTACGTCACCGGCTTCCCCGCCGAACCCCCGCCCCAGATCAACGACCTGCGTGCGGCTGTGCCGTGCGTGCGGCACAGCATCGCCTCCGGCAGCGTACGGTCCGAGGCGCTCGCGGTCAGCGGCGCTGCGCTGGACCGGGCCGTCACGGTGCCCACCGCGGCCGGCACGGCCGGTCTCGCGGACGAGGTGGTGCTGCGCACCGGCAGCGGAATGCTGCTGCGTGACCGGCCCGCGCCCGGAGCGGTGCCGACCGGCGTCTACCTGGTGTCCGAATTCGGGGTCAAGTTCCCGCTCCCGGACGACAAGACGACCGAATCGCTCGGCTACGCCGGGGTGTCCCCCACCGACGTGCCCCGGGAGTTCCTCGCGCTGCTGCCCAGCGGGCCGGCGCTCGACCGGGACGCCGCGCTCACCGGGCGGACCTGGGGCCGCTGATGCGCCCGCCATCCGTGGCCGCCGGCGTTGGTTCACCGGGGCGCAACAGGATGTCGGCCTCGTCCGGGGCGATGGTGGTCCGCGCCCGCTGCTGCGGGGTGAGCCGGGCGACGAGCGCGGCGAGCAGCGTCCGGACCTCGGGTGGCGGGGTCTCACCCGGCAGACCGACCAGGATGTCGAGCCGGGTGCCATCGGTGGGGCGACGGCGCAGGTCGTCCCGGTCGCGGGCGTGCGGTGGTCGGACCCACAGGCCCCACGCGGTCGGCTCCACGACCCAGCCGTGGCCGAGTCGGTGGGTGTCCCCCTCTCTGGGTAGCCCGGCGACGACCGCTGGTGGCGTGACCGGCGTCGGCGCCCGCCCCGGCGCGCAGCGCAGCCGGGTCACCGGAGGGATCCACCAGTCGCGGCCGTCCGGGTCCACAGCGGCGGACACCAGGCGGTGCTCGTCGTCGAGCGTCGGCAGACCGGTCGCCACCTCCACCGGTCGTCCCCACCGCCCGCCGAGATCGCTGGCGAGATCCACCACCAGCGACAGCGGCACGCCGTACGGCGCCAGCAGCACCGACGGGTCGAGCGCGTCCAGGACGGTACGGACGGCCCGCGGGTCCGGCGGCGCGAGGCCGGGGCGGCCGACCACCACCACGGCCCGTTCGCTGTCCGCCGGGATGGCGTACACCGGGTCGTCGTACGGGACCGGTGCCCGGTCCGCGGTCTGCCGGTGCACCCACAGCCCCGCCGGCACCGACCGCGCCCGCAGCGCGCCCGCGGTGTGCCGGGCGACCGTGTCGACCTCCGGTTCCCAACCCGGTCGCGGATGGCGCAGGCCGGCCGGCACCGACGGTCCGGCTCCGCTGGAGCGCCGCCAGCCCGCGTCCGCGTACAGGGTGCCGCCGGGGACGAGCAGGACCGGTCCGTCCGGGGCGTACACGTCGGCCTGCACCTGCCGGGACAGGGCGGCGGCCGGGGACGCGTCGTGGTGCGAGGTGACGCTCGGCCCGAGCGCGGTGCCGGCGCCGGAGATGCCCAGCCGGACCGCGGTGCCGGGCTGGACCAGCGCCGGCAGGGCCTCGGTGATCGCCGCCCAGTCCTCCGGACCGGCGACCTCACCCACGACGGTGACCACGCCGGCTTCGATGGGCAACTGGGCCGCCCCGACGGCGACGACGCCGCCCGGATCCGGGCCGACCACGGCGAGACCGTCGGCGAGCCAGCGAAGGGCACCGGAGGAGGGTCGGCGCGGCCCGGCGTAGGGGGCTGCGGGCGGTGACATCAGGGGCGGGCCGCCGGTGGGCTCGTCCAACGGGACTGGTCAGACGTCATGCAGACGACGACCTCGGACCGGCGTGGCGAGCGCCGCCAGGAATGGGCATCAGGCGATCGTAGACGTTCGATATTTCTGGTGGGGTACCGGCGACTGAGAGTTTGTTGAATGGTTAACCGGTCGCGGCCGGCGTGCTGCCGGTGCGGCGTACCGTCGCGGCGACGACGAGCGCGCCGTCGGCGGCCGTCACACTGAACCGCTCCAACCGGTCCAACGGCACCGGGCACGCGCCGGTGAGGTCCTGGGCCTGCCCGGTTCCGGTCAGCCCGGCGATGTCGTAGCTGTTACCGGCCACGTCGGTGACGTAGAAGCGGTAGCTGCGGCCTGCTTCCAGACCGGAGACCGTGGCCCGGATGGCGGCGTCGCCGCCATCGGGCGACACGGTCACCGACAACACGGCGCCGCTGGCGCTTCCTCCGGAGTCGGCGACCAGCGCTACCGGCGGCGGCGCGTCGTTCAGAACGGACTGGCCGAGCACACCACCGATGGCCAGCAGGACGACAAGCACCAGGCCCCCGGCGGCCAGCATCGGCTTGCGGGGACGTCGACGGCCGGAGCGCGACCCCGGTCGGCCCGGGCCCGATGGGCGGGTCGACGGGCGTCGGTCCGCGTCGTCGCGCGACCGCGGAGCGGACGAGCCCGCCGGACGCGCACCGCCGTGCGCCGTCGTCGCGGCGACCGGCACGCCGAAGTCGGCGACGAGTTCGCGCCGGTCCGCCTCCCCGAGCACGGCCAGCGCGAGCACGGCGTCGCCGAGGATCCGGCTCTCCTCCAGACAGTCGGCGCAGTGGGCGAGGTGCTCCTCCACCTCCCACTGCTCGCTGCCCGAGATCCGGCCGGTGACGTAGAGCGCGATCTTGCCGCGCAGCTCCGGCTCCTCACATCCGATGTCGCCCACTGGGCATCAAATCCTCATGTCCCTGGTCGCCCCCCGTCCGCACGTCCCCCTGCCACCTGGAGAACGAGTACGACCGAGTGCCGGTTCAGCCATGGAAGATTTCATCGTCCGCCGCTCGGTGTCGACGTCTGCGGCTCGGGAGCACCGGTGGGTTCGGCGGCGACAGGTGGCTCGCCGGTGCCGTCGGACGGGCGGCGGGTGGAGCGGCGCAGCCGGATCACCAGCAGCGCGCCGGCAACCAGCGCTGCCACCATGGTGAGCAGGATGGCGATCTGCGCCACCGTGCCGGCGCCGGCGACGCCACCGCTGGTGCCGGCCGACTCCGGCGGCACCGACTCGGTCTCGTCCGGCAGGTCCTCGATGACGGCGGCCTCCGGGTCGATCATGCCGTGTCCGTAGGGGCTGCCGGCCTGCGCACCGCCCATCTCGTCGGCGGTCAGCACGATCCGGCGGGCCACCTGGACCGCCGACAACCGTGGATGCGCGGCGCGCACCAGGGCCGCCTCCCCGGCGGCGAGCGCCACCGCGTAGCGCGTGCCGCTGCCGACGAACCCGGTGGTGCCGGTGATGCCGAGGCTGGAGACGTTGACGCCGGGCGCGACGACGTCCACGGTGTCGGTCGCGTACTCCTCGGCCGCCTTGCCGTCGGCGCTCACCCCGCCGACCAGCAGCAGGTACTCCGGCAGCAGGTCCGCCGCCCCGGCGTTCGCGGCGCCGGCGGGCGCGCCCGCGATCACCACGATGTCGCGGGACAGCGCCTGCTCGATCGCCCGGCGTACGGCCTCGTCGGTGACCGTGACGTGGTCGCCGAGGGCGATCACGGTGGCGCCGGCGGAGGCGGCCACCTCGATGGCCGCGGCCTGGTCGGCCGGGCCCACCGGCTTGCCGTCGGTGGCGATCCGGATGGGCAGCACCACCGCGTCGGGCGCGATGCCGGCGAAGCCACCGCCCGGTGGGGCGCTCGCGGCGATCAGGCCGGCCATCGCGGTGCCGGTGCCGAGACAGTCGGTGTCTCCGCGTCGGCCACCGGTGACCAGGTCGGCGCCCTGCGCGACCCGACCGGTCAACTGCGGCAGCCGGCCGTCGACACCGGAGTCCACCACGGCCACGAGCTGCCCGGCGCCCCTGGTCCGCGGCCACACCCGGTCCGCGGCCAGGCGCGTGGTGGCCCAGGTGGACCTGTCGCTCGCGACGGTGGCCGCGACGCACTTGCCGCCCGGACGGGATGTCGGCAGCGGGTCGGGACTCGACGGTGGAGTTCCCGGTCCGGTGGCGGTGGACGGGGGCGACGCCGTGGCGGAGGGGTCCGGAGGCCGGGTCGGCAGGACGCCGTACTGCACCCCGGGTCCGACGGCGTCCCAGGGCAGCACGACGTACCACCCCGGGGTCAACCGGTCCGCGTCGGTGAGCGCCTTGCCGTCGGGCTGCCGGCGGCCGCTGTTGAGGTTGAACAGCTCGTCGGCGCGCTCGGCGTCGCCCAGGTAGCGTCCGGCGATGTCGGCGAGGGTCTGCCCCTGACCCGAGCTGTTCGCCGTGACGGTGGCGTACAGCACGTACTCGTCGACCGCTGCGGTGGCCGGAGCGGCCGGCGTCAGCACGGCGAGCAGCGCGACCACCAGGCCGGCCACCGCCCAGCGGTGCGTCGATCGGAGGGTCACGCCGGCCTCCTAGAGCGCGAAGTCACGTTTCACCAGCTCCTCGTGCAGCGCCCGCAACGCGTAGAACGTCCGGGACTTCACCGTCCCCTCGGGAACGGACAGGTTGCGGGCCGCCTCGGCGACCGAGCTCTCCCGGAAGTAGATCTCGATCAGGGCGCCGCGCAGGCGCTCCGGCAGGGACGCGACCGCCTCCCGGACGGTCCGCGCGTTCAGCATCCGGTCGACGTCGTCCTCGACCACCTCCTGGTCGGCGATGCGTTCGTCGAGCGCCTCCGTCGTACGCCCCTGCGCCGACCGGATGTGGTCGATGGCGATGCGCCGCGCGACCGTCAGCAGCCAACCCCGGCTCCACTGCCCGTCGGCTGTGCGCGCCTCCGGATGGTTCCAGGCGCGCACCAGCGTTTCCTGGAGGATGTCCTCGGCCAGCGCGCGGTTGCCCAGCAACATGCGCGACAGGTAATTGAGCACGACCGGACCATGGGTCCGGTACGCGACCCCGAGCGCCTCGTCGTTCGCCGGAGGGCGCGTCAGCTCGCCGGACGCCGCCTGCGCGGTGACCTGATCCACGGAAACCATAACGACGCCGCCGAATGCCGGGTTCACGGACGGCGACACCCTACTCAAGAACCATTGCTCCACTGGGGACCGGGACCTGGGTAAACCCCCTTCACCATCGATGTGTGTCATATGTCACAGTGGCGCGGACGCGTCGCGGACGACCGTCGCCATCGCCACCACCGCGCCGTTCGCCTCGGAGACGCTCAGGTAGGCGAGGTCGTCCACCGGCAGGTCCGCCGGCCCCGACCAGCGAACCGCGCCGGCACCGCCGGTGATCTCCCCCAGGAGGCGCAGATCGTCGTCGACGGTGGCCGCGTACACCTGGTAGGAGGAGCCCCGGACCAGGCCACCGACTGTCAACTCCACGCCCACGCCGTCGGTCTCGCCGCGGACGACCGCCCGCAGGTCGACCCCGGACGCGTCGCTGGACGCGGCGGTCGCCACGATCGGGCCCGGCGGATCCGCCTGCGACGCCCGGTAGAGGACGGTGGTGCCGGCGGCCACTGCCACCACGAGCAGGGCCGACGACACCGCTATCCCGGGCGACCAGCGGCGGGGGCGGCGGTGCGAGTGCGGACCGACGGAGAGCCGACCGGTGGCCGGGCGGGGCGGCAGCGAGGTCAGTGACGACGGGCGCGACACGGGCGCAGCCGGCCGGGCCGCGATGACCGCCGGGACCGGCCGCGCCGCGACCGCCGGCGGAAGAGCCGCGAGGACACGCGGGTACGACGGCGCTCGCGCCGCGGCGCCCGGCACTCCGAACTGCTGTGCTGTCGGGCGGAGCAGCAGCGGCGCGACGACTGCGGGCGAGGGACCGGCGGGCAGCTCGCGCAGCACGGTGCCCGGCGCGGACCGCAGCACGTCGAGCAGGTCGACGACCCGTGCGATGTCCTCGCGCTCGGAGCGGCAGGACGGGCAGTCGGTCAGGTGGCGGGCCACCTCCGTACGTTCGGTGTCGCTCACCCGGCCGATGGTGAGCAGACCCACCTTCGCCCGCATGATGGCGTCCTCACAGTGCATCGCGGTCACCCCGGCCCGGCACGTCGTCGGCGTCCCAGCCGGAATCGCCACCGACCGGCCAGCTCGTGTCCAGCGCGCCGCCGATGAGGGTGAGGATGCCGGTACGGCCGAGCAGCCCGTCCACCGCGATGGCGCACTCGTGCGACGGCCGCAGCGCTGCCCGCTCGGCGTCCTGGGTGGACGCCGCCACCGGCTCCACCATCCGCCGCAGGGTGGCCAACCGGTCCGCGAGGCCCGCAGCCAGTTCACCGATGGCGGAGCCGGGGTCCACTTCGTATGGTGTGCCGGTCATCGTCGCTCACCCGCAGCCGACTCCAGGTCGCGGCCCGACGGCGCGACGGACGCCCGGAGGTCGGCGACGATGTCGTTCAACGCGTCGTCGAGCATCCGAGCGTAGATGTCGAACCCGACGAGCAGTGCCTGCAACCGTAGGGGGGACATCCGCAGTCGCTCGGGGTCGAGCCGTCCCAGCTGGACGCGTAGCCGGTCGACCTGTTCACCGATCTCCGCGACGGCGGCACAGCATCGGTCGGCAACATTGCCCTCGCCGGACGAATACGGTGTAATTCCGCTCATAATGCCTCCACACTCAGGAGCTCACCATGGAAACGGACGGCAGGGCTCGGCTGTTCACGATCCGGACCACGGATCGCGCGAACACTGCGGCCGTCCTGGCCGGGGCGGTGTTCGCCGTACTCCTGATGCTGACTTCGGCCCTCGCCAGCGCGGCGGAAGCGGCACCGGCGCCCTCGGCCGCCGCCGGGAAGTTCTATGTGGTCGGTGCGCCCGTCGACGGCCAGCGCGAGTTCCTCTTCGCCATCGCCGCACAGACCCTCGGCGACGGTAAGCGCTACCGCGAGATCTTCGATCTCAACCGGGGGCGGCCGCAGCCCGACGGCCGGGTCATGAACGACCCGACCATCGTCGAGCCCGGCTGGATCCTGCTCCTACCTGACGACGCCCGGGGCCCCGGTGTGCGCACCGGCCCGTTGCCGTCCGTCGCGCCGCCGAGCGACCTCCCGTCCGCCAGCGCGCCGGCAGCGACGGCCGGGGCCCAGCCGGAGGCCCACGACGGGGGGATCTCCCCGAGTCTGCTCGCGACGGTGGCCGGTCTGCTGCTGGCTGCGCTGGCCGTCCCGCTCCTGCTCCGGCGCAGCCGACGCGTTGCGGCGTCGATCGGTCCCACCGCCTCGGCCGCCGGTCCCGCGCGCGAGCCCACAACGGCGACGGCCGCCCCGGTCACCCCGTCCGCCACGACCGTCACCGCCACGCTGCCGCAGCACCCCGGGCCGTCCAGGCCGGAGCCGGTTTCGCAGCCGCCGGTCACCACCCGCCCATCCGCCGCTCCCGTGGCCTCCCTGCCGCCCGCCACCGCGGGCCCGGACACACCACCGCCCACCCCGCCCCGACTCCCCTTCACGGGCCCTCCCGACGCCCCGGCCGCTCCCCCGCCGGCCACCCCCCGCGCCACGCCGGCCACGGCCGTTCCACCCACCGGCGCGATCGGCGCGCCGCCCACCGGCGTTCCACCCACCGAAGCGGCCGCCGCGCCGGGCGCCGCCGCGCCGGACGCCGACCCGTTGACCGGGCCCGACCGCCACCCGCCGGCCACGGCACCGACCGGCCCGCCGGTGGTGCGCGTGCCGGAACCGCCGACAGCTCCGGCGCAGCGGCAGCTCTCCGTCCCGGTGGCACCGCGAGCCGCGCCACCCCGGGCCTCGGAGCCGCAGCCGCCCGCGCCGCAACCCGCCGCGCGGCCTGCGCCCACCCCACCGCAAACCGGTGTACGACCTCAGCCCGCGACGCAGCTCGCCGCCCCGCAACCGGTCAGCCCGCCGCCGGTAGCCGCACCTCGACCCGTCACCCCGTTGACGCCCACCACCCCGCCGCAGCGCGTGTCCGCGCCTCTCGCGTCCGCCCGCCCCACGCCGCTGCCCGCGCCCCGCCCGGCGGCGGACGACCCACCGGCCTCCACCGCCCGGCTGATCCCGGTCGAGTCGCCGCAGTCGACAGCCGAACCCACTCCGGACGACGACCGCGAGACCGTCGACCCGGCAGCGGCGACGCCCGCACCGGTGGTCACCGGGCTGCGACGCGCCATCGCGCTGCCCACCGGCGACCTGCAACGCGTCGCCGGCATCGGCTCGCTGGCGGCGACGGCGCCGGGCTGGTTCCCTCCCCTGGTCACCGACCTGGACACCGACTCGATCCCGATGACCGTACGACTGGTCGGCGCACGGCCGGCGCGCTGGGGCTCGGCGTACGGGTGGCTGGAGGAGGGATGGCATCCGCCACCGTCGACAGTTCCGGTGGTGCTCGGCGAGCACGACGGCCGCCGACTGTGGGTGGATCTGGCCGCCGCCCCCGACGTGCTCACCCTCGGCGGTGACCCGCACGCCTGCCAACGTCTGGGCGTACGCCTGCTCGCGCAGCTCGCCCCGACGGTGGACGTCGTCGTGGTCGACGACGCCCTGGGTGGGGAGCCGCTGCCCGAGCGGTGCCGCCGCCTGGGTTCCGTGGATGAGGTGGCGGGGCTGGACGCGGCGGCGTTGCGGGTGGTCTTCTGCCCCGGGACGTCGGCGGGCATCCTGTGGCGGAAGCGTCGGTCGTTCGCGGCGTCCGCCCACCGCACCGTTTCGGTGGTGGTCGGCGACGCCCCACCGGCGCGATGGTCCGTACGCGCGATGGCAGAAGGGCGGGCGAGTTGATGCGACAGCCCCGTACCCCGCAATCTCCGGCGGACGTGCTGACCCGGGACGACCGTCCCGCCGCGGTTCCCGGCGTCGCCGACCTGGTCCTGGTCCGCTCCGACGAGGGCGGACTGGCCCTGCCGGACGAGCCGGGCGTGGCACTCACCGTCGACGCGCTGGCCGATCTCGCCCGGGCCGCGGGCGCCGGCGAGCAGGACCTGCGGGTGCTCATGGACGATGGCGCCCGGCAGGCGACGCTGTTCAGCCGGCTGGCGGACGCGTTGGGTCGCGACGTTCTGGTGACCCCGGCGGGGGCGACGGTGCAGCCCACTCCGGCGGCCGGGGGTCGCACCGAGGCGATGCCGGTCAACCGGGCGAGCGGCGAGGTGGTCGACTGGGTGCTGGTGCAGCCGGCGTCACTGCGGACCGAGCTGCCGGGTTGGTACGAGCTGGCGGGCGGCCTGGTCCTACACCGGGGCGGGCTGGTCACCTTGGCGCTGCCGAACGGTCTGGAGTTCGCCGACCGGGAGGGTTACGTGGTGCGGCGGGCGGCGGCAGCCCGGTTGGGCGCCGCGCACCCGGATCTGGTCACCGTGGCGCTCGCCACACGCGGTGGCGGCTTCGTGCTGTCCACCTACCGGGGACGCAGCGGTGTGCACGGTGCCGACGAGGTCGCCGCGGCACTGTCCTCGATCCCGCTCTACGGCGGTGACCTGCGACTGTGGCTGCGCTGGCCGGTGGACACGGCCGAGCAGGGGTTGCTCGACGCCCAGGTGCGCGCGCTGGCCGAGGCGACCGGCGCGACGGTGTGGACCCCGCCGGTCGGCGCGGAGGCGGTGCTGCTGCGCGGCTGCCAGGACCTGGCCGCGCGGGACCGGTCGGGGCAGGCGGTGCCGTGGCGGCCGACCCGTCCCCGGTACGCGTCCGACGCGTCGATCTTCGACACCGACCTGGACGGGCGGCTCACGCCGGCCGACGGCGTGACGATCGCCTCGGCCGGCGAGGTCGCGTTGATGAGCATGTCGCAGCGGCGGGAGGTGGCGCTGCGCACCAGGTATCGGGAGTTGACCGCCGAGCCGGGCCTCACCCTGGTCGACCTGACCATCCTGGAGGACGGGCGGCTGGGGCTACGCCACGGTGACGGCAGCGTGCTGGCGGCGGGCACGGCGCAGCTGCGCCGGCTGTTGGAGATGTCCGGGTGGCGCGGCGGTGACCTGATGCTGCTCACTCCGGTGCCCCCGGAGCGGACCGACGGTCTGCACGAGCACCTGCGAGTGCTGGAGGACGAGCTGGGGGTCGAGGTGTGGACGCTCGCCCCCGGGGCGGTGATGTCCGTCCAGGACGGTCTGCCACGCGCGGTCGACGGGCAACGGCTCGCGGCGCGCTGGCAGCGGGCGGCCGGCGCGGGTGCGGACCCGGAGGGCGGCCGCTGGCGTAACGAGGACGGCTGGCTGATTCCGCTGCGGCAGCCGGTCACCGGACCGTCGCCCGACAGCGTCGTCGTGGCGCAACCGGCTGCGACGGCTCCGCAGACCGGCGGGCCGCTGCCGCCGCCCAGTCCGCGCCCGCCGCTGGCGGTGTCCGCGCGAGGCAGCCGACCGCACGGTGTGCGGTGGCTGACCGAACGCCCCGAGGTCAACGCGGCCCCGGTACGGCTGTGGCTGTCGTCGCTGTGGCCGGCGCAGCGGGTCGCGGTCGAGGGGGTGCCGTCGGCGAATCTCTATCTGGTCGCTCATCTGGCGGGCGGTCCACTGGCCCGGACCGCGCCGCAACGGCACCTGCTGTGCCTGCGGGTCGAGGCGGGTGGCGCCGTGGACCTCAGCCGAGTGGGTGCCGACCTGCCCGCCGATCTGCGCCACCAGGCCACCGAGGGCACGTTCCTGCTGCCGGCGGGTTGGCTGGACCTGGCCCGCCTGCAGCAGGGCTACCGGGTGAACGAGGCCGGGCATCCGCGCGATCCGGTCGACCTGCCCGGTCATCCGCTGACGCTGCGCTGCCGCGGCGCCCGGCACGGCGCCGACGGTATGCCGAACGAGGTGGTGTTCACACCGCGTGGCGGGCGCATGTGGGCGGTGGTGCCGGACCGGCCGGACACCGCGGGCACGTCCGACCTGCTGGTGCTGCTGGCCCGGCGTCCCGCCGTCCGGGACGGCCACCGGCTGGTCCGACTCCAGGTCGCGCCGAACCGCGCGGTGGACGTGGTGGCCAGCGCCGCCTCGCTGGCCGGGCTGACGTCGGTGCGGTCGCGACTGCCCGAGCTGGTCGCGGACGGGGTGACGATGCTGCTGCCCAGCCGTTACTACGACCGGACGACGGTGGACCAGGTGCTGCACGCGGAGGACGGCCGGTGGCGGCCCCGGGCCAAGGGCATCGAGCTGCCGCTGTCCAGCCTCATCGCGCCGGACCGCCGTTGACGGTGGCGGCTCCGGTGCCGAACGTCCCGGCCAGCACCGCCGTGGCCAGCTCCACCCGGGAGCGGTAACCGGTCCGGGCGAACAGGCGGCTCAGGCGGCCTTCGACGCTTTTCTCGCTGTTCTGCGTCGCGGCGGCCAGTTCCCGGTTGGACAGTCCGTCCGCGACGAGCACGGCGAGCAGCCGGTCGCCCTCGGCGACGGTCTCCGCGCGGCCGGCGACCGGAGCGTCATGTTCCCGGGCGAGCTGCCGGAGCCGGGACCGGTGCAGCAGCGCCCCGAGGCCGCCGAGGATCTGGTACGCCTCGGCGAGCGCCGTCGGGTCGTGCCCCACCCAACGGACCGCGCGTTCCAGCGTGCGCGCGAGCTCGTACGGCTGGTTCAACGCCCGTGCCCGCCGCACCGCCTCGGCCGCCGCGTCGGCGTCGCGGTCGACGATCATGCGGACGAGGGCCTCCGGGTACGCGGACAGCGACGCCTCGCGCGCGGCCCGCACGGTGCCCGCGTCATAGTGCTCGGCGGCCAACTCGGCGGCGAGCACCCACAGCTCCGCGGTGGCGAAGCGGTCGAGCGCGGCGCGCAGCACGCCGGACGCCGCTCGTGCGTCACCGAGGGCACGGTGCAGGTCGGCGCGGGCCGGTGCCAGCAGGTGCGCCGGTTGGTCAGCGGCGTCCAGCACGGCGCGGGCACGGTTGGGCCGACCCTGGGCCAGCAACACCTGGGCGGCGACGGCGGCGACCGGCGGGTCGGTTCCCGCCTGCCCGGCGGCCTCGGCGAGGACGGCCCCGTCGAGGGCAGCGGTCCATCGGCCGGCACGGAAGTCGAGCAGGCAACGGTCGGCCAGGGGCAGCGGCGCGGCGACACGGCTCGGTGTTCCGTCGCCGCTCTCGGCGTCCCTCTGCCGGGTGGTCCCGGCGAGCAGAGCCGCGGCCTCGGTGTGCTGTCCCGGAGTGAGGTCGTCGGCGTAGGCGGCCAGCACAGGCTCCAGGACGCGACCCACCTCGTCGCGCAGCCCGCGCCGCAGTGCGGCCGCCGCCCCGCTCAGGGCGGCCTCCACGTGGTCGGTCGCCGAGCCGCTCAGGTCGGCTGCGGCGGCCCACCAGCGTGCCGCGTCGGCCGGTGACCCGCCCGCTCCGGCGGCGGCCTCCCGCAGCAGCGCGACCGCCCGCGCCGGGTCGACCGACCCGCCCGCCTCGACGAGGCGGTCCGGTAGGTAGTGCGGGTCGGGCACGGCGGACGGGTCGTCGCACAGCGCCTCGACGGCGACCTGCGCGATCCGACGCCGCTCGTACGGGCCGTGTCCGGCGACGAGACCGAGCGCCAGAGCCGGTGTGGTCACGGTCCAGCAGCCCGACCGGGTGCGGACCACCCCTTCGGTCCGCGCCGTGGCGAGCTGTCGGCGTACCTGCTCGGGGGGCAGGTCGAGGGCACGCGCGATGAGCGCGGGCGCGGCCGGACCGAACGGTTGCAGCACGGCGAGGGCCCGCGCGACCGCGCGCGCCGATCGGCCGAGCCGGTGCACCGGTCGCAGGAGCTGGTGTCCGGGCGGGATGACCGGGACGGCGCTCGGGTCGCGCAGCCCGGCGCGCCCGTCGGCCAGCACGAGGTGCCCGGCGGCGCGGTAGCCGGTGAGGACCGCGTCGACGGCGGCGGGCACCCCGACGGCGTACCGGCGTACCGCGGCGGCCAGGTCCTGGTGCGGCGTGGCGCGCAGCAGCCGGGCGACGAGCGCGTCGGTGTCGTCGGGCGGCCGGGGACGCAGTGGCACGACCCGGGCGGCCAGACCGGGCCGTGGGCGCGGGACCGGCGCGCCACCACCGGTGCGGACGGCGGCCAGGCAGCGAATGGCGGGACCGGCCGGGTCGGCCAGGACGTCCCGGAGCACCCGCACCGACTCGGTGTCGGCCCACTGGGCGTCGTCGAGGACGAGCACCAGCCCGGCCCGGCGGCGCAGCAGGCCGGTGAGGGTGGCGGCGGGCGGCTCGACGGCCCGACCGGACGGGCCGGACGGGTTGAGCGCGGCGAGGACGCGTCCGACCAGGTACCACGGCTCGGCGCGATCCTCCGGCGCCAGCCGCAGCGCGAGCACGGGTGTGCCCTGCCGGGCGGCGGCGTCCGCGGCGAGCCGCAGCGCGTGGCTGCGGCCGACCCCGGCCGGCCCGGTGACCACTGTGAGCGCCGGCCCGCTGAGCAGGTCGACAGCGCTCATGCGTCGGCGCTGAAGTCGGCGGCGGTGAGCAGGCGCATGTCCGCGTCGGTGAGTCGGTCGGACGCGGCGAGCCGGGACGCCTGCCGATCGGCCATCCGTTCGAAGACCTTCCGGGCGGTACGGCCGTTGCCGAACGTCCCCGTCTTGGGGATGGCCTCGAAGTGGTCCAGCAGCAGCGCCGTGGCCTCCTCGTCCAGGTGGTAGTCGTGGCGGCGGCACTGCTCCTCGACGATCGTCACCAGCTCGGCGGCGCTGTAGCTGAGGAACTCGATGGTCCGGCTGAACCGTGACTCGAGCCCCGGGTTGGTGTCCAGGAAGCGCTGCATCTCGGCGGAGTAGCCGGCGGCGATGACGACGATGTCGTCGCGGTGGTCCTCCATGAGCTTGACCAGGGTGTCGATCGCCTCCCGGCCGAAGTCGGGGCCGGTGCCGCCCCGGCCGGTGCTGAGGGTGTACGCCTCGTCGATGAACAGCACGCCACCGAGCGCCCGGTTGAACGCCTCGGTGGTCTTGATCGCGGTGCCGCCGATGATCTGGGCGACGAGGTCGGCACGGGCCACCTCGACGAGGTGCCCGGACCGCAGCACGCGCAGGTCGGCGAGGATCGCGCCGTAGAGCCGGGCGACGGTGGTCTTGCCGGTGCCGGGCGGCCCGGCGAAGACGAGGTGCCGGGCCATCGGCGGGGCGCTGAGCCCGGCCTCCCTGCGGCGCTGTGACATCTTGTTGAGATTGATCAGCGACGACACCTCGTGCTTGACGCTGGACAGGCCGACCAGGTCGTGCAGCTCGGTGAGCGGGTCACTGGCCCGGCGGATCTCGGCACGGTCCGGTGGCGGAGCGTCGGCGTACGCGGAGGCGGTGCCGGCGGCGCTCGTGCCGTACGCGTCCGGGGCGGCGTTGCGGGCGCTGGTCAGCCCGTCCACCGTCAGCTCGCCCGGCACCAGCTGGCGCAGCCCCGACCCGCGGTTGTCGCGTACCGCGCAGCCGGTCAGGCGTACCGGCTCGGCGGTGGCGATGGTGACGCCGTTGCCGGCGTTGCCGTCGAACTCCGAGTCGGCGAGCAGGCCGGTGCCGCCGGCGCCCACCAGGCACCCGTCGGCCCGGCTCTCGCGCACCCGGCACTGCGTGAGCGACACCTCGGCGCCGGCGCCGGCCTCGACCCCGGCGTCGCCGCAGCCGGCGATGTCGACGTCGGTGCAGGTCAGGACGGCGTTCGCGACGTGGAGGCCGACGCCCGTCGCACCGCGCAGGCTCAGCCCGGTGACCGTGGTGCGGGCCGCGTCGGCGACGGCGAGGCCGTGGCCGCCGGGACGGTCCAAGGTGATGTTCTCCAGTGTGCCGCGGGCGCCACCGGTGACCACGACGGCCGTGCCGTTGCAACCGGACACCTGGAGGCGACGGAAGAACGGGTCGGCGCCCCCCTCGATCCGCACCGCCACGTCGGCCCCGCCCTCCACCTCGAGCTCACTGAACTCGGGTGTGGAGCGTTCGTCCACGCTGACCGCCGCCGCGCCCGCCCCGAGGACCGCGCACCGCTCGACCACACCGGCGGCCTGCCCGACGAAGCGCAGGCCGTGCCGGCCGGGAGAGCGCACCGTCGTCCGGGTCAGCCGCGGCGCGCACCGGCTGCTGACGAACACTCCGTCGTGCCCGATTCCGGCGATCGTGCTGTCCTCGACGGACACCGCCCCGCTGGTGGCCAGGTACGCCCCGATGCCGTCGCCGCCGCTGACGGTCAGCCGGCGGATCACCGCGGCGGCCTGTTGCTCCACCGCGAGGGCCGGCTTGGCCGCGCCGATGATCTCGCAGTCCTCGAGGTCGATGGACGCGCGCCCGTTGAGGCACACGCCGTTGCCACCGGCGCCCTGCACGGTGCTGGCCCGCATCCGCAGAACGCCGCTCTCGCCGACCACCACCCCTGAGGTGCCGAGCTGGACGAGACGGCAGTCGTCGAGGACGCTGCCGGTCGCGGCGGTTACCACCACTCCGGCGCCGGCCTGGTTGGTGACCCGGCTGCCGCGCATGGTGAGGGCGGCGCGGCCGAGGACGAAGACGGTCGCCCACGCGCTCGCTGTCAACTCGCACTCGGTCATCGCGAGCTGCCCGGCCTCGAAGGCCACGGCCGGGCTGGCCGCGTCGAGCGCCTCGATGGTCAGCGCGTTGAGCGCCGCGGACTCGGCGGTCAGCACGACCGCAGGACCACTGGCCGCGGTTATCTTCACGGTGCCCGGGCCCTCTTCGGCGGCCACGGTGACGACCTTGTCGAGCACCAGGTTCTCCGGGTAGTGGCCCGGCGTCACCATGATGAGCGCGCCGGGCTCCGCCCGCTGCAACGCCTCGCGGATGCTGCGGCAGGATCCTGGTGCGGTCCGGGAGACGACGATCCTCTTGCTCTTCACGCCGGGTGGTACCTCCATCGTCAGCCGGTCAGGACGCCGCACCGAGAACGTCCGTCTGCACTGTCGCCGCGGCCAACTCCACCCGGGAGCGCAGGCCGGTGCGGGCGAACAGTCGGGTCAGGTGGTTCTCGATGGTCTTCTCGCTGAGCCGGAGGCGGGCGGCGATCTGCCGGTTGGTGCGTCCGCCCCGCAGCAGCTCGATGATCTGCACCTCGACCGCGCTGAAAGCGGGTCGGGCGCCGCGCGCCTGCGGCGGTGCCATCCCCCGCTGACGCAGTGCCCCGGCGACCACCGACCGGGCCACCGGCGCGCCGAGCGTCCGGGCCACCGCGTGCGCCTCCAGCAGCCACGGACCCGCGTCCTCGGCGGTGCGACCGAGCGCGAGGGTGGCGTACCACAGGTCGAGGCGGTGACCGCGCGTCCGGGCCTGGCCCGCGCCCTGCGCGGCAGCCGTCGGGTCGCCGTCGGTGAGCGCCCGGATCAGCGCCGCCGCCTCGCTGGTGAACAGTGGCCCGTCGTCGGCGCGAAGGGCGCGCAGCCGGTCGGCCGCCGGGTCGACGCCGAACCGGGCCGCGAGGTCGGCGATCCGGACGAGCAGGTACTCGACGCCGATCGGGCTGCCGTACGCCCGCTGGGCGTCGTAGGCTCGCCAGCCGGCGGCGATCCGCCCGACCGCGTCCGTCGCGTCGCGCGGCTCGCCGCCGGGGCCGTTCGTGACCCACCAGCGCAGCGCGGCGTACGGTGGCTCGGCCGGCACCGACCGCACCCACTCGGCGGCTGCCTCGGTCTGGCCGCTCAGCGCCAGCACCTCGGCCGCCCACAGCCGGGCCAGGCGTGGCACGACCTGGTCCGGTGCTCCGGTGAGGTTCGCCTCCCGGGCGGCGGACAGCACACCGGCGAGGTCGCCGCGACAGCGGTGCTCGTGCAGCCGGTGGTACGCGGCGGCCGCACCGTCGACCGGCGGACCGTACCGGGCGTCGCCCAGCACCAGCCGTAACACCTCGACCACGTCGCCGAGGCCCCCGGCACGCAGCAGCGGGTCGGCCGCCGGACCACCGGTGAGCGCCCGCCGGACGACCGCGACCTCGTGCGCCGCCAGCAGCGCGGCGGTCGGGGCCGGAGCTACCGCCGGCTCGGCGGTCGCGGCCGCAGCTGCCGCCGGCCAGGCGTCCCCGAACGCCACCGTCGCGTCCGGGCCGGCGAAGGCGGCACGCACCCGCTGCGGCAGCGGGTCGCCGGTGTGCAGGGCGGCGAGCAACGCGGCGGCGGCCAGGTCGGCGCGGTCCGCCGCCGGGACACCACGGGCGACGATCCGGTCCACCTCGGCGGCGAGCCGGCTGAACTGACCCGTGCGGACCAACAGCCGCAGCAGCCGCGCCTGGATGTCGCCAGCCGTGTCCCCGTCGTCGCAGTGGCGCAGCGCGGCGGTCAGCCAGTGCGCCGCCCGGCCCGGCTCCCGTTCGGCCGCGCGCACCGCGGTGGACAACAACGTGACAGCGGTACGCCGGTCCGGTGGCATGGCGGTGCCGGCCGATGTGACGTGGTCGGCGAGCCGAAGCCGGTCCCCGGCCTCACCCGCGCCGGCGCGGCGCAACAGGGCGGCGGCACAGGCGCGGTGCAGCCGGGCCACCGCCCGCGGCCCGGCGTCACGGACGAGACGGGCGGCGAGGGCGGGGCTCTGTGGCCGGATGTCGCCGAGCCGGTCGGCGACCAGCACCCCGGCGGACACCAGTTCGTCGAGGATCGCGCCGTACCCGTCCGGGTCGCCGAGCGTCGCGGCGGCGAACAGCGGCAGGTCGGCCAGGCCGAATCGGGCCACCGACGCCATCGTGGCCAGGCGGACGGCGGGGGTGCCGTACCCGTACAGGCGGGCGGTCAGGGGGTGGCCGGGCGGCAACGGGATCGGCTCGTGCGGGTCCCGCAGGCACAGGTGCCCGCCGGCGACGGTGAGCCGGTCGTCCTGACGCAGCGCCTCGACGGTCGCCACGACGGTCGCCGGGTGCCCGGCGAGCGGGCCGAGCGCCTGCGCCAGCGTGGTGACGAGCGCGTTGTCGACAGGCGTGCCGTGTCGGCGGTCGAGCAGGTCCCGTACCGCCGGGGTCGCAAGCGCTGGCAGTTCGATGACCACCTCGGCCATCGCGTCGAGGCGACCGGCGGCGGGCGCGTCCGGTTCGGTGGCGGCCACGACCAGGACGCCCGGCCGGGTGGCGGCGTCGAGCGCGAGCGCGCGGCCGGGCGCGCCGCCGGCGTCGTCGGTGATCAGGACGGCCCGGCCGTGGCTGCCGATCCGGTGAAAAAGCGTCGCGGCCTCCCGGGCCAGCGCCGCGGTCCGACCCGTCGACCGGTCGGCGGGCGACGCGCACAGCGCGCCGAGGTCTGCCACGGGTACGGCCAAACTGGGCTCGCCCAGCAGCTCGTAGTGCTGCCGGACGGTGTGCAGTAGCGCCTCGAAGCCGCCCTCGGAGCTCTCGCCCGGCTCGGCCGGCGGCAACCACAGCACCACGGCGCCCTCGTCCCGCCAGGCGTCGGCGGCGGCCCGCAGCAGCGCCGTTCGACCGCTTCCGGCGACGCCACGAACCAGCGCGAGCCGTCCGCTACCGGAGGTGTCGCGTCCGGCGGCGGCCAGGGCGCCGAGTTCCGCCTGCCGGCCCACCACCGGATGTCGTCTCGACATGTCCCGTCCCTCTCAGCGGATGGCGGCGGCCGGACGGGACACCACGGGGTCGGGGACGTCCGCTACGCCCAGGGTCAGGAAGATGTCGCCGACGGCGGCCAGGGAGCGCAGGTAACGTTCGTCGTCGTCGGTGCACAACCACAGCACCGACGAGGCGGGGTCGCCCGGGTGCCGCGCGTCGACGAGGACCGTCGGCGCGGTGCCGTGCGGCGCGAACGCGGCGGCCAGCCGTTGCCGGATCCGGGTGAGTGACCCTTCCGCATGCCGGATCCGGGCCGTACGGCGGTGCTGCGGCGGCAGCCCGGTGTACCCGGGAATCAGTTCGGCGAGTAGGTCCTCCGGATGCTCCGCCGACACGTCCTGACGGCCACCGGCCCAGATCATGCGGATGGTCATGACTCTCCAACGAGGACGGTGTCGCCCGGGTTCACGCCGTCGGCGAGCAAGGCGAGGGCGGCCAGATCGGCGTGGTCGGGCAGCACCGCCGCGATGATCTCCAGCAGGCGTCGGGCCTCCCCCGACACGTCGGCCGGCTCGTCGTCGTGCCACCAGTAGTGGTGGTTGCCGACCCAGGCCGGCGCGGCGGCCGCGCCGGCGCCGCGCAGCGCGTGCACCAGCCGGATCTGGGCCTGCAGGACGCCGAGGTTGAGGCTCGTCCGGGCCACCGAGGCGCGCAGCGCGTCGGCGGTCGTCGCGGTGCTGCCGACCATCCGTGCGAGCGCCGACCGGTAGGCGGAGACCAGCCCGGCGAGCGCGCCGTGGTCGCCCGGCCCGAGCGCCGCCTCGACAGTGGCGGAGACGGTCCGCTCGCCGGACGCCCGCAGGTGCCGGGCCACGGCCCGCAGGTCCGTCCAGGTGTCGCGGGTGTCGGACAGGCGCAATGTCACACCGTTGTCGTCCGGGGCGGCGGTCACCGCCCCCGGGTTGGCCAGCCGTGGGGTGAGCCCGGCGAGGTCCACCGGTGCGGCCGTACCCAGGGTCAGCGTGAGGCCGGGCGCATCGGGGCCGGGCAGGACGTCTGCGATCCGGTACGGGATCGGGTCGTCGCCGGCCGCTGCCCGGTCGTGCAGGGTGGCCCGTACCGCCTCGAGGTCGACCACCGGCCCGGCGGTCGGCAGCTCCGAACGCCAGGTCGCCCGGGGAGAAACGCTGCCGCGTACGTCGTGGCCGAGCGGCGCGTCCACCACCGCACGAGCGGTCGAGGAGGATTCCGGAGCGGCCCGGCCGGGCGCGACGGTGGCGTCGGGGCCGATCACGAGGGTACGCGCGGCGACGGGCGATTCCAGCCGGGAGTCGGTGAAGGGCTCCGGGTGCGCGAAGACCCGTTCGCCGGGTGCCCGGCCGGGGTCGGCCCACAGCACCCGCCCGTCGGCGAGGGTGTGCGCGAGGAACATGTGGTGCACCGTCTGGTTCGGTCGGTGCACCAGCACGACGGCGGTCGCGCCGGGGCGGTCGCGCAGGTCGGCCTCGACCGTGTCCCAGTCGGTCACCGGCGTCCAGTCGGTCTGCCCGGTCAGCCAGGACCGGGCCGTCTCCGCCTCCTGTGTGTGACGCGGGCGCAGCGCGTGCAACGCCGGCGTGGCGGCCGGATAGAGCCGGGTGACCATCCGCTCTGCCAATGCCAGACACTCCGCCAGAGACAACAGACCGGCGCGCACCGACGCCGCCTGCCCAGCCTCGGCCACCTCGTCGACCGTCCGCCGGAAAGCCGACTCGTCCAGCCTGCTGGTTGGGGTGGCCGGGACCGGTGCGCTCGGCGGGGCGGCCTGCACCGGTACGATCGGCGGGGCCGCCTGGGCTGACGTGCTCGGCCGGCCGGACGGCCCGGGGTCGATGCGGCTACCCATCTCCATGCCCTGCACGGGGTCGACGACTGTCGGCGCGAACCGGGCCGGCGGCTGGTAGGTGGTGTCCGGTCGCACGGTTGTCACCGCGAACAGCCCTCCGTCCCGGTCGATCAGCAGCCGGTAGCCCGGATCTCCTGGCGGATAGATCACCAGGGTCGCGTCGTAGCGCATGAGGTGGTACTGGGCCCGCCGTTCGCTGTTGCGTTCGCCCACGTTGCTGGTTTCGCCCTCGTACCCCCGGCCGGCGCCGAAGCCGCCGTACCCGGAGCCACCCGGGCCGGTGCGGACGTTGCCGCTCGTGCCACGCAGCGTCACTCCGCCGCCCACCGAGGAGCTGGTGCTCGTGGAGACCTCGTAGCTGGGTTTGGTGTCCCGCTGCCGGTAGTTGCGGCCCTTGTGGGTGTAGCCGCGGGGCCGCACCGTGCCGTCCGGGGCGAGGTCCACGTTGAACGACGCGCCACGGAGGTCCAGACCCAGCCGGACGCCGGTGTTCCCGACCTGGTAGCGGTGTTCGAGCAGTTCGTCGAACCGGCGGTTGAGCTGCCGGTCCGAGGTGTGGTGGGCGACAGTGCGCTCCAGCGAGCTGAGGTGGTCCTTGCGGGCGATCCGCGGCGGATGGTTCTCGTCGAACGTGCTCGGCCACCTCCGCAGCGGTTCGGTGACCAGCTTGACCCAGGTGTGGGCGGCACGGGCGATCGGGCGCACCGACTGCGGGGTGAAGGTGGGATCGGCCAGCACCGCCGCGTTGAGGGCTGGCGGGGTCGGATGCGGCCCACGCTCGACCCGGACCGCGGGCACGGCCGCCGGCCGGGACGGACCGGCCGGCGCCCAACTGCCGTCCACCGGCCCGGTCGCGGCCGAGAGGGCGTTCGCGATCGTCAGGTACGCGGGAACGACGAGCCGCGCGTCGCCGGTGATGCCGGTGATCGTGGTGGTGCGTTCCCACCATGCGGCCCGGCCCACCACCGGCGCGTCGGCCGACCAGCGGCTCCACCAGCCGGCGTCCCGCAACACCAGCCCTTCCAGTGCGCGGTAGAGGTTGGCGCCGGTGGTGGTCAGGAACCGGAGGAGTTCCGGCAGTTCGGTGGTGAGGCCGATGTCGACCCGGAAGGTGATGGGCTGGGTGAACTCGTGCGACTGCTTGATGCCGAGCCGCATGATGTCCTTGGTCTCGTCGGCCAGGCCGCTGCCCACGCCGGTGATGTGCTGCCACTCGGCCCGGAACTCGCCGGCCAGGTCTGCCTTCGAGGCGATCTCGCCACGGGCCCGGGCCCGACCGCCCACGTGCAGGATGCCCGAGTGCGCGGTATCGGTCGAGTGCGCCGTCACCGCCTCGCTGCGTTCGGTCAGGGCGACGTCGTCACGGGGCAGGTCCGCGGTCGGCGCCTGTAGGTCGCCGGTCACCTGGACGAGTAGGAACCGGATCTTCCCGTCGGTAACGACCGGCTGCCAGACCCGCAGGCCCGTGCCGGTCAGGGTGGCGGACTGCCCGTCCAGGGCTGCGGGCCGCAACCGGGCGGTGAGCGCGCGGACCAGGAGCGTGGGGGGCAGGTCGACCGGGTCGGCGCGGCGCGGTAGCAGCTTCCAGACCGACAGCGCGCGGGTGACGGCGGGCAGCACGGCGCGGGCGGCGAGCCGTTCCGGGTGCGACCAGGCCCGGACCGGCTCCGGGTCGACCGGGCGACGGGCCGGTGGGCTGGCCGGCGTGACGGTGCTGGCGCCGGGCAGTCCGAGGGCCGCCGCGAGGCGGTCCGGTGTGATGAAGTCCTTGCCGAGGTTGACGCGCAGGTAGCGGACGGCCCGGGTGACCTCGCCCTGCTCACCGTCCCACCGCTCCGCAGTGATCTTGAAGACGAGGTTGCTGCGGTGGTGCTGGGTGAGCCCACCGTAGGTGGCCCGGGTGATGTCGATGTACCCGGACTCGTCGGACATGCCGTCCTCGCGGGACCACCGGTAGCCACCGGACGGGCCGACGGCGAGGCGACCGAGACCGCCCTCGCCCGCGGTGTCGCCACCGGGCAGCGGACCGCCGCTGCCGATGCCGCCGATCTGCCGGCGGGTCGGGCCGGACGGGTCGGACGGAGCCACCTGGTCCGTCGGGTCGTCGGCCTTGCCGGAGCCGCCGAGCGGGAAGACCGGACCGGTGGAGATGCCGAATCCGGCGCTCCTGCCGGTGTCGTGCGACCACTTGTGCCCGGCGCTGAACTGCTGGTAGTGCTCGATCTCGACGTTCGAGGGCGGCCGGATCTGTGTGGGGTCGAACGCGCGCATCTGCACCCGTACGGCCTGGTGGTGCCCGCCCTCGTCGGGTAGCGCGATCAGCCAGCCGTAGCCGTCGGTCAGCTCGGCGAGATGACCGGCGACCTGGCTGGCGATGCCCAGACCCCACATCGGACGCGGCCAGTTCAGCGGCTCCGCGAACCACCGGCGACCCAGGTTGTTGAGCTGCGCGTACATGTATGCGGCCTGAGCGGCGACCTCGGGCAGTCCGGGCAGGAAGGGGAACACCCCGGCCGCGGACTCCTTCTCGTACGGGATGGGGTTGGCCTGGTCCCACTCGCGGAAGGTCACGATGGCCACCCGGCCGGCGAGGTCCTGCTCATCCGCTGTGACAGTTCGGTCCAGCCGGTGCTCGTCGGGCAGCACGGTACGCAGCGCGGTCACGTCCGGCTCATCCGGCTCGGTCGGCTCGTCGCCGATCAGGTACGTCACCCGCGGTCCCGCCGCATGGTCCCAGGTCACCGCACGGCGCAGCACGACCTCGTAGATCGTCCGGTACCGATATTCGGTCACGTCCCCCGTCGTCTCGGTACGCCGGTAGTGCTTGACCGCCCCGTCGTACGCGTCGGACTGGGACCACTCCCACTCGCCCTGCAGCTCGGCCCGCCCCAGTTGGAGTTTCCACTCCTGCAGCGGCAGTGGGACCAGCAGACCACCACCGAAGCCGCCGCCCACACCGCTGGAGGTGCCGACCGAGCCCTCCACCGAACTGCCCTGCAACGCGCGCAGGTTGACGTCCATCGAATAGGCGCTCGTGTCACGCAACTCCTCCACGTACGCGAGAACGAGCACGTCGTACGGGACACCGTCGATGATCACCTGGAACGGGTCGCCGGTCTGGAACCGGCTCGGGTCCGCCTCCATGGCGTCACGCCCGATGTGGATCTCCAGGTCCTCGATGACGTCGACCGGCAGCTCGTCGCGGTGCGACAGGGCGAGCAGCCCCTCGGTGGCGGTGTCGAGCACCACCTCCGCGCCGGGCAACGACAGGGGCGCGCTCGGGCCCAACCCGCGCCGGGTGGCCAGGGCCAGAGGCTCGCCGGGCACGGGTGTCGCCGGGAAACGACCCCGCATCTGCGGCGTCTCGACGGTCGGCATCAGCCGTCGGGTCTTCGGGTCGACGACCCGACCACCCGTGAGGACCTCGACGGCCCGCGGCCCGAGACGGTTACGAATCTCCTCCTCGTCGACACGTCGCCCGATCCGCCGAGCCGCCGGCGGCACCGCCACGATCGGACCGTCCATGGGGGCACCGAGCAAGGCCTGCTCGTACGCGCCGCGCTGCTCCTGCCAGACACCCACCTCCCCGGGCATCCCGAGCAGCACCACCGGCCGCACCTCCCCGGAACTGAGCTGGGTCACCAGGACCGCCTCGAACTGCTGGCGGTAGCGCGTCTGCGCGTCGGTGCGCTTGAACACCGTGTGGTTGAGCACGCTCTCGCCGAGTTCGACGCCGGCATCGCGACCGACGCTGCCGCCCAACTCGCCGCTGACAGTGCCCTGCCACCTGTTGTCCTTGGGCAGCTTCTCGCCCGTCTTGGGCAGCGCACGGGCGATGTGGCTGATGCCGTACGACGCCACCTCGCCGGCGAGCGCGACGTGCCGGCTGCCGTCGGTGCTGGTACCGGCCTCCGCGATGACGCCGAGGTCGTCGCGGACCGCCACGTCCGGGGTGTCACCGAGGTGTTGCAAACTCATCGGCTGAAGCATCAGGTGCAGCGACATGGTCGTGCTGCCGTGGTGCAGGCCGGTGGCGCGGTCCGAGCCGTTCAACAGGCGTCGGTCGCGGTTGAGCGCGGTCCGCTCGTTGAGCAGTTGCGCCACGCCCTGGCGGGCGAAGTCGGCGGCCGCGGCCGCGCCAAGGCTCTCCCGCAGGGCCCGGTGCCAGCTGGCGATCAACTGTTCGGTGGCCAGAGCGTTGAACACCCGGTCGGCGTACGAGGTGCGGGGTGGTGAGCCGTCGGTGGAAGCGGCGGCGCGGGCCGGGCGGTACTGCCCGTTCGCCGGATCGGTGTACGGCGTGGGGAACTGGATGAGCAGCAGGTCGTCGGAGGCGGGCCGGGTCGCCGTGGTGGCCCAGAGCCGGCCGTCGATGTACACCTTGAAGGCGAGACCGGCCTGGAACGGGGTGGAGTCGGTGACGAACATCTGACGACCGGCGAGCACCTTGCGACCCTCGGAGCTGCCGTGCTCGCGGTGGCTGCCGAAGGTGATGTCCGGCAGTTGAAAGATCACCCGGGTGAGGTGCCGGCTGATCCCCCCGAGCGCGGTGTCCCAGCTGGAGACGCCGCCGGACGGCCGCTCGCTGTCAGTGGTCCAGCCGCGGGACGTGGAGCCGAAACTGACCTTGTAGACCTTGGCGTCCTGCTCGGGTGCGGGCGGGGCGGGGCGGGGCGCCCGGGGCACCGGGAGGATCCACACCAGATGGTCGCCGGCACTGAGGTGGATACCGCCGGTGAGACGCTCGTCCCAGTGTTCCAGGTACTGCTCGTAGGCGGCGTCGGCCGGACCGGTGCCGCGTTCCGGCGCTTCCAACGCCCGGGTGATCTCCCGCCGCACCTCGGCCCGGATCGCCCCCGCGTCGACGGCCGGCACGCCGGGCAGGACGGGCAGGCTGGCGACGAGGCTCCTCGCGATCTGCGCGGCGGAACCGACACGGGCGCTGGCCGGTCGCCCGGCGGCCAGGACGGTGAACTGACCGAGCGCCCCGTCCTGGAGATACCACGGCACCGTCGCCCCCCGCGTCGCGACCGGCGACGGCAGCGTCTCGGTTGGCCGCTCGCCGATGGACCGCCCGTCCGGGTCGAGCGCCAGGACTGTGACATCGGGCGTGCGCAGCATCTCCCGGAGGACGCTGGGCGCGGGCCGTCCCAGCAGCCCGGCGTGGGTGGGATCGACGACCCGCAGGACCGGGGCGTCGCCGGTGTCGTCGGACCACAGCCAGAAGACGCGGTCGCGGTCGGGCACGTGCACCAGGGCCATCGCGCCGGGCGCGTTCCGCAGCGCGGTGAGCATGCCCGGTACGTTGGTCAACGGGCGCACCGTGCCTCCGAGCAACTGCTGGAGTTCCGGCAGGGTGAGCCGCGCGACGTCCGGCGATCGGCGGCTGTCCACCACGTTCGCCGCGCGGCCGTGCATCGCGACAAACGCCCCGTACGCACGGGCCACGTCGTGTTGCAGCACCATCTGGGGCCGCTGCGCCTCGACCGTACGCACCCAGTCACGCAATCGGTCCGGATCCCGCCCGGTGTGTCGACCGGGCAGGGTCAGTGCGGCCGCCACGGCGTCCGAGCCGGTCCCGTGGCGCGTCTCCAGCAGGCCCAGCACGCCGGGCTCGGCGGGTGATCGCGACGCCAGGGCCAGCGCATTCATTTCGACGGTGTCGGGTGTCGGCTGTGTCTGGGGGCGGCCGTCCGCGTCGAGCAGCAGGGCACGAACCCCGTGCCCGGTCAACGCCTGCTCCCAGCGGGTGTTCGGCGGACCGGTGAACGCCTCGTCGGCGAGCAGGCCCGCGCGTTGCGTGTCGATCACCCGCAGCGCCGGCGTCCCGTCCCGGACATCGGACCACAGCCAGAAGACGTGACCACGGTCCGGCCCGGCGTCCGGCGCGAGCACCAGGTCGTTCGCGGGCAGGTGGATCAGCGCCATCGCCCCCGGGGTGGCACGCAGCCCGTCGACGAGAGCTGACCAGTCCTCCAACGGCCGCAGCGAGCCGTCCAACAGCTCCTGAAGATCCCGCACCGTCATCGACTCCGGCGCCGCGACGACCCGGTTGTCCACCACGTTCGCGCTGCGGCCGTGCAGGGCGACGAACGCCGCGTACGCCCGCACCACACAGTCGATCTCGCCCAGCGTCACCTCCGCGCCGGGCCGGTCCGGCTCCACAGCGGCCACCCACTGCCGCAGCCGTCCGGGATCACGGCCACCGGCACGGCCCAGACCGGGCAACGCCCGACCGACGAGCTCTCCGGCTGACAGTCGGGGCCGTCCGGTGCCCTCCGGATCGCCGATCGCTCCGGGCTCGGCGGGAGATCGCCGCGCCGGCGTCAGCGCGTCGACGGTGCTGTCCCCGTCGCTGTCCGACGAGTCGTCTGCCGGGTCGGTCCGCCCCCCGGCCGCTCCCCACTGCGCCGCCGCGTCCGCCTGCGCGCTGTCCGCGAAGTCGGTGACCTCGACACCCGGGATGGCGCGCAGCAGCTCCAGCAGACCGGGCGGATCCTCGATCTCGGTGGGCCGGATTCCGGGGGCGTCCGCGGAGTTGATGACCTCGTCCAGGTCGAGCGAGTTCGCCGGTGTGGTCATGGCCGAGCGTCCCTGCCGGGCCGCCAGCTCCGCCCGCCACTGGGTCAGTAGGTCCGTGACCTGGGCAGTCGACCCGTTGTCGAGGACGGTGAGGGTGTGCCCCTCACCTCTGAGGAAGTGGAACAGCGAGAAGATCTCGTCGGCGGTGATCGACCAGCGGCGTTGGAGCCGGTCCGCCCACTCGACGGCCACGTCACGTACCCGGGCGGCCCGGTCGACACGCGGCGCGGGGGGCGCGGTGGGTGCCGCGTCCGGCTGCGGGGCGTCCGGCAGAGACTGCGCCAGCACCGACACCGTACGCGGGTCCATTCCCAGGTCGGCGGCCACATCGGCGAGCACCGCCGGGTGCAGGTACGCGCTGGCCGCGAGCCGGATGATGTCGGTGGGCACCCGGCCGGTCGTCCGGTAGATCTGCCAGAGCGACTCCGGCAACGGCCGTGTCGGTCGGTCCCCGCCCGGTACCGGATCGACCCGGGCCCCCGGTCGGGCCCACGCGACGGCAAGTGGCGGGCCGGTCGCCGGGTCCGTCAGCAGGGCGCGTACCGGCGCGTACCGGTCCTCCGCGGGGGCGGGGTCGTTGAGCGCCGCCAGTCCGTCGGCCGAGGTGAACACGGCGGGGTCGACGCCGAGTTCGGCGACAAGCGCGAACAGCAGCAGCGGGTCCGCCACCCCGAGTCGCGCCGCGTGCGCCGCCAGGTCCAGCGGCACCCGGCCGACCCGCGTGCCGACGAGTGCCACCCACATCGCCGGCACGCCGAGTTCGGCTGCCAGGACGATGGACGGCTCCTGAACGTCCATCAGGGCGATGAGCGACACCTCAAGCTCGTCGAACTCCACCAGCGCCTCGCGCGGGACCGGGTCGCCCGTGCCCCAGGCCCGGGGCAGACCCATGCTCAGCGCCACGGCCGTCGGGCTGTCGAACAGCAGGGTGTCCGCCGGCGGGCCGGCAAACCGCCCCTGTGTCGCGCGGGCCAACACGAACGCGGTCACCGCGCTGTCCCGGTCGTTCAGGTGGTCCTCGAGCTGCGCGGCGTACTCCGCGTGCCGGTCGTCGTCAGCAAGGGCAGCGCGGTCCAGGAAGCCGAAGACGGCCGGGTCGAGGTACCAGCGTGCGGCGTATTCCAGCAGGCGTCCGAGCGGGACGCCGTGCCGGTTGGCCGGGTCCAGCAGCTCGACAGGGGTCCGCTCCAGCTCGTCGGCGACCAGGCGGTGAACGGTCCATGGCGGCTGACCGGCGGCCCGGGCGAGCGCCAGAACCGCACCGTGGTCCAGCCACGGCCGCGCCTGGTGGTCCAGGGCGAAGGTGGACGCGTCGAACCGCGGATCGGCGAACCGCCCGGCCCAGTACGTCCCCAGCCACGCCTCACCGGAGCGCTGCCCCTGCACGGCGCTGCCGTGCGCATCCGCCAACGCGTTGGCGAGACGTTCGTCCAGCTCCAGCGCGCTCAGGTCGTCCGGCCGCTGGAAGAACGGCTGGTCCTGCAGGATCGCCTCGAACGTCCTCCCGACCGACTCGACCGCGCCGGCCAGCTCGGCGACGGCGGGGTGCGGTGTGCCATCCGCTTCACGAAGCTCAGGGCGCTGCCGCAGGTTGGCGGCGACGGCCGCGGACAGCAGCCGGGCGTACCGGGCGTCGGCGGTGAGGACCGCGAGGAGCAGCCCGGGCAGGGTACGGGACAGCCGGGCGTGCGGCTCCAGGGTCAGATTTCGCACCGCCTGATCCCGGTCCGCCCACGCCGCGCGCAACTCCGGCGTCGGCCGGGCCTGGGCGTTTAGGAGTTGGATGATCGCGCGTTCCAGCCGGTCGCGCGCAACCACGGCATTGCGCAGCGGATTCCGGCTGCCGGGGGCCGCCGCCTCCACGGCCCGATGCATGCCGGTGATCTGCCGCAGCCCGGCCATCCAGCGGCCGAGCAGGCCACCGAGGTCACCGAGAGCGCCGATCCGGTCGGCGGGCAGGTCGTTGTCGAACCGCTGCGTCGCCTCGCTGAGCTGTCTGCCCCGATTGTGCAGGACGTCGGTGTGGGACTCGGGCACCTCCGCGCGCCCCAACTGGGCCAGCGCCGTGGTCAGGACCGCCGGGGTCACCACCGCGCCCCACGCGCCGAGGACACCCCGCGCCGTCTGCCGGAACATCCACGGCACGCGCAACGCCTCGTCGTGCAGCGGCGACCGGCGGGCCGCGTACGTCCGGAGCGTCGCGGCGACGTCCAGAACGTTCTGGTGGTCCGGGTCGGACGCGGGCAGTTCGCTGCGCAGCAGCGGCGCGGTGAACGGGTGCAGGTAGCGCGGGTCGGTGCCGATGACACGGGCCGCGACGAGCACCGTGTCCGGCGACAGGTTCAGCCGGTGCGCGATGCGAAGCAGGTCCACCGGCATCCGGCCGGAGGCCACCGCGACCTGGACGACGTCGAGGAAGCGGTTCAGCTCCGGCGAACCGGCCCGGTAGCCGAGGGCTGTCGCCCCGCGCAGGTCGCCCCACGGCCGGTTCAGTAGTGCGCGGGCGGTTGCCCGGAACTCCTCAGCGACGGTGTCAGTGCTGGTCAGCGAGTCCACCCACTCGGTCAGCTCGGCGTCGCTGAACTCGGTACGCGGCAGGCCGCTCAGCAACGCCTCGGATGGGCGGGTCAGGTCCTCGGCGAGCAGCCGCAGGGTGAGTTCGACCCGTTGTAGCGGCACGTCGACGAGGAACTCGTGGGCCAGCAGCACGACGTGCGGCGACGGCAGCAGGAAGGAGAGCTGACCGGGGTGGAAGCCGAGCCGACCGGCCAGGGTCAACTGACGGGTGAGGCCGGCGGGGTTGTCGTGCGGCAGGTAGCCACTGCGGCGCAAATTCTCCCGGACGGCCTCGGCCCGCCCCGCCGCCGGAGCGCTGCTCGAACCAGGCACGTCCAGGTCCGGCAGCACGGCATCCCGGACCTCCGGCGCGATCACCGCCAGGTGACCGGGTAGCACGCCCAGCGCCATCGCCAGGTCCTCGACCTGGTCACGGTCGTCGAGGCCGAGCGCCTCGGCGGCCCGGTCGGGCAGGGTGTCGATGTCGTGCCGCAGCCAGGCCACCGCCACCGCCGCGGCGAGCAGGGTGTCCGGTAGCGCGGTAAGCAGGTCGAACGGCACGCCGTAGGCGACGAAGTCGAGGAGCGGCGGTAGGGCGTCGGCGGCGAGGCCCAACCGACCGGCGATGTCCGCGATCGCCACCACGTCGTCGTCGGTGATCCGACCGTACGGGTCGAGACTGCCGCGCAGCTCCGGCACGGTGACCTCGTCGAGCCGTCCGAGACGGCTGGCGAACACGGTGAGCGCCTGCGGGTCGACGCCGATGTCGACGGCGAGGGTCAGCAACGATCGTGGGGCGACGCCGATCCGGTCGGCCAGGGCGGCGACGTCGTCGGGCGCGTGGCCGATCGCCCGGACCCAGCTGAGTAGCCGCGCGGTGGGCACGTCCGGGGCGAGCGTGGTGAGCGCGTCCCACCGGGGCCGGTCGACGTCGACGGCCGGGTCGTCGCGCAGCGCGGCCCAGTTCGCGTCGCCGACCCCCTCCGGTGTCGGGCCGAGGGTGCGCGACGGCCCCGCGTACCCCGGTGGGCCCTCGTACGGCACCAGGCCGTCCAGACCCGGCCCGACGAAATGGCCACGCAGGTCGGCGACGGCGGTGACGTCGAGCAGCAGCTCCACCGGAGCATCAACCCGCACGGCCCGGACCACCAGGCGGTAGTGGTCACCGATCTGCACGAACCCGAGGGGTACGGCGTCGGTGAACGCCCTGGCCCGGGGCTCCCCGGACGGGGTACGCGTCGCGCCGACCGTCACCGCGCCGGTGCGCAGCTGGTCGGGCGTGACCGGGAACGGGACGCCGGTCGGCTCCGGCATCCCGGACGGCGGCAGCGGCAGCAACGGGACGGTCCGCTGGAACTGCTCGGTGAGCGTCACGATTCGCTGCCACTCGCGCGTGGTGCTGCCGACGCGGTGCAGGGTCACTGTGACATCGACCCGGCTGGCGAGATGGTCGACGACAAGGTCGTAGCCGCTCGCACGGCGGCCGGTCAGCCGCAACTCGAAGCGGTGGGCCCGCGGGCCGGCCCGGTCCGACCGCAACACCAGGCCCCCGCCGCCGAGCAACCGGGGCAGGTGACGGTGTACCGACGGCAACGTCAGGAGCGCGCTCAGGTTCACCTGGTGGCCGTCGAGCGTCCAGCGGTACCGGCCGAGACCGCCGTCGTGGGCGTCGAGCAGCTCCGACGCCACCGCGCGGACCGGTTCCCCGCCGTCCCGACCGGTCAGTCCCCGCGGCCGTCCGATCTCCTCGACGTCCCGGTCACCCGGCAGCTCCGGCTCGCGACCCGCGGTCGGGGTCAGCGCCAGGTAGCCGCCACCACTGCGCGCGAGGAACGCCTCGGGCCGGCCGGGATCGCCGTACGCCCGCAGCGCCCCGTCCTCGCCGACCACGACGAGCCGGAGCCGGAGGCCCTCGGCAAGACGGCCGGGGTCGGTCGTCCCCCAGCGCTGCGCCACCGGGCCGGGTTCCTGGTCGCGGCCCGTCGCGGCGTGCACCGCCTGAACGAGGTCACGCGGCCGGTCGCCGAGGGGTTGCAGGCCGAACAACGCCGCGTGGTCCGATCCCGCGAGGTCGGCATCCGCCGCCGACGTCGGCGCCGTCGAAACGGCCGGCGCCGGCACGTCGGCGGTGGTGGCGACGAAACGAACCCGTGACGGTACGGGCGGTACAGTCGCCGGAGCGTTCGTCTGGCCGTCCAGGAAGAACACGCCGTGCTCGTCACGTACCACGTTGACGGCGTGGGCCAGCGACCCCGCGGCGTCGTTGACCACCAGGACACCGCGCGAGCCCGGTGGAGACGCGCGCATCGCGTCGATGACGGCCTGGTATCCGTCGGCTTCCTGAACGGGCCGCCCCGCGTAGAAGCTCAGCACACCCACCTCGGTGGCGACGGATGCGGGCGCCTCGAACCGGTCCCGCCCACCGAAGCGCACCAACAGATCGGTGACGATCGCCGCGAATACGCAGTTCAGCAGCGCCCGCTCCGGATTGGCCCGGTCCAGATACGGAAAGCGTGCGCGCATCTGTTCCACGGTGAGCGGATCACCGACCGGCACCCAGCCGCTGCGATCGACGGGCACGGCGCCGGCGACGTCGGCGGCGGTCGGTGCGGTGCCGCTGGACTCGTCCGGCACGGGTGACGGCGTCGAAGTCGCGTCGGTACGCGGCCGGGCGGGGCGCGGCGGCGGGTACGCGAACACGACCCCACCCACGTCGCCGCCGCTGTCGCGTGCGGGTGTCGCCGGTACAGGGCCGCTGACGTGCGGTGTCACGGTCAGGCCGGTGGTGGCGGTCGGAGCGTGCTGTCGATGAGCCGTCGCCGCATCACCGGCCGAGACGACGGGCACCGGCTTCCCCGTGACGTCCCCCACCCCAGCCGACGGCGTGGCCGCCGGGGTCGGGGTTGGCGTTGTCGTCGGCGTCGGGGTTGGCGTTGTCGTCGGGGTTGGCGTTGTCGTCGGGGTTGGCGTTGTCGTCGGGGTTGGCGTTGTTGTCGGTGCCGGGGTTGGCGTTGTTGTCGGTGCCGGGGTTGGCGTTGTTGTCGGTGCCGGGGTTGAGGTCGGCGTCGACGTCGGCGTGGACGTCGGCGTCGGAGTAGCGGTCGGGGCCGGGGTCGAGGTAGGTGCCGGAGCTGCGGTCGAGGGCGTCGCCGTGGCGGACGGAGTCGCCGTGGCGGACGGAGTCGCCGTGGCGGACGGAGTCGCCGCGGCGGACGGAGTCGCCGCGGCGGACGGAGTCGCCGTCGTGGTCGCGGATGCTGTCGGAGCGGGAGCGGACGTCGTGGGCGGGGATGCTGTCGGGGCCGGGGTGGACGTCGCTGCTGGTGCCGGCGAAGCTGCCGACGAGGAACCGACCGCCGAAGTCGATGGCGAGCTGACGGTCGACGGGGAGGCTGCCGTCGAGGTCGAGGGCGGCGCGACCGGTGGGGTCGACGTGGTTGCCGGCGTCGACGACGGCACAGCGGTCCCCGATGACTGCGCTGTGGCCGAGGCGGGATTCGCCGTCGCCGTCGAAGCGGTCACCGGCGTGCCGGGCGCGACCGTCGACGACGGCGCTGTCGCGGACGGCGAGGTGGCCGACGAGACCGACGTCGAGGTCGCGGCGGATGGGGCAGAAGGCGAAGTAGCCGAGGACGAGGTGGCCGCTGATCCGGATGCCGTCGAGGTCGCCGCCGCCGGATTGCCGGAGGCGGAGGTGGGGGTGGGTGCCGAGGTGGCCGGGCCTGCCGCGCTCGCCGACCCACCCGCTGCGGCGGGCGTGCCAGCGGGCGTCGAGGAGGCCGACGACGAGGCGGACGACGACGCCCCGCCGGTGGACGGGGCACCGCCGGTGGACGGGGCACCGCCACCCTGCCCCGCGTTCGCCCCTCCCACCGTCGCGACCGGCGAGCCGCCGGTGGTCGTGCCGGACGTCGGAACCGTCGCCGATCCCCCGCCGGCGGCGGCTGCCTGCGCGGCGCCGGTCGAGGGACCCGTCGAGGCAGCGGCCTCGGGACTCGCCCCCGAGGAGCCCCCCGACGCGGAGGAGGCCGCCGTCGACGCCGCGCCCGACGCCGACGACGCCGACGGGGCCGAAGCAGAGCCCGACGCCGACGGGGCCGAGGCCGAGCCTGGGGCCGAAGAACCGGCCGACGGGGCTTGGCTGGACGAGGAAGCCGCCGAAGCCGGGGTTGAGGTCGACGCCGCCGAGGAAGGTCCGGTGGACGCCGCCGTCGGGACGGTAGTGGTCGGGGACGCTCCGCCCGCACGGGCGGACGCCACCGGGGCGACGGCCGGCCCGGTGGTGGACGTACCCACCGGTCCAGAACCAGAGGCCGCCACCGATTGTGCCTCGTCCGAGCTGGACCGCGCAGCGTCCGTGGTGGCGGCGCTGTCCGACCCGGCGGCGACGTCAGCGGACGTGTCCGATCCACTCGCGCCCGGCTTCTCCGTGACGTCCGCGTCGGACTTCTCACCGACCTGGTCGCCGGGCTTCGCGTCGGAGTCGCCGACCGCCTCGGCATAGCTGGGGAGCCCGTCCACACTGGGCACCCCCACCTCGCCCACGCCACCGCTTCGACCGCCGGTGGACGGCCCGCCCTCGGACGCTCCGCCAATCGTCGCCGCGGTCACCGAACCCCAGTTGAACCCCTGCCCGAAGATCGCGCCGGTGCCCGCGTCCGCGATGGCGCCGCCCGCGCCCTGCGCGGTCGCGGAGATCGCGGCGTACGCCCCCTTGAACTGGATGTCCGTGATCTGGCGCATTCCGTCCGAGGTGATGCTCTGGGTGGTGCTCGTCCACCTGTTCGCCAGGTGCCGGGCCGCCTCGCCGGCGACCAGGCGACCGGCGCCGGCGGCGACACCACCGATCACGCTCCCGACGCCGGACACCAGCAACGACTGCGTGTCCAGGCCGCCGATGCGCAGACCACGGGCGATCTGGGCGAGCTGGGTGGCGAGGTCCACGCCGAAGCCGATGACCACCTCGGCGGCCAGCTCCGTGATCAGGGTACGGAGGATCGCATACAGGATGCCGCGCGCCGTAGCGACCACGATCGGGATGAACAGGGCACCGAAGAGAGTGGCCAGCAGCCAGGCGATGGACGCCGCCAACACGACCAACTGGACGATGATCGTCACCTTGGTCTTCTGGATGTCCGCGGCGGCGTTCATCGAGGTCTTGGCGAGTTCGTCGGTCACGCTGGCCAGGGCGTCGAGGACGGCGGGCAGGTCGGAGCGGACCAGATCGGTGTACGTCGTGGCGGCCGACCCGGTCATCGCGTCGCCGAGGGAGCGGGCCAGTCCGGGCATGTCGTCGCGCAGCGCCCGCAGAACGTCCCCGTGGTCGCTCCACATCCGGTGCATGCTCCGCAGCATCGCCTCGTTGCCCTCTGGCCACTCCATGCCGACCACGACCTTCAGCAGCCGCTGAAGGTCGGGGGGCAGGTCGACGACCCCGGGCCCGGAATCCTCCGCCATCTGGTCCTCCGCGACTTTCCGCTACTCGCTCTGCAGCTCCAACGTGCCGCCGCCCTGGGCGTCGAGCTGCTGGAACGCGTCGGCGATGAGGCGCAGATTGTCGGCGACACCGACGAGGGTCTCGACGGTGGTGCCGATGTCGGCGATCTGCTGTTCGGCGGGCCCGACGTAGTTGTTCGCGAAGGACTTGCCGGACGCGTCGTCGCCCCAGCAGCCGTACACGGCATCGAGGTCCCGCTGCAACGCCGTGAATGCCTCACCGAGCCGGTCGCCGCTGGCCCCGAGCCGGTCCGCCATCGCGCGCACCCCGGGTACGTCCGCGGAGGTGATCTCGGACATCAGCTCTCTCCCCGCAGTCGCGCCTGGTCGCCGGTGGACACCGCGCCAGGCGGCAGGACGTCCAGCGAGGCGTTGAGGAAGCTGCTCACCATGCGTTCCAGGTCGACCTCGCCGCCGGCCAGGTCCTGCAACGAGATGCCGGGCAGCACCTCCCCGCCGGCGACGTCGGCGAGCTGGTTCAGGGACTCGACGCGGGCCGCCGCGATCGTCTCGGTGATGAGCGAGGCCAGCTCGGCCGGTGCCATCTGGCGGTACCGGGTGTTGTGAAAGGTCAGCTTGAGGATCTCGCCGCGGCCGTTCATGGCGACCGACAACATCCGGTCCTTCGAGGTGGTTGTCGTGCCCTGCGCCATCCGCTCGTGCAGGCGTCCGAGCCGTTCCCGTTCCTCGGCCAGCGTCTGCAGGGCGGCCTCGAAGCCGGCTGTCGCGTCGCCGGGGGTCCGTTGGTCGGTCATCAGGGGCTCCTCTCGGGGCGTACTGGTGTGGAGGGCCGGCCGCGTCCGGGGGTTCCCCAACCGTCCGACGGTTCGGCCCAGGGGCCGGGGTCGACCGGCGCGGGGACGACCACGCGCCGGTCGCGCTGGTGGGCACCGACCGCGCCCATGCCCATCCCGTGCATCGGCATCATCGGCATCATCGGCGCGCCCGCGCCGGGAGAGGCGCCACCCGGCGGGCTGGGCGGGACGTCCCGGTCCGGGTCGAGATCGCTGGCGAACAACTCGACGCCGGGCGGCGCCGACCCGGTCAGCTCCCGCCCGGTCGCGGTGACCGGGGGTGGCGGCGGGAGGTCCTGCCCGGCCCGCAGGAGCGCCGCCCCGGCGGACGACAGGACCACCTGGCCCTGCACGTCGTACGTGTTGGGTCGCGTCTGCGGGTCGACGGCCTGGCGGGCCACCAGCTCGCCGAGGCGGTCGCGGGCGTCGGCCAGTGAGTCGCCGGCCCGGCGCAGCGCGCTCGCGAAGTCGGTAGCGGCGAGTTGGTCGAGCACCGCCGCGACGTGGGCGGACGACGCCGGTACCGAGGACGTGGGTCTGATCGACCGGTAGGCGTCCTCGGCGTCGCGCAGGGCGCGGCGGAGCCGGTCGGCGAGTTCGGCGAAGGTCTGCCGCCGGTCCTCGAAGCGGTCCGCGGCGGCGTAGAGCGCCGCGGGCGGGGTACGGCTCAGTCGGGCGACCGCCTCCTCCAGCAACAGAACTGTCACGAGGGCCGGCCGATCGCCTCGGCGGAGGCCCCGTCGCTGTCGTCCTGCCAGGCTTCGTCGTCGCCCTCCAACCAGATGCTGCGTTCCCGGTCGCGGGACGGCTGCTGCCCGTGTCCCTGACCCATCGGCGGCATCATCGGCATGCCCTGCCCGGCGGACGGGTCGATGGCCGGGCCGGTCGGGCCGGCCTGGGCCACCGGGACGGGCGGGCGCAGGTCGGTGAGCGGGCTGCCGGCGGTACCCACACCGCCGGCCCCGCCGGCCGAGCCCCCGCCGCCGGCCGAGCCCAGCCCGCCCGACGCGCCCGAGCCGCCGCCCCCACCGGAGCGTGCCCCGCTGAGGAAGTCGGCGAGGCTTGTCGGCCGGCCGTCCCCGGTGTGGACGCCGTTCTCCTCGATCAGGTCGTCGAGGGCGCCGGTAGCGCCGTCTCGGGCGTCCTCCAGCGCCTCGATCCGGGCCTTCTCCTCGGCGCTCTCGCCCGGCTGCGCCTCGGCCTCCTCGATCAGGTCTCCGATCGCGGCGTCGACCGCCTGCCGGGCCCCGCGGACGGCGTCGTCGTGCCGGGCGTCCTCCGGGTCCACGGTGTGCGTCGAGCGAGCCATCTCTTCCAGGCTGTCGTCGAGCGCGTCCCGGGCGTCCTCAAGCGCCGCGCGACGCTGCTCCTTGGTCTCCGGATCCGCGTCACTGGCCTCGTTCTCCTCCAACAGATCGTCGATGGCGTCGGTGGCCGCGTCCCGGGCGTCCTGCACCGCCTCCCCCGGGGCGCTCGCGCCACCCTGACCCAGCAGGTCCTCGATGGCCTTGTCCGCGGCCTCCCGGGCGTCGTCGAGCGCCTGCTGACGCTCGGCGGCGCCGGGCCCGCCCGGCTTATCCGACAGGTCGGCGATCGCCTTGTCGGCGGCCTTCTTGGAGTCGTTCAGGGCCTGCTGCCGGGCCGCCTCGGATGGCTGCCCGCCGCCCGTGCCGGGCCCGCTGCCGCTCGACGGGCCGGAGGACTCGGTCGGCAGGCCGCCGCCTGAGGAGCCGCCGCCCGGCATGCCACCGCCGGCCGACTGCAAGCCCTCGATCGCGTCGGTGGCTGCCTTCTGCGCGTCGTCCAACGCCTTCTGGCGGGCCTGATCGGCACCGCCGCCGCTGCCCTTGCCGCCCCCGGGGCTGCCCGATCCGCCGCTCGGCATGCCACCGCCGGGACTGCCACCGCCGCTGCTGGGACTGCTGCCACTGCCGCTGCTGGGACTGCTGCCACTGCCGCTGCCGGGGCTGCTGCCACTGCCCTTGCCACCACCCGAGCTGCCGGACCCGGGGCTGCCGCCACTGCCCATGCCCGGCATGCCGCCGCCCGCACCAGCGCCGGAGGTCTCACCGCTCGGCGCCCCACCGCTGCCGGACGTACTCCCGGCAGATTTGGACAGGCCGTCCATGGCGTCGTTCGCCGCCTTCTGCGCGTCCTGCAGGGCGGCCTGCCGCTCCGCCGCACCGTCGCCGCCACCCGCCCCCGAGCCGTCGCTTTTCAGCGCGCCGTCACCGGCGCCGCCGCCGGAGGAGCCACCCGTCGACCCGCCCAGGCCGCCGTCCCGCGCGGCGTCTTCCAGATCGTCGATCGTGTCCTGCGCCTGGGCCTCGGCCTTGTCCCGCTCGTCGTCGTTGCTCGACGACGAGTCGTCATCGTTCCCCGAGGACGAGGATTCGTCGTCGTCGTTCGACGAGGACGAGGAGTCGTCCGCCGCGCTGGTGAACACGTTCGGCGGGGTGATCTCCAGCGGGTCCAACGCCTCGCCCTTGATCACGTACTTGTCGCTGAGCGTCATCAGGAGCTGCCGCATGTGCGGCATCATGATGTTCTGCTCGACCATCTGGTACGCCGCGTCGCGCGCCTTCTGCAACATGTCCGCCGGCGGCGACATCTCGACAGCGTTGTACGCGTTGTACACCGCCTGTTCGAACAGCTGCTCCTGCTGGTCGGTGAGCTGGTGGAACGTCTCGACCGCCTCCCAGAAGGCGGTGGCGAACACCTTGATGTCGTGCCCGACGTCGCCGACCAGCTGCCCGTACCCCTCCAACCGGTCGTGCACGGCCCGACTGTGGTTGAGCAGCTCCGCCGTCCGTTCCTGGAACGCGTCACCGGCCTTGCCGATGAAGCCCGGGTCCAGCGCCGTCTTGATCCGGTCGAACTCGTCGTTGATGCGGGCGAGTTCGGCGGCGGCCTTCTCGAAGGCCGCCCCCGCGTCGTGCCAGGCGTTGCCGGTCTCAGCGGTGTTGTCCACCAGTTCGCTGACGTACGGATGCAGGTCCGTCCACACGTGCAGCGCGGCGAACGTCTGCCCACGGGGGGCGGGCGTCTGGAGTGAGCCGACCGAATCCTCGGGCATGGCCTACTTCTCGTCGTCCTCGGGCGTGACGTTCGCGGTGACGCTTGTGCTCTGCGGCACCGCCTGGTTGTTCGCGCCCTCGGTGAAGAACCCGCCCTCGTAGTCGTAGTCGATGACGTCGGTGCCGGTGAAGAGCAGGTCCGGGGTGATCGAGGTGTCCGGGAAGACGGTGACGTTCAGGTCCTCGGGCGCCGGCAGGGTGACCGCGATGGTCCCGTCGTCGGCCTTCTTCGCCTCGCCCGTCATCGGGTCGATCTCGAAGCCGAAACGCGCGCCGTCGCGATTGACGTTGTCTCCGGTGTCGTAGGTTTCCTCGCCCTCCGCGGGCGGGATGGTGATACCACCGACCGATCCGGTCCAGGTCTCGATCTCGTCGACGGCCTTGCCCTGCAGCGAGTCGGCGTTCGACTGGTCCTGCTCCGCGAAGATGTCGGCGATGGTGCGCAGCCGCGTGCCGAGCGCCTCGAAGGACGCCTGTAGGTCGAGGGCGTGCTGGCGCAGGCCGGCGCCGCGGTCGGCGACCATGGCCTCGAGCCACTGGGCGGCGTCGAGTTTGCCGGCCTCCAGTGTGCTGGTGTCCGCTGCCGTCTCGAAGATCGTCATGCTGCTGTCGGTGATCAGGTCCTCGATCTGTTCCGCCGCGTCGCGCAACGCCGCGAGGTCGATCTCGGTGCTGTCCGAGCTGGCCATCTGCACTGCTCCTTTCCGGGCCGGTGCGTGCGTCACACGGTGTCGATGTGGACGTAACGCGGTGTGGGCGTTACGCGACCAGGGCGGCGGAGGCACAGGCACCTCCCGCCGCCCCCGCCCGTCACATCCCGCCGAGCTTCCGGTCAGTCGCCTGGTAGTCGCCGAACATGTCAGCCAGGTCGTTGCTGCGCTTGACCGTGACGTCGTTCAGCTCGGTGATCCCGTCCCGGACCTTCTGGGCCTTCTGGTCGTAGTTCGTGACGTAGTCACCGTTGAAGGCGAGGACCTTCTGGGCCTCCTGCTGGAGGACGTCCAACTGGGCGAGCACGGCGTCGTTGATCCGCTTCATCTCGTCGTACGCGAGGTCCATCGAGGAGTAGTCGTACTTGATGAAATCCGACATCGGAGAAGCTCCTTCGGGCAGTCAGGGGATGTGGGGTGCGGCGATCAGACGAGGGCGCCGCCCTGGTCCTGGTTGAGCCGTTCCAGCTCGGTCTTGCAGTGGCGCAGGTACTCCTCGCAGTCGTTGAGCAGGTCGAGGACGCGGCGCATGTCCACGCTCCACTGGTCCTGGAGGGTGTTCAGCTTCTCCATGAGCTGCCCGCTGTTGGCGGCGTAGAGGGCGTTGACCGTGTCGTCGAGACCCTTACGCTGACCGTCGAGGTCCTGCTCGGCCGCATCGTGGTTGTTGGCCGCGTTCTCGATGTCCTGCGGGGTGATGTCGGTGATCGCCATGCTGGCTGCCTCCTGTGCGCCGATGATCGTTGGCACCGGTAGACAACCAGCCGGCGGGCGAACACAGGACCGTCCGGGAAGCTCGCCGGTCGTTCTCCGGGGATTTCCCTCACCCAGGAGTCAGGCGGCGCGTCAGGTGGTCGGCCGCCAGGTCTGGTCCTCGTCGTAGTTGCAGGTCCAGATGGCCGTGGTCGCCAGGTCCCAGCCGATGTCCAGGCACATGCCGCCGTTCACCACGCTGATCAGGGCGTTGTCGCGGACCGTCCAGCGCTGGGTGGCCGCGCTGTTGCAGGTGGCGGTCTGCACGATGGTGCCGTCGGTGACACCGCTGTCGTTGACGTCGAGGCAGAGTCCGCTGCGCGCGGACCGGATCGTGCCGTCCGACCGCACGTTCCAACGCTGCGACACCCGGTACGGGTCACAGGACTCGATCCGGGAGGCGAGCAGGTCGGTGGCGGCCCCCGCGTCCAGGCAACTGCCTGACCGCCCGTGCGCGAACATCGTCCCGGCCGGCTTACGACGCGGGGTGGGCTGGGGCGGCGCCGGCTTGCGCGACGGGGGGCTGGGCGGCGCGGCCGTCGGCCGCCCGGGGGTGGCCGACGAAAACCCCGACGGGGTACGCGACGCGGACGGCGACGGCGCGGGGCCGGAAGCCGCGCCGAGGCGGGTGTCCAGCCGGTAGTAGTCGGTGTAGCGGCGCACCCGCTCCAGGAAGGACTGGGTCATCGCGTCCGGGACACCGCCGGCGCGCCGGACGGTGTCCTCGCCGGAGTGCCAGGCGGCGAGCGCGAGCAGGTACGGGTCACCCGGCAACCCGTCCAATTCCTGCGCGAGTTGGCACATGCCCGCACCGAGCACACCGATCACGTCCGCGGCGTCGGCCCGGGACGCCTTCGCGGGCGCGTACCGCTGCCACAGCTCGAGGGGCACGGCGGCGTCCGGGGGGTCCGTACGCAGGCCGGACACCGCCATCAACTGCCCGGCGACAGCGGCAGCGGGCACCTGGGGGCACCGCCGGCCGACGCGGGCGATCGGGGGTACGAGCGCGTCGGGCAGCGGTACGGCGTCGGGCACCGCCGCGGCCGTGAGCGCGCCGGCGCCAGCCGAGGCGAAGTGCGGAAGCCCCTGGTAGTGGCTCGCGTAGCCGACGGCCCGTCGCACGTACTCGGACGCCGCGTCGGGCACGCCGCCGGCCTCGGTGACCGCCGGCACGCCGACGCGGAAGCCGGCCAGCGCCAACCGCCACGGGTCGCCCTTCACACCGGACTGCCGGATCTCACCGCTGAGCTGGCACATGAGGTGCGTCAGCGCGGCCACGGCGGCCACCGGTTCGGTGCGCTGCGCGCCCTGCCACGGCGTCCACCGCCGCCACTGCTGCTCGTCCAGGCCGGCCAGGCCGCTGCCGCCGGACTCCGTGCGGGTAGCGGTGGCGGCCAGGCCCGACTCGGCCATCAACTGCCCGGCGACCCGTGCCGAGGAGAGCATCGGACAGGCGTGCCCGGCGGCGAGTACGGCGGACATCTGCTCGTCGGAGAGCGGCCGGCCGACCAGGTCGTCCTGACCGGCGTACGCGATCACGCCGGCGCCCACGGCGGCGGCGACACCGACCGCGATCAGGCCGGCGATCCAGCCGCGACCATGCGGCAACAGTCCAGCAATCCGCACCTTCCGCCCCTTCGACGACGCCACCCACCTGCAACGAGGTGCCGGGTCGTCCGGTTCACCGCTGCGGCACCCCGGTGCTCTGGTGGATCGGGCCGCGCAGCGTGCGCAGCGGCCGACAGGTGCAGCCCGAGCGTAGCGCCACCAGCTCGGCGGCGATGCTGACCGCTGTCTCCTGCGGCGTGCGGGCGCCCAGGTCCAGCCCCGTCGGCGCGGTCAGCCTGCCGAGCTCGGCACCGGTCACGCCGGCGGAGGTGAGCCGCGCGACCCGTTCGTCGTGGGTACGCCGGGAGCCCAACGCGCCGATGTAGGCGACGGGCAGGCGTAACGCCAGCTCCAGCAGCGGGACGTCGAAGCGGGGGTCGTGGGTGAGGACGCAGAGGACGGTCCGTTCGTCGACCCGTCCGGCCTCGACCTCGGCACAGAGGTAGCGGTGTGGCCAGTCGACGACAACCTCGTCCGCGTCGGGAAATCGGCGCGTGGTCGCGAAGACGCGGCGGGCGTCCACGATCGTCGTGCGGTAGCCGAGGAACGCGCCCATCCGGGCCAGTGCCTTCCCGAAGTCCGTCGCCCCGAAGATGATCATGCGGGGAGGCGGCACGATGCTGGCGACCAGGAAGGTCGGGTCGTCCCGGTGGCGCTGGCCGTCGCGGCCCACGTGCACTGTCGCCGTTCGGCCGGCCCGGAGCAGGTCCCTGGCCTCCCGGACAACGGCCGCCGTCAGATCCGTGCCGCCGAGCGTGCCGACGGTCCGGTCGGGCAGGAGGACGAGCCGTCGGCCGAGTAGTCCTCCCGGGGCATCGCCTCCGGCGTCCACGCAGGTCACCAATCCCACCGGTGTGCCGGAGCGGATCGCGTCGGCTACCTCGGGCAGGGCCGGGAAGGTGTTCGGGTCGACCCGTTCGACGTAGACGTCGATGGTGCCGCCACAGGTCAGACCGACAGCGAACGCCTCGTCGCCGCTGACCCCGTACCGGTGCAGGCCGGGACGGCCGGTGTCGATGACCTCGCGGGCCAGCTCGTACACCGCGCTGTCGACGCAGCCCCCGGAGACGTTGCCGGTCACCGTGCCGTCGGGAGCGACGAGCATCGTGGTGCCGGACGGCAGCGGCGCGGAGTGCCAGGTGGCGACGACGGTGGCCAGCCCGGTCGGCTGCCCGGCCCGCCACCACCGCTCGACGTCGTCGAGCACGTCACGCATCGGAGCCATCCGGCAGGCCGGCGGGCCGGTCCACGTCGACGCCGTCGCCCAGGTCGTCGCAGGGCACGGCGAGCAGCGTCCGCGCGCGGGCCACGAGGTACGGGCGGGCGCCGGTGTCACCCGCCGCCATCCTGGTCACACCCGGCCAGTGCGCCCGGCCGAGCAGCACCGGGTGGCCCTGCCTGCCCCGGTAGGTGGCGGCGGCGATGGTCCGCTCGCCGGCGTGAGCCGCCAAGCGGGCCACGGCCGCCGCGGAGACGCCGGGCGTGTCGACGACCTGCACGACGGCGGCGGTGACGCCCGCCGGCCGGAGCGTGTGCAGCCCGACCCGCAGGGACGACCCCATCCCGGTCGACCAGTCCCGGTTGACCACGACGGTCGCGCCGTCGAGGTCGGCGACGAGCCGGATCCGGTCGGCCGCGGCGCCCAGGACGACCACGACCGGGTGGCAACCGCCGTCCCGCAGCGCGGCGAGGGCGATCTCCAGGAAGAGCTGGCCGTGCGCGACCGCGAGCGCCTTCGGCAGCCCGTAGCGCCGGCCCGCGCCGGCCGCGAGCAGCACTCCCCCGACGCCGCCGCTCACGTGGACCACCGCTGGTACAGGGAGTCCAGGCCGGCCGGGGTGATCTCGCCGAGAAGGCGCAGGCGGGCCATCCCACCGTCCGGGTACGCGTCGAGCCGCACCCAGCTCACCGGGCGCACCTGCGTGACCAGGAAGCGGTGCCGGGTGTCGGGTTGCAGCCGGGTCACCGGCAGCAGGTCGAACCAGCCGTCCGGGTCGTCCGGGTCGGTCTCGCAGCCACGCAGCGCGGCCGCCCCGGGCGCGTTGCCCTTGAAGTGGCTGGTGTCCAGCTCGGCGAGGCGGACCACGCCGGGGGCGGCCAGGCGGAGCAGGACCCAGTCGTTGCCGTCGTCGCGGCGGCGGGCGGTCTCCCACCCCTCCCCCATCGTGCGCGCCCGGCCCGGAGCGATCAGGTTGTTCGGCGTGCCGTAGAACATGTCGCTGCAGTCGGCGACCAGCCCGCCGTGTTCCAGGGCCGCGAGGTCGACCAGGCCGCCGCTGAGGAACCGTGGGTCGGGAATGGCCTCGCCGTGCACCCGCAGCCGCGCGACACCACCGTCCGGGAAGATCGACAGTCGTACGTGGGTGATGCGGTGGCTCGGGTCGACGGGGAACACGTTGCGGGTGTCACCGGCGAGGGCCGCCCGGGGCACCAGCGGTGTCCAGGGCGCCTCGGCCAACTCCCCCGGCGACGGGTGCCCGTCCAGCCGGCAGCCGTCCACCGCCGCGTACGGCGGGTAGTTGCCGGTGAAGTGGCTGGTGTCGACGACCACGGTGTGCACGATCCCGGGAACGCCGAGTCGCACGATGGCGTGGTCGTGCCCGGGCGTACGCCGCCGGCGGGTCTCCCAACCCTCGTAGACCTGCCCCTTGGCGCCGAAGGTGCGCGGGGTGAACGCCGGCGGGTTCGGGTCGACGAGGTGATCGCTCGGGGCGAAGAACTCGTCGTTGGCGTGGACTACCCCGCCGGACAGCGCCCGGGAGGCCAGGTCGGGCAGAGCGCTGTGTGCGGTCATCGGTCGCTCCGGGAGATCAGCCGCCCGCGTGGCGGGCCGTCGGGCGACACCGGTTGGCCGCGCAGCCACACGGATCGCACGACGCCGTGCAGTGTCCGGCCGGCGTACGGGGTGACCGGGTGGCGGTGCCGCAGCGCGGCGGGGTCGACCGCGAACGGCTCGTCCGGCGCGAAGGCGACCAGGTCGGCGTCGAAGCCGGCGGCGATGCGCCCCTTGCCGCCCAGCCCGGCGATCTCGGCAGGGCGCTGCGCCATCCACCGGACGACGTCCGCGAGCCGGTACCCGCGTCGCCGGGCGGCGCTCCAGACCGCCGGCAGGCCGATCTGCAACGACGCGATGCCTCCCCAGGCGGCCGCGAAGTCACCGCCGGGAGGTCGCTTCAACGCCGGGGTGCTGGGTGAGTGGTCGGAGACGACGCAGTCGATGACCCCGGCGGCGAGGCCCGCCCAGAGGCGGTCCTGGTTCGCCTGGTCGCGGATCGGCGGGCAGCACTTGTACTCGGTGGCGCCGTCCGGCACCTCCTCGGCGTACAGGCAGAGGTAGTGCGGGCAGGTCTCGACCGTGACCCGGACGCCCGCGTTCCTCGTGGCAGCGATCAGTGGCAGGGCGTCCGCCGACGACAGGTGCAGGATGTGGACCCGCGCGCCGAGGCGTCGGGCGGCGTCCAGCACCCGGGCGATGGCCGCTGTCTCCGCGTCCGGTGGCCGGGACGCCACGAAGTCGGCGTAGCGACGCGACGGCGGCGCGACGCTGATCTGGTCCGGGCTCTCCGCGTGCACGATGAACAGGGCGTCGACCGCGTCGAGGGCGTCGTCGAACGCCGTCGGGTCCAGCGGCGGGAACTCCGGCACCCCGGAGTCCACGAGGAAACACTTGAAGCCGAGGACACCGGCGCGGTGCAGTGCGGGAAGGTCCGCGGCGTTGCCGGGCACCGCGCCACCCCAGAACCCGACGTCCGCGTGGACCGCGCCGTCGGCGACGCGCCGCTTCGTCTCCAGCGCCGGCACCGACACGGTCGGTGGGATCGAGTTGAGCGGCATGTCGACGATCGTGGTCACGCCACCGGCGATCGCGGCGCGGGTGGCCGAGGCGAATCCCTCCCACTCGGTGCGTCCCGGCTCGTTGACGTGTACGTGGGTGTCGACGACGCCGGGCAGCAACGCCAGGTCGCCGAGATCGGTGGTCGGACCGTCGGGCGCCGCGTCGTAGTCGGTCACCGCCTGGATCCGGCCATCGGCGAGGCAGACCGTCGCCGGCCGCTCCCCCTGCGGAGTGACGACCCGCGGTGAGCGCAGGACCAGGTCGTAGCTCACATCGCCTCCAGTGTGGCGCTGTCGACGGGCACCTCGTCCGGGTCGAGTGCGCCGCAGTCCAAACCACGGCGGAGGAACAGCGCGAGCGCGTGGCCGGTCGCCGGCTCCTCCAGCACGCCCCCTGCGCGGCGGTCGAGATAGGCCGAGAGGCGTGCCACGGTGCCGGGCAGACCCTCGCGGAAGAAACCGTAGGTGGCCGCGAACCGGGTGGGCAGCTGCGCCGGGTGCAGGTCCCAGCCCTGGTAGAAGCCGCGTTCGAGGGAGCGGCGGACCAGGCTCGCGTGCAGCCGCCAGGCCGCGTGCACGGCGGCCGGGTCACCGACCGGCAGCACATTCGTCGAGCCGTCGCAGAGGCGTACGCCGGTGCCGGCCGCCGCGACCTGCATGACGGCTTTGGCGTGGTCGGCGACGGGATGGTCGAGAGACTGCTGGGCCGCCGCGATGCCACAGGCGGCGCTGTAGTCGTAGGTGCCGTAGTGCAGCCCCACGCAGCGCCCTTCGGCAGCGGTGATCATGCGGGCGACGGTGGCTGTGCCGTCGGCGCCCAGCACCGCCTCGGGAGTCTCGATCTGCAACTCGAAGCGCAGGCTCGCGGTCGGCAGCGCGTACGCGGCCTCCAACTGCGCGCAGAGCAGGGCCATCGCCGCGACCTGCGGCACGGCCCGGACCTTCGGAACGGTGATGACGAAGCCGGACGGGAGCGGGCCGAGAGCGTCGAGGAACACCTCGAGGGTCCGGACCGCCCGGTCCCGGCTGTCCCGTTCCAGGCTCTTGCAGCGCAGCCCGACGAAGGCGGGGGTCGGCCCGTCCCGCAGCCCGGTCGCGGCCGCGCGGGCCGCGTCGTCCTCCTCCTCGTCGTCGCGTACGCCGTAACCGTCCTCGAAGTCCAGGCGAAGGTCCTCAATGGGCTCGCGGGACAGCTTCGCCACCACCCGGTCGCGCAGGTGGGTGGGGAACGGCAGGGGTGGACAGGCGTCGAGCGCGTCGAGCGCCTGCGCACCCCAGGTCGGGCACAGGCCCGGGGTGAACCGGTCCGCCGGCACGTACACGGTGTGCACCGGTTGCCGGCCGGGGACCGCGCCCGGGTAGTGCTGCCGCAGCGCCGCGTCGACGGGCGCGAGGCGGCGGTCCAGTTCGGCGATGGTCCCGGCGTCCAGTCGGCGGCCCATCAGTCGATGACCTCGTACGCGGGCACCGTGAGGAAGTCGACGAACTCCTCGGCCAGGGCGCCGCGCTCGACGAGGGCGCGGGCGTCCGGCCACCGCCCGGCCGCGTAGGCGTCCGTGCCGACGGTGTGCCGGATGCCGGCCAACTCCTCGTCGAGGACGCGTCGGACCAGGGCCGGGGAGACTGTCTCACCGCTGTCGACGAGCGGGACCTTCTGGTGCACCCACTGCCAGACCTGGGCGCGCGAGATCTCCGCGGTGGCGGCGTCCTCCATCAGGTTGTTGATGGCGACCGCGCCGACGCCACGTAGCCAGGCCTCCAGGTAGCGCAGCGCGACCGAGACGTTGGTCCGCAGCCCGGCCGAGGTGACCTCGCCGCCCTCGACGGTGAAGTCGAGCAGCTGGCCGGCGTGCACCCGCACGTCGTCGCGGGTGCGGTCCAGTTGGTTGTCCCGCTCGCCGAGAACGTCGTCGAAGACCTCCTGGCAGACCGCGACCAGCCCGGGGTGGGCCACCCACGAGCCGTCGAAGCCGTCGGTCGCCTCGCGCTCCTTGTCCGCGCGCACCCGTGCCAGGGCCAGCTCGTTCTGCGCGGGGTCACCGCCGGGTATGAACGCCGACATGCCGCCGATGGCCGCGGCGCCACGGCGGTGACAGGTGGCGACGAGCAGTTCGGTGTACGCCCGCAGGAACGGCGCGGTCATCGTGATCGCGGCGCGGTCGGGGAGGACGGCACGCTCGCGGAAGGTCTTGATGATGGAGAACAGGTAGTCCCAGCGGCCCGCGTTGAGGCCGGCGGCGTGTGGCCCCAACGCGTGCAGGATCTCGTCCATCTCGAAGGCGGCGGTGATGGTCTCGATCAGCACTGTCGCGCGTATCGCGCCGCGCGGGATGTCGAGCGTGTCCTCGGCGTACGCGAAGATGTCGTGCCAGAGCCGTGCCTCCCGATGGCTCTCCAGCTTCGGCAGGTAGTAGTACGGGCCGGTCCCCCGCTCGACCAACTCGCGCGCGTTGTGGAAGACGTGCAGTCCGAAGTCGACGAGAGCGCCGCTGGCCGGTGCTCCGTCGACCGGCAGGTGGCGCTCGTCGAGGTGCCAGCCCCGGGGGCGGACGACCACGGTGGCGAGCGGCCGGTCGGCGCGCAGGGTGTAGCGTCGCCCGTCCGGTGCGTCGTAGCGGAGCGTGCCGCGTGTCGCGTCGTACAGGTTGACCTGGCCTGCCACCACGTTCGCCCAGTGCGGGGTGTTGGCGTCCTCCAGGTCGGCGAGCCAGACCTTCGCCGTGGAGTTCAGGGCGTTGATGGCCATCTTGCGGTCGGTGGGTCCGGTGATCTCCACCCGCCTGTCGACGAGGCCCGGCGGTGGTGGTGGCACCCGCCAGGCGGAGTCGCGGATGTGCGTGGTCTCGGGGAGGAAGTCGAGCCGGCCGGTACGGGCGATCTCCGCGCGCCGCCACGTCCGGCGGGCGAGCAGGTCCGCCCGGCGGGCGCCGAAGCGCCGCTGGAGGTCGCTGACGAACTCCCGCGCCTCGGGGCTGAGGATTTCCCGTTCGGTGGTCGTCGGCACATCCGCTCCTGTCCTCGCTGTCGCAGCGCTGTCGGTGGCGTCGGGGTTCAGGTCCGCAGCCGGCCCGCTGCGTGCCGGGCGCGCACGAGCAGGTCCCGTTCGTCGACGGTGGTCAGCCGGCCGCCCTCGACGACCGGTCTTCCGCCGACGAGGAGCAGCTCCAGCGGTGGCGGAGCGCCGAAGACCAGGGCCGCCACCGGGTCGGCGATGTCGGCGTGGCCGAGCCCGTCGAGACGCCAGAGCGCGATGTCGGCGAGCTTGCCCTCCTCGATGGATCCCAGGTCGTCCTCGCGGCCGAGGCAGCGGGCGCCCCCGCGGGTGGCGAGGGTCAGCGCCTCCCGGGCGGTGAGTGCGGTCGGACCGCCCCGCAACCGGGCCACCAGCAGTGCCTGGCGCAGCTCGGCGACGAGTTGCCCGGCCTCCTGGGAGGCGGGGCCGTCGACACCGAGGCCGACGGGCACTCCGGCGTCGAGCAGGTCCCGCACCGGCGCGATGCCGGCGCCGAGGCGGGCGTTGGAGCTGGGACAGTGTGCGAGGCCGGTGCCGGTCTCAGCGATCCGCTTGACGGCTTCGGCGTCCAGGTGCACGCCGTGCGCGAGCCAGACGTCGTCGCCGAGCCAGCCGAGCCGCTCGGCGTACTCGGCGGGTGTGCACCCGTGCGTGGCCCGGCAGTAGGCCTCCTCGTCGACGGTCTCGGCCAGGTGGGTGTGTAGTCGCACACCGGCGTTCCGCGCCAGTGCGGCGGCCTCGCGCATCAGCCGCTCGCTCGCCGAGAACGGGGAGCAGGGGCCGACCGCGACCCGGACCATCGCGTCCGGCGACGGATCGGAGAAGCGGTGGATCGCCTCGGCGGTCGCGGCGAGCGCGGCGTCGGTGTCCTCCACCAGGTGGTCGGGAGGAAGGCCACCCGCCGACGCGCCGAGGTCCATGGATCCGCGGACCGGGTGGAAGCGCAGGCCCACCCGGCCCGCCTCAGCCACCTCGGCCGCGAAGAGGTCGCCGGCGCCGGGCGGGAACACGTAGTGGTGGTCGGTGGTCGTGGTGCAGCCGGAGAGCGCCAGCCAGCCCAGGCCGGCGCCGACGGCCGCCGCGACGTCCTCCGCGCCGATGCGCGCCCAGATCGGGTACAGCTCGGTGAGCCAACCGAACAGGTCGGCCTGCTGCGCGAGGCCGCGGGTCGCCCACTGGTAGAGATGGTGATGGGTGTTGACCAGGCCCGGCGTGGCGAGGCAGCCGGAGGCGTCGACCCGACGGAGTGGCCCGGCGTCGTCGATCGGGGTCGCCGCGCCGGCCCCGACGGCGGCGATCCGACCGTCGGCGATGAGGATGTGACCCTGCTGGTACTCGCGGCCGTCGGTGTCGACGGTCGCGATCGCGCAGCCCTCGAGCAGGATCCGCTGCCCCGGCGGCGTGCTCACGAGTCCCACCACGAGTCGGCCCACTGTGGGGCGTCGTCGCGGCGTACCGCGCCCTCGATCAGCCCGTACGGTCGGTCGGGGGCGTGGAAGACCTGGTTCGGGTTGTCGAGCCCGAACGGTGCGAGGTCGACGGTGAAGTGGTGCTTGTTAGGCAGTGACAGCCGCACCTCGGTGATCTCCGGGCGGTGTGCGAGGACCTGTCGACCCATCGCGTACAGGGTCTGCTGCAGGGACAGGCTGTGCGTGCCGACGAACGCCTCGACGAGGTGACGGCGGGTCTCGGCGAACGAGGCCGCCCAGTCGTCGTTGTCGCTCGTCGCGTGTCGCCAGCGGGCGTCCACCGCGGTGGCCAGGATCCGGTCGTGCGCGTCCGGCAGGGTCGTGTACTCGTCCCGGACGAAGCCGAAGAACTCCGAGGCGGTCGTGTTCATCAGCACCATCCCGGTCAGCCCGGAGACGACCACGGCGTCCGACCCGTCGACGGTGACAGTCGTCGTACGCGTCTCCGCTCCGGCGCGGGCGAACGAGTGCTCGCCCAGGCGGCCCCAGGCGTGCTGTTCGATGGTGACTGTCGCCCGGCTGATGGCGGACTGGGACTCGACGAAGTGTCGCGCCAGGAGCAGACCGAACTCCTCGATCTCGCCGACGCCGTGGCGGCGGGCGAACGCGTACACCGTGTTCTTCTGGCTGTCGGTCGGCAGGACGCGGGAGTTGTCGCCGGTGAGGTGGGTGTCGGCCAGGTCGCCGGCGAGCGCGACGCCGACGGTGAGGTCGGTCAGGTGGTGCCGTTCGCCGTGGCGGACGACGTGGACCAGCCGCACCTCGGCCTTTCCGTACTGGTGGGGACCGAGCACGATGTCCATCGGGTCAACTCCCTCGGTAGGTCGAATAGCCGTACGGGCTCAGCAGCAGGGGCACGTGCAGGTGCCGCCAGGCGTCGGTGACCACGAACACCACCGACACCTCGGGAAAGAACGCCCCGAGGCCGAGATAGCCGGCGGTGTCGAAGCAGAGCCGGTACGTCCCCCGGGCCCAGCGCCGCTTCGGCACCCAGTCGCGCAGTCGCCCGTCGGTGTCGGTCCGCCCCGTGGCGACGTCGATCCACCCGTCGCCGGCCCAGCGGTACAGGTGGACCAGCACGCCCTGGGCCGGTTCACCACGGGTGGTGTCGAGGACGTGTGTGGAGAGGCTCACTCGGTCACCAGCCTGGTCAGTCGCAGCTCGGTGATGCGGGTGAGCTCCGCCCGGACCACCTCCCGCTCGGTCGTGGTGTCGTTGTCGAGCCGGGACCGGGCGGCGGCGAGGATCTCCGCTGCCGACCGTCCATTCGCGAAGATCAGGAAGACGTGCCCGAAGCGGTCCTCGTAGGCCTGGTTGACCTCGCGCAGCGCGACCCGGGCCGTATCGGCGCTGTCGGCGACGCCGGCCTGCTCGCGCCGGGACCAGACCGCGTCGCGGTCGGTCCCGGCGGCGCGCTGCCCGATCCGGGGGTGCGCCGCCAGCGCCTGGGCAACGTCCGACCAGGGCAACCCGGCGAGCACCTCCGAGCTGGTACGGACGAGCGCCCGCTGGTCGGCGTAGGGACGGGCGGCGGCCACGGCCCGCGCCCACGACGGCGACGCGCAGCAGGCCGACAACGCCCGCTCGGCGTCGATCGTGGGCAACGCGTTGAACCACCCCAGACGCTGGTCCACCGGTCCTCCCCTCCACCCGTCGGTGGCGGTAGTCAAACAGCGCCGGGGGCCGGGAGCATTGGGCGAGCGAACCGAACTTGAAACATTCCCGCCCTACGGTCTCTGGAGCTTCCTCCAAGGCAAGGAGTTGTCGATGCGGCTCAGCGACCTCCTGGGCCAGGCCAACCTCAAACTGACGATGCTCAGCGGCCACGGCCAGGGTGAGCGTGTGATCCAGCAGTTCTTCACCACCGATCTGCTCGACCCGAGCCGCTATCTCTCCGGTGGCGAGGTGGTGCTCACCGGTCTCATGTGGAGGCGCGTCCCCGAGGATTCCGAGGTGTTCGCGACGGCTGTCGCGCGAGCCGGCGTCAGCGCGGTCGGGGCCGGTGCGGCCGCCTTCGGTGGGGTTCCGGTCGACGTCGTGGAGGCGTGTACCCGCCACGGCGTCCCCGTCTTCGAGGTGCCCGTCGAGGTGTCCTTCACCGCCATCAGCGACGCCATCGGCGCCGCACTGCGGGTGGAGAAGGCCACCAACCTGACGGCGATCGTGAATCGACACCGGGGCCTGATCGCCGCGCTGACCGAGGACGCGCACCTCGCCGATCTGCTGCCCTCGGCCGCCGCCGAGATCCCCTGCTGGGTCCTGTCGCCGACCGGTCGGCTCGTCGCGGGCACCGCCCCGATCGCCGACGACCTGCGCGCCCGCCTGGCCCGCACCTTCCTGACCGCCCCCCAACTGCCCCACGTGCTCGGCACGGCGCGCAACCGGCGGTACTCCCTCTTCGCCGCCGGCACCCGTCCCGGCCGGCGTCTCGGCGCCTGGTTGTTCGCGTGCGCCGGCGACGCGACAACCTGGAGCAGCGACCGCCGGCAGGCCGTCGACGGCCTGCTCACCCTGCTCACCCTCGAACGTGCCCACCTCGACCGGCATCTGCACGTGGAGCGACGCCTCGCCGCGCTCCTGATCCAGCCGCTCGTCAACGGCGCCCCACCCGGGGAGATCGCGGCCCGGCTCGAGGCCTGCCACCTCGACCCGGACGCCACCGTCGTCGTCCTCACCGCCGGGACCAGCGGAGGAGCACCCGACGATCTGGCGCTCACCGTGGTCGAGGAGATCGTGCGACCGCTGGCACCCTCGGCCGCGATCGCGGCGGTTGGTGGTGAGGTGCACGCGGTGATCCCCGTCGACCCCCGGTCCGACGACGACACCGCGAGCACCGGAGCCGGCCCGACCGACGTCGTCGAGCGGATCCGCCAGTCGACCCGGGCACTGACCCCGGGGCTGCGGGGCGAACGGATCGCCATCGGGCTCAGCGCTCCGGCGCACCACGTCGCGACGGTGAACAGAGCGGTCGAGGAGGCACGGCACGCCTACCGGTACGCGGTGACCGGGCAGGACCAGGTGGCGGTGGTCTCCAGCGCGGAGCTCTCCTCCCACGCGCTGCTGCTGGCCAGCGTGCCGGTCGAGGCCCGGCGGGCCTTCCACCAGCGGCTGCTGCACCCTCTCGCCGACTACGACAGGTCCCACGACGCCCGCCTGGTGCACACCCTGGACATGTTCCTGCGCTGCGACGGGTCCTGGACCCGCACGGCGAAGGCGCTGCACGTCCACGTCAACACGTTGCGGTACCGCATCCAACGCATCGAACAGCTCACCGGTCGCCGGCTGCACCGCTTCGACGACCGCGTCGACCTGTATCTCGCCCTCGAACTGCAACGCCACTGAGACCCCTGCCCGCCACCGGCCCGGCTGTGCGAACGCCCAACCTCCGGCGGCGCCGGACCGCCAGCGTTCGTGTCCTGCGCCAATGGGCGACGACGTCGCGCACTGCTGAGATTGCTGGCAGGTGAGCTACCGGGTTCGCGGGACGGGGTGTGGGCGGTGGATCTGAACACGGTGCGAGCGGTGGTTCCGGCCGAGGCCGCGGGCCCGTGGCGGCCGGGGGACGCCTGGCTGGCCGGTGGCACGTTCCTGTTCTCGGAGCCACAGCGGCACCTGCGCCGGCTCCGCGACCTGGCCGGCGCGGGCTGGCCCCCGCTGACCGTCACACCGCACGGCCTGGACATCGCCGCGACCTGCACGATCGCCGAGCTGGCCGGCCATGCGGCGTCGCCCCGCGCCGCGCAGCGGGAGCTGATCAGGCAGTGCTGCGAGGCGTTCCTCGCCTCGTTCAAGATCTGGAACACGGCGACAGTGGGCGGGAACGTGTGCACCGCCCTGCCGGCCGGCCCGATGATCTCGCTCGGCGCGGCCCTGGACGGCACCTGCCTCGTACGGGACGCCGGTGGTGGCCGACGCGAGCTTCCAGTCGCCGAGTTCGTCACGGGCGTGGGCACGACCGCCCTCGTACCCGGTGAGTTCCTACGGTCGATGACCCTGCCCGCCGCCGCGCTGCGCAGCCGGACCGCGTTCCGCAAGGGGTCGTTGTTCCCCCTGGGTCGCTCGGCGGCGCTGCTCATCGGCCGCGTCGACGCGGACGACGGGTCGTTCCTGCTGACCGTGACCGCGTCGACGGTACGGCCGGTGCAGGTGCGGTTCGACGCCGTGCCGTCGGCCGGGGCGCTACGGGAGGCCGTCGAGCACGGCGTCCCCGCCGACCTGTACGTCGACGACGTGCACGGCCTGCCGGCCTGGCGACGCCAGCTCACAGTCCTGTTCGCCGAGCAGATCCGCGCCGAACTCGCCGCAGGGAGCACGCGATGAGCACCGGACCCATCGTCGTCGACGGGGAGTCCTGCTCGGCAGCGCCACGGCCCGGCCAGTGCCTGCGCACCTACCTGCGTGAGCACGGCCGCTTCGGGGTGAAGAAGGGCTGCGACGCGGGCGACTGCGGGGCGTGCACCGTGCACGTCGACGGGCAGCCCGTGCACAGTTGCGTGTTCCCGGCGGTCCGGGCGTCGGGCCGCCGGGTGACCACGATCTCTGGTCTTGCTCCGACCGCCGGGTTGCATCCGGTGCAGCGGCGTTTCCTGGACGCGCAGGGCTTCCAGTGTGGCTTCTGCACCGCCGGGTTCATCATGACGGCGGCGGCGCTGGACGAGGACCAGCGTCACTCGTTGCCGCAGGCGTTGAAGGGCAACCTCTGCCGCTGCACCGGCTACCGGGCCATCGCGGACGCGATCCACGGCGTCCGCCACGTCGAGGCGCCGCACCCGGACACGACGGTGGGGGTGAACGTCGCGGCGCCGGCCGGACCGGACGTGGTCACCGGCGCCGCCCGGTACACCTTCGATGTCCACGTGCCCGGCCTGCTGCACCTGAAGGTGCTGCGCTCCCCCCATCCGCACGCACGGATCCTGTCCATCGACGCCACCGCCGCGCTCGCCCTGCCGGGCGTGCACGCGGTGCTCACCCACGCGGACGTCCCCGACCGGCTCTATTCCAGCGCGCAGCACGAGCAGGTGGGCGACGACCCGGCCGACACGCGCCTCCTGGACGACGTGGTGCGGCACGTCGGCCAACGGGTCGCGGCCGTCGTCGCGGACACCGAGTCCGCCGCCGAGGAGGGCTGTCGGCGGGTCGTCGTCCACTACCAACCGCTGCCGGCGGTCACCGATCCCGAGGACGCCATGTCGCCGGGCGCGCCGGTCCTGCACGCCGACAAGGGCGGCGAGAGCGGCATCGCCCGCCCGGGCGACAACGTGGTCGCCGAGATCCACGCCGAGGTGGGCGACGTCGCCGCCGGCCTGGCGGCCGCCGACCTCGTCTACGAGCAGACGTTCCGCACCCAGCGGGTGCAGCACGCCAGCCTGGAGACGCACGGCGCGCTGGCGTACGTCGACGACGACGGGCGCGTCGTCGTCCGCTCCAGCACCCAGACCCCGTTCCTGACCCGACGCTCGCTGTGTCGACTGTTCGATCTGCCCGACGACCGGGTACGGGTGGTCGCCGGTCGCGTCGGTGGCGGGTTCGGCGGCAAGCAGGAGATGCTCGTGGAAGACCTCGTCGTCCTCGCCACCCTGCGTACCGGCCGGCCGGTCAAGCTCGAACACACCCGTGAGGAGCAGTTCACCGCCACCACCACCCGCCACCCGTTCACCGTCCGGGTGACCGCCGGCGCGCGCCGCGACGGCACCCTCACCGGCATCCGGCTGCGGGTCGTCTCCAACACCGGCGCGTACGGCAACCACGGGCCGGGCGTGCTGTTCCACGGCTGCCACGAATCGCTGTCGGTGTACCGGTGCCCGAACAAAAAGGTCGACGGGTACGCGGTCTACACCAACACCGTGCCCGCCGGCGCGTTCCGCGGCTACGGCCTCGGACAGGTCAGCTTCGCCGTCGAATCGGTCCTCGACGAGATCGCCCGCCGCCTGGACATCGACCCGGTCGCCTTCCGCGCCCGCAACGTGGTGCGGCCCGGCGAGGCACTGGTGGCGCCCGCAGGCCCCGACGAGGACCTGACCATCGGTAGCTACGGGCTGGACCAGTGCCTGGACGTCGTGGCCACCGCGCAGCGGGAGCCGAGCCCGCCGGCACCAGCGGGTTGGTTGACCGGACACGGTATGGCGGTGTCGATGATCGCCACCGCGCCGCCTGGCGGGCACCACGCGGACGCCCGCGTCACCCTGCTTCCGGACGGACGCTACGAGGTGGCCGTCGGCAGCGCGGAGTTCGGCAACGGCAGCACCACTGTGCACCAGCAGCTCGCCGCGCAGACGCTGGGCACCACACCCGAGCGGGTCACCATCCGCCAGTCCGACACCGACCTGGTCGGCCACGACACCGGGGCGTTCGCCTCCACCGGCACGATCGTCGCGGGCACGGCGGTGCTGCGGGCCTGCCGGGAGCTGCGTGAACGGCTGCGCGCCCTCGCGGCCACGCACAGTGGCGTGCCGGCCGGGCGCTGCCGGCTCGGCCCCGACGTCGTCGACTGCGCCGGCGCCCGGCTGCCGCTGCGGGATCTGTGGGACCTCGCCCGGACCGCCGGCCAGTCGGTGGCTGCCGGCGGGCAGTGCGCGGGCACCCCACGATCGGTGGCGTTCAACACGCACTGGTTCCGGGTGGCGGTCGATCCCGAGACGGGCGAGGTCCGCATCCTGCGCAGCGTGCACGCCGCCGACGCCGGCACGGTCGTCAACCCGATGCAGTGCCGGGGCCAGGTCGAGGGGGGCGTCGCGCAGGCCATCGGGGCCACCCTGCACGAGGAGGTACGCGTCGACGCCGGCGGCGCGGTCACCACCGCCGCGTTCCGGCAGTACCATCTGCCGACCTTCGCCGACATTCCGCGCACCGAGATCCACTTCGCGCGCACCAGAGACGACGTCGGGCCGCTCGGCGCGAAGTCGATGAGCGAGAGCCCGTTCAACCCGGTCGCTCCCGCGTTGGCGAACGCGTTGCGGGACGCCACCGGCATCCGCTTCACCGATCTGCCCCTGACCGCCGACCGGGTCTGGCTCGCTCTCGACGAGCAGCGCCGGATTATCTGACCGGCGCGAGAGCGGGTACGTTACTCGCCATTCACGATGACTGATTACCCAAGAGCGCTCGTTCGGGTTCACCAGAGCAGCGCATCCCCGATGGTTCACCTGAGGAGTATCAGTTGCGTTTCCTACCCGTCCGCGCGGCGCTGGCCACGGCCGCCGCCACGCTTGTCGTCCTCGGCATCGCGCCGGCTCCGGCGCAGGCCGCGGAGACCGAGGTGCAGATCCTCGGCTTCAACGACTTCCACGGCCGCCTGGAGGCCCCCACCGCAGGGGTCGGCGGTGCGGCCCAGATGGCCGGCATGATCAAGCAGTTGCGGGCGGCCAACGCCAACACGCTGCTTCTCTCCGCCGGTGACAGCATCGGCGCGTCCCCGTTCATCTCGCTGGTGCAGCAGGACGCGCCCACCATCGACTTCCTCAAGACGATCGGCGTCGACGCGTCGAGCATCGGCAACCACGAACTCGACCGCGGCTTCGACGACCTCGACGACCGGGTCATCCCCCGCGCCGGCTTTCCGCACCTCGCGGCGAACGTCTACCGGGGCGCCGAGCCGGCTCCCGGGCGGCTGGAGGAGTCGACGGTGCTGACGATCGGCGGCGTCCGGATCGGCGTCGTCGGAGCGGTCACCGTCGAGACGCCGTCGCTGGTGTCGCCGGCCGGTATCCGAGGGTTGGAGTTCAAGGACCCGACCACCGAGGCGAGCCGCGTCGCGGCGAAGCTGAGGGCCGACGGCGACGTGGACGCCGTCGTGCTCCTGGTGCACGAGGGCTCCGAGGCGAGCGGCACGGACGCCACCGCGTGCGCCAGCGTGGCGGACCCGAAGACCCCCTTCGGCAAGATCGTGACCGGTGCCAGCGCCGACATCAACGTGATCATCTCAGGGCACACGCACGTCCCGTACAACTGCGCGTACGACGTTGCGAAGCTGGGGCACAAGCGGCCGGTGCTGCAGACCGGTCGGTACGGGGACGCGCTGGACCAGATCAAGCTCACCATCACCGACGGCAAGGTCACCGCCGCCGAAGGTGCCGTCCTGCCGATCAAGGGCTACCCGGAGGACCCTGCGGTCGCGCAGTTCGTGGCGGACGCCAAGGCCGAGGCGGACGTGCAGGGCAAGGTGAAGATCGGCGAGATCACCGCCGACATCAAGCGCGCCGTCACCGCAGAGGGCGTCGAGGACCGAGGCAACGAGTCGAGCCTCGGCAACTTCATCGCCGACGTCCAGTTGGAGGCCACCAAGGCCGCTAACCGGGGCGGGGCGCAGATCGCTCTCATGAACCCCGGTGGCCTGCGTGCCGACTTCGTCAAGCGTCCGGACGGCACCGTCACCTTCGCCGACGCCGCCACCGTCCAGCCGTTCGCCAACGACGTGATCACCAAGTCGTACACCGGTAAGGAGATCAAGGCGGCGCTGGAGCAGCAGTGGCAACCGACGGGCGCGTCGCGCCCCTTCCTGCACCTGGGCGTCTCGAAGGGCTTCAGCTACGTCTACGACCCGAACGGCTCCGCCGGTAACCGGGTCATCGCCGACCGCATCTTCCTCAACGGCACGGTCCTCGACCCGAACGCCACCTACCGGGTGTCTGTCAACTCGTTCCTGGCCTCCGGCGGCGACAACTTCGACGCCCTCGGCGACGGCGCCGACCAGTTCGCCACCGGCGACAACGACCTCACCGTGCTGGTCGACTACTTCACGACGAAGTCGCCGGTCACCGCCGACACCGTGGAACGCGCGTACACCGTCGGTCAGCCGGGCGCCCCGGTCGCCGGCGGCGGTCCGAGCGGCGGCCCGACCGGCGGACCCGGCAACGGCGGCGGCGCCGCCGGTGACCCCGGCCTGCCGATCACCGGCGCCAAGGTGCTCACGATCGTGGGCGCCGGCATCGTCCTGGTGCTGGCGGGCGTCGTCGCGCTCCTGCTGGCCCGGCGTCGGCGGATCCGCCTCACCGTCAAGTGACGCGGGTCTGAGCACGGTCGTCTCCGGGAGCCGCTCGACGGCTTCCGGAGACGACGCGGCCGCTGAGCGCTGGTGCCCCGGACAAGCGGACAGCGACGCTGGCCGCGCGACCCGCGTCCCGATCGGGTCAGCCCGTCGTCACCGCGCGGATCTTTTCCAGGAGGTGTCCGGTGTCCTGGCCCAACTCCACGCGGATGTCCAGCGCCTCCCGCCACACCCCACCCGCCGCCGAGCGTTCGCCGGCGGCGAGGTGGGTGTCGCCCAGGTGCGTCAGCGTTGTCGACTCGAAATAGCGCTCGCCCGTCTCCCGCCAGAGCGACAAAGCCTGCCGGTAGCACCCGGTGGCCTCGGCGTACTGGCCCAGGTGGTGGTGCGCGCACCCGAGGCTGTCCCAGGTGTGGGCCTGCCAGTAGCGGTCACCGGCCTCCTGTTGCAGCAGCAGCGCCCGCTGACAGTGGTGGAGCGCGCGTTCGTGGTCGCCGAGCTGGCTGTGGTACCAGCCCGCGTTGTTCAAGGCGTTCGCCTGCCCCGATCGGTGCCCGGCCGCCCGGAACAGCCGCTGCGCCAGTTCGGCGTAGCGCAGGGCGAGCCGGGGCTGGCCCCGGTGCTCGGCGACCGTACCGAGGTTGAGCAGGGTGCGGGCCTGCCCGACCTGGTCGGCGAGGTCGCGGTAGAGCCGCACCGCGTGCCACAGGTGGTCGCGGGCCTCGCCGTGCAGACCCCGCCGCAGGCGCGCGATGGAGATGTTGCGGTGCGCGCGCGCCTGCCCGTCGCGGTCGCGTATCCGGCCGGCCGCCTCCAGCGCGAGCTGCTGGACGATCGCCTGGTCGTGCCAGCGGCCACTCCGGTCCAGGAACGTGGTCATGGCCCAACCGAGCTGCCACGCGTGCACGTCGTACCCGTCGTCGCCGGCCCGGCGCAGGAGGCCGAGCAGCACCGGATACTCCTGGCGGAACCAGGTCCAGGCCGCCTCGCGGTCAGCGATGACCGCGACGGTCACCCCCGGCGCCGCCGCCGGCAGCCGGATCGGGTCCCGGTGCGGGTGCAGCCGCAGGTCGGCGAGGTGGGCGCCGCCCAGGTAGTGGTCGACCATCCGGTGGGTCACCGCCAGCCGCTCGGCGCCGTCCTCCTCGCTGTCCGCGCGCTCCACCGCGTACGCGCGGAGCAGGTCGTGCATGGCGTACCGGCCGGGCGTGTGCTCGGTGACCATGTGCGCGTGCGCCAGTTCGGCCAGCAGCGGGCGTACCCGCGCGGGGGCGACACCGGCCAGGCTGGCCGCGGCGGCCACGCTCACCTCCGGGCCGGGGTGTGTGCCGAGCAGTCGGAACAGGCGCGCGGCCGCAGCGCTCAACGCGCGGTACGACCAGGAGAAGACCGAGCGGACGTCGGTCCCGGCGTCCGTGCCGGTGAACCCCTCCAGCCCTCCGTGGGTGCGGTCCAGTTCCTCGGCGATGGCCCGTAGGGCGAAGTGCGGGTGACTGACCAGCCGGGACGCCACGATCGCCAGCGCCAGGGGCAGCCCCGCCGAGCGGGCCGCGATCGTCGTGGCGGCGGCAGGCTCCGCGGTGAGCCGGGACGCGCCGAGTCGACGGACCAGCATGCCGTACGCGTCGTCGAACGGCAGCGGGTCGAGGGTGAGCGGGTGCGCCCCTTCGGTCATCACCAGGCCGGTCAACCTGTTCCGGCTGGTGATCAGGGTGAGGCAGCCGGGGCCGCCCGGCAGCAACGGGCGGACGTGCTCGCTGTCACGGGCGTTGTCCAGCACCAGCAGGACCCGACGCCCGGCCAGCAGCGTACGCAGCAACGCCGACTGGGCGGCGAGCCCTTCGGGCAGGTGCCGCGCGGGCACCTCGAACGCCTGCAGGAAGCCACGGACCGCCTCACCGGCCTCGAGCGGAGGGCCGGTCGGGTGGAATCCGCGCAGGTCGACGTGGAGGTGCCCGTCCGGGAACCGGTCGGCCACCAGGCGGGCGAAGTGGACCGCCAGGGACGTCTTCCCCACTCCCGCGATGCCGGAGATGACCGCCACGGTGGCCGCGCCGGCCCGGGTGGCCGCGTCCAGCACCCCGCACAACTCGTCCAGCTCCGCGGCGCGTCCGCTGAACGCGTACGGCGAGGCGGGTAGCTGCGCCGGGACCGGTTTGGCCGGGGTCGGCGCCTCCGCTCGGGAGATGGTCACGGGCGTGCTGACCGGCGCGAGTCGCGGGTCGTCGTTGAGGATCGCGCGGTGCAGGTCGGTCAGCTCCGGTCCCGGCTCGATCCCCAGGTCCGTCACCAGCAGCCGGCGTACCCGGTGGTAGGTCTGGAGCGCCTCGCTGCGGCGGCCTGCCCGGTAGAGGGCGAGCATGAGGTGCGCGTGGGCCCGTTCGCGTAGGGGTTCCGCCGCGACCAGGTCGGCGATCTCGTCCACCAGCTCGACTCCGCCGCCGAGCGTCAGCTCGAGGGAGATGCGCTCCTCCTGGAGGCTGCGGCGTTGGTCGTTGAGCTGGGCCGCCGCCGCCTCGACCAGCCGTCCGGTCACTCCGGTGAAGGCGGGCCCGCGCCACAGCGCCAGCGCCTGCCGGAGGTGGGCGACCGCGCCGGCCAGCTCACCGGCGGCGGCGAGCCGGCGGCCCTGCCGGGCCCGCTCGGCGAAGACCCGCAGGTCGATCTCCTCGTCCGGGACTCGCAGCGAGTACCCGCCGGAGTCGGTAGTGATCTCGCCAGCCGTCGCCAGCCGCCCGCGCAGGGTCGACACGCAGTTGCGCACCACCTTGACCGAGCTGGTGGGCGGGCGCTCGTCCCAGATCGCCTCGGCCAGCCGGGACACCGTCACCACCCGGTTGGCATCGAGCAGCAGGGCGGCCAGGACACGTCGCTCCCGTGCCGCGCCCAGGGCGATCTGATCACTGTGCAGCCGCACGCTGAGCGGGCCCAGCACCTCGAACCTCACGTACCTCCCGCCCCGTCCGTGCACCGGTCCGTCCGGTCCGGACGTCGGGTGACCGACGGATCGGCCGCCCTCGGGACCGGGCCGTGACACGTCGGATTGTCACACCGCCACGATCTCGTGCATAGCCGACCGCCGATGAGCGTCCGCCGGCGCCTCCGGCTGGGCCGGGGACGGTTCGGGGACGGTTCGGGGACGCTCCGGCGCAGGGTGCTCCTCACCACCACTGTTCTTCGAGGGGGTAATGATGAGTCACCGCAAGGTGTGGTTCGGGCTGCTCGTGCTGGTCCTGGCGACGGTGTCCCTCGGCTTCGGGGCGCGCGGCCAGGCCGATCCCGGTTGGCCGGCGCCGCCGCCGCGGTACCGGGCCACCGAAATCTCCGACGCGGTCCTGTTCAACGACGGGCCGGTCGCCAACTGGCTGGTTCACCTGCAACGTCCGCCGACCCGGTGGACGCCGGCGCTGCGGTACGCCCAGAGCGCGCTCAACGCGGAGCTGACCCGTCGGGGCTCCTGGTCCGAGGCGGCGATCGGACAGCGGATACAGAGCGGCAACCCGGTCGTGGTGCGCGACGGGCTGGTCACCCTCGTGGCGGTGGCCCGCGAGGTGTTCAACCGGACCTTCGGCAAGGAGACCGTCGACGCCGCCGTGCTCCTGGTCAACGACGCCCTGTTGGAGAACGCGTACGAGGTCGTCCGGGCCGACTCGTACATCGACACGGACAACAACAACCGGACTCCGCTGGAGGTCGGCACCATCCGAGCCATCTTCGCCGGTGGTTTCGCCGACTGGTCCTGGGACATGACCGGCAACCCGGCGCCACGGGCCAAACTGGTGCAGGACCAACTGATCGCCATCGTCGCCCGCGACCTGCGGACCAGGTAGTTCACTGTGGACGACACGCGGTTGGGTCGCCTGGTCGCCGGGATCGCGGTGGTCGCAGTGCTCCTCGTGGGCTACCTCACCCGGGCGGTGCTGCCGGTGGCCGCGATGCCGGCCCCACCCGGCCGGACGGTGGCCCGCGCGCTGGTGCCGGAGGGCTGGGCGTTCTTCACCCGCGACCCCCGCCGTCCCAGCCCGGTCGCCTACGCCCCGGACCGGGACGGCCGGTGGCGCCCCGCCCCGGGCAGCAGCCGTGGCCCGGCCGGGCTGGACAAGCGGGACCGCGCCCGCAGCGCGGAGATCTCGCTGCTCACCCGCCGGCTGGACGCGTCCTTGTGGAGCGAGTGCGCCGGCGAGCCCGCCACCTGCCTGGCCGCCGCCCCGGCCGTCGCGGCGGCCAACACCGCCACCGTACGCACGCTCTGCGGCGACATCGGGATCGTCCTTCAGGAGGTACTGCCATGGGCCTGGAACGACCTGCCGACCGTGCTCCCGTCCCGGGTGGCCCGGCTCACGGTGACCTGCTAGACCGCTGGCTGGCCCGGCTCGGCCGGCGGTGCCGGCCCGCCCTGACCGTCGCGCCCTGGTCGAGTGGGTTCGGGTTGGCCCGTACGCTGCTGGCCACCGGCACCTGCGCCACCCTGCTGGTCAACCCGCCGGCGATCCTGCTGTCGATGGACGGCACCGCAGGGTGCACCGGGCCGGCCGCCGCCGGCATCTGGTGCGTGCTGCCCGGCGGGCAGGGGCAGCTCGCCGCGTGGATCGCGATCGGCGTGCTGGTGGTCGTGGCCAGCGGCTGGCGCCCCCGGTGGACCGCGGTGCCGCACTGGTACGTCTCCTGGAGCGTGATCGCGAACCTGTCCGCGCTGGACGGCGGTGACCACATCACCGCCACCCTCAGTCTGTTGCTGCTTCCCGTGGCGCTGACCGACCCCCGCCGGTGGCACTGGCAACCACCACCGGCGGACCCGGCGATCGGCGTCGGCCGGGTGGTCGCGTACGCCGCGCTGGTCCTCGTCTGGCTCCAGGTCGCCATCGTGTACCTGCACGCCTGCGTCGCGAAGCTCGGCGTCACCGAGTGGGCCGACGGCACGGCGATGTTCTACTGGCTCCGTACGCCCGGGTACGAGCCGCCCGAACCGCTGCGCCCGCTGCTCGACGCGGTCACCGGCTCCGCCGTGGGGGTGACGGTCTTCACCTGGTCGGTGCTGGTGCTGGAGTTCGTGCTGGCGGTCGCCCGGCTGCTGCCCGCCGGGGCGCGCCGCGTGCTACTGGTCGCCGGGTTGGCGTTCCACGTCGGTATCGCCGTCGTCCTGGAGCTGGTGACCTTCGGCTTCGCGATGAGCGGGGCGCTGCTGCTCTACCTGCTGCCGGTGGGTCATCAGGTCCGGCTGCCGGTGTCGCCGTCGCGGAGCCGGTCCAGCTCGGCGAGGTACATCGCCCGCATGCGGTCGTAGTGCCGGACCAGCAGATCGATCTCGTCGACGCGGTAGCCCTCGACGAGCCGCTCCGCCCCCTCGGCGAACGCCTCGTACGGTCGCCTCAGCTCGGCGACCCGCTCCGGCCGCAGGGTGACGACCAACCGTCGGCGGTCCGCCGGATCGCGCTCGGCCGTCACGTAACCCGCCTGCTGGAGCCGGCGGAGCATGCTGGTCACCGCGCCGGTGGTGAGGTTGGTCCGCTCGGCGACCTGCCCCGCGCTGGCCGACCCCACGTCCGCCAGGTAGTCGAGGCACTCCAGGTCGCTCACGGCGAGGCCCAACCGCTCCGCGATGGCGTACCGGAACACCATCGACAGCCGCGACATCTCCCGCCCGGCGCGCAGGAGGTCGGCGACCGCTGACGCACGGGTCGGCTCGTCGGACACGCCCGCAATCATGCCTCCGGCACGGTGACCCGGTGCAGCCGAGGTAACACCCGGGTCAACACCCAGTGCGGTACGGCCGCGCCGCCGGTGAGGCGACGCATCAGCCCGGCGGCGGTGTCGACGGCGCGGAAGGCGTAGGGGACCATCTCGTCCTGGTAGCCGGCGATCGCCTCCTCCACCGGCGTACCGCTGGCGCGGGCCTCGACCAGCCTGCGCCCGAGCGCCGCGGCGTCGCGCAGCGCGGTGTTGCCGCCGTGCGCGCCGAACGGCGGCATGACATGGACGGCATCGCCCATCATCGTCGCCCGGGGCACCGCCCATCGGCGCGGGCGCCGGCCGGTGGCGAAGAGGTTGAGCACCGTTGAGTCCAGCTCGGCGGTGCCGACCAACCGCCGGATGAGCGGGTGGAAATCGTCGCTCATCCGCGAGGCCAGTCGCCACAGCGCCAGCAGGTCCCCACGGACGCCCTGTGGCACTTCCTCCTGCCGGAGCAGCATGCCCCACATCACGTAGTCGTCGCCGATTGGCGCATAGTTGCCCGGAGCCAGCCGCGCGAACGCCTCCGGCGGGCCTTCACCGAACCGCATGGACGTGAAGAAGAAGGCGCGGCCCGGCCGGCCGGCGATGGCCAGAACCCCGCTGCTCCGCAGCGCCTCCGGAATGACGCTCTCGCCGTTGCGCAGCAGGGGCGACCGGCCGTAGATGCCCGCCATGGAAGTGTTCGCCGGCTCCGCGTCCGGCATGAGCTGCGCGCGCAACGCGGAGCCGACCCCGTCCGCGCCCACGACGACGGTCGCCGCGGCGGCCCCGCCGTCGGAGAACCGCAGCCGCAGCCCGGCCGGGCCTGCGTCGTCCACCGCGACGGCGTCCTTGCCGTAGTGGATGCGACCGTTGAGTCCACACAGCAGGATCGACCGCAGGGTCAGCCGATCGACCTGGCGGGTCGCGTGCGGCTCGTCCTTGAAGGCGATGGTGAAGGCGTCCCGCAGTCGACTGTCGGTGAAGCGCAGCTGCCCGCCGGGCTCGTCGCCGGTGGCCAGCGCCAGGTTGTACAGCTGCCGGGGCAGGCTCTCGCGCAGCGCCCCCAGCCCGTGCCGGTCGAGGATGATCCGGTAACCCTGCCGCCGAACGAAGGGGCCCGGGTCCCGCTCGTAGACGTGCACGTCGATGCCGGCCCGCAGCAGGTGCTGGGCGAGGCAGAGGCCGGAGAGGCCGGCACCGGCGATCGCCACCGAGAAGTTCGTCGATGTGCCCATGCGATTATCTTAATGACTAAGATGATTTCGGCAAGGGCCGTCGGGCGTCAGGTTGTCCCACCCCTGTGCTCTACTCCCGTCATGCATGTCGTCGTCTGCGGTGCGCTGGTCAAGAACGACACGGTCCTGCTGGTGCACCGCAGCCCGACCCGCCGGGCGTACCCGGATCTCTGGGACCTGCCCGGAGGACACGTCGACGCGGGCGAGTCGGAACCACAGGCCCTCGCTCGTGAGATGCACGAGGAGCTGGGAGTCCACATCGTGGTGGAGTCCTCCACGCGGTTGGGTGATCTGCACGGCGGCAGCGGCGACGACGCCGTCCACGTCAGCGTCTGGCACATCAGGGACTGGATCGGCACTCCCACCAACCGCGCGCCCGAGGAGCATGACGACATCGCCTGGGTCGGGCTCAGCGAGCTGAGCAGCCGTCCCCTCGTGTTCGCGGCCCTGCCGGCGCTGCTCCGTCCCGCACCTGAGCCTGGCCGGCCGCCTGGCCGAGGCGACGCACGGGCAACCACAACGCCGGGCGGACCTTAGCTCCGTAGCGGTTCGCCAGGTGGCGTCAGAACCAGGTCCACGGACGGACGAGTCGCCACAGACGTCCACGCCAACGCGCACGTCTGGGGTGCAGGAACATCTCGATGTCGTCCAGCGCGTTGGTGGCAGCGGCCCGGACGTGCGGCTTCACGCGCGCCTCGCGCAGAGCGACAACGACCCGGCCCTCGTCGAGTTGCCCGTAGACCCTCGCCAGGTGCCCGAGGCAGGTAGCCGACAACGCTTGAACCTGACGGTCATCATCATCAAGCAGAGTCAGGTAAAGCTCCTGTGACTCGCGCCAGTCGCCGTCGCCGTACAACGCGCACCCGACCATGGCGTCCAACGCGCCCGTGATGTCGTGACAGTCGAGGGCCGCCCGCACATCGGTGGGCCGGGCCGGCGGAGGATTGCGAAACGTTCCGTGCTCGTGGGTCACGTCACCACGCCCCTCAGCCGCAGAGTCTGGTCACCGCGCAGTTCGAGTGTCACCGCTCATCCGACTGCCGTCCCAATATGCGGGCCGGACATCCTGAGCGCTGTCGCCCCGCTGAACGGATACGCGAAGCGCCCGCCTCAGGATGAGGACGGGCGCTGTCGTGCGTCTATGCCGGCTACGCACGCCCGGCGACCCGGGCGACGAACGCCCGCCACACGCCGGACGTGAAGCTCAGGGTTCCGCCGTCACGGTCCTTCGTATCGCGGACCAGGACTACACCGGGAAGGTTGTCGGCGACCTCAACGCACGCGCCGCCGTTGCTGCCGCTCTTCGTGCTCTTACGCCACTGTGCACCGGTCATATCCATGATGATGCTGCTTCCCTGATGAGGTCGAGTGACTGCGCCCTTGGTAGAGCTTCGCCAACTATGCGCGCCCACCGCCGTTCGAGGGTAGCAATTTCCGACGCCTCGTCAGTGATGTGCGCCCTCACCTGGCCGTCTTGGTGCCCGACTCTCGTACCGTCGGGCACTTCGGCGAGGATGAACGGGCCGCCCATCCCCAGGTACATCGGGGTATCGCGCGGCACCACATGGACCTGCACCAGCTCGGCGCAGGCCGCGATGTGCTCGCACTGCTCGCGCTGGTCCGCCGCCCGCGCCGCAGCGACATGATCTGACTCTCCAAGGCGCTCTCGCTCTCGGCCTTTTCCCATGGCTCCGGCTGACGTCCGCCCGGTCCGGCGACCGGGGCCGCCGGTGGCGGCCCCGGCCCCTCGTCAGCTCCCGCAGATGCCGTACCCGTTGAGGCTCCACGAGCCGGCCAGGCCGTCGGCGTCCTCGTCCGCCCGCACCCGCACGGTGTTCCCGCCGGTGATGTTGATCGCGGTCAGCAGCACCTGACCGTTGCCGGCGTTGATGTCCGCGCCCGCGCTGTAGAGGCCCTTCCCGGCGGGGCACGCCTTCAGGCCGCTGTCGGACGGGTCACTCGCGCTCGTCCCGATCCTCGCGATCCGCTCCAGCCCGGCGGGCGCGGTGGCACAGACAGCGACCGCCGTGGCGCTCCAGCCGGCCGGCGAGGTCCCCTGCACCGGGACCGCCCGGACGGTCACCGAGGCCAGGTCGAACGACGGGACCACCTGGTCGAGCACGACATCGCCGAGGCCGCTGTTGATCCGCCCGCCCATGCCGATGACCTTTTTCGTCCCGCAGCTCGCCGTCACGTACTGCGTCCCGACCGCCCCGGTGGCGGCCACCACCTGGTAGCCGGCCGGCGCGGTGGCACACTGCGCCAGGGCTTGCAGCCCCCAGTCACCGGCGAAGTTGACCGGGCCCACCTCCCGCATCGTCACGAAGAACCCGGTGCCGTTCGACAGTGGCTCCAGCCGGTCCAGCCCGACCCGGCCCGCGGCCGACGAGCCGGCAGGAAGGTAGCCGCCGCCCCCGGTGACCACCTTGCCCGCCGGGCAGGAGGCGAACGCGGACTTGTCCGCGCTGCTCTCGGCCGCCGACTGGGCGACAGTGACCAACCCCGCCGGCACCGCCGACGCCGGTGCCGCCCAGCCCAGGCCGGCCACCACCGCAGCCGTCGCGACAACGGCGGTCAGAACACCCCGTCTCCTTGTTGCTCGCATGTCACTCTCCCCTGTCCGCGTCGACCGACGTCGCGCCGGCCGACGATCGCGCCGGACCCACCGCCGGCGACTGAGGAGAGCCTGGGCGGGGCCGCTTGCCGTCCGCTATCCGACCGCTTGTCATCGGCCACCCGGGCCACGCCGTTCATAGACTGTGGTCGTCCGATCACGACTGACGAGGAAAGCCATGCGGTGGTCCCTCCTCGGCCCCGTCCAGGTGACCGCCGGAGGGCGGGTCCTTCCCATCGACCGCCCACAGCAACGCGCGGTGCTCGCGCTCCTGCTCCTCAACCCGGACCGACTGGTGCCCCTCGGGCAGCTCGTGTCGGCGCTCTGGGCCGACGATCCGCCGGCCAGCGCCCGGACCCAGGTTCAGGTCTGCGTCTCCCGGATCAGGGCGGCCCTGCGCGAGGTGGGAGCTGACCACCTGCTCACCACCCAGGGCGGCGGCTACCGGCTCACCGTACCGGCGGGCGAGCTGGACCTCGCCGAGTTCACCGCGGCGGTCGAGCGGGCCCGCGCCGAGGAGGCGGCCGGCCGGGGGGCGGAGGCGGCGCGTCTGCTGCGTGACGGCCTGGCGCTGTGGCGGGGTCCGGCGCTGGCCGGCGCCGCCGGCGCCTTCGTCGACTCCGCCGCCGCCGGCCTGGACGAGCAGCGGCTGCTCGCGTACGAGCGGCTCGCCGCCGTGGAACTCGACCTCGGCCGGTTCGCCGCGACCGCACGTGCGCTGCGTCCCCTGGTGGCCGAGCATCCGCTGCGGGAACCGCTGGTGGCCGGGTACCTGCTCGCCCTGGCCGGCTGCGGCCAGCAGGCCGCCGCGCTGCGGCTCTACGCGCAGACCCGCCGCCACCTCGTCGAGGAGTTGGGCGTGGAACCCGGCCCCGAGTTGAGCGATGCCCACCTGCGGGTGCTGCGGGGGCGCGCGCCGGCCGAGCCCGCGCCGGGCCCACCCGCCGGCCCGCGTCCGGCGCAGCTCCCCGGCGACCCCGCCTGGTTCACCGGACGTACGGCCGCGCTGCGGCAACTGGACGCGCTACTCCCCGCCGACCCCGCGGAAGCCTCCCCGGACGGCGGCGGGGGCGGTCCGTGCCGGGCGGTGGTCATCTCCGCCATCGCCGGCACCGCCGGGGTCGGCAAGACCACCCTCGCGGTGCACTGGGCGCACCGGGTCGCGCACCGGTACCCGGATGGTCAGCTCTACGTCAACCTGCGCGGGTTCGACCTTGACGGTCGGGCCGTGTCGCCGGGCGAGGCGCTGCGCGGTTTTCTGGAGGCGCTGCACGTGCCGCCCCAGCGGATGCCCACCGATCTGGCCGGGCAGGCCGCACTGTTCCGCACCCTGCTCGCCGACCGCCGGGTCCTCGTGCTGCTCGACAACGCCCGCGACGACGAGCAGGTGCGTCCCCTGCTGCCGGGGTCTTCGGGCAGTCTGGTCGTGGTGACCAGTCGGCACCGGCTCACCGGCCTGGTGGTCAACGCCGGGGCCCACCCGGTGCCGCTGGACCTGCTGCCGCCGGCCGAGGCGCGGGAGTTGCTGATCGGTCGGCTCGGTCGCGGGCGCGCCGTGCGCGAGTCGGCGGCCCTGGACGAGATCGTGCGCCGCTGCGCCGGCCTGCCGCTGGCCCTGGCCGTCGTCGCGGCCCGCGCCGTCGGGCAGCCCGACGTGCCGCTGTCGGCGTTCGCCGCCGAGCTGCGCGACACCGAACCGGACCGGCTCACCGCACTGACCACCGGCGACCCCGTGACCGACGTACGGGCGGTCTTCTCCTGGTCGTACCGGGCGTTGGACGCCGACTCGGCCCGGCTGTTCCGGCTCCTCGGCCTGCACCCGGGCCCCGACGCCGGACTGGCGGCGGTGGCCAGCCTCGCCGGACTGCCACCGGCCCGGGTCGCCCCGCTGCTGGCCGACCTCACCCGGGCGAACCTGCTCACCGAGCGCGTTCCCGGCCGGTACGCGATGCACGACCTGCTGCGCGCGTACGCCTCGGAGCTGTGTCACGGCAGCGACCCCGAGGCCGAGCGGGAGGCCGCCCGGCGCCGCCTGTTCGACCACTACCTGCACGGCTCGCACGCGGCTGATCAACTGCTCGACCCGTACCGGCTGACGCGGCCGGCCGCGCTGCCGCCGCCGCAGCCGGGGGTGACGGTGGGCGACCGCCCGGAGCACGCCTGGGCGAGCGCGTGGTTCGCCGCCGAGCACCACGTCCTGCTGGCCTGTGTGGAGCGGGCAGCGGGCACCGGCCTGGACCGACACGCCTGGACGTTGGCGGCGACGCTCACCACGTACCTCGATCGCAGCGGGCACTGGCCGGAGCTGGCCGGCGCGCAGCGGACCGCCCTGGCGGCGGCGCTGCGCCGGGGTGACAGGGCCGGTCAGGCCCTGGCGCACCGTGGTCTCGCCATCGCCTGCACCTGGTCGGGCGAGCACGAGGAGGCGCACCGGCACTACCGGCGCGACCTGGAGCTGTACCGCGAGTTGGGCGACGACACCGGCCGCGCGCACACGCACATCGGGGTGAGCTGGGTGCTCGCCCGGCAGGGTCGGCTGCGGGAGGCGCTGAACCAGACCCGGCTGGCGCTCGACCTGTACCGGGCCACCGGTTCCCGGGTCGGGCAGGCGAAGGCGCTCAACAATCTGGGGTGGATGCACGCCCGGCTCGGCGAGCCGGAGCCGGCCCTGCGCTGCTGCCAGGAGGCCCTGCGGCTGCACGCGGAGACCGGTGACCGGCACGGCGCGGCGCTGACCTGGGACAGCCTCGGCTACGTCCGGCACGGCCTCGGCGACCACGACGAGGCCGCGGACTGCTACCGGCGGGCGCTGGCGCTGCACCGGGAACTCGGCGACCGCTACGACGAGGCGGAGGTGCTGGACAACCTGGGCGACAGCCTGCGGGCCGCGGGCGACCTCGACGGCGCGCGCCGGGCGTGGCGGGAGGCGCTGACGATCTTCGACGAGCTGCGCCATCCGGACGCCGACCGTCCCCGGCTCAAGCTGACCGCCCCTGCCGTGCCGGCAACGTCGCCGGGCGGTGGCGAGATCTGACGCCACCTGCTCTCGGTGGGCCAGAGGTCAGACGTGTGAGTGCGCCGGCCTGTGGAGCTGATGTCGTAAACGGATGGCCGGCTGCTGACGCTGGATGATCGCGCGAATCTGTCGGCGCGTGACGCCGAGGAGGTGAAGCAACACCATCTCGCGGCGGCGCTCAACCGCCTCGGCTCCGAACTCGGTGAGAACCACGACGCTCCACAATGGAAGCCGGTCGCGTGGCTTGCGAAGCTGCACTCGGTGGCCGTCCGGTCCGCTTGACACCGCATGGGGCCAGGTGTTGACTTGCGTTATGGGACGGGCCTCAGCAGAAGAACAAGAATCGTTTGCCCGGTCGAATAAGACTGACCACCACGCAGTCACACCCTGGTGGTTCTATGCGATAACCGGAATGGTCGCAGGCTCCACAATCGTGGCAAGTGGGCTTCTGTCCCAGCAACTCGCGGGCATTTTTCTGGTCGCCGCAGCCCTGTGCGTGGGGCTGACCAGCCGTATCGCGGCGAAGCACACGGGGAGTCAACTGCCCATTCCGGCCAGCGTTGCAGGCGTCGGTTATCTGGTGGCCCTGTCGGTGGTGCTGATCGGGTCCTTGGCCGTTGCATGGACCGTGGTACGCCCCGACGGTCCTTCCTGGCTCGCCTGGGCGCTTGCTGCGCTCGTCTTTGTGGTCACCCTCGCCGGGACATGGGTGGCGCAGACCGGGCGAGCCGCGATCAGAGGATAACGCTCGTCGCTGGCTGATGTCCCATCTGGCGGCCGCCGTACCGCTCGATTCCGAACGCCGACGACAGTGGGGCCAGACAGCCGTACGAGTGGCAGCCTGACCCGCACCATCACGTTCTGGTCAGCGCACTAAACCACGCATGAGACGAGAAGGCCTGCCCCAGCCAGAGCACCCTGCACGACCCACGCCGTGGCTCCACTCGGGGGGAAGATGAAAAGCGCGACCCCGCTGGCGAGCGCCAGGACGCATCCGGTGTTCCACGGGGGCGTCTGCGCGGCCCCTCCGCCGTAGGCCAGGTTATAGCTGCCCACCTGATTTCCGTCGATGTACTTCAACAGGTAGCTACCGTGACAGTTGGTGGTCGGCTCCCCCTGACTGAGCCAGAAGCCGCTGCCATCGGCGCCCAGACAGAAGTAGTCGTATTCGCCGGTGTCGAGTGCTGTCGGCGCGAGCGGGATCGGCGGCACGTCGGTGGTCGCCCGGTGCTCTTTGGTGGTGCTGGCGGCCGGCGCCACGGTCGCGGCACTGGCCGTCTGGGGTGCGACGGCGACCCCCGCAGCGACAATCAACGCGGCCAGGGTCGTCATGAGCCTTCTCATTGATGCTTCCCTTCGTCGAGACGCGACATCGTTGCCGCATTGCTCGGAAGCTATTTGCTGGACGGGCGACCAGGGAACACGGCAATTTCTCTCTGCCCCGGGAGGACGTCCAGCGCCGGCTGAGTGCACCGCACCGAACGAGCCACTGATGAAACGGCTGAGGTAGCGGCCTGGCGACCGGTGAGAAAAACCCGGAACGTGGCGCGGAGATCGAGTAAACCCATCCTGCCGACTCCCTCCGGGCTCCACGCTCGACCGTCCGGAATGGCGGGTGTTGCCCTGACCACCCGTCCAGGGTCTAGGATCTTCATATCCACGTCCATCGACCGAGAAGTCGTCGCTGGACGTGTGAGTTGTCCCTGCACTTCGTTCCGTCGGGGAGGATCAGAAGACTCATGGGCATCACCGAAAGTGGTTTACCCAGGCATACTGCTTTACGAGCGGTCGAGGTAAGTCTGCGTGACGATCGCGAGGACAACGCCGCACCCGAGATCCTCGAGGCCGCGGTTCGCGCTTTCGACGAGGCAGGATACGAGCAGGCGAGCATCAAACACATCGCAGAGCTGGCTGGCACCTCGAAATCGCTGGTCACCTACTACTTCCCCACCAAACAGACGTTGGCGTCCGCGGTAATGGATCTCGCGTATCCCGGGGGCGTCTTCATGGGGACCCGGCGTCGCGTCGACGACCCGCTCGACGCGATCCTGTGGGTTGCCGAGCATGTGACCACAAACGTGCTCTACAGCCCCCTGGCTCGGGCGGCGATCAAACTCGGCGAGCAGTTCTCCGGCCACAAGGGCTTCAGCGGCCGCTTGTCCGGGTGGCATGCCAGGCTCACCGACTACCTCGAAGAGGCCCGGCTCAAGCACCTCATCTCACCAGTGACCGACCCAACTGTCGAAGCGAGGTTCCTCCTGTGCGGCATCGTGGGCCTCGTTAGCGTGGCAATGGAGACTGGGTCACGTCTCTCGCTGATCGACGACGCCGTCCAGATCACCCGCGATCGTCTCGCGGTCCTACGTGTGCCGCGCGACCTCCGCACGAACGAAGGCGCAGCGGTGAGTCGAGTTGCCGGATAACCGATGTCGGGCCGGGGTTACCACGAATTGACGTAGATAGGCACCGGCCGATCGCCACCCACGCTGACCAGCCCAGACGAGGGACAGCGGCCGGTGCGGCCGCTACCATGCGAGCGTGGCTCACGTTGTTGCGGCCCGCAGGCCGTACCCGCTGCTCATCGCCGCGGCGGTCCTGGTGGCGCTCGGCGCGGCCACGGCCTGGACAGTCGGCGACACGCTGGGACTGAGCCACAGCCCCGCCGCGGTGCCACGCGAGGACGCGGTCGCCGCGCCCGCGCGGACCCCCGCCCCGGTCCCACCGTTGGCGTCCCTCGTCGTGCCCGACGAGCCGCGGGTCAGGAAGGCCGCGACCGCCGTCGCCGACGCGGTCGCCTCCCGTGGCCTGCCCCGGCCGGCGCTCACCCCGTCCGCGCCGGCCGAGTCCGCGCTGACAGCGCCGACCACCGGCGCGGCTCCGAACCTCTCGACGGTACGCACGCTGCGGGCCGACGTACCGGCAGCACTCGGCGGACCAGCCGAGTCGTACCGGCTCGACGTGCGCGGTAGCGAACTGACCGTCCAGGGTGGCGACGTCGCGGGCGTGGCGGCCGGCCTGTACCGGCTGGCCGACCGGATCCGCTCCGGCGCCGAGATCCTTCCGGCGGCGGACGCGGGTCGGGTGATCACCCCCCGGCTCGGTCTACGGCTGACCGACGCGGGCTCGGTGGGGCGCGAACCCGACCCGGCCGTCTTCGCCGCCGGCGACGACTACGGCCTCAACACCGACATCGTCCAGCCGGCGGTGCTGCCCCGCGCCCCGTGGGTGGACGCCGCCGCGGTGGCCCGCCTCGACGCGCAGTTCCGGCAGTTCGTCGACCACTCGGTGGCCCAGGGATTCAACGGGATCGTGGTACCCGGCTTCCTGGAGTACGTCACCTTCGCGTCGGTCGGCGACGGCCGCGCCGTCTACCCGCCCGGCGACCCGCACGTGGACCGGGCACGGGCGATGGTCGCGGCGTTCGGCCCGGTCTTCCGGTACGCCGAGGAGATGGGCGTACGCGTCTTCCTGCTGACCGACATGCTCGCGGTGTCGCCCCCGCTGGAGGACTACCTGACGCGGACCGTAGGGGGTCTCGACACGTCCGACCCTCGATTGTGGGCGGTCTACCAGGCCGGTCTGGCCGAGCTGTTCGAGAGCATGCCGTTCGTCGACGGCCTGATGGTCCGCGTCGGCGAGGGCGGCGCGGTGTACGCCGGCGCCGGCTGGGACTACTCCTCGAAGCTCGCCGTCACCACGGAAGCCTCGGTGCGGGCGATGCTGCGGGCGTTGCTGGACACCGCCGGCCCCGCCGGGAAAGAGATCATCTTCCGTACCTGGACGGTGGGCGTCGGCGCCGTCGGCGACCTGCACACCAACCCGCTGTCGTACGCGCAGGTCCTCGGCGGGCTCGACGACAGGCACCTGATCGTGTCCACGAAGTACACACTCGGCGACTTCTACAGCCACCTACCGCTGAACACCACGCTGCTGGGCGGCGGGCACCGCCGCATCGTCGAGTTCCAGGCGCGGCGCGAGTTCGAGGCGTTCGGCTCACTCCCCAACGACCTCGGCCCGCTGCACCGCCAGGCGCTGCGCGCCTTCCTCGCCGCCAACCCCAACGTCGAGGGCGTCTGGAACTGGACCCAGGACGGCGGGCCACTGCGCGCCGGACCGATGTCGCTGTACCTGCGCGCCGGGTTCTGGCAGCTCTACGACCTCAACACGTACGCCGTCGGCCGCCTGGCCTGGGACCCGGACGTCGACCCGGCGCGGATCACGGCGGACTGGGCGTACCGCACCTTCTCCGACGACCCGGCCACCGTCGCCGCGATCGGGCAGGCCATGGCGCTGTCCCGGCAGGCGGTGAGCAAGGGACTCTACGTCGGACCGTACGCCGACCGGTCCGTGCGGGCTCTCGGGCTGGAACCGCCGCCGATGATGTGGATCTTCGAGTGGGACATCCTGACCGGTGACTCCGCCGCGCTGGGCAGCATCTACGCGGTGACCGGCGACCGTGTCGACGCGGCGATCGAGGAGGGCGAGGAGGCCGTCGCGCTGGCCCGGCGCATGCGCGACCTCGTCACCGCGACCGAGCCGGCGACCTGGCGCGACGCCGAGCTGCGCACGCGCTTCACCGCGACCCTCGACTACCAGGTCAACCTGTTCGAGACGCTGAGCGCGTACCGGACCATGGTGCTGCGGCACACGCAGTGGCTGGACACCGGCTCACCGGCCGCCCGTCACGACTGGCGGGCGGCCACCGCGTCCTACCACCACGCGCGCGACGTCCACCGGCAGCGCTACGGCGGCGACCTGGACCTGCCGGCGTACAACTTCACCGCCGCCGACCTCGGGGCGCGCCGCGCCGACCGGGACCCGGCGATGGCCTGGGCGGCGCGGGCGACGCTCGGGGCGATCCTGCTGGTGGCGCTGCTCGGCCTGCGCAGGCGCGGATTCGGCGCGGCCGCCGCCCGTGGGTTGCTGCTCGGCGCGCTCCGGCCGTGGCGGGTCGCCACCCTGCCGGCGCCCCCGACACGGACGGACCGGGTGTTGGTGTGGCTGGTCCCGACCGTGGCGCTGGTGGCGAGCCGCCTCGTGCTGACCTGGTTCGCCGCTCCGGCGCACCTGCTGGTCACCCTCGGTGGGTGGGCGCTGTTCGCCCTCGTCGTACGCCTGGTCGTCGGCCGCCGGGAGCCGTTCCACCTGTGGGCCGTCGTCGGTGGGGTCGCGCTGCTGCGCAGCGTGCTGCTGCTGGCGGCGCTTGCCTGGAGCGGGCCGGGCGGCTACTGGTTCGCCTTCTGGACCGCGCCGAGTCCGCGCGCGGCGTACGTCACCGTCGCCTTCGCGGCGTTCTGCTGGCTGTTCGTGGTCACCGCCGTGGTCCTGCGGGACCGGTACGGCCTGCGCCGTCGAAGCGCCGTCGGGCTGACCCTCACCGCCGTCGGCGTGCCCCTCGGCGTGCTGTCCGCGGTGGTCTCGGCGGTGGGCCTGGAACGCGCGCTGACGGTGTGGAACGACCAGCTCGCGCTGCTGCCTTGGGGCCTGTCCCGGATCCTCGGCATCACGGTCCACCTGGGCATCCCCGCCCAGCTCCCTGCGTACGCCGCCGCCGCCGGGACCGCCCTCGCCGCCGGTGGCCTGCTCCTGTCCCGGGTCGCCGGAGGCGCCGCCCGGCGTTGACGCGGCGGCCGGAAAGCGGAACGCTGTGGAAGCGCTCCCATCGTCGAGCTTCTATCCGAAAGGAATGCTCGTGCGAACCACCACCGCTCTACTCCCCGTCGTGCTCGCCACGGCTCTCGGCGGTCTGGCCCTGCCGCAGCCCGCCCTGGCCGCGCCCGGTCCCGCGCTGGCCGTCGACACCACCGCCGCCCGGCACCAGATCAGTCCGTACATCTACGGCATGAACTTCGCCGACGAGGCGCTCGCCCGCGACCTGCGGCTGCCGGTGCACCGCTACGGCGGCAACGCCACCACCCGCTACAACTTCCGTGCCGACACCACCAACCGCGCGGCGGACTGGTACTTCGAGAACATCCCCAACGAGAACCCGAACCCCGACGACCTCCCTGCGGGCTCCGAGAGCGACCGGTTCGTGCAGCAGAACAAGGCCATCGGGGCCGCCACGGTCATGACGATGCCGATGCTCGGCTGGATCGCCAAGGACCGGTCGCGGGCGTGTGGCTTCAGCGTGGCCAAGTACGGCCCGCAGGAGTCCACCGACCAATGGGCGCCGGACTGCGGCAACGGCAAGAAGCCGGACGGGTCGCTGGTCACCGGCAACGACCCGACGGACACCAGCGTCGCCGTCGGTCCGGAGTACGCCACCGACTTCGTCAACCACCTCAAGTCGCGGTTCGGCGCCGCCGCCGACGGCGGAGTGCAGTTCTACAACCTGGACAACGAACCGGACCTGTGGCACTCCACCCACCGCGACGTCCGCCCGACCGGGCTGGGCTACGACGAGCTACGCGACCGCACCTACGAGTACGCCGCCGCGATCAAGGCCGCCGACCCCGGCGCGAAGACGCTCGGTCCGGTCGGCTGGGGCCTGAACTCGATCTTCTATTCGGGCCTCGACCAGGACACCTGCTCGCGCACCGGCTGCTGGTCGAACCCCCCGGACAAGGCCGCGCACGGCGGCCAGGACCTCGGCCCGTGGTACCTCGACCGGATGCGCGAGTACGAGCAGCAGCACGGCACCCGCATCCTCGACTACTTCGACGTCCACCTCTACCCACAGCAGTCCGGCGTGCTCGGCGACGCGGCCGGCGACGCCAACACCCAGGCGCTGCGGCTGCGCTCGACCCGCCAGCTCTGGGACCCGACCTACGTGGACGAGAGCTGGATCAACCAGCCGGTCCGCTACATTCCGCGCCTGCGCGAGCTGGTGGACCAGCACTACCCGGGCACGAAGATCGCGATGACCGAGTACAACTGGGGCGGCTTCGGGTCGCTCAACGGCGCGCTCACCCAGGCGGACGTCCTCGGCATCTTCGGCCGCGAAGGGCTCGACCTGGCCGCCCTGTGGACCGCGCCGACGGCCGACCAGCCGGTGTCCAACGCGTTCCGGATCTACCGCAACTACGACGGCGCGGGCGGCGCGTTCGGCGAGACCTCCGTCCGGGCAAGCAGCGCCGACCAGGGCAAACTCGCGGTGTACGCGGCCGAGCGGAGCGCCGACAAGGCGCTCACCGTGGTCGTCGTCAACAAGACCGGTGAGGATCTGACCAGCCCGGTCGCCCTCACCGGCGCCTCGGCCAGCACCGCCCAGGTCTACCGGTACAGCGCGGCGGACCTCACCCGCGTCGTCCGGGAGGCCGACCAGCCGGTGACCGCCAGCGGCCTGACCACCACCTTCCCGGCGAACTCGATCACCCACCTGGTGCTGCCGCGCGACACCACGCCCGGCGACACCGAGGCCCCGACCACCCCGGGCACACCGGCCGCCGGCACGACCACCAGCGACAGCGTCGCGCTGACCTGGACGCCGTCCACCGACGACACCGCCGTCACCGGGTACGACGTGCACCGGGTCGACGCCAGCGGCACCGTGAAGGTGGGCAGCGCCACCGGCACCGCGTACACCGTCACGGGGTTGACGCCGGACACGTCGTACACCTTCGTGGTGACCGCCCGCGACGCGGCGGGCAACGTCTCGGCGGCCTCGCCCGGCCTGACGGTGCGGACCGCGCCCACCGCACCGACCGGCGGCTGCGCCGTCGGCTACGCGGCTAACAGCTGGCCGGGCGGCTTCACCGCGACCGTGACGATCAAGAACACCGGCGCCACGGCGATCGACGGCTGGACACTCGCCTTCGACTTCCCCACCGCCGGCCAGAAGGTCAGCCAGGGCTGGTCGGCCACCTGGAAACAGAACGGCACGAGCGTGACCGCGGACAGCATGAGCTGGAACGGCAGACTCGCGCCCGGCGCGTCCACCAGCATCGGCTTCAACGGCACGTGGAGCGGCACCAACCCGGCACCCACCGCGTTCACCCTGAACGGCCAACGGTGCGGGTGATCTGAAACAGACACCGGCGGGGCGGATCGGAGGGGTCCGGGGCGTCGTGGCACCCCGGACCCCGCGCTCTCGCGCACGTCGCGCCGCCGGCGTCAGGAACCGGCGGCTCCCGACCCCGGCACGCGGTTACGCCGGTGGTGCACTATCAGCGCGACCGCGCAGAGGACCGCCACCAGGCCGAAGGCGGAGCTGAGCCACGGGTCGTCCAGTGCTGCCGACAGCACCATGTTGGCTGCCGCGGTGACGATGAGCACCAGCCACAGCAGCGGGCGGAGCAGACCGCCCGGCTTCTCGGGCGCGGTGGCCGGAGCCTCGGTGATGCGGTACGGATCGGTCATGTCTGCCTCCCTCGGCGAACGTTCCTCGACCCCGTCAACGCTAGGCAGACGCCACCGCGACGACGATCCCCTCAGCTCGACAGTCGCGGTACAGCAGGCTGTACCTTCCGCGCCGAGCGTTGCCGACCGCCGCCGGTGGTGGCCTATGTTGGCCGGGGAGGTGGGTCGATGCCGTACGTGCGGGGGCGGGTGCGCGCCTCGGTCGAGGCCCTGGAGCGCCTCGTCGGCGGGCTGGGCACCGCCACGCTGGCGCTGGGCGCGCTGCTCTGGGCGGCGATCGTCGCGGTGGCCTGCCTGGTCGGGGTGGGGCTGCTGGCGGCGCCCGGCGCGGTGCGGGCGGTGCGCTTCGTGGCCGACCGCGAGCGGGCCCGGCTGTCCCGCTGGGGCGACCCGATCCCCACCCCGGGGCCGGCGCCAGCCGGGCTGCGGACGGCGGCGCGAGATCCCTTCGTGCGCCGGGAGCTCGGCTGGGTCGCGCTGTACTCCGTCATCGGCCTGATCACCGGGCTGGTGGGGCTCTCGCTGCCGATCTACGCCGTGCAGGACGTCACGTTCCCGCTCTGGTACCGGCTGATCCCCGCCGACGCCGGCGCGCCGACGATCGTCTGGTGGCGCATCGAGGACCTGCCCGACGCGCTCGCGGTCGGGTTGCTCGGGGTGGGCTGGCTGGCCGCCGCGATCTGGTTCGGTCCGGTCCTGGCCCGGATTCAGGCCTGGCCGAGCCGGTGGCTGCTGTCCCCACCGCCGGGTGTCGACCTGTCGCTGCGGGTGGCCGAGCTGACCGCCACCCGCGCCGCGGCGCTCGACGCGCACGCCGTCGAACTACGCCGGATCGAACGGTCGCTGCACGACGGCACCCAGAACCGGTTGGTCGCGCTGAACGTGCTGCTGGGCGCCGCACGGCGCGCGGTGCGCCGCGATCCGGACCGCGCCGACGAGATCCTCGGGCGGGCACAGGACGCCGCGGAGCAGGCGCTCGGTGAGCTGCGTACGGTGGTGCGCGGAATCCTGCCGCCGGTGCTCGACGACCGGGGCCTCGCCGGCGCGCTGGCGGGCCTGGCAGGCAGTTGCTCGGTGCCCTGCCGACTCGAGGTGGACGTGGCGGTACGGTGTGCGGCCTCGGTCGAGGCCACCGCGTACTTCGTGGTGGCCGAGGCGCTGACCAACGTCGTCCGGCACAGCGGCGCGAGCCAGGTCGACGTGGCCGTACGCCGGGAACGCGGCCGGCTGCTGGTGAGCGTCGAGGACGACGGGCGCGGCGCCGCCGACGAGACTCGGGGCTCAGGGCTCACCGGCATCCGCCGACGGGTCGAGGCGTACGACGGCCGGATGACACTGACCAGCCCATCGGGCGGGCCGACGAGAATGGACGTGGAACTGCCGTGCGGATCGTGATCGCCGAGGACGACCCGCTGCTGCGGGAGGGGTTGGCGCTGCTGCTGCGGGCGGAGGATCTGGACGTGGTGGCCACCGCCGCGACCCCTGGCGAGTTCCTCGTCGCCGTGGACGAGCACGGGCCGGACGTCGCGATCGTGGACGTGCGGATGCCGCCGACCCACACCGACGAGGGCATCGTGGCCGCTGTGGAGGCGCGGCGACGGCGCCCCGGCCTCGCGGTGCTGGTCCTGTCGGCGTACGTGGAGCAGGCGTTCGCCACCGAGCTGTTCTCGGTCGGCGCCGTCGGGCTCGGCTACCTGTTGAAGGAGCGGGTGGGCCGGGTCGAGGAGTTCCTCACCGCGCTGCACCGCGTCGCGGACGGCGGCAGCGTGATCGACCCGGAGGTGGTGGCGCAACTGCTCGCCCGCAACCGTCGCACGGACACGGCGCTGGGCGAGCTGTCACCGCGCGAACGCGAGGTGCTGGGGTTGATGGCCGAGGGGCTCGGCAACACCGCGATCGCCGAACGGCTGTTCGTCACCGACGGCGCGGTGCACAAGCACATCCGCAGCATCTTCTCGAAGCTCCGGCTTCCACCGGACGACCAGACCGACCGGCGGGTCACCGCGGTGCTGCGCTACCTCAACGGCGAGCGACGGTAGCGCCTGCTGTACCCCGAGTCGGGCAGCCCGCGGGATGGTCGCCGTTCTCCCAGGTCAATAGCGTTTCTGGTGCGCGCGGTTCTTGCCGATGACACGGAGAGAGGCACCAGGATGCCGGACTATCCGGAACAAACCAACCAACCGGCGGTACGCGTCGAACACCTCACCCGCGTGTACGACGCCGGCCCCGACCAGGTGACCGCGCTCGCCGGCATCGATGTCGGCTTCGAGCGTGGCACCTTCACCGCGGTGATGGGGCCCTCGGGCTCCGGAAAGAGCACGCTGCTCCAGACGGCGGCCGGTCTCGACCGGCCCAGCACCGGTCGGGTGGTCATCGGCGGCACGGACCTGTCCGGGCTGTCCGAGACCCGCCTGACCGAGCTGCGGCGCGACCGCATCGGGTTCGTGTTCCAGGCGTTCAACCTGATCGGCGCGCTCACCGTCGAGGAGAACATCGTGCTGCCCCTGCGCCTGGCCGGCGTCCTCCCGGACCGGGCCTGGCTGACCGAGGTGATCGAGCGGGTGGGGCTCACCGACCGCCTGCGCCACCGGCCGGCGGCGCTCTCCGGCGGGCAGCAGCAGCGGGTGGCGATCGCCCGGGCGCTGGCCACCCGCCCGGAGGTGATCTTCTCGGACGAGCCCACCGGCGCGCTCGACTCCCGCAGCGCGGCGGAGGTGCTGACGCTGCTCCGCGCGGTCGTGGACGAACACGGGCTGACGGTGGTGATGGTGACCCACGACCCGGTCGCCGCGTCGTACGCGGACCGCGTGCTCGTGTTGGCCGACGGCGCGATCGTCGCCGACCTTCCGCAGCTCGGCGCCACCCGTATCGCCGAGTACCTGGCCTCGCTGGATCGGCGGGCCCTGCGATGACCGGTTTCGCCGCCCGCCTGCTGCGGCACCGCTCGGGCCCCGTCGTCGCGACCCTGCTGGCCCTGGTCGTCGGCGTGCTGATCCTGGTGGCGTTGGGCACCCTCATCGAGTCCGGGCTGCGTTTCCGACCGGAGCCACGGCTCTGGGCGACGGCCGACGTGGTCGTCGCCAACCACACACTCAGCCACACGTCCCGGGAGTTCGACGGCGAGACCACCACGAGCACCGTCACGCTGACCGAGGGCGGCACCGTGGACGCGGCGCTGGTGGACCGGATCCGCCAGGTGCCGGGCGTCACGGCCGTCACCGGCGACGACGGGCTGGTGATCGGCTTCCCCGCCGCCACCGGTCACGGCTGGGCCACGTACTCCTTCACCGGGCGTCCCATCGCCGCGGGCGTCGCGCCCCGGGCCGACGACGAGGTGCTTGCCGACACCCGGCTCGGCGTCGTCCCCGGTGACCGCATCGACCTGGTCGTCGGCGGCGTCGGGCGGTCGTACCGGGTGAGCGGGACCGCCGAGACCGGCGCCGCGGAGGTGTTCTTCACCGACGCGCAGGCCGCCCGGTTGTCCGCCCACCCGGGCCGGGTCACGGCGATCGGAGTGCGGATGACGCCCGACGCCGACATCGGGGCGGTACGCGCTATCGCGTCGGCGGCCGGTGCCACGACGTACGCGGGGCAGGACCGGGGAGACGTGGAGCAGTCGGAGAACCAGGCCGCCCGGACGTTGCTCGTGGAGGCCGGATCGGCCTTCGGCGGGTACGTCGTCCTGCTGATCGTCTTCGTGGTGGCCGGCACCATCGGGCTGTCCGTCCGGCACCGTCGACGTGACCTGGCGTTGCTGCGCGCGGTCGCGGCCACGCCGGGGCAGGTGCGCCGCATGCTGATCGCCGAGGCCGCTCTGCTGGCCCTGGTCGGCGCCGCGCTCGGCGGCCCGGCCGGCCTCCTGGCGGCCCACTGGGTGCACGGCGAGCTGGTCGACAGGGGGTTCGTGCCGGCCAGCTTCCCGATGACCGGCGGCCCGATCGCCCTGCCGGCCGCGGTCGCCACAGCGGTCCTCGTCGCCATGCTGGCCGCGCTGGTGGCCGCACGTCGGGTCACCGGGATCAAGCCGGTCGAGGCGCTCGGCGAGATCGCCGTCGAGCCTCGGCGTACCGGCCGGGTGCGGCTGGTCGCCGGCGTGCTGACGCTGGCGGGGGCCGGCACCTCCGGGGCGGTCACGCTCGGCGCCGCCGGGTCGACCGGGGCACTGGCCGGCGCGGTCGGCATGCTGTACCTGTTCGTCATCGCGGTGGCACTGCTGGCACCGATGATCAACGCGTACGCGGCCCGTCTGCTCACACCGTTGCTGCCGAGGATCTGGCGGGTCAGCGGCTACCTTGCCGCGGCCAATCTGCGGGCCAACGCGCGGGGCATGGCGACGGTCCTGACCGCCCTCGTGCTGTCCGTGGGGTTCGGCGGCTCGGTCTGGTTCCTCCAGACCAACCTGGAGCGGCAGACCACCACGCAGAGCAGCGCGGGAACCCGCGCCGAGCGGGTCGTCGTCGCTCCGGGTGGGCTGCCGGTGGACGCCGCGCGGGAGATCAGCGAGTTGGCCGGGGTGCGGGCCGCCACCGCCGTGCACCGTACGCAGGTGGTGGTGGGGATGCTCGGCGGCATCGAGCCGGTCGGCGCGCAGTCGGTCGATCCGGCCGGGATCAGCTCGACACTGGACCTCGCCGTCCGCGAGGGCGACCTGGCCGACCTGCGTGCCGGTACCGTCGCCGTGTCCGTGACACAGGCGTCGTCGTCCGGCTGGGACGTCGGCGACAAGGCGCACCTCTGGCTGGGCGACGGCACCCCTGTGACCCTGGACGTCATCGCGATCTACGGCCGTGGCCTCGGCTTCGGTGACGTCACGTTGGCCACCGAGACGGTCGCCGGGCACACGGCCGCGGGCACCGCCGACGAGGTCCTGGTCAGCGCCCGGCCGGAGGCGGATGCCGCGTTGGCCGCCTGGGCGGCCGGGCAGCCCGGCGCCGAGGTGCTCGACGCCGCGGCCCGGACCCGCCTGGTCGGCGCCGATCTGGCGCTCGGCGCCTGGCTGAACCGTCTGCTGATCGGCGTGCTGGTGGGGTACGCGGCGCTGGCGGCGGCCACCACGATGGTGATGGCCGCGCTGGCCCGCCGCCGTGAGTTGGCGTCGCTGCAACTGGTCGGGGTCACCCGCCGTCAGATTCGCGCGATGGTCCAGGCCGAACAGGCCGGGCTGCTCGGCACCGCGGTGCTGATCGGCGCGGTGATCGCGGCGCTGACCCTCAGCGCGATCGTCAACGGGCTGACCGGCAGCCCCATCCCGTACATTCCACCGCTCGGTGCGGTGGCGGTGCTCGGCGGCGCGGCGCTGCTGGCGTTGGCAACCACCGTGTGGCCCGTCCGGCGGCTGCTCGACACCCCACCGATCGAGAACATCGGGGTACGGGAGTAGGGCGAGGAACACCGGCGACAGTGCCGCCGCCGCGGTCGTCGCGGCGGCGGCACTGTCGGGTCATCGCCCCGCTTCGGCCGGGAGCTGGTGGCGGCGGATCAGCCGCTGCCCGATGAAGGTGCGCCAGACCCGGTCGGCGACGGCCGGTTCGACGATCCACAGCCGGCGTTGGGCCTCGGCGAGGGTGAGCGGCGCGTGGAAGAGGTCCAGGAACAGTCGGCTGCTGCGGTTGAGCGCGAAGACCAGGCCGTCGGCGCGGCGGAACAGGTGCCGGTCCGCCGGTAGCTCGCCGGGGACGCCGTCCTGCTCGTCCGAGCGGATCCGCCGGTACGCCTCCCAGACCTGCTCGTCGTCGCGGTCGACGAAGGTGCCGTTGGCGAGGAAGTGCGTCTGGTCGTCGGTGTCGTGGCGTACCCGGTCGTGGGCGAGCACGCCGCGCACGGCGGTGCCGTAGCGGTCGTGGTAGAAGAACGTGTGCGGGGTGTCGGTGCTGCCCAGCCACGGTCGGTGGAAGTGCCCGGGGTTGAGGTTCGCCTTGGCCTTGGCGACCTCGTCCCGCGCCGCCTCGGTGACCGGCTCGTCGTAGTTCAGCATCCGGACGATGTCGGAGCCCTCCACGGGCCGCACGTTGGTGATGCCGAACCGCTCCGGCTCCTTGGCGACGATGGCGCCCGGGGTCAGCATGAAGTCGCCGAGCCCGCCGAGGGTCCACAGGTCCGGGTTGTCCCGCAGGAAGGTGATGCTGTCCAGCGCCTCCTCGCGGGTCTCGGTGGGAAAGCCGGTGAAGCCCATCATCTGTACGCCGATGTTGGCCTTGGTCATCGCGGTCATCGTGCGCCGCACCTGCTCGGGCTTGGTGCCCTTGTCGATGAGGTCGAGGATGCGCTGGTTGCCGGACTCGAAGCCGACCGACACCGCCACGCAGCCGCTGCGTCGTAACAGCTCGCAGCGCTCGTCGGACCAGTACTTCTCCAGCCGGATCTCCGCGCCCCAGCGGAAGTCCAACCCCTGTTCGACGACCCGCTCGGCGAAGCGCAGGATGGTGGCGGGCGCGAGCACGTCCACCGAGAAGTAGATGAACTTGGCGAACCTCGACAGCTCGGTGACGTCGGCGATCATGTTGTCCACGGTGTCCTGCCGCCAGGGGCTGGTGGGGCCGTCGGTGTTCAGGCCGTAGTCGCAGAACGTGCACTTGTTCCAGTAGCAGCCGCGCGTCGGCGAGTAGTAGACGAACCGCTCCGGGCTGAGGTAGAGATCCCAGGGCAGGCCGGAGAAGTCCGGGACGGGCACCTGCGCCAGGCGCTCGTAGCGCAGCGGTAGCTGACGCTGGCGACCGTACTTCGGGTGCAGGCGGACGTTGGGATGCCCGGCCGGCAGGGTGCCGGCCGCCACCGCGTCCAGGATCTCGGTGTACGCGCTCTCCCCCTCGCCGACGACTATCGCGTCGAGGTCGGCGAGCACCTGGAAGACGTACTCGGGTCTGCTGGCGCACTTCCAGACGTCGGAGATCTCGGTGCCGCCGGCGATCAGGAAGGCGTCCGGGCAGGCCCGCCGGACGAGTCGGGCGATCCAGAGCGCGAACGGCAGTTGCCACTGGTAGGTGACGCTGATGCCGATCACCTGGTTGCCGCCGGCGACGAGGCGCGGGATCAGCACGTCCTCGTAGTACGGCTGGAACGGTCGGTTGAGCCGGCCGAGCAGCGTCTCGTCGGTGAGCGCGGCGACCGAGCCGATCGAGATCATCGGCGGTGGGTGCAGCCGGAAGCCGGCGTGGAACTGCCCGGGGAACCCGACCGCGCCGAGCGCGTCCATCCAGGAGATGACGCCCTCGACGGCGTCCTGGTAGTGCCGGTAGTCGTAGAACAGGGTGGGGTCCTGCAACACCCCGATCGACCGGCGCAGCCGCTCCGGGTCTGGTTCGGGCAGGTTGAGCAGGTTCGCCCGGGCCATCAGCGCGTCCGGGCCGCTGAGGTCGTCGGTGGTGAGCCGGGACAGCTCCCGCCGCAGCCACTCGTACGCCGACGGGGTGTACGAGTGGTGGAACGCCTCGATGTTGGCGTCGATGATCTCCGCCGGCCGGTGCCCCTGCGCGCGGGCGTACGAGTCGAGGTAGTTCAGCGAGTGGTATCCCGAGGTGGGATCGGTCAGCGGGGGGTAGATCAGTGCCGCCTTGACGGTGCCGCTCATCGACTCCTCCTCAGCCGACCCGGGCCGGCGGGCCGGCCGGGATGATGTCCAGCGGGGGTGTCGCCACCTGCGGCAGCCGCGGAGCGCCGAAGGTCTTGAGGTACGCCACCAGCGGTTCGGCGGCGTACCGGAACGCCGTCAGGTCGACGAATCCCCGGTCCCAGGCGGCCGCCTCCAGCTCGCCGGTGTCGCAGCTCCACAGGGCGGCGAAACAGGCGTCGACGACCTCGGTGCGGAAGTGCAGCCGGCCACCCGGGCGGCGGTGGCCGGTGGTCCGGGGCAGCGCCTCGTTCAGCGCCGCGGCGGTGGCCGCGACCTGCCGCGCCGCGGCGAGCAGTTCGGGCGTGCGCAGCGGCGCCGCGACCATCCACAACGCCAGGCTGCGGTGCGGTGTGGTGCCGAACGCCCGCACCACCATCCGCAGCAGCGCCTCGCGGTCGTCGAGGGTTCTCTCCCGGTCGGTCAGCCAGTCCCACCCGCCCGGCGGGGCGGCGCCGAGTCCCCGTTCGCGGGCGGCCTGGTGGGCGCGTTCCTCGACGGTCGGGTCGGCGCTGTCGACGCCGGCGACCCCGGCCAGGACCTCGCGCCGGTGCCAGGCCGGCTCGTCGGGATGCAGCAGCATCAGCACCCCGGCGGCCTCCCGGTCGCTCACCCAGTGCGCGCCGGCCGACTGACCGGCGAAGCGGGCACGCCAACTGTCCAGGAAGCGGGTGTGCAGATTGTCGATCGGTTGGTCGCCGCCGTGCGTCGGGCACAGCTCGGGCGCGTTGTCCGCCGCCATCGACAGCAGCAGTCGCGCGTCGGCGCCCTTGGCGTCCGTGGGGTTGCGCCGGTGCCAGGCGAGGAACCGGTCCACCACGGCCGTGGCGGCGGGCGGCGCGGTGCGCTCCAGCGCGCGGTAGGACCGCCGCCGGAAGGGAAGGTCCCGCGCGATGTCCAGCAGGAGGACGGCCTCGGTGTCGGCGAGCACGCCGGCGGCCACGGCCCGGCGCAGCGCGACCCGGATGTTGACCAGCGGCTCACTCAGCGTCCGGTGGCCCTCCTCGGCGGGCCCGTGCACCACCGCCACCTCGTCGTCGCCGGTGACCACCCCGTCGCGGTAGAGCTGGAACACCTCGCCCACGCCGCGCATCCCGAACTGCCACAGCTCGGCGGCGCGCAGCGCGCCCATGCTGGCCGCGCCGGCCACCGTCACGCCACGGTCGAGCAGGTCGAGGATCTCCCGGTGCCGCACCGGCGGGTGCTGGAGGAAGAAGCCGTCGATGACGAGGACCCGGTCGCCGGGGCCGACGTCCAGACGGAGCAGGTCACCGTGCGCTACCGGCGGCAGCACCACCGCGTCGGGCAGCAACCGGCCGACCTCCTCGACCGGCAGGCTCGGACCGATGAAGACGACGTCAGTCACGGGGCGCTCCCGGTCGGGTACTCAGGGCCCGCTCGTCGAACATCCGCAGGCCGGGGGCGAACACCTTGCTCACCGGAATGCCGATGTCGTCGTGCGTCAGGTCGACGCTGAACGGCTCGACTCCGGTGATCCGCCGCACCCGCGAGGCCAGCTCGCGCAGCACCTCGGTCACCCCGCCGCGGGGCGGGCTGTCGCGGCGGACCGGCCGGACGGGCCGGTCGACGGTGGGTGGCGGCACCGGTGGCGCGCCGACGTCGTGGTATGCGGTGGCGTCGATGTCGTCGCGCGCCCCGGAGACCATCACCAGCCGGGACTGGGCGGCCTCCGACATGGCCCGACCGACGGCGATCTGCGGGTCCAGGTGGCAACCGAAGCCACCGAAGGTGACCGGCAGGTCCGGCGACCAGATCGAGGCGGCGTAGCAGGGCACCCCGATCGCGTTGGTGATGTCGCAGACCTCCACCCAGCAGCCTGCAGCGAGGAGGGCGTCGTGCACGGTCCGGGTCATCGCGTTCGTGGCGGTGGCCGGGTCGGCGTAGACGCGCTCGGTCAACGGGGCCGTGCAGTACGGGGCGATGCAGTCGCGTTCGACGACCTCCAGCAGGGCGTGCAGGCTGGCCTCGGCGAGGGTGTTTCCGGTGGCGAGGCCGTTGCTGCTGGGGGTGAACAGCGCGCGGTCCCAGCCCCGTCGGATGGTGAAGTCGAGTTCGATGGTGGCGCGGGGCACCAGACACGTCGCACCGGTCACCAGCCCACGGCCGGCCACCCAGTCGAGCGCGACGGCCGGGGTCAGCGGTGACCGCTCCGCCAGGTGCAGCCACCGCACGTCGTACGGCAGGTCGAGCGCCGCGGCCGGGGACCGCACGACGGTCCCCGGCCGGAGGTTCTCGGCGTGCCAGGACTCGATGCTCTCCATCACCGCGCTGACCCGGGACTGTGTCGCCGTGGCGCCGGTGCCGACGCTCACCGCCATCGTGGCGCCGACCGGCCGGTAGGCGACGTGCACCGGTAGGCCGATCTCGTCGAGTCGGGTGATGTCGGCGACCCGGGTGATCCGGAACCGGTCGAGCATCCCGCCGACCCGTTCCCAGGTCTGCTCCACTGTGGCCGTCCGGTAGGTGCCGGTCCGGAACGCGATGGTGTCGGTCGTGTCAGTCATCGAGGCTCCCGGCGGGGGTGGGGGGAACTCAGACGATGAGGACGGCGATGATGTTGACGTTGTTGTCGGCGATCGGGGCGACGCCGCCGGCGACCGTCTCCAACTCGGCCTCGGTCAGCTCGTTGAGGTCGACCAGCGGCACCTCGGGCACGTGCAGCACGTGCAGGCCGGGCGTGCCGGACCAGTCGGCGACGATCTGGTCCTTGGTGTAGAGCGTGGTGGGCTGGGCGCGGTCGACCTCGACGCGGGCGCCGGGCTCGACCGGCAGGCCGGCCGCGGTGGCGTACGCGGTCGGATCGGCGAGGAGGCGTTGCAGTTCCTCGTCGCTGCGCCATACGGCGGTAACCAGTTCCGAATACTTCGTCACGAACCTCGCGCCGTATTCCTGTGCGTCGTTGCTCATCGTTCGGTCCTCTCCTGGGAACGCCTTGGGTGGGCGGCCAAATCTGTGTGCAGAAAGCTAAAAAGATCGAGGTTCGGCAATCAAGGATTTCGGTTGACTGCCATCAGAATCTGCCGTGCAGGTCGACCGGCGGCAGATATCGGTGTCAGGTGCAGCAGCACGGGCAGCAGCAGGCGCAGCTGGAGTCGAGGCCGGCGACGACGCTGTCCAGCTCGTCCTCGGCCAACTCCGCCTGGGCCACCGGCAGCAGCGACGGCACGAAGAGCACGAAGGTGCCGGTGGTGGACGCCCGCTCCCACGACTCGACCTGCACCTCCAGGTCGGGGTCGGCGTCGGCGGCGTCCCGGACCACCCGCACCTGCACGTCCTCGGGCAGTGGCAGCCCGTACCCGGCGAGGAACCCCCGGGGGTCGCGTTCGAGCGCCTGCTCCTTGACCGGGTCGGCCCAGACGTCGGCGACCAGCCGGCTGTACGCGGCCACGAAGACCGCTCGATCGATAGGTGTCACATCCCTGCTCCCCTCGATGCGCGGCCGCCGACGGCCGACACCGCGGCGGCGACCGGCGGCCTGGATGTCGGGCCGCCGGTTTCGCTTCATCGTGGGCCACCGACCGGTCCGGTCCGTGTCGTCGGCGGGAATTTCATCGAATGTGGCCGCGAAAAGGTCGCCCTGCGGCGAAAGCCGGGTAATTGGGAATCAGTGACGTTCGGCGGTTTGCGATTCTAGAGAATTACGCCTGTGCAAACAAGTAGTAATTCCCCGCCTGTTATCGGCCGGGTGCGACACCTACGCTGCGAGCAACGGACCGACCGCCGTGACAGCGGTTCGACGGGTGCCCTGTTCGCCACCGAGTGCTGCCGGAGGCCACCGTGACCATCGACGAGGTGACGACGACGCCCGGCGGCCCGGCCGGGTACAGCGTGGAGCAGCTCGCCCGCAAGGTCGGGATGTCGCCGCGCAACATCCGCGCCCACCAGGCCCGGCGGCTGCTGCCCCCACCGGTACGACGTGGTCGGGCCGCGCTCTACGACGACTCGCACGTCCGTCGGCTGGACACCATCCTCGCCCTGCAACGGCAGGGCTTCAACCTGGTCTCCATCGAGGCGATGCTCGGGGTGCGGGCCGGCGACGAGGCGCCCGACGGGCTGACCGCGATGCTGCAACGGCTGACCGTCGACCGGCCCGCGCTGGCGCACGCGTTGACCCGGCACGGTGTCATCGGACGCACCACCGACGGCACCGTGCGCACCGTCCGGCCCCGTCCGCTGCGCGCCGCCCTGGACCTCAACCGGGTACGGGTCGGCACGGTGCCGGCGCTCCAGACCCTCAGCGAGGTGCTGGACAGTCTCCGGCCGGTCGCCGACGAGCTGGTCGCCGCCGTCACCGCCCGACTGCTGGCCCTCGCGCCGGAGCTGGTCCGCAGTGGCGCCGGAGCGTCCTGGGCCGACCTCGACCGGGAGACCCTGCTGCTGACCCAGGGTGTGGTCAACGTGCTCACCGAGGCGTTCCGGCTCGCGGCCGAGAACCAGGCCGAGACGCACGTCGCGGAGCTGCTGGAGAACCACCTGGACACGGACGTGTGCCTGGAGGACGGCACCACCATCGACAACGGTTGACCGGTCCGCTCAGCCGGTCGCGGGCTGCTCGTCCGGCTGTCGGCCCGGCGCCGCGGTGTCCAGCCCGCCGCTCCCGGTCAGCAGTTGCCGCTGCGCCAACCGGTGGAACAGCCCACCGGGTTGGTCCATCAACTCGTCGTAGCTGCCCCGCTGGACGATCCGCCCCGCATCGAGGACCACGATGGTGTCCGCCGCGCGGATCGTGGACAATCGGTGGGCGATGACGATCCGGGTCGCGGCCAGGGTCGCCGTGCTGCGGGTGACCACCTCCTGGGTACGGTTGTCGAGGGCGCTCGTCGCCTCGTCGAAGAAGATGACCCGGGGTCGGGGCGCCAACGCGCGGGCGATCAGCACCCGCTGGCGCTGCCCGACCGACAGCGTCCCGCCGCCGAAGGGCACCATCGTGCTCATCCCCATCGGCAGGGCCTCCAGGTCGTCGGCGAGACCTGCCATCCGGGCCGCCTCCCACACCTGGTCCAGCGGGAAACTGCCGGCGCCGCAGATGTTGTCCCGTACCGAGCCGGCGAAGAGCTGGCCGTCCTGCAGGACCACCCCGCACTGCCGGCGGACCGCGTGCACGTCGAGTTCGGCGAGGTCCTGACCGTCGTAGAGCACCGCGCCCTGCTGTTGGCGCTCGAAGCCGAGCAGCAACCGCAGGAGGGTGGACTTGCCGCAGCCGCTCGGGCCGACGATCGCGACGAACTCACCCGGACGGACGTGCAGGTCGATGTCGACGAGCACCGGCGGCTCGTCCGGTTGGTACGCGAAGGTCAGCCGGCGCAGCGCGATCTCGCCGCGCAGCTCGCCCGGGTCGACCCGGTCGGGCCGCGCCTCGGGGTCGGCGCGCAGGACGTCGCGCAGGCCGCCCAGCCGGGGCACCGCCGCGATCACCTCGACCCCGGCGGACACCAGCACCAGCAGCGCGCCGAGCAGCATCGCGAAGCCGACGTTGAGGATGAAGAAGTCGGCTGGCGAGACCCGACCGGCGAGTGGTCCCATCAGCACGGCGAACAGGACCAGTTGGCCGGCGACCGGCAGCACCGTGGCGAAGGCGACCAGGCTCGCCTGACTCTGCCGGACCCGTTGCAGCGTGCCCCGGGCCACGGCGGCCACCTCCGACCAGCGGGCGTACGCCCGCGCCTCGGCGGCTGCCACCTTGATCTTGACGATGCCGCCGAGCAACTGGTTGGTCATCGCCGCCGCCCGGTGCTCCGCGGGCAACGCCGAGCGTTGCCGGCGCACGATCAGCACGGCGAACGCGCCGAAGGTCAGCAGCGTCACGGCGACGATCCCCGTCCCCCACAGCCCGAGCACGGGCTCCACCAGCAGGAGCATGCCGAGGGTCACCGCGACCGTCGCGCCGGCCGAGACGAGCTGGGGCAGCAACGCGCTCAACGCCTCGCCGACGAACGAGATGCCCAGCATCGAGTTGGCGATCTCGCCGCTGCTGCGGCCGGTGAAGAACCGGGCCGGCAGCCGCAGCAGCCGGTCGAAGATCGCCAACTGCGCGCCGGACTGCAACCGGCCGTCCAACCGCAGCAGCCGCAGATTCTGCACCACACCGACCAACCCGGCGACCACGGCGGCGCTGAGCAGCAGCGCAAGGAAGCCGAACAGGCCGTCCACCTCGCCCTGCCGGGCCAGTTGACCGAGCACCTCGCCGGTGGCCAGCGGCACACCCAGACCGAGCAGCGCCACGCAGGCGGCGGCGAGCAGCAGGCCCCGCACGTCACGCCCCGCGCCGACCAGCCCGGCCCGCAGCAGGTGACGCATCCGCGCGGTCGGTGGCAGCGGCGCCTGCACCTGGGTCGCCTCGACGGCGAACGTCGCCGCCACCGTCGTGTCGACAGCGTCGTACACCCGGGTGTCGGGGTCGACCTGGTGGTAGCGACCGCGCTTGAACACCAGCGGCACCGCGACGGCGGCCTCCGGGTCCTCGCCGCCGCGCCACCCGACCAGTGCCCCCAGGTCCCGCCGCCACCACCGGTGCGGCAGCCGCACCTCCCGCAGGAACAGGCTGGACGCGCGGGACACCGCACGCAGCGCGGCCCGGTCGCCCAGCGGCGCGCGGCTGCGGTCGGCCGGCTCGTTGACCGGGTTTCCCATCCCCTCGGTGACCACCCGCAGCACCGCCGCCGCCCGCCCGTACCTGTCGAAGCCCTCCTCGGCGTCCGGCGCCGCGACCGCGCCGCCCGCGCCGATCACCCCGATCGACCGGCGGGCCGCCGCGGCGAGGACCGCCGCGTCGAGCTGCCGGCGCCGCCGCACAGCGGCCAACACCGCCGCGTCGGCCTCCTCGATCCGGTTCTCCACGACCCGTAGCAGTCGGGCCACGTGCTGGTCGACGGCCGCGCGGAGCTGACCGGCGACCAGCAGATCACCGCTGCTGTGGCTCTCCACCGCGCACGCCGACTCGGCCACCACCCAGTCCCGCTCGGCGATCAGCAGCAGCTCCCGCTCGCCGGACATCTCCACCGGTCCACCGTCGTTGCGGCGGAGCTGGCCACCGGCGCTGCGCAGCCACCAGGCGCCGCCGGTGGAGGTCAGCGCGCTGCCCTGCGCCAGCGAGACGATCTCACGGCCGCTCAGGGTGGACGCCTCCCGCGGGGCCTGCCCGCGGCGCAGCGCGTCGGCGATGGTCACCAGCACCAGGTCCACCGCCGCGACCAGCTCCGTGGCCGCCGTCCAGGCCCGCGACGGCGGGACCTCGTCCGCCGGATGGCCGTGCCGGACGTGCCGTTGCAGCACCGCCAGCTGCCGCTGCGGCAGCCCGTGCAGCTCAGTGCCGGGCAGCGGCGCCACGATCAACTGCCACGCGCCGATCGCGGTGGAGGTCGGCACCAGGCCGCCGGCTGGCAGCCGGGCCACGTGGTGCCGGCGCGACGGGCTCAAACCGGCCCGGCGCACCGCGAACAGATCGGCCTCGCCGCCGGTCACCAGCCAGCCGGCCACCGGGCCGTCCAGGCGGCAGACCTCGCGTGTCCCGTCGGCGCAGAAGCCGATCAGGCCGCCGGCCGGGGGCTCGGACACCGCGCCGCTCATCAGCGTCTCCTCGGATCGTCGTGGTCACTGGTCCCGGACCAGCCGCGCGTACGCCCCGTCCCGGGCGAGAAGTTGCTCATGGGTGCCGCGCTCCACCTCGCGACCGCCGTCGAGCACGACGATCAGGTCGCAGTCGCGGATCGTGGACAGCCGGTGGGCCACGATCAGGCAGGTCGCGCCCCGCCGTCGCAGGTGCCTGTCGATGCGGCGTTCGGTCTCGGCGTCCAGCGCGCTGGTGGCCTCGTCGAGCACCAGCACCCGGGGGTTGCGGACGAGCGCGCGGGCGATCTCCAGGCGCTGCCGCTGTCCGCCGGAGAAGTTGCGGGCGTTCTCCCGTACCGGACTGGCCAGACCCCCGGGGCGGGCCGCGACGTCGTCGTAGAGGCACGCGTCGGTCAGCGCGCTGACGACGTCCTCGTCCGCGACGGTGAGGTCCCACATGGTGACGTTGTCCCGGATGGTTCCCTCGAACAGCCGCTGGTCCTGGTCGACCATGGCGACGGTGGCCGCCCAGAGGCCGTCGTCGGCGCCCGGCCGGTCCAGGCCGTCCACGGTGACCCGCCCGCTCCACGGCCGGTAGAGCCCGGCGACCAGCCGGCCCACTGTCGACTTGCCGCTGCCCGACCGCCCGACGAGCGCCACCCGGGCGCCGGGCGGCAGGTCCAGGCTGAAGTTCTCCAGCAGCGGGCGGCCCAGCGGGTTGTAGCCGAAGGTGACGTCCTCGATGCGCAGGTGCCCCTCCATCGGCGCCAACGCTCGGGGGGGTCGCTCCCCGGTCGACGGCAGCGGGTACCGCTCCACGTCCCGCAGCCGGTTCAGGTCGGCGCTCATGTCCTGTAGTCGCGACCCCAGCGCGGTCAGGTTGCCCAGGGGCCGATTCATCGCCGCGGCGAGGCTCTGCATGGCGACCAGCACACCGACGCTCATCGCCTCCGCCACCACCTCGCGGCTGCCCAACCCCAGCAGGATCGCTGTGGTCCCCGAGGCGAGGAACGCCGGCAGGACGGAGAGCACCGCGGTGGGCACCCCCAGCCGCTGCTGACGGGTGGCGACGGTGGCGTGCCGCGCCGCGAAGCGGGCCACCGCGCGCTCCTCCTCACCACCGGCCTTCACCGTCTCGATCAACTGAACGGTGGTGTAGACGGTGGTCACCAGCTTGCTGCGGTCCGCCTGGAGCCCGGCGACGGCGGTCGACCGGGTCGAGGCGACGTACCGCAGCACGCTGACGTTCAACCCGGCGAGGACCACCGCGCACAGCCCGAGCAGCAGGTCGTACTGGCACAGCAGCGCCCCGTACGCCAGCACCAGGCCGGTGTCGACGACCGTGGTGGCCGCGCGGCGGGTGAGCACCTCGGCGACCACCTCGTTGCCGCGGACCCGCTGTCCCAGGTCGGCGGCCTGGCGCTGGTCGAAGAAGGTCGGCGGCAACCGGAGCAGATGTCGGAAGAAACGGGCGGCGCTGGCCAGGGCGAGCGCCGTCTCCGCGCGGACGGTCAGGCGTTGCTGGAGCAGGCTGGCCAGGAAGGTGAGCACGGTGGCCACCGCCACCGCCGCCACCAGACCGGCCAACGCGGCCCGGTCCTCCTGGAGCAGCACCCGGTCGACGAAGACCTGGGCCATCACCGGGATGGTCAGACCGACCACCGCGATCAGCAGCCCGAGCAGCAGCATCTGCGCGATCGCCGAGCCCGGCCCGCGCCACCGCTGCGCCAGCGCCCGCAGCAGGCGGTACCGGGCGCCGCCCGGCCGGAAGTCCGGCCCGGGCTCCATGGTGAGCACGATCCCGGTGAAGGCGCCGTCGAACTCCTCCCAGCTCACCGCCCGAGGGCCGGTGGCCGGGTCGTTGATGGACACCTTGCGGCCGAGCCCCTCCAGCACCACGAAGTGCTCGAAGCGCCAGAACAGCACCGCCGGCAGCGCGACGGTGGCCAGACCGGCCAGGTCCATCTGGAAGCCCTTGGCCACCATCCCGTACCGGCGGGCGCCCTTGAGGACAGTGGCGGCGGTGGAGCCGTCCCGGCTCACCCCGCACACCCGGCGCAACTCCTCCAGCGGCACGTGTCGGCCGTGGTGGGCGAGCAGGATCCCGAGCGCGGCGGCGCCGCACTCCACCGCCTCCATCTGGATCAGGGTGGGTGTGCGGACCCGTCGACGCCGGATCCTGGGCAGCGCGGCCGTGCCGGTGGCGGCGGTGGTCGTCGGGGCGCTCATCGCCGCAGCAACCAGTCGATCGGGTGTTCCCGGTCCACAGTGAACCAGGCGGTGACCTCGCTGGCCGAGTTGAGCTGGAACGGCGGCGGGGCCTTCGTCCAGCGCAGGCCGCCCGGCGCGGCCGGGTCGGGTTCCAGGGCGACGGTCACCCGGATCACGCTGCCGTGGGCGAGCAGCCGCCGGACGTCCGGCCCGGTGCCCAGGAAGGCGCGCAGCGAGGCTTCGGTCTCCGGGAACGCGCCGACGGTGGCCACCTGCCCGGCCAGGGTGCCGAACACGTTGCGGGGCGCCGCGGCGGCCGCCACCTCGACGGGCACCCCGGGTTGCAGCAGCGGCGCGGCGACGGCGGGCGCGTAGACGACGGCCTGCAACGCGTCCCCGGCGGTGTCGAGGCGTTCCAGGTCGGCCAGGTGCGTGCCGGGGGTGACGATCTCCCCCTCCGACACCAGCCAGACCACCACGTACGCGTCGCCCGGCGCGTTCTCCACCCGCACCCTGCCGTCCTCGCCGCGCAGGCTGTAGAGCGGGGTGCCCTTCGTCACCCGCTGGTGTGGCGCGGCCCAGACCTTGGTGACCTGACCGCTGTCGATCGCGTCGAGGGCGGAGATCCCGTTGGAGTGGATCAACACCCCGGCCGCCTCGACGGTGCGCGGCACCACGGTGCGTACCGACCAGACCCCCGCTGCCACCACGATGATGGCCAGCGCGGCGGTGGCCAGCCAGTTCGGCACCGTGGTCAACCGGACCGCCCGGTCCAGCTGCTCGGGCGCCTCCAACTGACGCAGCGCCTGCTGTCGGAACTTCATGGCCGATCCGCCGTCGCGGGCGGGCCGGCGACCCGGCGCGAGCCGAGCAGGAAGTCGGCGACGCTCGGCTCGACGAGCGGGTCCAGCCCGGACAGCTCGGCGAAGGCGGCGCTGTCGCCGGCGCCGAGAGCGCACGGCGCCAGCTCCATGGCGGTGGCGACGAGATACATCTGCTGGGTCAGCACACCCGCGTCCTTGAGAATCATGGCGTAGCTCATCCCTTCGTACTTCCACATCAGCCGCTGCACGCGGGCGGTGACCACCAGGACCGTCTGTGGCGGCCGCGGCATGGCGCCGGCCGCCCGGGCGTACGACAGCAGGCGGTCCGCCGCGGCCCCCCAGCCGGCCACCGGCTCCAGCCGGTGCCCGACCGCGTCGTAGTGGTAGAGCCCGGGGTCCAGCCCGGCGCACCGCGCCACCAGCGGGTAGACCTCCAACTCGTAGACCCCACCCCCTCCGGGGTACGGCCGACGGCCGACCTCCTGCCCGCCGGCCTCGCCGACGGCGCTGGTGTGCTGCGAGCGGTACAGGAACTCGGCCAGCCGCTCCATTGGCAACGGCGCCTCGTCGTCGTGCTCGCGTACGCTGCGCCGGTCCGCGACGACCTGACTGAAGGTGGGCTCCGCCTTGGCGATCGTGGCCAGATCCGGCAGCGGCAGCTCGATCGCCCGGCCCCCGTCGTACGGGCGGCGCAGCGGTTGCGGAGCGAACCGCTCCCGCATCCGGTAGGTGCCGCCCACCGGCAGCGCGTGCCGGCCGGCCCGGGAGCGGTGGTGCAGCCGCAGCTCCTCCGGCGACCAGTAGGCCAGCGGCGCGTCGTCGCACTCCGCCTCGAACTCGGCATCGCTGACCAGGACCCGGGCGGTGGTCAACTCGTCGAGCACCCGGCCGGCGACCGCCGGTCGTACGCCGAGCGTGCGGGCCACCGTGTCCGGGCCGACTCCCGGCACGGCCGCGACCAGCAGCGCGCCGATCGCGCCGTCGGCGCAGCCCACCGTGAGGGTGCTCAGCGGTGACGACGCCACCAGCCGGCCCCGCTCGTGGTGCAGGGTGGCGAAGCGGGAGAGCCGGTGCCGCGCCCCCGGGGTGTGCAGACGACTCTCCGGCAGGCTGCCCCGTCCCAGCCCGGTGGGCACCAGATCGAGCAGCGCCCGGTCGTCTACCTGGACGCGGCGCTCCAGCCAGGAGTGGGCGAGCAGCCGGCGCAGCAGCAGCTGCGCGGCCAGCACCCGGCTCTCCCCCTCCAGGCCGCTGATCAGCCGGCCGACCTCCACGTCGCTGACCCAGTCGGCGGCGAGCTGCAACAGCAGCGCCCTCCGGCTGATGCCGGGCCGTTCCAGGGTGAGCTGGAAGCGGGTCTGCCGCAGGGTCAGCGAGCCGTCCTCGCCGAGGCGCAGCTCGGCGTCGCGGCGCAGCCGGTACGCCTCCTGGACCAGCGGACCGCCGACGGTGGTCATCCCCACATCCCTTCCGCGTCCCGGTCGCCCGGGAGCGCCGGTCAGAAAAAGACGTTCAGCGGATTCGCCGACGACTCGTCAGCGGCCAGCGGCTCCCGGCCGAGTCGGGCCGGCACGTCCCACAACCGGCCGGGACCGAGCCGGCGCCAGAAGTGCCGCAGGCCCGGCACGATCACCTTCACCACCGACAGGTCGACGTCCGGCCGGGACTGGTCGACGACGATCACCTCCAGCCCGGCCGACTCCGCCCGCCGTACGCACCGCCGTACGTCGTCGCCGATGTCCCCGGTGCTCAGCGGTGGGTGGTCCGCCGCGGTGCGTGTCGCCCGGGTCGGGTCGGGGGTCAACCACTGCTGTTCGGCCACCCGCACCGTGCCGAACCAGCGGGCGCTGTCCGGGTCGTCGACGCCGTACCGGTGGCGTGGCGAGGTGGGGCCGGGCACGGCCGGCAGGAACTGGTTCACCTCGGTGAGCGCCCGGGTCAGCGCGACCCGCGCGTCCAGGTGCGCGCCGAAGCCGACCAGGACGTCCTCCGGGTGGGTGTCGGTCCGTCGGGACACCGCGGCGAACGTGGGCACGCCGAGGTCGGCGGTCAGGTCGAGAGCCCACAGCTCCCGGCCCAGCACGTTGGCGTGGTGGTCGACGCAGGCAGCGGTCCAGGGGTCGGCGAACGAGCCGAGGTCCACGCCGGGCATCCGGGACCGGTGGTACCACCACAGGGCAACGCTGTCGCGCTCCACGAGTTCGCAGAAGCCCTGCAGGATCGCCTCGGCCAGGGTGCCGCCGGCCGCGCAGCCGTTGGAGTCGGCCGAGCACACCGCGAGGCCGGTCAGCTCCGGATGCCCGTACCAGCAGTACGCGGCGGGCAGCTCGCGCGGCGTCCGCCGGGTCAACGACCAACCGGTGCTCCAGTCCAGCTCCACCTCGTCGCCGAGCGGGCGGGGAATCCGGTGCAGGTGACCCAGGTCGGCGTTGAGCCGGTCCCGGTCGGCGTACTGGCGTGGCGAGAACAGCAGCAGATCCCGCAGGTGTACGGCGCGGTCCGGACCGAGCTGCCGGTAGCTCGCCCGGTGCACCGGGCGGTCGCCACGCCACACCCCGCAGTAACGCTCCACGGCCTCCCCGAGCGCGCTCATCCGGGCCTGCAGGTCGGTGCGGCCCTTGCCGCCGCTCTGCCCGCGCAGGTTGCGACGCAACCCGGCGAGTTGGCGGGGCTGGGCGAAGTTGTGCCCGGCCGAGTAGGTGTGGGTGACGCCGTTGTCGGTCGCCTCCAGCGGGGTCAGCCGGCTCACCACGCCCAGGTAGCGGCTGACGTGGTGGGCGAGCGCGGCGTACGCCTCGGCCGGTTCCCGGGTGCGGGAGTCGCCGGCCCGGCTGGGCTCGGCGCCGCCGGGTGGCAGGTCGATCCGCGGCTCGGCCTTGCGAATCAGGTCCGGGTCGCCGCACGCGGGGCACTGCGGCTGGCGTACCAACCGGTGGGTCTCCGTGCTCAGGTCCCGGGTGTCCACGGCGACCATCCGGCCGGTGAGGCGGGGTGACGTGCCCCGGACGGCGAGCACGGCAAGCTCGGTGGCGAGCAGCCCGGCGACCATGGTGGCCGGTCCGGGCACCGCCGCACGACCGGGTTCGGGTAGCGGGCGGCCCAGGTCCTGCCCGTCCAGGAAGGCGTTGACCTGCTCGTTCTCCTGCCAGCGTTGACGCAGGCAGGCCCAGCAGCCGGTGCTGCCGGGGACCAGGTGTGGGCCGAGGAAGACCACGTTGCCGTGCGGCCGGGCCAACGTCCACTGGCGACCGGCGGCCAGGTGACGCTCGTTGACCAGCGCCAGCCGGGGGTCGGTCATCGACGACGGCAGCACCAGCACCTGACTCGTGCCGGGGGCGTCGTCCTCCGGTCCCACCAGCGTGACGGCGACCCCGAGGGCACGCAGCGCGTCGGCGGTCTCCGTCGCCCGGGGCGCGCCGAGGTCCACGATGGTGACGGTGCCCTCGGTCAGCCACCGCTGCGCGGCCTCGGGCGGGACGCCCCGGGCGTCCCAGCCGGCGGCCTCCGCGTGCGACGTTGTCGCCGCGCCGGATACCAGCAGGTCGTGGTCGCGCAGTCGGGCGAGTGCGGCGGCGACGGCGGCGACCGGGTGCCGGGTCGCCAGCCGGCTGACCACGTCCGCCAACGGCGTGCTGCCGTCGAGGTGGTCGGCCAGGTCGGCGGCGACCGGATCGTCGATGAGCAGACTGCGGGTCTCCCCCAGCACCACCAGCGGACCGTCCGGCAGCCGTACCGGCAGGTAGTCCGATCGGAAGCGCGGACGCCACATGGTTCCTCCCGAGCCTGGTGGGCCGGACCGCGCGAGCACGGCTGCTGCCATCGTCGCGGTAGCGGGCGTCCGATCCGAGTGATGCCACCGGTTTCTGCCGCCGGCGGTGACGCCTGACGGGCGGTGCGCGGTCGGGCGGCGACGCCGCCGTACGCCCGGTGCACGGTCACCCGGTGGTGACGCTCAGCGCGGTGTCGTTGAGCCCGAGCACCGTCGCGCCGGTGCCCTGTGCCGGTACGAGCAGCAGGAACGTCTCCACCCGGGTCACCCGGATCGACGTACCGCTGATCGCCGTGCGGTGGCCGGTGGCGATCAGGTCGGGGCTCTGCGGCACCATGCGCACGGTGGCCGGACCGCCGGGCGCCGGGCGCAGCGTGTCGGTGGCGTGGATCGTCAGGAAGGTCAGCGTGCCGGCCGGCGCCGCGACCGCGCAGTCCGACCACTCGGCCCGGTCCATGGCCCGCTCGACCTTCGCGCCGACCCCGGCGAGCTGCTGCCCGTAGACCTCCCACCCACCGGCGAACTGTCCGTCCAGCAGCGGGCTCGACGCGACCAGGGATCTGTTGCCGGTCGTGGAACCGATGCTGCGGGCGAAGACCTCGGCGGCGAGCGCCCGGCCGGTGGTCTCGTCCACCGCCGTCGCGCCCTGCGTGGCGGGCCGGCCGTCGATGCTGCGGGCGACCACCAGCGCGGGTTGGGTGACCTGGACGTTGTGGCTGAGCTTCCACTGGCCGTCGTCGCCGCGCACGAACTGGCTGACGTCGGTGGGCGCCAACTCCGAGCCGGCCAGCCGGAGGGTGGCCGTGGCGAGGAAGCAGGACGGGTCGCCGGGTGGCACCGCGAAGGCCGGGTTGATGTGCTGGAACGACGGTTGCGGACGCTGGTTGTAGGCGGCGCGACGGATCGCCGCGATGCTGAGGTCCAGCGAGGGCGACACCTCCTGCGTCCGCAACGCCTCGACGTCGCCGGCCACCGAGGCGGCCGAGTCCGCCTGGTCGAAGGCGGTGAGCACCAGCGCGGCGCGCTCCCGACCGAACGTGGCCGAACCGGCGGGCGCCGGGGTGGCGGCGTCGACCGGCCCACCACCGCAGCCGGCCAGCACGAGCAGCGTCATCGCGGCGGCGACGAGGGGCACCGGCACGGCTGGGGCACCGGGGCTCCTGGCGGATCTCTTGCCCAGCATGTCGTCCTCCATCCACCACCGGCGCACGGGGATCGTGCCCGATGCAGTCGAGTATGTGAGCGACTGTCGGGCCGGGCCGGGGGCGGCGCGGCCTGGTGCTGCCCGGCCCGTCGGCGTTGCACGCGACGGCGTCATCCGGCCCGGAACGACGTCACCGATCGGTGTCATCGAGCCGGGCGACCCAGGCGACCAGACCGGACCGGGAGGCCACGCCGGCCTTGCGGTAGATCCGGGTCAGGTGCGCCTCGACCGTGCGGGGGCTGATGCTGAGCTGCCGCCCGATCAGTCGACTGGTGGCCCCGGTGGCCGCCAGGCGGGCGATGTGCCATTCCCGGTCGGTCAGGGCGGCCACCTCACCCGTGCCGACCGGGCGGGCCAGTCGCAGCGCCACCCGCTCCGTCCCGCACCACCCGGCCAACTCCAGGGCCTGACGGCGGGCCCGTGCCGCCCGTCCGGCCTGGTCGGTGGCTTCGGCGGCCCGCGCCAGGGAGGCCAGCACGAGGCTGCGCCGCAGCGCCATCCCGCCGGCGCGGAACAGGTCGGCCGCCGTCTCCAGGTGCCGCAGCGCCGTCGGGGCCTCACCGCGGGCGAGCAGCACCTCGGCGTACGCCGACTCGGCGAAGCCGCGCTGCCCGGGTAGGCCGACCTGGTCCGCCCCGGCCATGGCCCGCCGCGCCTGCCGTTCGGCCTCGGTCAACTGACCGGCGGCGAGCGCGGCGGAGCTGAGCAGCTCGAACCACATCGGCCGGAGGGTGGTCTGCAGGCGGCTCAGCCGGTCGTCGCCGCCGGCCGAGCGCACCAGCTCGGCGCAGGTGGCCGGATCACCGGAGAGCAGGGCCGCGGTCGCCAGCGCCAACGCTCCGGTACGGCCACACCAGGTGGCGAGGTCGGTGGTGATCGCGACGGCGCTGCGGGCCAGGGCCACCGCCCGTTCGTCGTCACGGGGGCCACCCCGCCAGGCCGTCGCCTCCGCCTCGAACGCCAGGGCGAAGCTCAGCAGGTGGTGGCTGCCGATACGCCGTGCCACGATGCCCGCCTCGGTGGCCAGCGTGATGGCGGTGGTGAGCTGACCGCCGTGGTAGGCGACCTGGGCCCGCGCGAGCAGGAGCTGGCACAGCCCGTCGTCGCGGTGCGCGGCGCGGACGAGCGTCAGCCCGCGGTCGAGGTGGCGCACCGCGTCGGCCTGACGTTCGACGTACAGCTCGGTCAGGCCGAGCGCGGTGAGGCAGTCGGGGTGGTCGCGCACGTCCCGGTCCGGCAACGCGTCGACGATCCGGGCGCCGGCGTCGACGAGATCCCGGGCGTCAGCGAGCGCGCCGTCGTGAGCGGCGGCCAGGCTGCGCACCGCCAGCAGGCCGGCCCGGTCGGCGGCGGAGCCGCCGGGATCGCCGGCGAGCGCGTCCGGCAGACCGACGATGGGACGGCCGGCCAGGATGCCGGCGACGCCGATCTCGGTGGCGAGGCGGTAGCCGACGCCGGGCGTGCTGTCGGCCGGCAGGGCGGCCAGCTCACGCCTTCCGATCGCGACCGCTTCGGGGTAGTTGCCGAGCAGCCGTTCCACGCGTGCCCAGAGGGCGACCGCCTGGGCCCGTCGTCCCGGTGGGTCGGTGGGGAACAGCGGCACGATCTCCTGGAGCAGGGCTCTGCTCTCGGCCAGGTCGCCGGCCTCCCCGGTGATCTGCGCGAGCGCGAGCGCCACGTCCCGGCGCCGCTGCGCCGAGCCGGACGGCGGGCGCAGCACCCGCAGCGCCAACCGCAGCCAGCGGATCGCCAGCTCCGGTGTCTCGCGGCGGATCTCCTGCGCGGCCCGACAGAGCACGTCGACGCAGCGTTCCGCCCAGCGGCCGTGCGGCACGGCCAGCAGACGCTCGGCGTAGCGGGCCTGGTCGGTGGCGGGCGCGCCCATCTCGACCAGCGCGGTGAGGGCCCGCGCGGACGCCTCGGCCCGCCACGCGGGGTCGGTGTCCTGCACGACCGCCAGCCGCAGCACCGGGTGCCGGAAGGCGAACCGGGCGGTGCCCGGCACCCGCCGGATCAGATCGAGTCGGGCCAGTCGCCACCCGGCCTCGACGGCGCGTGCCGTCGGGAGCTGCGCGACGGCGGCGAGCAGGTCCACGGCGAACGGCGCGTCGACGATCGCCCCGGCCCGCAGGCAGGCCAACTCGACCGACGGCAGGTTGGCCCACTCGCGGCGCAGCACGGCCACCACGGCGTCGGAGAGCAGGCCGCCCGGCGTGCCCCGGATCCAGTCGGCGCCGCCCGCCCCCGGGCCACCCGGCAGGGCTGCCAGGTAACCGGGGTTGCCGCCGGTCACGTCGTACCGGGCGCGCAGCTCCGCCTGGTCGAGGTGGGGATGCAGCGGCGCGACCTCGGCCAGGCTCAGCGGGTCGAGTTCGATCCGTTCGTGTGCCGCCGCCTGGTCACCGGGGTCCGGCGGGCCGAACGGCATCGGGGTCGCCATCTGCCGCGGCCGGTAGACGAGCACGAGCAGCAGCGGGGCGGGCACCGGATATCGCAGCAGGTGGGCGATCAGGCCGGTGGAGGAGGCGTCCGCCCAGTGCAGGTCGTCGAGGACCAGCGCCAGGCCGTCGCGGGCGGACAAACCGATCAGCCGACGAGCCAACTGGAACGTGCGGAACCGCTGGGCGTCCGACCCCGGCTCCGGCGTCATGGCGACGGCCGACTCCAGCCAGGTCTGCCCGGTGCGCCCCTCGACACCGCGCCCACCGCGCGGCGGCTGACCTCCGGTGAAGGCGTGTCGGAACACGTGGAACGGAACTCCCCGCTCGTCCGGCGCGCACGTCCCGACGGCGTACGCGAAGGTGGGACCGCAGCGCCGCAGCGCCTCGCGGACGAGACGGGTCTTGCCGATTCCCGGCTCCCCGACGACCTCGCACACCACCTGTCGGCCCCGGCGGACAGCAGCGGCCTGGGCTTCCTGGATACGCGCCAACTGGGCTCGTCGCCCCACGAAGCACAGACCTGTCGACGTATTTTCCAGCCCAGGATTCAGCACGCGGATCGGACGCTTTCTGGCACACGCCAAGGGGATTGGTCGCACTATACCGAAGCACCGGCGAATGTCGATGCGATCAGTCCATTACCGGAAGCAATGCGGCGCGGATTCTGCCCGGACTCGCATCACAACCCGCGGAAGGGGACCGGTCAGCAAAAGCTCGGAACCATATCCGTGAAACCCAATAAATCACCTCTCGCCCACCGATCCACGGCACCGGGGTGCGCACAAGTGCCACCTGTCCCGATATCGGGGAGATCATGAGCGCCGACGCCGCCGGGGCGGAATGGCGAAGCCGGGTCGACCGGAGTAGGCAGCGCACCCGGGCAACTTGCACCACGCAAGCCGCCCGGAAGAACGGCGCGCGCGACAGCACCGGGAAACGCGTTCCGGGGTCACACCCGGCACGACTCCGGCCGTACCGCCACGGCGGGTCCGCCGGACACGCGCGACGACGAGCGCTCAGGCGGGCTTGGTCGCGCGGTGCAGCGCGACGATGCCGTTGGTCAGGTTGCGCCAGCTCACCTGGCTCCAGCCGGCGGCGGCGATGGTGGCGGCGAGCTGCTGCTGACTCGGCCAGTCGCGGATGGACTGGGCCAGGTACTCGTACGCCTCGGGATTGGAGGAGACGATCTTGGCGAGGCCGGGCAGCGCCCGTGGGATGTAGTTCTGGTAGACCGTCCGGAAAGGCGCGAACAAGGGAGTCGAGAATTCGCAGACGACGAGTCGACCGCCGGGCCGGGTGACCCGTGCCAGTTCTGTGAGCGCCAGCCGGGTGTCATTCATGTTCCGCAGCCCGAACGACACCGTGACGGCGTCGAAGGCTTCGTCCCGGAACGGCAGAGACAGGCCGTCCCCCGCCACCATCGGAACGTCACGGCCGAGGTCACGCCCGCGCCTGAGCATCTCCTGGGAGAAGTCCGCGCACACACAGAAAGCGCCCGACCGGCCCAACTCCACTGTCGACGCGCCGGTGCCACCGGCCAGGTCGAGAACCCGGTCGCCGGGTTCGGGACCGAGCGCCCTACGCGTCTCCCGCCGCCAATAACGATCCAGTCCGAAACACAGCACCGTGTTGGTCAGGTCGTAGTGTCGCGCCACCCCGTCGAACATGGTGGCGACGTCACGTGGATTCTTGTCCAGATCGGCGCGGGGCATGGCCAGCACAGTAGCGCAACCCCCGACGCCACCAGGCCGGCCGCCGGCGGCGGGTCCCGGGCGAGCGGGGCCGGGTCGCCCCGACCTCGACGACGACAGCGGACCGGTTGGATATTGATCCAACCCAATGTATCGTGGGAACGCTCCCAGACCGCTACCACCACCCCACTGATCGAGGAGCCGCTCATGTCGCGACGACGTCGTCGCCCGGCCACCGTCCTGGCCGGACTACTCACTCTCGTCCTGTCCGCGCTGCTGTTGCCGCCGGGGTCGATGACCGGCGCCGCCGCGGCAGCCGGCCCGTCCCACACCCGTGCGGCGCCACTCACCGAGCTGACAGTGGTCTCCGAACGGGTGGCGTTCGGTCTGCAGCGTCCGATCGCGATCACCGGGCTGCCGGACGGCCGGATGCTGATCGCGGAGAAGGCCGGCACCGTCCGCGCCTACCACCCCGACACCGGCCTGGCGGCCGACCCGGTGCTCGACCTGAGCGCCCGGATCGACACGTCGGACAACGAGCGTGGCCTCCTGGGCATCACGCCCGCGCCCAACTTCACCCGCACCGGGATGCTCTACGTGGCCTACACCAGCCTGCCGGCCGGCGCGCTGACCCTGGCGCGGGTGCCCCTCAACGCGCCGGACCGGTTGCAGGTGCTGCTCACCCAGGAGCACGCCGAGTACGGCAACCACAACGGCGGCCAGGTGGCGTTCGGCCGCGACGGCTACCTCTACTGGTCGACCGGCGACGGCGGCGGCGCGAACGACCCGTTCAAGTCGGGCCAGAACCTCGGGACCCTGCTCGGCAAGATCCTGCGGATCGACGTCAACCGCAGCTGCGGTGGCAAGCCCTACTGCGTGCCCTACGACAACCCGTTCGTCCGTACGGCGGGCGCGCGACCGGAGATCTGGCTCTACGGTCTGCGCAACCCGTGGAAGTTCTCCATCGACCCGGCGGACAACTCGCTGTGGATCGGTGACGTCGGTCAGGGTCTGATCGAGGAGATCAACCACATCCGTCCGGCGCAGCGGGGCGCGAACCTCGGCTGGTCCTGCAAGGAGGGCACGCCGGTGTTCGACCAGACGCAGTGCCGGCCGGGCGTACGGCTCACCGACCCGATCGTCGAGTACGACCACTACATGACCGAGAACTGCTCGATCATCGGCGGTCTGGTCTACCGGGGGTCGGTCACGCCGGACGCGCGCGGGACCTACATCGCGAGCGACTACTGCTCGACCCGCGCGTTCGCGGTGCGTCCGAAGTCCACGGGTGGCTACGAGTCGGCGGAGATCGGCACCTTCCCCACCCAGCCGACGGCGTTCGGCGCCGACGTGAACGGCGAGCTGTACGTGCTCAGCGACCTCCCGGGCTGGCTGAGCAAGGTGCGGTTCGAGCGGGTCCAGCCCGCAGCCGGCGGCGCGGCGACCCGCTGAGCAGCATTCTGACAGCCGTGGGGACGGCCGCCCGTGGGCGGCCGTCCCCGACCCGGTGAGCCACCGGCAGCGTTTGTGGCAGCGGCGGTGCCCCGGTGCGACGCCGACCGGTGCCGGGTCGGCGTCGCACCGAGGTGTCTGTGCGGCACGGACTACCGCGGACCGGCCAGCACCAGCTCGCGCAGTCGCAGGTCCAGGGCCGAGGCGTCCAGGCCACCCGGCCAGCCGCGGAGCAGGGCGCCGCCCTTGGCCACCAGCACGACGGCGGGCGGCTCCCGCACCGCGTAGGACCGCCAGATCGTCTGCTGGTCGTCCAGGACGACCGGATGGTCCACCCGGTGCGCGCGGAGGTAGTCCTGGACCTCGTCGGCCTGGTCCGCGCCGGCCACGCCGACGAAGACCACCCGGTCGCGGTAGCTGCGGGCCAGCTCGCTGAGGGCGGCCTGGCGGCTGGCGCAGGTGGTGCACCACGAGGTGAAGAAGGTCAACACGACGGGACGGTGCGCCCACAGCTCGGCGGCGGCGAGCGGTGTGCCGTCGGTGAGCGCGCCGGTGAACACCGGGGCGGCCGGTGCCGTGCCGGGCGCCGGGCGCAACGCCAGGTCGGCGGGGACCGGCCCGGGCAGCGCGGCGGCCCCACCGACGGGCGCCGGCGCCGGCTCGGGCTCGGCCGTGCCGCACCCGCCCAGCAGCGCCGCCGCCAGCACCAACGGCAGGATGCCACGCCTTCTCACGGGACCACCGCCACCAGCGCCGGCCCCTCACTGCTGTCCGACGTCAGGTCGAGCGCCGCCCGGCCGTCCACCTCCAACCGGTACGAGGTCCGCTGCGGCACCCGCACTCCGACGGCGAACTCGCAGTAGGTGGGCACCCGCTCCACCCTCAGGTCCTCTCCGACGGCGGCCACCGCGGTCCCCGCCGGCAGCCGCCCGCTGGCCACCGCCGCCCCGTCCGGGTCGAGCACCCGGAACGACGCCCGGTTGTGGAAGTGCTGGTACGGGCCGGTGCCGGCGCAGTCCACACCGGCGGCCCGGATGTTGATGTCACGGACCAGGACCCGGACCGTCGTCGGGGAGACCGCCTCCGGGGCCGCGTCTGCGGGGCCGCAGCCGGTCGCTCCGGCCAGCAGCAGGGGTAGCAGGGTCACGACGCGTCGCCGCACGTCATCCTCCTCTCGCCCACCGGCCGGGTCCGCGGTGTTGCTGCCGCCGCGGACCCGGCCGGATCGGGTCAGCCGGTCAGGACTTCTCGACCCGGCACTGCGTGGTCACCGTCTTCGTCGGGTCGCTCTCCGAGGTCGCGGTGAGCTTCACGACACCGGTGTCCGCGGCGGCGGCGGTGGCGCCCACCGACACCCTGACCGTGGTGGCCTTGCCGAACTGCGCGGTGGTGAGCCGGTTCGGCAGCCAGCTCCGCCAGCCCTTGCCGGCCACCTCCGCCGACAGGCGGTAGACATCCGACCTCAGGTACGCGCTCGCGTCCTCGGGGTGCTGCTGCCCGCCGGCCGAGTAGGAACCGGTGTTGATCAGCTCGAACGAGCAGGTCACCCCACGGTTGGTCGGCTTGCCGCCGCCGGTCACCGCGCCCTTGCCGAGCGCCACGCCGTGGCTGCTCGGTCCGCCGGCGCCGTCCAACGAGCGGACCCCCACCGTGTACGACAGCGAGCCGGCCGAGTTGCGCTTCAGGTCGATGACGTAGAAGTGCAGCCGGTTGGCCTCGTCGACGTACTCGTACTCGCTGCCGGTGTCCGCGCCGGCGTGGAACAGCGCGTCGGAGAGCTGCCGGTAGTCACCCATGGTGATCTTCTGCGGGGTGCCGTCCGGCCGGTAGAAGTCGATCATGTCGATGTCCTGCGGGTTGGCGTCCACCACCCACTGGAACGGCGCGCTGTCGGCGTTCTTCGTCTTGCTGACCAGCACACCGCTGTCCGGGGTGAAGGAGTCCGCGCCCATCCGGTCGACGACCTCGACCGTGTAGTTGTTGAAGTTGCCCCCGTCGCACAGCGGGTCGGTGGTGACGGCACAGGCCGGCGACAGGTCCTTGTTCAGCGCGATGTTCACCCCGGTCAGGCCCTTCGGGCCGGCGTCCACCGCCCGCGCGGTGACCTGCGCGACCACCATGCCCGAGGAGGCCAGCGACTCCCGGGACAGCCGCAGCACGTGCTCCTCGCCGAGCAGTCCGATCTTGAGTTTGTCCCGGACGGTGTGCAGCGAACCCATCGAGCCGCCGTTCGTCGGCGGGATCTGCCAGCGGGTGTGCGGACCGCCCGGACCGTTGAACGACCCCCGCGACATCATGCTCCAGATCCCGGTGTACGCCCTGCGCAGCGGCTCGCCGTACGGATTGTTGTAGTTGTCGCCGATGCCCAGCAGGTGGGTCAGCTCGTGGGCGTAGACGCCCATGCCGGAGCTCTCCCCCTGTGTCGAGGAGCCGCCGCCGGCGTTCGGCCACAGCGTCGCCGCGGCCTTCCACGAGGTCCACTCCACGTACCGGGTCTTCGCCCAGTTCGGCAGGCTCGGGTCCGGCGGACCCCAGGAGTCCGGCACGTCCTCCTTGTTCTGGAAGATCATCTGTCCGAACTCCTGCCAGGTCGACGACTCGTCCTGACCGGCGCTGAGGATGAACACCAACTCGTACTGGTTGGCGACATCCTCGCCGACAGCGGCCCGCCAGGCGCCCAGGCCGTCGGTGCGGATGTTCCTGCCACACACGTCACCGCTCGGGCAGGCGCCCGGGTTGAACCCGTTGTCCAGGCCGTACTGATAGGACTTCGCCGGCATCTGGTACGGCCCGAACCCGGTGAGGTCGACGCCGTAGCGGCCGTTGGAGTCCTGCATCCAGTACTCGTGCAGGGTGTGGCCCTTGTTCAGGGCGTTCGGAGTGTTCAGAAAGTCCTGGTAGAACGTCGGCACGTCCGCCCGTGCGATGTTCGTCGCGACGGACTGGGGATTGCCGAACACCGTCGAGCGGGCCGGCTGGGAGACCGCGAACGTCTGGTCCGGGTAGTCGAGCGCCACCAGTGCGATCCTGAAGTTGCGCACCGAACCGGACACGCTCGGGTCCGCCCAGTTCCTGCCCGGCACGGCCCGGTAGTCGTCCCAGGTCATCGTGTCCGGGTTCTGCCACGCCTGCGGGTCGAGGACCTGGAACGGTCCGGTGCCGCCGGCCGGGTTGGCCGGGGCCGCGGCGGCCTGCGCCGCCCCGGTCGCCACGAGCGTGGTCACCACGGCGGCGGCCAGCACGGCCCGCCGCAGCCGGGTTCGATGGGGGGTACGGTGCACGGAACCACCTCTCGTCGGAGGAACGCGGCGCCGGCGCCCGGTGGGGGGTTCGCGAAGACGCCTGTCGGCAGGCCGCGCAGCGAATCTAGGAGGGTGGGCCGGTGGCGGTCACTGTGCAGATGTCGGCAGGTGGGCCGACGGCTTCCGACACCTGACGGATCGGCGGCTCCGGACAGGTCAGTCAGCGGGCCCGGAAAGAGACGCGGGCAGAGGAGTCACATGCACGGCGAGCTCCAACGAATCGTCGATGCCGTCGCCGCCCGGGTGGGGCGGCCCGCCCTCATCGAGGACCGGCGACAGCGGGTGGTCGCCTACAGCGAGCACGACGGCCCGATGGACGAGGTCCGCCGGACGTCGATCCTGCGCCGGCAGACGACGCCGGAGGTGATCGCCTGGTTCCGCGACATCGGGGTGCTCACCGCGCACGCGCCGATCCGCACCCCCGCCTGCGCCGAGCTGGACCTGCTCGCGCGGGTCTGCGTGCCGATCCGGCACGACGACCTGCTGCTCGGGTTCGTCTGGTTCATCGACGCGGACGGCTCGATGACCGACGCCGACATCGCCACCGCGACCGGCCCGCTCAGCGACCTGTCGCTGGCCCTGTACCGGGAGAACCTGCTCGGTGAGCTCGCCTCGCAGCGGGAGACCGAGGCCACCCGTACCCTGCTGGTGGAGAGCCGGCAGGCCCGCGAACACGCGGTGCGGGCGCTGCTGGAGGAGGGCGTGGTGGCCGGCGACGGGTCGACCGTCGCGCTCGTCGCGCAGCTCGTGCCGGCGGGCGGGCGGCAACCCGACGAGGTGGCCCGGATCGCCCTGGAACAGGCCCTGGTCACCACCCGCCGGTGGATCGGGGTACGCGAGACGCTGCACCTCGTCTGGCACGACCACGGGGTGCTGCTGCTCTGCGGTGACCGGGGCGCCGGTCGGCCCACACCGGAGGCGTCCGCCGCGCACCTGGACGAGGCGCTGTACGCCGCCAACCGGGGCCTGGTGTCGGTGGAACGGGCCGTGACCGGGATCGGGCAGCCGCGCGGCGGGCTGTCCAGCGCCGTCGAGTCCTACCAGGAGGCCGCGCACGCCGCCCGGGTCGGCGCGCAGCTGCCCGCGCTGGGGCGGGTGGTCTCCTGGGCCGGCCTGGGCATCTACCGGGTGCTGTCCCGGCTGGACAGTCAGCACCTCGACGTCGCGGGTGTCCATCCCGGGCTGGAGCGGCTGCTCCGCGACGACGCCCACCAGGTGCTGCTGGAGACCCTGGAGGCCTATCTCGACCTGGCCGGCAACGCGCACGCGACAGCCGAGAAGCTTCGACTGCACCGGACCACCCTCTACTACCGGCTGCAGCGGGTGGAGCAGCTCGCCGACACCGACCTGAAGGACGGCAACGAACGGCTGTGCCTGCACCTGGCCATGAAGCTCGGCCGGCTCACCGGCCGCTACCGCACGACCTGACACCGGATTCGGTGGTCGGTCGGGGAAACCGAACCTATGCTTGCCGCCGGCATGGGCCGGAACGATTTCCGTTCCGAGCGGAACACCGACGCAAGGACGGCGAATGCGGCGAAACTCTGCTCTGCGCGACAGCACTGCTGACTCCGAGCCACCCGCCCCGTTCCCGGCGGACGTCGCACGCCGCTCGGCGGTCGCCGAGGAACAGGCATTTCTCGACCTGGCCACGACCCGGCGCGAGGCGCTGGTCGACCACCTGCGAGCCGAACTCGCCACCGAGGCCCGGGACGCGGTGGAGCAGGCCCGGCAGCGGATGCTCCGCCAGCAGCACGACGAGCTGCGACGAGCGGCGGACGGGCTGGTCTTCGGCCGCCTCGACGGCCTCGACGGCACCGTGCGACACGTGGGGCGGGTCGGCCTCCGCGCCGACGGCGAGGACGGCGAGCCGCTGCTCGTCGATTGGCGCGCTCCGGCGGCCCGACCGTTCTACACCGCTACGGCTGTCGACCCGCAGGGTCAGGCACGGCGTCGTCACATCCGCACCACGGGGGCGACTGTCGTCGGCGTGGACGACGAGCCGCTGGACGGGACAGTGGCGACGAATCTCGTCGGTGAAGGCGCCCTCCTCGCCGCGCTGGACCAGCGGCGCACCGGCCGCATGTCGACGGCGATCTCCACGCTGCAACGCGAACAGGACGACATTATCCGGGCCGGGGCCACCGGACCGCTGATCGTGCAGGGCGGCCCCGGCACCGGCAAGACGGTGGTCGCCCTGCACCGCGTCGCCTACCTGCTGTTCACGCACCGGACGATGGCCGACCAGGCGGTCCTGATCCTCGGCCCCTCACCGCGGTTCCTCCAGTACATCGCCCAGGTGCTGCCGGCGCTCGGTGAGACGGCTGTCGTCTCGGCGACCTGCGACACCCTGTTGCCAGGGGTCCGCGTGAGCCGTGCCGAGAGCCGGCTTCTCGCCGAGGTCAAGGGCCGCGCCCTCTGGCAGCTCGCGCTCGACACCTACGTCACGTCGCTGCTTCCCCGGCCCCGCGAGCTGAAGCTGCGCTGGGAGGGCGAGTTCCACGTCATTCCCGCCGCCACGGTGGGGCACGCGCTCGCCTCGGCGGTGCGGGGACGTCCGTACCACCGCGCCCGGACCGTATTCGCCGAGCAGGTGCACCACGTCCTCACCGAGGCCGTCGTCGAGCGGCGCGAGGCGCTGATGAACGAGATGGAGGAGGGCTTCGAGGACATCCTCGCCCGCGTCGACCAGAGCATGCGGCAGGAGCACACCGGTGGCGCGAGGGCCACCGGTAGCGACGTCGACGGGTTGCTCTCCGAGGAGGAGGTCGAGCAGCTGCGCTGCCGTATCGCCGAAAACGCCACCATCGCACGCTTCGTCGAGGCGCTGTGGCCCACCCTCGACGCCGAGACCCTGCTGCGGGATCTCCTCACCGACCGCGCCCTGCTGGCCCGGTTCGCCCCGCAGCTGTCCCCGGAGGAGATCGTCGCGGTTGCGGCCGAAGCCGAACCCACCGGATGGACACCGAGCGACATTCCTCTTCTCGACGCCCTCGCCGACCTCCTCGGCGAGGTCGACGCCCCGCGACCACAGGGCGAGTTCGCCGCCGACCGCGCCCGCCGCCAGCGCGGCTGGGTGTACGGCCACGTGGTCGTCGACGAAGCGCAGGAGCTGTCCGAGATGCAGTGGCACATGGTCCTGCGGCGCTGCCCCAGTCGTTCCATCACCGCCGTCGGCGACATCGACCAGGCCTCGGCGGCGCACCGACACACCAGTTGGGCACAGGCGGTACGGGCGGTCTTCGGCGACCGCTGGACCGCCGCCGAACTCACCATCTGCTACCGGACCCCGCGCGAGGTGATGAGCCGTACCGAATCGGTCCTCAGGAAGGCCGGCAGCCACAACACGCCGCCACGGGCGGTACGCTCCTCCGGCATCGACCCCTGGGAACTCGCCGTCACACCGGCGGACCTCGCCGACGCCGCCACCCGAGCGGTGCGGCAACTGCGGCAGCGGTGGCACGGCGGCAGCGTCGGCGTCATCGCCCCCGCCGACCGCGTCGCCGCGCTCCGCTCCGTGCTGAGTGACGTGCCAGTGCTGACCGCCACCCAGTCCAAGGGCCTGGAATGGGACGCCACGCTCCTCGTCGACCCCCAGGGCATCGCCGCCGAGCCGCGCGGCTGGAACGGCCTCTACGTCGCGCTGACCCGATGCACCCAGGAACTCGGACAGCTGATGGTCACGCCGCGGTAGGCGCCGCGAGGTAGCGCCGGTCTGCCACCGCCGCCGCACGCCCGGCCACTTCCGCCCTGCTCGGGCCGGTCGCTGGAGTCCGCTGGCCGGTCGACGCGCGGGGCCCTCCTCGGGCTGACCCGAAGAGGGCCCCGGCACTGGTCCCGGGTGTGTGACCTCCGGCGATCAGACTCCGGCCGTGCCGACCCGCGCTTCCCGGGGCCGCAGGATGAGGCGCGCGCCGTGCTCGGGGACGGTGACGACGATCCGGCTCCGGGTGCCCTCGGGACGCGGGTCGGCCCGGTGCAGCTCGTACCGGCTCAACACCTCGCGGATCACGGTCTTCATCTCCATCAGGGCGATCCGGTCACCGAGGCAGCGGATGCGACCGCCACCGAACGGAATCCAGGTGTAGGTGCCGGGCTTGACGCCGAGGAACCGCTCCGGACGGAACACCTCGGGGTCCGCGTAGAGATTGGGGTCCCGGTTCATCAGGTAGGCACTGGCCCACAGGTGCATCCCGGGCTCGTACCGCACCCCACCGATCTCGATCGGCTTCATCACCTCGCGGGGGATGATCTGCGGGATCGACGGCCGCAGACGCAGCACCTCGTTGACAGTGGCGGTCAAATAGTCGTCGCTCTCCCCCGCGTCGATCTCGGCGACCAGCCGCTCCCGGGCCTCGGTGGCGTGGCTCAGGTACTCGAAGGCCCAGGTGATGGCCGCGACGGTCGTCTCGGTGCCGGCGAGGAAGATCGTCATCATCTCGTCGCGCACCTCCTGCATGCTCAGCGGGGAGCCGTCCTCGTGGGTGATACCGAGGAGCACGGCCAGCATGTCGTCACCGGCCTCGCCCGACCTACGCCGGTCCTCGATGGTCTCCATGATCAGCGCATCGGCCTTCTCCCGCAGTTGGAGGAAGGTGTGCAGACCGAGGGGCCGGAACGCGGTCAGCACCTTCACCGCGGCCGGCGGCATCTTGTGGATCATCATCGCCGAGCCGACGCTGTCGTTGAAGCGCATCATCCCGGTCAACAGGTCAAGCAGTGCCGGCCACTGCTTCGGCACGACCCGGCCGTAGATCACCTCGCGGATGACGTTGAGCGTGAACCGGTGGATCAGAGGATGCAGCGGGGCGGCCTGCCCGGTCTGCCAGCCGGCGATGTCCTTCTTGGCCATCTCGACGATCGAGGCCCCGATGCGCTCCAGCGCCGAGCCGTGGAAGCTCGGCATCAGCAGCTTGCGGCGGATGCGGTGCTCCTCCTCGTCGAGCCACGCGAGCCCGGTCTGGCCGAAGTACTTCTCCAGGGTCGCCGAGCCGTAGCCGGTGTGCAGGACGTCGGCCGGAGCCAGGAACATCTGCCGAACCTCGTCCGGGTCCGAGATCACGTAGACGGCCCGGGGAGGGATCCTGATGCTGACCTTGAAGCGGCTGCCGTACTTCTTGTGGTTCTCCTCCACGAAGGCGGCCGGCCGCCGCCAGTACGAGACGAGCTGCCGCAGGGCGTGCTTGTTCGACCCCGGAAGCGACTCGGCAGGGATCGGCGCCCGCTGCGGCGCGGCGGCGGCCTTCGGTGCGGCCGAGCCAGCCGCGGTGTGGTCGACCGGACACCGCTCAGCCGGCGCGGCCGCTGTCACGCCCTGGCCCGCTTGGCTGTCCGGCGCCCCGTCAAGGGTCGGCTTGGAAACATCCATCTCCTGGTATCCCTTCTCGAACATCACGTGGTGGTGGAACGGCTCGTGTCACTCACACCCTCATCCATCCTTCGGTCGCCTCCGAGGTCGCCCGGGCGGCGGTTTCGATCAGCGCGAAGTGGTCACCGGCCACCACGACGTGATCGTCGGTGACGTCCCACGCCGGCCAGTCGGCTCCGGCGCTCCCACCGAGCGGTCGGCCCGCACGGATCAACAGGCTCCGCGCGGCGATCCGCTCGGGGCGGTGCTCGGCCAACAGCCGCATGTAGGCGCCCATGGTGAGCCAGCTGGCGTCGTCGATCACCTGGGCGTCGCTCTCGCGGTCGAGGATCTCGGTCATCACCAGGGAGAAGACCCGGTCGGTCACCTCCCCGCTCTGCGGCATCGGGGTATCGATCATGACGACACCCTCGGGTACGAGGCCCCTCTCCTCGAACCAGGCAGCCAGGGAGTGGGCGATGACGCCTCCCGTCGAATAGCCGACCAGCACGAAGGGATCGTCACCGACCACCTGACGGATCGACCCCGCCAGGACCTCGATGGCGGCGTCCCACGTGGCCGGGACCGGCTCGGTGCTCCGGAACCCCGGCAGCGAGCAGGCGAAGACGTCCCGTACGCCCTCGAAACGCTCGGCGAACCGCATGAACTGGTGCGGGCTGGAGCCGACCACGAAGGACGGTAGACAGACGAGCTTCGGCAGGGCACTGCCCGTGGTCAGCCGGACGACGTATCCGCCGTCGTCACCCAGTTCCTTGGACGAGGCGAAGGCGGGACGGAACCGGGACGCCTCGGTCAGCAACGACACCGTCTGCGCGATCGACCCTGCCGCGTACGCGTGGCGCAGGAGCGTGCCGAACGTGCCCGGTTCGCCCTGCCTGACGCCGACCTCGACCGGTACGGTCCGCACGTCGGCAGCACCCACCTCGGCCAGCAGGAGCTGGGTGACGGCTGCCGAGGTCGGGTGGTCGAACACCAACGTCGACGGCAACCGCACCCCGCTGACCTGCGTCAACCGGTTCCGCAACTCGACGGCGGCCAGGGAGTCGAAGCCCAGCTCCTTGAACGCCCGATCCGGATCGACCGCCTCGGCCGAGGCGTGCCCCAGCACCGCCGCCACCTGCGCCCGTACCAGCTCCGACACGATCCGATCCCGATCGTCCTCGGACACCCCGACCAACCGCTGTGCCAACGAACCAGTAGCCGTGGAGCCGCGCTGCTCCGCTGCCTGAACCAGTCCGCGCAGCAGCGCCGGCAGCATGCCGGAGCGGGCCTGGGCGCGCAGCGCTCCGGTGTCGAGCTGGACCGGGACGAGCAGCGCCTCGTCGAGCTGCTGGGCCGTGTCGAACAGCTCCAGGCCACGCTCGTTCGACAGCGCGCCGATACCGGTGCGCTCCAGCCGGGCCAGGTCCGCCTCGTCCAAGCCACCAGCCATACCGGCCTCGGCCCAGAGGCCCCAGGCCAGTGACGTCGCCGGCAGCCCGGCCGCCCGGCGACTCGCCGCCAATGCGTCCAGGAACGCGTTCGCCGCCGCGTAGTTACCCTGACCCGGACTACCGATCAACGCCGCCACCGACGAGAACACCACGAACGCCGACAACCCCAGCCCGGCGGTCAACTCGTGCAGATGCACAGCGGCGTCGACCTTCGGGGCCATCACCCGCCGCACCTGCTCCGGTGACAACGACTCCACCACACCGTCATCCAACAAACCCGCCGCATGAACCACCGCGGTCAACGGACGATCCACCGACCCGATCAGGTCTGAGACCTGATCCCGGTCCGTGACATCACACGCCATTACCCGAACCCTGGCCCCCAGCCCGGTCAGCTCATCAACGAGCTGCCGCGCGCCCTCGGCGGCCAGGCCGCGACGACTCACCAACACCAGATGCCGGGCACCGTGACCGGTGACCAGGTGCCGGGCGAACACCGCACCCAAACCACCCGTGCCACCCGTGATCAGCACCGTGCCATCCGGGTCCAACGGCGCCGGAACCGTCAGCACCACCTTGCCGGTGTTACGGCCCTCCCGCAGATACCGGAACGCCTCCACACCCCGACGCACATCCCACGCCCGCACCGGCGAGTGGGTCAAGGCTCCCTGCTCGAACAGGGACACGATCTCGGACAACATCTGCTGAATACGCTCCGGACCCGCCTCCAACAGGTCGAACGAGCGGTAACGGACCCCGGGGTGGGTTTCCGCGACGACCTGCGGGTCGCGGATGTCGGCCTTACCCATCTCGACGAACCGACCACCACGCGGCAACAGATCCAACGACGCGTCCACGAACTCACCCGCCAGGGCATCCAGGACCACGTCCACACCCGCACCACCGGTCGCCGCCAGGAACACCTCCCGGAAACCGAGGTCACGCGAGGAGGCGATCCGATCATCGGGCACACCCAAGCCACGCACCGCGTCCCACTTCGGCGCGCTCGCCGTCGCGAACACCTCCACACCCGCGTGCCGCGCCAACTGCACCGCCGCCATCCCCACACCACCAGCAGCCGCATGCACCAACAACCGCTCACCCCGCCGCAAACCCGCAAGATCAAACAAGCCGTAGTACGCAGTCAGGAACACCAACGGCACCGCCGCCGCCTCGACGAACGAGAACCCCGCCGGCATCGGCACCACCATCCGCCGGTCGGAGACGGCCCGGGTGCCGAACGCGTCCATGACCAGGCCCATCACCCGGTCACCCGGCGCCAGGTCGTGCACGTCGGCGCCGACCTCGAGCACGACACCTGACGCCTCGGTGCCCATCTCCGCGTCTCCGGGATAGAGGCCGAGGGCGATCAGCACGTCGCGGAAGTTCAGACCCGCCGCGCGTACGCCGATGCGTACCTCGTGAGCCTCCAGCGGACGGTCGGGCGCCGACGCGGTGATCGCGAGACCGTCCAGGGAACCCTTGCGTGCCACCGACAGCCGCCACGCCCCGCCGCGCGGTGCCGACGGCGCCCGACCCAACCGAGGCGCCAACAACCGACCAGCCCGCACAGCGAGCTGCGGCTCGTCCGCACCGAGCACCCCGGCCCAGTCCGGCACCTCGCCACCATCGACATCCACCAACACGAACCGACCCGGATGCTCCGACTGCGCGCTCCGCACCAAACCCCACACCGGAGCCACCGCCAGATCCGGCGACTCACCGCCGACCGCCACAGCGTCGTGGGTCAGCACGACCAGCCGCGCGTCGACGAACCGCTCGTCGGCCAACCACCCCTGCAGCAGCGCCAGCGTCTCGGCTGCGCTGGTCCGGCCGGCCAGCGGCACGTCATCGGTGGTCGCCGGAGGGCCGATCGCGACCACTACCGCGTCCGGTGCCGGTGTGCCGTCGGTGATCGCCTGCCGCAGCGCGTCCAGGTCCGTGAACCTGTCGCCCGATCCGCTGACGTCACCGACGAGCGCGACCCGGACCGGTACGCCGTTCGCGATCGGTACCGGCGTCCAGTCAAGCCGGAACAGCGACCGTTGCCCGCCATCCTGGGCGCCCTGCAACTGCGCCGGGTCGACCGGACGTACCGCCAGTTTCGCGACACTCACGACGAGCGCCCCGGATTCGTCGGTCACGTCGACCCGCAGCGCGGAGCCCTCCGCGGGGCTGATCCGGACCCGTACCCGGGAGCCACCACCGGAGCCCAGACGTACGCCGGACCAGGAGAACGGCAGATCCGCGGAGGAGCCGGCGTCCTTGCCGATCAGCCCACCGTGCAGCGCCGCGTCGAACAGGGCAGGGTGGACAGCGAACCCGTCACCGGCAGCGTCCTCGGGGAGCGCCACCTCGGTGTAGATGTCCTCCCCGGCGTGCCACGCGGCCCGCAGCCCCTGGAACATCGGGCCGTACTCGTAGCCGGCGTCGGCCAGCCGGTCGTAGAGCGTGTCGACCGTCGCCGGCTTGGCACCTGCCAGCGGCCACTGGGCGCCGAAGGCCGTGACGGGTGCCGCCTGGGTGGCGAGCCAGCCCCGGGCGTGGCACGTCACCACCCGCTCTGGATGATCACCAGTGCTCTCCGCACGCGAGTAGACAGCCACCTCCCGGCGACCATCGTCGTCAGACTCACCCACGGTGACCTGGAGCTGCGCCACCGCGTGCTCAGCCAGCAGCAGCGGCGCCTCCAGCACCAACTCCTCCACCACCGGACACCCCACGTACCGGCCAGCGGTCAACGCCAACTCCACCAACGCCGTACCCGGCACGATCACCATCCCGAACACCGCATGATCGCCCACCCACGGCGCGGTATCCCGGGAAATCCGCCCGGTGAACAGCCACTCGTCCCGGTCCCCCACCGGTACGGCGGCCCCGAGCAGCGGGTGATCGAGACGCCCCAACCCGACAGCGGCAGCGTCGCCTGCCGTCGTGCCCGGCATCAACCAGTACCGCTGGTGCTGGAACGCGTACGTCGGCAGGTCCACCCGTTGCGGGTGGGTGCCCGCGTAGAAGGCCGGCCAGTCGATGTCGGTGCCGCTGACGTGCGCCTGGGCCAGGAACCCGGCGAACGTGTCCGGCTCCGGATGCCGGGCCCGCAGAGCGGCGGCGAACACGACACCCGACTCGTCGACGGTGTCGAGGCAGTGGCGGGTCATCGCGGTCAACACCGCATCCGGCCCCAGCTCCAACCACCGCCGCACCCCCAACCCGTGCAGAGTGGTCACACCGTCGAAGAACCGCACCGGCTGACGCACGTGCGCCACCCAATACCCCGGATCGGTCAACTCCTGACCGACGACCCGCCCGGTCAGGTTCGACACCACCGCCACCTTCGGCGGGTTCAACGTCAACCCGCCCACCACCCGCCGGAACTCATCCAACATCGGATCCATCAGATGCGAATGGAACGCATGACTGACCCGCAACAGAGTGCTCTTACGACCCTCCCAGGCCGGTAGCCACCGCTCGATGGCGTCGGCGTCACCGGAGACCACCACCGCACGCGGACCATTCACCGCCGCGATCGACAATCGACCCTCGAACCCGGTCAGCGAAGCGACGACCTCGTCCTCGCCTGCTTGGACGGCGGCCATCGCACCACCAGGAGGCAGGGCCCCCATCAACCGGCCCCGCGCTACCACCAGCGCGCAGGCGTCCGGCAGGGACAGCACCCCGGCCACATGCGCGGCGGCGATCTCTCCCACCGAATGCCCGATCAGGTAGTCCGCGCGCACGCCCAGGGACTCCACCAGCCGGCACAGGGCCACCTCGACGGCGAACAACGCCGCCTGCGTGAACTCCGTCGCATCCAACAGAGCCGCCTCAGACGAACCCTCCGACGCGGTCAGCAGATCCTTCACCGACCGACCCAAAATCGGATCGAGCTCGGCACACACCTCATCAAGGGCTTCGGCGAACCGGGGGTACGCCCTGGCCAGGGCAACGCCCATGCAGGCACGCTGCGCACCCTGACCCGTGAACAGGAACGCCGTCTTACCCGACACCGGTGAACCCGTCACCACCCCGCCAGCCGGTTCACCCGCAGTCAACGCCGCCAGACCCGCCAGCAACGACTCCCGATCACCAGCCACCACCGCAGCCCGGTGCTGCAGCTGCGCCCGCGTGGTCGCCGACGACCAACCCACGTCCGTCAGAGCAACATCCGGCTGACCGACCAGGAACGAGCGCAACCGCTCCGCCTGCGCCCGCACCGCCGACGCACCGCGACCAGAGAGCAGGACCGGCACCGCCGGCAGGTGCTGCGGGTCTGCGCTGTCGACGTTCGATTCGTCGATGTCCAGCGGTGCTTCTTCGAGGATGACGTGGGCGTTGGTGCCGCTGACGCCGAACGACGACACGCCCGCGCGGCGCAACCGCTTCCCGTCGCTGTGCCACTGCTCGGCCTGTGTCAGCAGGGTGACCTGCTCGCTGTCCCAGTCCACGTGCGGCGACGGCGCGTCTACGTGCAGGGTGGCCGGCAGCATGCCGTGCCGCATCGCCAACACCATCTTGATCACACCAGCCACGCCAGCGGCGGCTGATGTGTGACCGATGTTCGACTTGATCGAGCCGAGCCGCAGCGGACCGTTCTCGCGTTCGCGGCCGTAGGTGGCGAGCAGCGCCTGGGCCTCGATCGGGTCACCCAACCGGGTCCCCGTCCCGTGCCCCTCCACCGCATCGACGTCCGCCGGGGACAACCCGGCACTGTCCAACGCCTGACGAATCACCCGCTCCTGCGCCGGACCATTCGGCGCGGTCAACCCGTTACTCGCACCATCCTGGTTGATCGCACTACCCCGCACCACCGCCAACACCCGGTGACCATGACGGCGCGCGTCCGACAACCGCTCCACCACCAGCACTCCGAGACCGTCAGAGAAGCCGGTCCCGTCCGCCCCGGCGGCGTACGACTTGCACCGCCCGTCCTCGGCCAGGCCGCGCTGCCGACTGAACTCGAGCAGCAGGGTCGGGCTGGCCATCACTGTCACGCCACCGACCAGCGCCATCGAGCACTCACCGGCCCGTAGCGCCTGCGCGGCCAGGTGCAACGCCACCAGCGACGACGAACACGCCGTGTCCACCGACACCGCCGGGCCTTCCAGGCCGAGCGTGTAGGCGACCCGCCCCGACACCACACTGGCGGTGCCGCCGGTTAGCCGGAAGCCCTCCAACTCGGGTGCCGATCGGGGCCCGTAATCGGAGGCGATGACGCCGCAGTAGACGCCGGTGTTCGTGCCGCGTAGCGAGGTCGGGTCGATGCCGGCGTCCTCGAACGCCTCCCACGCACCCTCCAACAACAACCGCTGCTGCGGATCCATCGCCAACGCCTCACGCGGACTGATCCCGAAAAACCCCGCATCAAAATCACCCGCACCCGACAAAAACCCACCACCACGGGCATACACCGAACCCAACCGCTCCGGATCCGGGTCATACAACCGCTCCACATCCCACCCACGATCCTCGGGCAACCCCGAAATCGCGTCACCACCCTCAACCAACAACCGCCAAAAATCCTCCGGCGAACCCACCCCACCCGGATACCGGCAACTCATCCCCACAATCGCCAACGGCTCATCAACCGCCACCCGCCGAGGCCGCGACTTCACCACCACCGCCGCCGGCTCCACCACACCCACCTCGGCCAACAGAAACCGAGCAACCGCCACCGAACTCGGGTGATCGAACACCAACGTCGACGGCAACCGCACCCCACTGACCTGCGACAACCGATTCCGCAACTCCACAGCGGCCAAAGAGTCGAAACCCAACTCCTTGAACGCCCGACCCGGATCCACCGCCTCCACCGAGGCGTGCCCCAACACCGCCGCCACCTGCGCCCGCACCAGATCGAGAACAACCCTCTCCCGATCACCCCCGGACACCCCGACCAACCGCTGCGCCAACGAACCAGCAGCCGCCGTACGTTGCGCCGGCACCCGCACCAACCCACGCAACAACGCCGGCAACAACCCCACCCGCGCCTGCGACCGCAACGCGCCCAACTCCAGCCGCACCGGCACCACCAACGCCGCATCCACCCGCAACGCCTGATCGAACAGCTCCACACCGAGCTCGTTCGAGAGCGCGCCGACGCCGGTGCGCTCCAGGCGGGCCAGGTCGGCCTCGCCGAGTTCGCCGGTCATGCCGGTGCTGTCCGCCCACAGACCCCAGGCCAGCGAACTGGCCGGCAGCCCGGCCGCCCGGCGACTGGCCGCGAGCGCGTCCAGGAACGCATTCGCCGCGGCGTAGTTACCCTGGCCGGGGCTGCCGATCAACGCCGCCACCGACGAGAACAGCACGAACGCCGACAACTCCAGGCTGGCGGTCAACTCGTGCAGATGCACCGCCGCGTCGACCTTCGGGGCCATCACCCGCCGCACCTGCTCCGGTGACAACGACTGCACCACACCGTCATCCAACAAACCCGCCGCGTGGATCACCGCGGTCAACGGCCGCTCGACGGAACCGATCAGCCCGGCGACCTGATCCCGGTCGGTGACATCACACGCCACCACCCGAACCCTGGCCCCCAGCCCGGTCAGCTCATCAACGAGCTGTCGCGCGCCCTCGGCCTTCGTGCCACGACGACTCACCAACACCAGATGCCGGGCACCGTAGGCGGTGACCAGGTGCCGGGCGAACACCGCACCGAGACCACCCGTGCCACCCGTGATCAGCACCGTGCCATCCGGGTCCAACGGCGCCGGAACCGTCAGCACCACCTTGCCGGTGTTACGGCCCTCCCGCAGATACCGGAACGCCTCCACACCCCGACGCACATCCCACGCCCGCACCGGCGAGTGGGTCAAGGCTCCCTGCTCGAACAGGGACACGATCTCGGACAACATCTGCTGAATACGCTCCGGACCCGCCTCCAACAGGTCGAACGAGCGGTAACGGACCCCGGGGTGGGTTTCCGCGACGACCTGCGGGTCGCGGATGTCGGCCTTACCCATCTCGACGAACCGACCACCACGCGGCAACAGATCCAACGACGCGTCCACGAACTCACCCGCCAGGGCATCCAGGACCACGTCCACACCCGCACCACCGGTCGCCGCCAGGAACACCTCCCGGAAACCGAGGTCACGCGAGGAGGCGATCCGATCATCAGGCACACCCAGACCCCGCACCGCGTCCCACTTCGGCGCGCTCGCCGTCGCGAACACCTCCACACCCGCATGCCGCGCCAACTGCACCGCCGCCATCCCCACACCACCAGCAGCCGCATGCACCAACAACCGCTCACCCCGCCGCAAACCCGCAAGATCAAACAAGCCGTAGTACGCAGTCAGGTAGGCAACCGGGATCGCGGCAGCCTCGACGAACGAGAAGCCCGCCGGCATCGGCACGATCATGCTTCGATCGGCCACCGCTCTCGACCCGAAGGCATGAGGGGCAAGGCCCATCACCCGGTCACCCGGGGCCAGATCGTGCACATCGGCGCCGACGTCGAGCACGACACCGGCCGCCTCGGTGCCCAACGGCACCTCTTCGGGGTAGAGGCCGAGGGCGTTCAGGACGTCGCGGAAGTTCAGACCCGCCGCGCGTACGCCGATGCGTACCTCATGGGCGCCCAGCGGACGGTCGGCGTCCGACGCGGTGATCGCCAGGCCCTCCAGCGACCCCTTGCGTTCCACCGAGAGCCGCCATGTCCCACCCGTCGGCGCCGAAGGCGCCCGACCCAGTCGGGGTGCCAGCAACCGCCCGTCCCGGACCGCCAACTGCGGCTCGTCCGCACCGAGCACGTCGGCCCAGTCCGGAGCATCGCCACCGTCGACATCCACCAGCACGAACCGACCCGGATGCTCCGACTGCGCAGACCGCACCAGACCCCACACCGGAGCCACCGCCAGATCCGGCGACCCATCGCCGACCGCCACACCCTCACGCGTCACCACGACCAACCGCACATTGTTGAGCGCCTCGTTGGCCAACCACCGCTGTAGCAGAGTGAGAGCGTCCTCGGTGAGGGTGTGTGCTGCCGTACCGACCGGTTCGCCGGCGGCGCTGTCGAGCGTGACGACAACGCCGTTGGGGGTCACCGTGCCATCGGCGATGGCACGCTCGAACGCGTCCAGGTCGGCGTAACGCTCGCCGGTTCCGGCCAGGCCGTCGCCGAGGAACGCGACCGCCGTCGACCCGGAGGTGGGCTCGGCCGTGATCTCAGTCCAGTCGACCTGGAACAACGATTTCCGACCTGCGCTCTGGGCGTTGTCGAGCTGTTGCTGCTCGACGGGCCGGAAGGCCAGTTTGGTCACACTTGCGACCGGCTCACCCTCGACACCGGCGATGTCGACCCGCAACGCCTGCTCACCCGCGGACCTGACCCGCACCCGCACCTCGGCCAGACCGCCCTGCGCGAAACGCACCCCGGACCAGGAGAACGGCAGCCCGGATGAGGAACCCTCCCCCTGGTCGAGCCAACCGAGCCCACCGTGCAGCGACGCGTCGAACAACGCCGGGTGTATCCCGAACCCACGGGCCGCCCCGGCATGCTCCTCCGGCAACGCCACCTCGGCGTACACCTCGTCACCGCTGCGCCAACCAGCCCGTACCCCCTGGAACGCGGGCCCGTAGTCGAAGCCGACCTCGGCGGTTCGGGCGTAGAGCGCGTCCACGTCGATGGGTTCGGCGTCCGCCGGCGGCCACTCGTCCGGCGCCCAGTAGGCGGTGACCGACTCGTCCGTGCCGAGCACCCCGCGCGCGTGGCAGGTCACCACACGTCCGCCGTCCTCATCTGCGGCTTCCGGCCGGGAGTAGATCGCGATCTCGCGACGGCCGCCGTCGTCCGGTTCGCCGACGGTGACCTGGAGCTGAGCCACCGCGTGCTCGGCCAGCACGAGCGGTGCCTCCAGCACCAGCTCCTCCACCACGGGGCTGCCCGTGTGCCGACCGGCGGCGGTCGCCAGTTCGACCAGCGCGGTGCCCGGCACGATCACCATCCCGAGTACGCCGTGGTCGCGCACCCACGGCGCCGAATCCTGCGAGATCCGCCCGGTGAAAAGCCACTCGTCCCGGTCACCGACCGGCACGGCGGCCCCGAGCAGCGGATGGTCCAGACGCCCCAACCCGACAGCGGCAGCGTCGCCTGTCGTCGTGCCCGGGGAAATCCAGTACCGCTCGCGCTGGAAGGCGTACGTGGGTAGATCGACCCGGCGGGGGTGGGTGCCGGTATAGAAGGCCGGCCAGTCGACGGCGGTGCCTGAGACATGGGCTTGGGCCAGGAAACCAGCGAAGGTGTCCGGCTCGGGGTGCCGGGCCCGCAACGCGGCGGCGAACACGGTCTCGTCGGAGTCGGTGCTGTCGGTGTCGAGGCACTGGCGGGTCATCGCGGTCAACACCGCGTCCGGACCCAACTCGAACCACCGACGCACACCCAGGTCGTGCAAGGTGGTGACGCCGTCGAAGAACCGAACCGGCTGTCGCACGTGCGCCACCCAATAGCCCGGATCCGCCAACTCTGACCCGACAACCTGCCCGGTCAGGTTCGACACCACCGGAATCCGTGGCGGATGGAACGTCAACCCGTCCAGGACCTGCCGGAACTCGCTCAACATCGGGTCCATCAGATGCGAGTGAAACGCGTGACTGACCCGCAACACGCTGCTTTTACGACCCTGCCAGACCGGCAACCACTGCTCGATCGCGTCGGCGTCGCCGGACACCACCACCGCGCGCGGGCCATTGACCGCTGCGACCGACAGCCGACCGTCGAAGCCGGTCAGGGAGGCGAGGACCTCGTCCTCACCAGCTTGGACGGCCGCCATCGCACCACCAGGAGGCAGGGCCCCCATCAACCGACCGCGGGCTACCACCAACGCGCAGGCGTCCGGCAGGGACAGCACCCCGGCGACGTGCGCGGCGGCGATCTCTCCCACCGAATGCCCGATCAGGTAGTCCGCGCGCACGCCCAGGGACTCCACCAGCCGGTACAGGGCCACCTCGAGGGCGAACAACGCCGCCTGCGTGAACTCCGTCGCATCCAACAGAGCCGCCTCAGACGAACTCTCCGGCGCGGTCAGCAGGTCCCTCACCGACCTGCCCAGACGCGGATCGAGTTCGGCGCACACCTCGTCCAATGCCTCGGCGAACCGGGGATACGCCCCGGCCAGGGCCACACCCATCCGGGGACGCTGCGCACCCTGACCGGTGAACAGGAACGCCGTCTTGCCCGACACCGTCGAACCCGTTACCACCCCCACGCCCGATCCGTCCGCAGCCACCGCCGCGAGACCAGCCAGCAACGACTCTCGATCACCGGCCACCACCGCGGCCCGGTGCTCCAGGTGCGCACGCGACGTCGCCAACGACCAACCAGCGTCGGTCACCGTCACCTCAAGCCGACCGACCAGGAACGAGCGCAACCGCTCTGCCTGCGCCCGCACCGCCGACTCACCCCGACCAGAGAGCAGGACTGGCACCGCCGGCAGGTGCTGCGGCTCTGCGGTGTCGACGTTCGATTCGTCGATGTCCAGCGGTGCTTCTTCGAGGATGACGTGGGCGTTGGTGCCGCTGACGCCGAACGACGACACGCCCGCGCGGCGCAACCGCTTCCCGTCGCTGTCCCACCGCTCGGCCTGGGTCAGCAGGGTGACCTGCTCGCTGTCCCAGTCCACGTGCGGCGACGGGGCATCCACGTGCAGGGTGGCCGGCAGCATGCCGTGCCGCATCGCCAACACCATCTTGATCACACCAGCCACGCCAGCCGCCGCCGAGGCATGGCCGATGTTCGACTTCACCGACCCCAACCGCAGCGGACCGTTCGCACGTTCGCGGCCGTAGGTGGCGAGCAGCGCCTGGGCCTCGATCGGGTCACCCAACCGGGTCCCCGTCCCGTGCCCCTCCACCGCATCGACGTCCGCCGGGGACAACCCGGCGCTCTCCAACGCCTGACGGATCACCCGCTCCTGCGCCGGACCATTCGGCGCGGTCAACCCGTTACTCGCACCATCCTGATTGATCGCACTACCCCGCACCACCGCCAACACCCGATGGCCGTGACGACGCGCGTCCGACAGCCGCTCCAGAACGAGCAGACCCATGCCGTCAGAGAATCCGGTCCCGTCCGCTGCCGCCGCGTACGGCTTGCACCGCCCGTCCGGCGACAGGCCACGCTGCCGACTGAACTCCATCAGCAACGAAGGCCCTGCAAGCACCGTGACCCCGCCGACCAGGGCCATCGAGCACTCACCGGTTCTTAGCGCCTGCGCGGCGAGGTGTAGCGCCACCAACGACGACGAACACGCCGTATCCACCGACACCGCCGGACCTTCCAGGCCAAGCGTGTAGGCGACCCGCCCGGACACCACGCTGGTCGTCGAACCGGTCAGCCGGAAGCCCTCGATCTCGGGCAGGCTGCCGGCCGGCATCGCCGCGTAGTCCGACGGTCCGACGCCGCAGTAGACGCCGGTGTTCGTGCCGCGTAGCGAGGTCGGGTCGATACCCGCGTCCTCGAACGCCTCCCACGCACCCTCCAACAACAACCGCTGCTGCGGATCCATCGCCAACGCCTCACGCGGACTGATCCCGAAAAACCCCGCATCAAAATCACCCGCACCCGACAAAAACCCACCACCACGGGCATACACCGAACCCAACCGCTCCGGATCCGGGTCATACAACCGCTCCACATCCCACCCACGATCCTCGGGCAACCCCGAAATCGCGTCACCACCCTCAACCAACAACCGCCAAAAATCCTCCGGCGAACCCACCCCACCCGGATACCGACAACTCATCCCCACAATCGCCAACGGCTCATCAACCGCCACCCGCCGAGGCCGCGACTTCACCACCACCGCCGCCGGCTCCACCACACCCACCTCGGCCAACAGAAACCGAGCAACCGCCACCGAACTCGGGTGATCGAACACCAACGTCGACGGCAACCGCACCCCACTGACCTGCGACAACCGATTCCGCAACTCCACAGCGGCCAAAGAGTCGAAACCCAACTCCTTGAACGCCCGACCCGGATCCACCGCCTCCACCGAGGCGTGCCCCAACACCGCCGCCACCTGCGCCCGCACCAGATCGAGAACAACCCTCTCCCGATCACCCCCGGACACCCCGACCAACCGCTGCGCCAACGAACCAGCAGCCGCCGAACCGCGTTTCACCACCGACTGGACCAGTCCGCGCAACAACGCCGGCAACAACCCCACCCGCGCCTGCGACCGCAACGCGCCCAACTCCAGCCGCACCGGCACCACCAACGCCGCATCCACCCGCAACGCCTGATCGAACAGCTCCACACCGAGCTCGTTCGACAACGGCTCGGTGCCCATCCGCTCCAATCGCGCCAGATCGGCCTCGTCCAACGCCCCGGCCATACCGGCCTCGGCCCAGAGGCCCCAGGCCAGTGACGTGGCCGGCAGCCCGGCCGCCCGGCGACTCGCCGCCAGCGCGTCCAGGAACGCGTTCGCCGCCGCGTAGTTACCCTGACCCGGACTACCGATCAACGCCGCCACCGACGAGAACACCACGAACGCCGACAGGTCCAGCCCGGCGGTCAACTCGTGCAGATGCACCGCCGCGTCGACCTTCGGCGCCATCACCCGCCGCACCTGCTCCGGTGACAACGACTCCACCACACCGTCATCCAACAAACCCGCCGCATGAACCACCGCGGTCAACGGCCGGTCAACAGACGCGATCAGCCCGGCGACCTGATCCCGGTCGGCGACATCACACGCCACCACCCGAACCGTGGCACCCAACCCGGTCAGCTCATCAACGAGCTGCCGCGCGCCATCGGCGGTCAGGCCACGACGACTCACCAACACCAGATGCCGGGCACCGTAGGCCGTCACCAGGTGCCGGGCGAACACCGCACCCAAACCACCCGTGCCACCCGTGACCAGGACCGTGCCATCCGGTTCCAGCACCAACGACGCACCGGACACCGCACCCACACGACCCAACCGAGGCGTCAGCAACCGCCCGTCGCGGATCGCGAGCTGCGGCTCGTCCACAGCGAGCACCCCGGCCCAATCCGGAACGTCGCCACCGTCGACATCCACCAACACGAACCGACCCGGATGCTCCGACTGCGCAGACCGCACCAGACCCCACACCGGAGCCACCACCACATCCGGCGACTCACCACCAACCGCCACACCCTCACGGGTCACCACGACCAGGCGCACGCCAGCGAACCGCTCGCTCGCCAACCAGCCCTGCAACAGAGCCAGAACGGTCTCGGTGGACGCACGCGCCGCCACATCGATCGGCCCGTCGGCAGCACCGCCGAGCATGACGACAACACCGTCGGGAGCCGTCGCACCCTCGGCAACCGCCTGCTCCAACGCCGCCAGATCGGCGTACCGCTCACCGGCACCGGCCAGACCATCGCCAACGAACGCGACCCGCACCGACTCCACAGCATCCGGGACCGAAACCTCAGCCCACTCGACCCGGAACAACGAGTTCCGCCCCGCGCTCTGGGCGCTGTCGAGCTGCGCCTGCTCGACAGGCCGGAAGGCGAGCTTGCCCACACTCGCGACCGGCTCGTCCTCGACACCGGCGATGTCGACCCGTAACGCCTGCTCGCCCGCAGAGCTGATCCGCACTCGCACCTGGGCCAGACCACCCTGCGCGAAACGCACTCCCGACCAGGAGAACGGCAGCCCTAGTGCAGACCCCTCGCCCCGATCGAGCCAACCCAGCCCGCCGTGCAGCGACGCGTCGAACAACGCCGGATGGATGCCGAACCCACGGGCCGATCCGGCATGCTCCTCGGGCAACGCCACCTCGGCGTACACCTCGTCACCGCTGCGCCAACCAGCCCGAACCCCCTGGAACACGGGCCCGTAGTCGAAGCCGATCTCGGCCAGCCTCGCGTAGAAGGCGTCGACCGCGATGGGCTCGGCGTCGACCGGCGGCCACTCGGCCGGCACCCAGAAGGCCGTGGCCGACTCGTCCGTACTGAGCACGCCGCGCGCGTGGCAGGTTGCGTCCTGCTCGGCGCCGCCCTCCGGGCGCGAATAGATCGCGACCTCGCGGCCACCGTCCTCGCCTGCCTCGCTGATGGTGACCTGAATCTGGACGGCGGCGTGCTCCGCCATGACCAACGGTGCTTCCAGCACCAGTTCCTCCACCATCGGGCTGCCCGCGTGCCGGCCGGCGGCGATCGCCAGTTCGACCAGCGCGGTGCCCGGCACGATCACCATCCCGAGTACGCCGTGATCGCTCACCCACGGCGCTGAATCCTGCGAGAGGCGTCCGGTGAACAGCCACTTGTCCCGGTCGCCCACCCGAACGGCAGCAGTCAGCAGGGGGTGGTCGATCCGCCCGAGGCCGGCACCGGCGGCGTTGGCCACGTCGGTGCCCGGCATCAACCAGTACCGCTCGTGCTGGAACGCGTAGGTGGGCAGGTCGACCCGTTGCGGGTGGGTGCCCGCGTAGAAGGCCGGCCAGTCGACGTCGGTCCCGCTGACGTGCGCCTGGGCCAGGAACCCGGCGAAGGTATCCGGCTCGGGGTGCCTTGCCCGCAACGCGGCGGCGAACACGACACCCGACTCGTCGACGGTGTCGAGGCAGTGGCGGGTCATCGCGGTCAACACCGCGTCCGGCCCCAGCTCCAACCACCGCCGCACCCCCAACCCGTGCAGAGTGCTGACACCGTCGAAGAACCGCACCGGCTGACGCACGTGCGCCACCCAATACCCCGGATCGGTCAACTCCTGACCGACGACCCGCCCGGTCAGGTTCGACACCACCGCCACCTTCGGCGGGTTCAACGTCAACCCGCCCACCACCCGCCGGAACTCATCCAACATCGGATCCATCAGATGCGAGTGGAACGCATGACTGACCCGCAACACGGTGCTCTTACGGCCCTCCCACACCGGCAACCACCGCTCGATGGCGTCCGCGTCACCGGACACCACCACCGCACGCGGACCATTCACCGCAGCGATCGACAACCGGCCCGCGAACCCGGCCAGGGAAGCAACAACCTCGTCCTCGCCAGCCTGAACCGCGGCCATCCCACCACCAGCGGGAAGGGCACCCATCAACCGACCCCGCGCCACCACCAACTCACACGCATCCGCGAGGGACAACACCCCAGCCACATGCGCCGCCGCGATCTCCCCCACCGAATGACCGATCAGATAGTCAGCGCGCACACCGAGGGACTCGACCAACCGGAACAGGGCCACCTCAACCGCGAACAACGCCGCCTGCGTGAACTGCGTCGCGTCCAACAGGCCCGCCTCAGACGAACCCTCCGCCGCCGCCAACAGGCCCCTTACCGACCTGCCCAGACGTGGATCGAGCTCGGCGCACACCTCGTCCAAGGCCTCGGCGAACCGGGGATACACCTCCGCCAGGGCCACACCCATCCGAGGACGCTGCGCACCCTGACCGGTGAACAGGAACGCCGTCCTACCCGACACCGGCGAACCCACCACCACCCGACCAGCAGGCTCACCCGCAGCCAACGCCGCCAAACCAGCCAGCAACGACTCCCGATCACCAGCCACCACCGCAGCCCGATGCGACAAATGCGCCCGCGACGTCGCCAACGACCAACCAACATCGACCACCGACGCCTCCGGCCGATCGACCAGGAACGACCGCAACCGCTGCGCCTGCCCCCGCACCGCCACGTCCCCACGACCCGACAGCAGCACCGGCACCACACCCACCGGACGGCCGACCGGACGCTCGACCGGCACCTCGGACTCGACCGGCGCCTCCTCCAGAATGACGTGCGCGTTCGTCCCACTGACGCCGAACGACGACACACCGGCGCGGCGCAACCGCTTCCCTTCGCTGTCCCACTGCTCGGCCTGGGTCAGCAGGGTGACCTGCTCGCTGTCCCAGTCCACGTGCGGCGACGGGGCATCCACGTGCAGGGTGGCCGGCAGCATCTGGTGCCGCATCGCCAACACCATCTTGATCACACCAGCAACACCAGCCGCCGCCGAGGCATGACCGATATTCGACTTCACCGACCCCAACCGCAGCGGGCCGTTCGCACGCTCACGCCCGTAGGTGGCGAGCAGCGCCTGGGCCTCGATCGGGTCACCCAACCGGGTCCCGGTCCCGTGCCCCTCCACCACATCGACGTCCGCCGGGGACAAGCCGGCACTGTCCAACGCCTGACGGATCACCCGCTCCTGCGCCGGACCGTTCGGCGCGGTCAACCCGTTACTCGCACCATCCTGATTGACAGCACTACCCCGCACCACCGCCAACACCCGATGACCATGACGACGAGCGTCGGACAGCCGCTCGAGAACGAGCAGACCCATACCGTCGGAGAATCCGGTCCCGTCCGCCCCGGAGGCATACGACTTACACCGACCATCAGGCGCGAGTCCCTGCTGCCGGCTGAACTCCAACAGGAGGAAGGGACTGGCCATCACTGTCACGCCACCGACCAGCGCCATCGAGCACTCACCGGCCCGTAGCGCCTGCGCGGCCAGGTGCAACGCCACCAGCGACGACGAACACGCCGTGTCCACCGACACCGCCGGACCCTCGAGCCCGAGGGAGTACGCCACCCGTCCGGAGGCAACGCTGGAGGTCGTACCGGTCAGCCGGAAGCCTTCCAACTCCGGAGTAGAGCGGGGACCGTAGTCAGTTGCCACCACGCCGCAGTAGACGCCGGTGTTCGTGCCGCGTAGCGAGGTCGGGTCGATACCGGCGTCTTCGAACGCCTCCCACGCACCCTCCAACAACAACCGCTGCTGCGGATCCATCGCCAACGCCTCACGCGGACTGATCCCGAAAAACCCCGCATCAAAATCACCCGCACCCGACAAAAACCCACCACCACGGGCATACACCGAACCCAACCGCTCCGGATCCGGGTCATACAACCGCTCCACATCCCAACCACGATCCTCGGGCAATCCCGAAATCGCGTCACGACCGTCGGCCAACAACCGCCAAAAATCCTCCGGCGAACCCACCCCACCCGGATACCGGCAACTCATCCCCACAATCGCCAACGGCTCATCAACCGCCACCCGCCGAGGCCGCGACTTCACCACCGCCGCCGCCGCCGGCTCCACCACACCCACCTCGGCCAACAGAAACCGAGCAACCGCCACCGAACTCGGGTGATCGAACACCAACGTCGACGGCAACCGCACCCCACTGACCTGCGACAACCGATTCCGCAACTCCACAGCGGCCAAAGAGTCGAAACCCAACTCCTTGAACGCCCGACCCGGATCCACCGCCTCCACCGACGCATGCCCCAGCACCGCCGCCACCTGCGCCCGCACCAACTCCGACACGATCCGTTCCCGATCGTCCTCGGACACCCCGACCAACCGCTGCGCCAACGAACCAACAGCCGTCGAACCGCGTTTCACCGCCGACTGGACCAGTCCGCGCAACAACGCCGGTAGCACGCCCGACCGGGCCTGGACGCGCAGTGCCCCGGTGTCGAGCAGAACGGGAACGAGCAGCGCCTCGTCGAGCTGCTGGGCCGTGTCGAACAACTCCAGACCACGCTCGTTCGACAACGGACTCACACCCATCCGCTGCAGACGGACGAGTTCGGCCTCACTCAGGCCACCGGTCATCCCGGTGCTGTCCGCCCACAGACCCCAGGCCAAGGACGTGGCCGGCAGTCCCGCCGCCCGGCGACTCGCCGCCAATGCGTCCAGGAACGCGTTCGCCGCCGCGTAGTTACCCTGACCCGGACTACCGATCAACGCCGCCACCGACGAGAACACCACGAACGCCGACAGGTCCAGCCCGGCGGTCAACTCGTGCAGATGCACCGCCGCGTCGACCTTCGGCGCCATCACCCGCCGCACCTGCTCCGGTGACAACGACTCCACCACACCGTCATCCAACAAACCCGCCGCATGAACCACCGCGGTCAACGGACGCTCCACCGACGCGATCAGCCCGGCGACCTGAACCCGGTCGGCGACATCACACGCCACCACCCGAACCGACGCGCCCAACCCGGCCAGCTCATCCACGAGCTGCTGCGCACCCTCGGCGGTCAGGCCACGACGACTCACCAACACCAGATGCCGGGCACCGTAGGCCGTCACCAGGTGCCGGGCGAACACCGCACCCAAACCACCCGTGCCACCCGTGACCAGGACCGTGCCATCCGGGTCCAGCACCAACGACGCACCGGACACCGCACCCACACGACCCAACCGAGGCGTCAACAACCGCCCTGCACGCACCGCCAACTGCGGTTCGTCCACACCGAGCACCCCTGCCCAGTCCGGCAGGACACCACCATCGACATCCACCAACACGAACCGACCCGGATGCTCCGACTGCGCAGAACGCACCAAACCCCACACCGGAGCCACCACCACATCCGGCGACTCACCACCAACCGCCACACCCTCACGGGTCACCACGACCAGGCGCACGCCAGCGAACCGCTCGCTCGCCAACCAGCCCTGCAACAGAGCCAGAACGGTCTCGGTGGACGCACGCGCCGCCACATCGATCGGCCCGTCGGCAGCACCGCCGAGCATGACGACAACACCGTCGGGAGCCGTCGCACCCTCGGCAACCGCCTGCTCCAACGCCGCCAGATCGGCGTACCGCTCACCGGCACCGGCCAGACCATCGCCAACGAACGCGACCCGCACCGACTCCACAGCATCCGGGACCGAAACCTCAGCCCACTCGACCCGGAACAACGAGTTCCGCCCCACAGCCTGAGCGCTCTCAAGCTGCGCCTGCGCGACAGGTCGGGTCACGATGGACGAGACCGACACGATCGCGACGCCGGTGTCGTCGACCGCGTCCAGTCGCAGCGCGGAATCTCCCACCGCGACGACCCGGACGCGCAGCCGCGAGGTGCCCTGACGGTCGAGGTGAACGCCTGACCAGCTGAACGGCATCCGGTGCGGGCTGCCCTCGCCATCGCTGAGCAGGATCGCACCGCTCTGAAGCGCGGCGTCGAAGAGCGCCGGATGGATGCCGAATCCCCTGGCGAGGTCGACGTGGTCGTCGGAGAGCGCCACGTCGGCGTAGATCTCGTCGCCGTCACGCCATGCGGCACGCAGGCCCTGGAAGACGGGGCCGTAGTCGTAGCCGATCTCGGTGAGACGGGCGTAGAGCGAGTCGACAGGGATCGGCTCCGCGCCGTCCGGTGGCCACTCTGCTGGCCAGGGCGAGGTGCTGTGGGCGGTACGGGTGAGCGTGCCTCGCGCGTGGCGGGTGGTTTCGGGGGAACCGTCCTGCGACGCCGGGTTCTCCGGACGGGTGTAGATGGCGACCTCGCGGCGTCCGTCGTCGTCGGGCTCGCCAACCGTCACCTGGACCTGAAGTGCGATGCCGTCCTGGAGGAGCAACGGGGACTCGATGACGAGTTCTTCGACGATCGGGGTCGCCGTGTGCCGACCTGCGGTGAGCGCCAGCTCGACGAGCGCGGTGCCGGGCACCACGACGTTTCCGAGGAGTACGTGTTCGGCGACCCAGGGCTGCGTCTGCGTCGACAGTTTCCCGGTGAGCAGCCATTCGTCCCGGTCACCGACTGACACCGCCCCGGCCAGCAGGGGGTGGTCGATCCGGCCGAGACCCGACGCGCCGGGATCGCTCGTGCCGGCGTCCGGGGAGATCCAGTACCGCTGCCGTTGGAACGCGTACGTCGGCAGGTCGACCCGTTGCGGGTGGGTGCCGGCGTAGAAGGCCGGCCAGTCGATGTCGGTGCCGCTGACGTGTGCCTGGGCCAGGAACCCGGCGAACGTGTCCGGCTCCGGATGCCGCGCCCGCAACGCGGCGGCGAACACGACACCCGACTCGTCAACGGTGTCGAGGCAGTGGCGGGTCATCGCGGTCAACACCGCATCCGGCCCCAGCTCCAACCACCGCCGCACCCCCAACCCGCGCAGAGTGGTCACACCGTCGAAGAACCGCACCGGCTGACGCACGTGCGCCACCCAATACCCCGGATCGGTCAACTCCTGACCGACGACCCGCCCGGTCAGGTTCGACACCACCGCCACCTTCGGCGGGTTCAACGTCAACCCGCCCACCACCCGCCGGAACCCATCCAACATCGGATCCATCAGATGCGAATGGAACGCATGACTGACCCGCAACACACTGCTCTTACGGCCCTCCCACACCGGCAACCACCGCTCGATAGCGTCCGCGTCACCGGACACCACCACCGCACGCGGACCATTCACCGCCGCGATCGACAACCGGCCCGCAAACCCGGCCAGGGAAGCAACAACCTCATCCTCGCCAGCCTGAACCGCGGCCATCCCACCACCAGCGGGAAGAGCACCCATCAACCGACCCCGCGCCACCACCAACTCACACGCATCGGCCAAGGACAACACCCCAGCCACATGCGCCGCGGCGATCTCCCCCACCGAATGACCGATCAGAAAATCCGCGCGCACACCGAGGGACTCGACCAACCGGAACAGGGCCACCTCAACCGCGAACAACGCCGCCTGCGTGAACTGCGTCGCATCCAACAGGCCCGCCTCAGACGAACCCTCCGCCGCGACCAACAGGCCCTTCACCGACCTGCCCAGACGTGGATCCAACTCCGCGCACACCTCGTCCAAGGCCTCGGCGAACCGGGGATACACCTCCGCCAGGGCCACACCCATCCGAGGACGCTGCGCACCCTGACCGGTGAACAGGAACGCCGTCCTACCCGACACCGGCGAACCCACCACCACCCGACCAGCAGGCTCACCCGCAGCCAACGCCGCCAAACCAGCCAACAACGCATCCCGATCACCAGCCACCACCGCAGCCCGATGCGACAAATGCGCCCGCGACGTCGCCGCCGAGAACCCCACATCCACCAGAGCAACACCCGGCCGATCGACCAGGAACGACCGCAACCGCTGCGCCTGCCCCCGCACCGCCACGTCCCCACGACCCGACACAAGCACCGGCACCACACCCACCGGACGCCCGACCGGACGCTCGACAGGTGCCTCACCGTCGACCGGCGCCTCCTCCAGAATGACGTGCGCGTTCGTCCCACTGATCCCGAACGACGACACCCCCGCCCGACGCGGACGCTCAGCGGTGCTCTCCCACTGCTCGGCCTGGGTGAGCAGCCTGACCTCGCCGCTGTCCCAGTCCACGTGTGGCGTGGGTGCGTCCACGTGCAGGGTGGCTGGCAACCGGCCATGCCGCATCGCCAGCACCATCTTGATCACACCAGCGACACCGGCCGCCGCCGAGGTGTGGCCGATGTTCGACTTGATCGACCCGAGCCGCAGCGGGCCGTTCTCGCGTTCGCGGCCGTAGGTGGCCAGCAGCGCCTGGGCCTCGATCGGGTCACCCAACCGGGTCCCGGTCCCGTGCCCCTCCACAGCGTCCACGTCGGCCGGCGTCAGCCCGGCGCTCTCCAACGCCTGACGGATGACCCGCTCCTGGGACGGTCCGTTCGGGGCGGTCAACCCGTTACTCGCGCCATCCTGGTTGACCGCGCTGCCGCGCACCACCGCCAACACCCGGTGGCCCCTGCGGCGCGCCTCCGACAGGCGTTCCAGGACGAGCATCCCTGCGCCGTCGGAGAATCCGGTCCCGTCCGCTGCCGCCGCGTACGGCTTGCACCGACCGTCCACGGCCAGACCGCGTTGCCGGCTGAACTCCAACAGCAGGAACGGGCTGGACAACACGGTCACGCCACCGACCAGCGCCGTGGAGCACTCGCCGGCCCGCAGCGCCTGTACGGCCATGTGCAACGCCACAAGCGACGACGAACACGCCGTATCGACGGTGACGGCCGGGCCCTCCAACCCCAGGGAGTACGCCACCCGACCGGAGACGACGCTCGTCGTCGTGCCGGTCAGCCGGAAACCCTCGACCTCCGGCGTCGTCGAACCGCCGTAGCTGGAGGTTCCCGCCCCACAGAACACACCCGTGCTGCTGCCTCGCAGCGAGGTGGGATCGATGCCCGCGTTCTCGAGCGCTTCCCATGCCGTTTCCAGCATCAGCCGTTGCTGCGGGTCGATCGCCAACGCCTCACGCGGGCTGATGCCGAAGAAGTCCGCGTCGAAGTCGCCGACAGCCTTCAGGAATCCGCCACCCCGGGCGTACACCGTCCCGACGCGCTCCGGGTCCGGGTCGTACAGTCGGTCCAGGTCCCAGCCACGGTCCTCGGGCAGGCCGCCGATCGCGTCGCGGCCCTCGTCGAGGAGCCGCCACAGGTCTTCCGGCGTCGTGGCACCGCCGGCGTACCGGCAGCTCATTCCCACGATCGCCAGTGGTTCTGTCGACTGTGCCAGCAGCAGCCGGTTCTGTTGCCGGAGACGCTCGGTCTCCTTCAGCGACTTGCGGAGGGCCTCGATGAGACTCTTCTGATCGGCGGCCATGGGTTACCGCACCTCCATGCTCGCGGCGAGCGGGTCCTCGGTCATCCGGATCAGGGCTTCTGCGTCCATGTCGTCGATCGATGTGACGTCGTCGTCGGATGGGGTGTCGTCCGGTTCGCCCTTGGCGAGTTCGGCGAGCATGTCGAGCAGCCCTGCCTTGCGCAGACGGCTGATCGGGATCGTGGCGAGCATGTCGCGGATCTCGTCCTCCTCCGACGACCGCTGGCCGGTTGGCACGACGCCTGGCATGGCCGCCGGGATCAGGTACTGGGCGACCGCCATCGAGGTGGGGTGGTCGAAGACGAGCGTGGTGGGCAGCCGCAGGCCGGTGCTCCGGCTCAGCCGGTTCCGCAGCTCGACGGCGGCGAGGGAGTCGAAGCCCAGCTCCTTGAATGCCCGTTCCGGGTCGACCGCCTCGGCCGACGAGTGGCCGAGCACGGCGGCCACCTGGCCGCGTACCAGGTCGACGACGACCTGCTGCCAGTCGGCCTGCGGCAGGCCGGCCAGTCGTTGCGGCAGCGAACCGCCAGTGGTCTCGACACGCTGGGTCGGTACGCGGACCAGTCCGCGCAGCAGCGCCGGCAGCATGCCGGAGCGGGCCTGGGCGCGCAGCGCTCCGGTGTCGAGCTGGACCGGGACGAGCAGCGCCTCGTCGAGCTGCTGGGCCGTGTCGAACAGCTCCAGGCCACGCTCGTTCGACAGCGCGCCGATACCGGTGCGCTCCAGCCGGGCCAGGTCGGCCTCGCCGAGTTCACCCGTCATGCCGGTGGCGTCCGCCCACAGACCCCAGGCCAGCGACGTCGCCGGAAGTCCCGCCGCGCGGCGACTGGCCGCCAGGGCATCGACGAAGGCGTTCGCCGCGGCGTAGTTGCCCTGACCTGGGCTGCCTATCAACGCCGCCACCGACGAGAACAGCACGAACGCCGACAGGTCCAGCCCGGCGGTCAACTCGTGCAGATGCACAGCGGCGTCGACCTTCGGGGCCATCACCCGCCGCACCTGCTCCGGTGACAACGACTCCACCACACCGTCATCCAACAAACCCGCCGCATGAACCACCGCGGTCAACGGACGATCCACCGACGCGATCAGCCCGGCGACCTGATCCCGGTCCGTGACGTCACACGCCACCACCCGAACCGACGCGCCCAACCCGGTCAGCTCATCAACGAGCTGCCGCGCGCCCTCGGCGGCCAGGCCGCGACGACTCACCAACACCAGATGCCGGGCACCGTGACCGGTGACCAGGTGCCGGGCGAACACCGCACCCAAACCACCCGTGCCACCCGTGATCAGCACCGTGCCATCCGGGTCCAACGGCGCCGGAACCGTCAGCACCACCTTGCCGGTGTTACGGCCCTCCCGCAGATACCGGAACGCCTCCACACCCCGACGCACATCCCACGCCCGCACCGGCGAGTGAGCCAAAGCTCCCTGCTCGAACAGGGACACGATCTCGGACAACATCTCCTGGATACGCTCCGGACCCGCCTCCAACAGGTCGAACGAGCGGTAACGAACCCCGGGGTGCGACTCCGCCACGACCTGCGGATCACGGATGTCGGCCTTACCCATCTCCACGAACCGACCACCACGCGGCAACAGATCCAACGACGCGTCCACGAACTCACCCGCCAGGGCATCCAGAACCACGTCCACACCCGCACCACCGGTCGCCGCCAGGAACACCTCCCGGAAACCGAGGTCACGCGAGGAGGCGATCCGATCATCGGGCACACCCAAGCCACGCACCGCGTCCCACTTCGGCGCGCTCGCCGTCGCGAACACCTCCACACCCGCATGCCGCGCCAACTGCACCGCCGCCATCCCCACACCACCAGCAGCCGCATGCACCAACAACCGCTCACCCCGCCGCAAACCCGCAAGATCAAACAAGCCGTAGTACGCGGTCAGGTAGACGACCGGGATCGCGGCAGCCTCGACGAACGAGAACCCCGCCGGCATCGGCACGACGGTGCGCCGGTCGGCGACCGCCCTGGACCCGAAGGCGTCCAGCACCAGGCCCAGCACCCGGTCACCCGGGGCCAGATCGTGCACGTCGGCGCCGACGTCGAGCACGACACCGGCCGCCTCGCTGCCCAGCGGCGCGTCCCCCGGGTAGAGACCCAGGGCGATCAGCACATCACGGAAGTTCAGGCCCGCCGCGCGGACCTCGATGCGTACCTCATGGGCGCCCAGCGGACGGTCGGCGGCCGACCCGGTGATCGCCAGACCCTCCAGCGAGCCCCGGCGCTGCACCGACAACCGCCACGCAGCACCGGTCGGCGCCGACGGCGCCCGACCCAACCGAGGCGCCAACAACCGCCCGTCACGGACCGCCAACTGCGGCTCGTCCACACCGAGCACCCCGGCCCAGTCCGGCCCCTCGCCACCATCGACATCCACCAACACGAACCGACCCGGATGCTCCGACTGCGCAGACCGCACCAAACCCCACACCGGAGCCACCACCACATCCGGCGACTCACCGCCGACCGCCACAGCGTCGTGGGTCAGCACGACCAGCCGTACGTCAGCGAACCGCTCGTCGGACAACCAGCCCTGCAGCAGCGCCAGCGTCGATCCGGCCACATCCCGGGCGGTCGCGGCCAGGTCGTCCGGCGTCGCCGGAGCCTCGACCGTGACGACGACCGCCTCGGGCGCCGGGGCGCCGTCGGCCATCGCCTGCCGCAGCGCGTCCAGGTCCGCGAACCTGTCGCCCGATCCGTGCACGTCACCGACGAGCGCGACCCGGACCGGCGCGCCGGCACCGATCGGGACCGGCGTCCACTCCAGGTGGTACAGCGAACGTTGCCCGCCGCCCTGCGCGTTCTCCAGCTGCGCCTGGTCGACCGGGCGTACCGCCAGCCTCTCCACGCCCACGACCAGCTCGCCGCGCTCGTCGACCACGTCGATCCGGACTGTCGAGTCCTCGGCCGGGCTGATCCGGACCCGGGCCCGCGAGCCGCCGCCGGGGCCGAATCGCACCCCGGACCAGGAGAACGGCAGGTCCGCCGGGGAGCCGGGGCCCTTGCCGATCAGGCAGCCGTGCAACGCCGCGTCGAACAGGGCCGGATGCAGCCCGAACCGGCGGGCGGTGTCGGCCTCCTCGTCGGGCAGCACGATCTCGGTGTAGAGGTGCTCACCGGCGCGCCACGCCCCGTGCACGCCCTGGAAGATCGGCCCGTACTCATAGCCGGCCTCGGCCAGCGTCGGATAGAGCGCGTCGACCGCCACCTGGTCGGCGCCGGCCGGTGGCCACGCCGGCGGGAACGCGGTCAGCGGCGCCGCCGACACCGCCAACCAGCCGCGAGCGTGGCAGGTGACGGTACGGTCGCCGTCCTCGCCCGTGCTCTCCGGTCGGGAGTAGACGGCGACCTCGCGACGGCCGTTGTCGTCGGGCTCCCCGACGGTGACCTGCACCTGCGTCACCGCCCGATCGGTGAGGACGAGCGGCGCCTCCAGCACCAGCTCCTCCACCGCCGGAGCGCCGACGTGCCGGCCGGCGGTCAGGGCAAGCTCCACCAGCGCCGCGCCGGGTACGAGCACCATCCCGAACACCGCGTGGTCGCTGACCCACGGCGCGATGTCCTGCGAGACCCGACCGGTGAACACCCACTCGTCCCGGTCGGCGACCTGCACCGCACCGACCAGCAGCGGGTGCTCGACACGGCCCAGGCCCGCGCCGGCGGCGTTGCCGACGTCGGCGCCGGGCACCAGCCAGTAGCGCTCCCGCTGGAAGGCGTACGTCGGCAGCTTCACCCGGCGTGCCCCGGCGTGGAACGCCGACCAGTCCACCGGCACGCCTGCCACGTACGCCTCGGCCAACGACGCCGCGAACCGTTCGAGGCCACCCTCGCCCCGGCGCAGGGTGCCGGTCACCGCGACCCGGGGCGCGTCGTCGAGCGCCTCGACCGTGTCCTGGATGCCCATGGTCAGCACCGGGTGCGGGGACACCTCGACGAGGCAGGTGGTGCCGTTGGTGACCAGCGCCCGGACCGCCGGCTCGAAGCCGACCTGGCCGCGCAGGTTCTCGTACCAGTAGGCGGCGTCGAGCGTGCTGGTGTCGACGAACTCACCTCGAACCGTGGAGTAGAAGGGGATCTGCCCCGGCTGCGGCACGATCGGCGCGAGGAGCTTCAGCAGTTCGCCCTCGATCGCCTCGACCTGGACGGAGTGCGAGGCGTAGTCCACCGGTACCCGCCGGGCGCGGACGCCGTCGCGTTCGCAGACGCCCATCAGCTCGTCGAGCGCGTCGGGCTCACCGGAGACCACGACCGCGGCCGGGCCGTTGACGGCGGCGACGGAGACGCGCCCACCGTACGGTTCGAGGTGACGCTCGACCTGGTCCACCGGCAGCGCCACGGAGACCATGCCGCCCCGGCCGGCCAGCCGCTCGCGTACCGCGCCGCTGCGCAGCGCGACGACCAGGGTCGCGTCGTCGAGGGACAGCCCGCCGGCGACGTACGCCGCGGCGATCTCACCCTGGGAGTGTCCGAGGACCGCCGTCGGTTGCACGCCGTACGACTGCCAGAGTCGGGCCAGGGAGACCATCACCGCGAAGAGCACGGGCTGCACCACGTCGACGCGCTCCAGCGACGGCGCGCCGGGTACCCCGCGCAGGACGTCCTCCAGCCGCCAGTCGACGTAGCGGGACAGGGCCGCACCGCAGGCGGCGATCTGCGCGGCGAAGACCGGTGAGGTGTCGAGCAGTGCGGTCGCCATGCCCTCCCACTGCGAACCCTGGCCGGGGAACACGAAGACGGTCCGGTCTCCACCGACCTGGCCCTCGATGACGTCGGTCACGGGTTCGGCGGCGCTCAGCGCCCGAAGGCCGGTCAGCAGCGTGCCCCGGTCGGTGGCGACGACCACCGCGCGGCGTTCCAGGTGCGCCCGGGTGGTCGCCTGGGAGAACGCGATGTCGACGAACCCGACGTCGGGATGGGCGATCAGGTGCGCGCGCAGTTGGTCGGCCTGGGCCCGCAGCGCTGCCTCTCCGCGTGCGGAGATCGGCACCGGCACCACGTGCGGCGTCTGCGCCGGGGTCGGGTCGGTGTCTTCCGGCGCCTCGACCGGCGGCTCTTCGAGGATCACGTGAGCGTTGGTGCCGCTGACGCCGAACGAGGAGACGCCGGCGCGGCGCGGCCGGTCGCCGGTCGGCCACGGCTCCGCTTCGGTCAGCAGGCGCACGCTGCCCGCCGTCCAGTCGACGTACGGCGACGGCGCGTCGACGTGCAGGGTGCGGGGCATCGTCGCGTGCCGCATCGCCATCACCATCTTGATCACGCCGGCCACTCCGGCGGCGGCCTGGGTGTGGCCGATGTTGGACTTGATCGAGCCGAGCCGCAGCGGGTTGTCCGCGCGCTCGCGCCCGTAGGTGGCGAGCAGCGCCTGGGCCTCGATCGGGTCACCCAACCGGGTGCCGGTCCCGTGTCCCTCGACGATGTCCACATCGGTGGTGCTCAGCCCCGCGCTGGCGAGCGCCTGACGGATCACCCGCTCCTGGGACGGCCCGTTCGGCGCGGTCAGCCCGTTGCTCGCGCCGTCCTGGTTGACAGCGCTGCCGCGCAGCAGCCCGAGTACCCGGTGGCCGTTACGGCGCGCGTCGGACAACCGTTCCAGGACCACCAGGCCGGCACCCTCGGCCCAGCCGACCCCGTCGGCGGCGGCGGCGTACGCCTTGCAACGCCCGTCCGGTGAGACCCCGCGCTGCCGGCTGAACTCGACGAAGACGCTGGGCCGGGCCAGCACCGTGACGCCACCGGCGAGCGCCATCGCGCACTCACCGGCGCGCAGCGCCCGCGCCGCCAGGTGCAACGCGACAAGCGACGACGAGCAGGCGGTGTCGACGGTGATGGCCGGCCCCTCGAACCCGAAGATGTAGCTGAGCCGGCCGGACGCGACGCTGGCCGCCGACGAGATCGACAGGTAGCCCTCGATCTCGGGTCGCCGGTCGCTGGTGCCCGCGACGAACCCGTAGTCCTGGTACATCACGCCGCAGAAGACACCGGTGTCACTTCCCCGCAGGGGCGTGGCGTCGATGCCGGCGTCCTCGAGCGCCTCCCAGGCCACCTCCAGCAGCAGCCGCTGCTGCGGGTCCATGGCCAGCGCCTCGCGCGGGCTCACGCCGAAGAAGTCCGCGTCGAAATCGCCGACCCGGTCCACGAAGCCACCCGCGCGGGTGTAGGAGGTGCCGGGGTGGTCCGGGTCGGGGTCGTACAGGTTCTCGACGTCCCAGCCGCGGTCGTCGGGGAATTCCGAGGTCCCCGGGCGCCCGTCGGCGACGAGCTGCCACAGATCGTCCGGGGACATCACGCCTCCGGGGTAGCGGCAGCCCATGCCGACGATGGCGATCGGCTCGTTCGCGCGGTCCTCGAGTGCCTTGAGCCGCGCCCGGGTTGTGCTGAGGTCGGCGGCGGCCCGCTTCAGATACCGGACGAGCTTCTCCTGCTGTGGGTCGTTGCCCTCGACGCTCATTACCTTGTCCCCCTGCTGGTTCGGGCGTGCGCTGGTGCTCGTCATGCCTCACCGAATTCGGCGTCGAAGAGTTCGAAGACCTCGTCGACGGTGGTGGCCGCCTCGATCAGGTCGCTCGTGTGCTGTGGGCCGTCGCCGAGTCCGGCCAGCAGCGCGCGCAGCCGACCGGCGACCCGCTGCTTCTCGCTGCTGGCGGCGGTCGTGAGCAGGGCTTCGAGCTGCTGGATCGTCCGGTCGACGGGCGGTTCCGCGGCGGGGCCGCCGCCGACCTCGGTCAGCAGCAGCCGGGCGACCGCCACGGACGACGGATGGTCGAACACCAGGGTCGGCGGCAGCCGTACGCCGCTGACCTGGGTGAGCCGGTTACGCAGTTCGACAGCGCCGAGCGAGTCGAAGCCGAGGTCCTTGAAGGAGCGGTTCGGGTCGATGGTGCCGGGTGAGGCGTGCCCGAGAACCGCCGCGACCTGGGCCCGGACGATCTGGAGGACGACCGCCTCCCGTTCGGCGTCCTGGACGCCGGCCAGCCGCTGCGCGAGAGACACCTCCGCCTCGACGGAGCGGGTCGGCACCCGGACCAGCCCGCGCAGCAGCGCGGGCAGCGTCCCCGCGCGGGCCTGGGTCCGCAGGGCCCCGAGGTCCAGTCGGACCGGCGCCAGCAGTGCGGCGTCGAGTCGCTGGGCGTGCTCGAACAACTCCAGCCCCTGCCCGGTCGGCAGCGGCTGGACCCCGATCCGTTCCAGTCGCGCGACGTCGGTCTCGTCGAGTTCGCCGGCCATGCCGCCCGCGTCGGCCCAGAGGCCCCAGGCCAGCGAGGTGGCGGGCAGTCCGTCGGCCCGGCGCTGTTGGGCGAGGGCGTCGAGGACGGCGTTGGCGGCGGCGTAGTTGGCCTGTCCGGGACTGCCCACGAGGGCGGCCACCGAGGAGAAGAGCACGAACGCCGACAGCTTCAGATCCGCCGTCAGCTCGTGCAGGTGCAGGGCGGCGTGGACCTTGGGTCGCAGGACCCGTTCGAGCCGCTGCGGTGTCAGCGACTCGATCACCCCGTCGTCGAGGACGCCAGCGGCGTGCACGACCGCCGTGAGGGGATGGTCGAGCCCGTCGATCAGTCGGGCGAGCTGGTCCCGGTCGGCGACGTCGCAGGCGACCGCCCGCGCCTGGCAGCCGAGGGCCGCCAGGTCGGCGAGGAGTTCGGGTACGCCGTCCGCGGCGGCGCCGCTGCGGCTGACCAGCAGCAGTCGCTTCGCTCCGCGTACCTCGGCGAGGTGTCGGGCGAACACCGCCCCCAGACCGCCGGTGCCTCCGGTGACGAGCACGGTGCCGTCGAGGTCGAACGACGGCGGTTCGGCGTCGGCGGGTGCGGCCGGTGCCCGGACCAGTCGGGGGGCGAGCAGCCGGCCGGCGCGGACGGCCACCTGCGGCTCGTCGAGGCCGGTCAGCGCGCTCCAGTCGGTATGGTCGACAGCGCCGGCGCTGTCGAGGTCGACCAGGACGAATCGGCCGGGGTGCTCCGACTGGGCGCTGCGGACGAGTCCCCAGATCGCGGCCTGCGCGAGATCCGGGGCCTCGTCGCCGACGCCGATCCCGAGCCGCGACACGACGACCAGACGGGCGTCCGCGAGCCGTTCGTTGGCCAGCCACCCCTGAAGCAGTTCCAGGGTCTGCTCGGCGACCGCACGGGCCGCCTCGGCCCGATCAGACGTCCGGGCCGGCGTCGGGATCGTGGCGACGACCACGTCCGGGGTGGGCGCGCCCGCGGTGAGCGCCCGGTCGAGGTCACCCAGGTCGGCGTGGTGACCGGGGCCGGTGCCGAGGTGGGCGATCCGCGCCGGGCGGCTTTCCGACCCGGCCGTGGCCTCGGTCCACTCCACCGCGAACAGGGAGCTGGGTCCCGCGCGGAGGGCGGCGCTGAGGGCCTCCTGGTCGACCGGGCGGAAGGCGAGGCCGTCCACGGCGGCGACGGGGTTGCCGTGCTCGTCGGCGACCTCCACCCGGAGGGTGGTGGCACCGGCCGGGCCGACCCGGACCCGGAGCCGCCCGACGCCGGGCTGCGCGATCCGTACGCCGGACCACGAGAACGGCAGCTCGGTCCGGGAGCCGACCTCCTTGTCGACCAGTCCGCCGTGCAGCGCCGCGTCGAACAGCGCCGGGTGCAGCCCGAACCGGCCGGCGGAGTCGGTGTGCTCCTCGGGCAGCGCGATCTCCGCGTGGACGTGTTCACCGACCCGCCAGGCGGCGCGTACGCCCTGGAAGACCGGCCCGTAGTCGTAGCCGGCCGCGTGCAGGCGCGCGTAGAGCGCGTCGACCGCCACCGGCTCGGCGCCCGCCGGCGGCCAGGTGGTCGCGAACGGGGTCAGTGGTTCCGCCGCCACGGCGAGGACGCCCCGGGCGTGGCAGCTCGCCGTACCCTCGTCGCCGTCGTCCCCCCGGTCGGCCTCCGGGCGGGAGTAGATCGCGACCTCGCGTCGGCCGTCGGAGTCCGGCTCCGCGACGGTGACCTGGAGCTGCACGCCGCCGCGTTCGGGCAGGACCAACGGCGTCTCCAGCAGCAGCTCCTCGAGCACCGGGCTTCCCGCGCGCCGACCGGCGGTCAACGCCAGCTCGACCAGGGCCGTCCCCGGCACGATGACCGTGCCCAGCACGGCGTGGTCGCGCAGCCACGGCGCGGTCTCGTGGGACAGGCGTCCGGTGAGCAGCCAGTCGTCGCGGTCACCGACCCGGACCGCCGCCGCCAGCAGCGGGTGGTCCAGGCGGCCGAGGCCGGCGGCGGCCGGGTCACCCGGGCGGGCGCCGGAGGGCACCCAGTACCGCTGCCGCTGGAACGCGTACGTCGGCAGCTCCACCCGGCGGGCGCCGGAGCCGGCGTAGAACGCCGACCAGTCCACCGGCACCCCGGCCAGGTGCGCCTGGGCGAGGAGGGCGGCGAACGTCTCCGGCTCGGCGTGCCGGGCGCGAAGGGCCGGGGCGAGGACGGTGCCGTCCTCGTCGAGGATCTGCCGGGCCATCGTGGTCAGTACGCCGTCGGGGCCCAACTCGAACAGTCGCCGCACACCCAGCTCCCGCAGAGTCCGTACCCCGTCGAGGAACCGGACGGCCCGGCGGACGTGGTCCACCCAGTAGTCCGGGTCGGTCAACTCCGCTCCGGCGAGATCACCGGTCAGGTTCGACACCACCGGGATGCTCGGTTCGGCGAAGGTGAGCTCCTCGGCGACCCGGCGGAACTCGGCCAACATCGGGTCCATCAGGTGCGAGTGGAACGCGTGACTGACCCGCAGCAGCGTGTGCTTGCGCTCCTGCCAGCGGGGCAGCCAGTCCTGCAACGCCTGCGCGTCACCGGAGACGACCACCGACCGCGGCCCGTTGACGGCGGCGATCGACAACCGGTCGGTGAACCCGGTCAACGAGTCGGTGATCTCCTGCTCGGTCGCCTGGATCGCCGCCATGCCACCCCCGGCCGGCAGCGCGCCCATCAGTCGGCCCCGGGCGGCGACCAGCGCGCACGCGTCCGGCAGCGACAGCACGCCGGCCACGTGCGCGGCGGCCAGCTCCCCGACCGAGTGCCCGATCAGGTAGTCGGCGCGGACACCGAGCGACTCGACCAGCCGGTAGAGCGCGACCTCGACGGCGAAGAGCGCCGCCTGGGTGTACGCGGTGTCGTCGAGCAGCTCCGCCTCGGCGCTGCCCTCCGGGGCTGCCAGCAGCTCTTTCAGGGGGCGGCCGAGGTGTGGGTCCAGTTCGGCGCAGACCTCGTCGAGGGCTTCGGCGAACCGTGGCTGGGCCGCCGCCAGTTGCACGCCCATACCGGGGCGCTGCGCGCCCTGTCCGGTGAAGAGGAAGGCGGTCCTGCCGGCCGCCGCGGCACCGGTGAACACCCCGGCGGCCGATTCCCCGGAGGCCAGCGCCGCCAGGCCGGCGAGCAACCCGTCCCGGTCGGTCGCCACCACCGCCGCGCGCCGCGCGAGCTGCGCCCGGCTCGCTACCGACGAGAAGCCCACGTCGAGCGGTTCGCACTCCGGTCGGGCCAGCAGGTGCGCGCGCAGCCGGTCCGCCTGTGCGCGCAGGGCCGCGTCAGCACGCCCGGAGAGGAACACGGGTACGGCGCCCACCCGCCGCTCGGTCGGGGCGAGGTGGACCGGCGACGCCTCCTCCCGGGGCGGCTCCTCGACGATCACGTGCGCGTTCGTACCGCTGATCCCGAACGACGAGACGGCGGCCCGGCGGGGTCGCTGCGACAGCGGCCACGGCTCTGCCCGGGTGAGGAGCCTGATCTCACCGGAGTCCCAGTCGACGTGCGGCGACGGTGCGTCCACGTGCAGCGTGGCCGGCAGCATCTGGTGCCGCATGGCCTGCACCATCTTGATGACTCCGGCGACGCCGGCAGCTGCCGAGGTGTGGCCGATGTTCGACTTGATCGACCCCAGGCGCAGCGGGCCGTCCGTGCGGTCCTGCCCGTACGTCGCCAGCAGACCCTGTGCCTCGATCGGGTCGCCGAGTCGGGTTCCGGTCCCGTGTCCCTCGACCACGTCGACCTCGGCGGCGCTCAGACCCGCGTTGGCCAGCGCCTGCCGGATCACCCGCACCTGGGAGGGGCCGTTCGGCGCGGTCAGCCCGTTGCTCGCGCCGTCGGAGTTGACGGCGCTGCCGCGCAGCACCGCCAGGACCTGGTGGCCGTTGCGGCGTGCGTCCGACAGCCGCTCCAGCACCAGCAGGCCGAGCCCGTCGGAGAACCCGGTTCCGTTCGCGGCGGCGGCGTAGGAACGGCACCGGCCGTCCGACGCCAGCCCTCGCTGCCGGCTGAACTCCACCAGCAGGAACGGCCCGGCCATCACCGTGACGCCGCCGGCGAGGGCGAGCGAGCACTCCCCGTTCCGCAGCGCCTGGGCGGCCAGGTGCAGCGCGACCAGCGACGACGAGCACGCCGTGTCGACGGTGACGGCGGGCCCCTCCAGGCCGAAGGTGTAGGCGACCCGACCGGACAGGACACTCGTCGTGGTGCCGGTGAGCCGGAACCCCTCCAGCTCCGGCGGCATCGATCCGCCGTAGTCGGAGGTCAGCGCACCACAGAAGACGCCGGTGTCGGAGCCGCGCAGCGAGTCCGCGTCGATGCCGGCGTCCTCCAACGCCTCCCAGGCGGCCTCCAGCATCAGCCGCTGCTGCGGGTCGGTGGCCAGGGCTTCCCGTGGGCTGATCCCGAAGAACTCGGCGTCGAAGTCACCAGCGTCGTCGATGAACCCGCCACCGCTGGTGTAGACGCTGCCGACCTTCTCCGGGTCGGGGTCGTAGAGGCGGTCGAGGTCCCAGCCACGATCGTCGGGCAGGGCGGAGACCGCGTCGCGGCCCTCGGCGACCAGTTGCCACAGCTCGTCCGGTGAGCTGACCCCACCGGGATACCGGCAGCTCATCCCGACGATGGCTACCGGATCAAGGTCGCGCTGCTCCCGATCGCGGATGTGGTTCGCCGGCGGGGCGTCCGTCGCTTCCGCCCCGCCGACCTCGCTGAGCAGGAGCTGGGTGATCGCGGCCGGGGTGGGGTGGTCGAAGATGAGCGTGGTGGGCAGCCGTAGCCCGGTGGCCCGGGTCAGCCGGTTGCGCAGCTCGACCGAGGCGAGCGAGTCGAACCCGAGTGCCTTGAACGTGCGGTTGACGTCGATCGCGTCCGGCGAGGCGTGGCCGAGGACCGCCGCGACCTGGGCGCGCACCACGTCGAGCGCGATGGTCTCCCGGTCGGCCGGGGCGGCGGCGGCCAGCCGCTGGGTGAGCGAACCGCCGGTGGCGGTGGCGCGTCGCGCCGGCGCCCGGACCAGTCCACGCAGCAGCGCCGGCAGCATTCCGGAGCGGGCCTGGGCGCGCAGCGCCCCGGTGTCGAGCTGGACCGGGACGAGCAGCGCCTCGTCGAGCTGCTGGGCCGTGTCGAACAGCTCCAGGCCACGCTCGTTCGAGAGGGGTGTGATGCCCATCCGGCCCCAGCGCGCGACGCTGCCGTCGTCGAGGGTGCCGGCCATGCTGCGTTCCTCGGCCCAGAGGCCCCAGGCGAGTGACGTGGCCGGCAGCCCGGCCGCCCGGCGACTCGCCGCGAGCGCGTCCAGGAACGCGTTCGCCGCGGCGTAGTTACCCTGGCCGGGGCTGCCGATCAACGCCGCCACCGACGAGAACACCACGAACGCCGACAGGTCCAGCCCGGCGGTCAACTCGTGCAGATGCACCGCCGCGTCGACCTTAGGCGCCATCACCCGCCGCACCTGCTCCGGTGACAACGACTGCACCACACCGTCATCCAACAAACCCGCCGCATGGACCACCGCGGTCAACGGACAATCCACCGACCCGATCAGGTCTGAGACCTGATCCCGGTCCGTGACATCACACGCCATTACCCGAACCCTGGCCCCCAGCCCGGTCAGCTCATCAACGAGCTGCTGCGCGCCATCGGCGGCCAGGCCACGACGACTCACCAACACCAGATGCCGGGCACCGTAGGCCGTCACCAGGTGCCGGGCGAACACCGCACCCAAACCACCCGTGCCACCCGTGATCAGCACCGTGCCATCCGGGTCCAACGGCGCCGGAACCGTCAGCACCACCTTGCCGGTGTTACGGCCCTCCCGCAGATACCGGAACGCCTCCACACCCCGACGCACATCCCACGCCCGCACCGGCGAATGCCGCAACACACCCTGCTCGAACAGGGACACGATCTCGGACAACATCTGCTGAATACGCTCCGGACCCGCCTCGAAGAGGTCGAAGGAGCGGTAGCGGACGCCCGGGTGCGACTCCGCCACGACCTGCGGATCACGGATGTCGGCCTTACCCATCTCGACGAATCGACCACCACGCGGCAACAGATCCAACGACGCGTCCACGAACTCACCCGCCAGGGCATCCAGAACCACGTCCACACCCGCACCACCGGTCGCCGCCAGGAACACCTCCCGGAAACCGAGGTCACGCGAGGAGGCGATCCGATCATCAGGCACACCCAAGCCACGCACCGCGTCCCACTTCGGCGCGCTCGCCGTCGCGAACACCTCCACACCCGCATGCCGCGCCAACTGCACCGCCGCCATCCCCACACCACCAGCAGCCGCATGCACCAACAACCGCTCACCCCGCCGCAAACCCGCAAGATCAAACAAGCCGTAGTACGCAGTCAGGAACACCAACGGCACCGCCGCCGCCTCGACGAACGAGAACCCCGCCGGCATCGGCACCACCATCCGCCGGTCCGCCACCGCCCTCGACCCGAACGAATTCGTGACGACACCCATCACCCGGTCACCCACGGCCAGGTCGTGCACGTCGGCGCCGACCTCGAGCACGACACCGGCAGCCTCGCTGCCCAGCGGGGCTTCCTCCGGGTACATGCCGAGGGCGATCAGCACGTCGCGGAAGTTCAGACCCGCCGCGCGTACGCCGACGCGTACCTCGTGAGCCGCCAGCGGACGGTCGGCGTCCGACGCGACGACCGCGAGATCCTCCAGCGATCCCTTTCGTACGGCTGACAACCGCCACGCGGACTCATCGGACACCACGGACGCCTCGGTCGGCGTGATCCGGGGTACGAGCACCCGCCCCGCGCGAACCGCCACCTGGCCCTCGTCCAGCCCGAGCAGCGCCTCCCACGGCGGCACCTCGCTGCCGTCGAGGTCGACGAGGGCGAAACGGTCGGGGTGCTCCGACTGGGCGCTGCGCAGCAGACCCCACACCGGGGCCTGCGTCAGATCCGGCGACTCGTCGCCGACCGCCACAGCGTTGCGGGTCACCACGACCAGTCGCGACGCGGCCAGGGCCTCTGTCGCCAACCACCGCTGCACCAGGGCGAGCGCGTCGACGGCGACGGCGGTGGCCGCCGCTGTTGTCCGGATGGTGTCTCCGGTCGTCTGGACCGCGACGACGACCGCGTCGGGCGCCGGATGACCGTCGGCGAGCGTACGGTCGAGCGCGTCGAGATCCGGGTAGCGCTCGTCGGCGCCCAGGAGGTCACCGAGCACCGCGATCCGTCGCGCTCCACCGGGCGCGGTGGTCGCAACCTCGGTCCAGTCGACACCGAACAGCGCCTTCGCCTCCGGCCGCCCGCCGCCCTTGAGCTGGGCCTGCTCGGCCGGGCGGAAGACGAGCGTGTCCACCCCGGCAAACGCGCTGCCGGCTTCGTCGGCGAGGTCGATCCGCAACGCGGAGTCACCGGCGGAGCCGATCCGCACCCGCAGCACGCCGACGCCCCGCTGCTCGATACGCACCCCGGACCAGGAGAACGGCAACCCGGCCGAGGAGGCGTCGCCGCCGGCCAGACCTTCGAGCCCTCCGTGCAGGGTCGCGTCGAACAGGGCAGGGTGGACAGCGAACCCGTCGCCGGCAGCGTCCTCGGGCAGCGCCACCTCGGTGTAGACGTCCGCGCCAACGCGCCACGCCATGCGGACGCCCTGGAAGGCCGGGCCGTACTCGTAGCCGGCGTCGGCCAGCCGGGCGTACAGCTCGTCGACGTCGATCTGTTCGGCGCCTGCCGGTGGCCACTGGGCGCCGAAGGCCGTGACGGGTGCCGCCTGGGTGGCGAGCCAGCCCCGGGCGTGGCACGTCACCACCCGCTCTGGATGATCACCAGTGCTCTCCGCACGCGAGTAGACAGCCACCTCCCGGCGACCATCCTCATCAGACTCACCCACGGTGACCTGGAGCTGCGCCACCGCGTGCTCAGCCAGCAGCAGCGGCGCCTCAAGCACCAACTCCTCCACCACCGGACACCCCACGTACCGGCCAGCGGTCAACGCCAACTCCACCAACGCCGTACCCGGCACGATCACCATCCCGAGTACGCCGTGGTCGCGCACCCACGGCGCCGAATCCTGCGAGATCCGCCCGGTGAACAGCCACTCGTCCCGGTCACCGACCGGCACGGCGGCCCCGAGCAGCGGGTGATCGAGACGCCCCAACCCGACAGCGGCAGCGTCGCCTGCCGTCGTGCCCGGCATCAACCAGTACCGCTCGTGCTGGAACGCGTAGGTGGGCAGGTCGACCCGTTGCGGGTGGGTGCCCGCGTAGAAGGCCGGCCAGTCGACGTCGGTGCCGCTGACGTGTGCCTGGGCCAGGAACCCGGCGAAGGTATCCGGCTCGGGGTGCCTTGCCCGCAACGCGGCGGCGAACACGACACCCGACTCGTCAACGGTGTCGAGGCAGTGGCGGGTCATCGCGGTCAACACCGCATCCGGCCCCAGCTCCAACCACCGCCGCACCCCCAACCCGTGCAGAGTGGTCACACCGTCGAAGAACCGCACCGGCTGACGCACGTGCGCCACCCAATACCCCGGATCGGTCAACTCCTGACCGACGACCCGCCCGGTCAGGTTCGACACCACCGCCACCTTCGGCGGGTTCAACGTCAACCCGCCCACCACCCGCCGGAACCCATCCAACATCGGATCCATCAGATGCGAATGGAACGCATGACTGACCCGCAACACACTGCTCTTACGGCCCTCCCACACCGGCAACCACCGCTCGATAGCGTCCGCGTCACCGGACACCACCACCGCACGCGGACCATTCACCGCAGCGATCGACAACCGGCCCTCGAACCCGGCCAGGGAAGCAACAACCTCATCCTCGCCAGCCTGAACCGCGGCCATCCCACCACCAGCGGGAAGCGCACCCATCAACCGACCCCGCGCCACCACCAACTCACACGCATCCGCGAGGGACAACACCCCAGCCACATGCGCCGCCGCGATCTCCCCCACCGAATGACCGATCAGAAAATCCGCACGAACCCCGAAGGACTCGACCAACCGGAACAGGGCCACCTCAACCGCGAACAACGCCGCCTGCGTGAACTGCGTCGCATCCAACAGGCCCGCCTCAGACGAACCCTCCGCCGCCGCCAACAACTCCCGCACCGACCGGCCCAGACGTGGATCCAACTCCGCGCACACCTCGTCCAAGGCCTCGGCGAACCGGGGATACACCCCGGCCAGGGCCACACCCATCCGAGGACGCTGCGCACCCTGACCGGTGAACAGGAACGCCGTCCTACCCGACACCGGCGAACCCACCACCACCCGACCAGCAGGCTCACCCGCAGCCAACGCCGCCAAACCAGCCAACAACGCATCCCGATCACCAGCCACCACCGCAACCCGGTGCGACAAATGCGCCCGCGACGTCGCCGCCGAGAACCCCACATCCACCAGAGCAACACCCGGCCGATCGACCAGGAACGACCGCAACCGCTGCGCCTGCGCCCGCACCGCCACATCGCCACGACCCGACACAAGCACCGGCACCACACCCACCGGACGCCCGACCGGACGCTCGACAGGTGCCTCACCGTCGACCGGTGCTTCTTCGAGGATGACGTGGGCGTTGGTGCCACTGATTCCGAACGACGACACACCCGCACGACGCGGACGCCTCGACGCCGGCCACTGCTCCGCCCGGTCGAGCAGCTGAACCTGCCCCATGTTCCAGTCCACGTGCGGCGACGGCGCGTCGACGTGCAGGGTGGCCGGCAGCATCTGGTGCCGCATCGCCAACACCATTTTGATCACACCAGCGACACCGGCCGCGGCCTGCGTGTGGCCGATGTTCGACTTCACCGACCCCAACCGCAGAGGGCCGTCCGTACGCTCGCGGCCGTAGGTGGCCAGCAACGCCTGGGCCTCGATCGGATCACCCAACCGGGTCCCCGTCCCGTGCCCCTCCACCACATCCACATCCGCCGGGGACAATCCGGCGCTCTCCAACGCCTGACGGATGAGTCGCTCCTGGGACGGCCCGTTCGGCGCGGTGAGTCCGTTGCTCGCACCGTCGGAGTTGATCGCGCTGCCGCGCAGCAGACCGAGCACCCGGTGGCCGTTACGGCGTGCGTCCGACAATCGCTCCAGCACGACCAGTCCGAGCCCGTCGGAGAAGCCGGTCCCGTCGGCTGCCGCCGCGTACGGCTTGCACCGCCCGTCCGGGGACAGGCCGCGCTGCCGGCTGAACTCGACTAGCAGGAACGGGGCCGCCATCACCGTCACGCCACCGGCCAGCGCCATCGAGCACTCGCCGGCCCGTAGCGCCTGCGCGGCCAGGTGCAACGCCACCAACGACGACGAACACGCCGTGTCCACCGACACCGCCGGGCCCTCGAGCCCGAGGTTGTACGCGACCCGGCCGGAGACGACGCTGTTGGTGGTGCCGGTCAGGCGGAACCCTTCGAACTCCGACCGGGCCGGGCCGCCGTAGTCCTCCGAGGACATGACGCCGCAGAAGACACCGGTGTCGGTGCCGCGTAGCGAGGTCGGGTCGATGCCGGCGTCCTCGAACGCCTCCCACGCACCCTCCAACAACAACCGCTGCTGCGGATCCATCGCCAACGCCTCACGCGGACTGATCCCGAAAAACCCCGCATCAAAATCACCCGCACCCCGCAGGAACCCACCACCACGGGCATACACCGAACCCAACCGCTCCGGATCCGGGTCATACAACCGCTCCACATCCCACCCACGATCCTCGGGCAACCCCGAAATCGCGTCACGACCGTCGGCCAACAACCGCCAAAAATCCTCCGGCGAACCCACCCCACCCGGATACCGACAACTCATCCCCACAATCGCCAACGGCTCATTCACCACCACCCGCCGAGGCCGCAGCGTGGCGGGACCAGCACCGCCCTGCTCGCCTCCGGCGGTCAGGGTGATCAGCAGCCGGACGACCGCTGCGGGGGTCGGGTGGTCGAAGACCAGGGTGGACGGCACCGGGAGACCGGTGGTCTGGGACAGTCGGTTCCGCAGCTCGACCGCGGCCAGGGAGTCGAAGCCCAACTCCTTGAACGTCCGAGTCGGGTCGATCGCGGCGGGTGAGGTGTGGCCGAGGACCACAGCGATCTCGGCTTGGACGAGCCCGGCGACAACCCGCTCCCGGTCACCGTCGGGCACCCCGTCCAACCGCTGCGCCAGGGTGCCGCGAACGGTTGCGCTGGGGCGTACGGGTACCGGAACCAGCCCGCGCAGTAGCGCCGGCACGATCCCCTGACGTGCCGTGGTACGCAGCGCGGCGAGGTCGAGCCGTACCGGCGCCAGCACCGGGCGGTCCCACCGCTGCGCCTCGTCGAACAGGTCGAGCCCGAGCGCTGCGGGCATGGGCTGGATTCCCATCCGCGCCCAACGGGCGGTGCCCGCCTCGTCCAGGATTCCGGCCATGCCGGTCGCGTCTGCCCACAGGCCCCAGGCCAGCGATATCGCCGGGAGGCCCATCCCTCGCCGGTTCGCTGCCAGGGCGTCGAGAAATGCGTTCGCCGCCGCGTAGTTACCCTGCCCGGGGCTGCCGACCAACGCCGCCACCGAGGAGAAGAGCACGAAGGCCGCCAGTGGCATCTGCGAGGTCAGCTCGTGCAGGTGCAGCGCGGCGGCGAGCTTCGGACGCATCACCCGGGCCAGTTGCTCCGGCGTGAGCGTCTCGACCACCGCGTCGTCGAGCACACCGGCGGCGTGCACGACCGCGGTGAGCGGGCGCTCCAGCCCTTCGAGCAGCCCCACGAGCTGCGTACGGTCCGTCACGTCGGCCGAGACGATCCGCGCCTCGCAGCCGGACGCGGCGAGTTCGCTGATGAGTTCGTCGGCACCCGCCCAGGCGGGACCACGCCGGCTGACCAGCAGGAGCCGACGGGCACCACGTGTCCGGACGAGGTGCCGCGCCACTGCCGTTCCGAGAGCACCGGTCCCGCCGGTGATCAGCACGATCCCATCCGGATCGAGGGGTGGCGGGGAGATCTGCGGCGCACCGAGGCGGGCGAGGCGTGGCGCGAACAACCGACCCCCGCGTACGGCCATCTGGGGCTCGTCCGCCCCGACAAAGGGCGTCCAGTCCTGAGTGACACAGTCGGCGTCGACGTCGACCAGGACGAACCGGCCCGGGTGCTCCGACTGGGCGCTGCGTACCAGTCCCCAGACCGCTGCCTGAGCCAGGTCGGCCGCCTCCGCACCCACCGAGACCGCGTTGCTGGTCACCAGCACCAGTCGGGTGTCGGTCAGAGGTTCGCTCGTCAGCCAACGCTGGAGCAACGCCAGCGTCTGCTCGGCCGTCACCTGGGCGGCCTGTGCGAGGTCACCGGCCGCGTCGGAAGACGCGACAGCGGTGAGGACGGCAGTCGGCGCCGGGGCGCCATCGGCCAGCGCCCGCTCGAGCGCGTCCAGGTCCCGGTAGCGTTCGCCCCGGCCGTCGAGGTCGCCGAGGAGCACGACCCGCCCCGATACCGCGCCGTGCTCGACCGGTACCCAGTCGATCTGGAGCAACGAGCGTCGCTGCCCGCCCTGCGTGCTCTCGATTCGCTCCTGGTCGACCGGGCGGAAGGCGAGCCTGGTCACGCTCGCCGCCGGCTCGCCATCTTCGCCGAACAGGTCGACCTGGAGCGCGCCGCCGTCGGTGGGTCCGATCCGGGCCCAGACCCGCCGGTGTCCGCCGGGTCCGAGGCGTACGCCGGACCACGATGACGGCATCGCCACAACGGGGGTCGTCGACCTGTCGAGCAGGCAGCCGTGCACCGCCGACTCCAGCAACGCCGGGTGGATCCCGAACCCGTCGATGTCGGTGCCGACGGGGAGCGTCACCTCCGTGTACAGGTGGGTGTCGTCGGACCACGCTGCCCGCAGCCCTTGGAAAAGCGGCCCGCAGTCGTGGCCGATCTCCGCCAACCGCTTGTAGAAGGTGTCGACGACGACCGACCTCGCGCCTGCCGGTGGCCACTCGGTGAGCGGCTCCACGAGTGGCTGGTCTTCCGGCGCGAGCCTTCCTCGGGCAAGGCAGGTAACCGGCGACTGCTCGTCGTTCTCCGGGGTGTGCGGGCGGGCATAGATGGCGACCGCACGCTGACCGTTCTGATCCGGCTCGGCCAGGGTGATCTGGAGTTCGGTGACCGATTCCTCGTCGAGGACCAGTGGTACGTCCAGCGTGAGTTCCGCGAGGGCTGGGCTGCCCACGTGCCGGCCGGCGGCGATCGCGAGTTCGACGAGCGCGGCGCCCGGCAGCACGACCATGCCGAGCACCGCGTGGTCGCGGAGCCAGGGTGCGGTGTCCCCGGAAACCCTGCCAGTGAGCAGCCATTCGTCCCGGTCACCGATCTGGACCGCCGCACGCAGGAGCGGGTGGTCGACACGTCCGAACCCGGCGGCGGCCGGGTCGCCCGCCGCCGTCCGCCGCTCCAGCCGGAAACGCTGCCGTTGGAACGCGTACGCCGGCAGGTCGACCCGTTGCGGGTGGGTGTCGGCGTAGAAGGCCGGCCAGTCGACGTCGGTGCCGCTGACGTGTGCCTGGGCCAGGAACCCGGCGAAGGTATCCGGCTCGGGGTGCCTTGCCCGCAGAGCGGCGGCGAACACGACACCCGACTCGTCGACGGTGTCGAGGCAGTGGCGGGTCATCGCGGTCAACACCGCATCCGGCCCCAGCTCCAACCACCGCCGCACCCCCAACCCGTGCAGAGTGGTCACACCGTCGAAGAACCGCACCGGCTGACGCACGTGCGCCACCCAATACCCCGGATCGGTCAACTCCTGACCGACGACCCGCCCGGTCAGGTTCGACACCACCGCCACCTTCGGCGGGTTCAACGTCAACCCGCCCACCACCCGCCGGAACCCATCCAACATCGGATCCATCAGATGCGAATGGAACGCATGACTGACCCGCAACACACTGCTCTTACGGCCCTCCCACACCGGCAACCACCGCTCGATAGCGTCCGCGTCACCGGACACCACCACCGCACGCGGACCATTCACCGCAGCGATCGACAACCGGCCCTCGAACCCGGCCAGGGAAGCAACAACCTCATCCTCGCCAGCCTGAACCGCGGCCATCCCACCACCAGCGGGAAGCGCACCCATCAACCGACCCCGCGCCACCACCAACTCACACGCATCCGCGAGGGACAACACCCCAGCCACATGCGCCGCGGCGATCTCCCCCACCGAATGACCGATCAGAAAATCCGCACGCACACCGAGGGACTCGACCAACCGGAACAGGGCCACCTCAACCGCGAACAACGCCGCCTGCGTGAACTGCGTCGCATCCAACAGGCCCGCCTCAGACGAACCCTCCGCCGCCGCCAACAACTCCCGCACCGACCGGCCCAGACGTGGATCGAGCTCCGCGCACACCTCGTCCAGGGCTTCGGCGAACCGGGGATACACCCCGGCCAGGGCCACACCCATCCGAGGACGCTGCGCACCCTGACCGGTGAACAGGAACGCCGTCCTACCCGACACCGGCGAACCCACCACCACCCGACCAGCAGGCTCACCCGCAGCCAACGCCGCCAAACCAGCCAGCAACGACTCCCGATCACCAGCCACCACCGCAGCCCGATGCGACAGGTGCGCCCGCGACGTCGCCGCCGAGCACCCCACATCCACCAGAGCAACACCCGGCCGATCGACCAGGAACGACCGCAACCGCTGCGCCTGCGCCCGCACCGCCACATCGCCACGACCCGACAACAGGACCGGCACCGCACCCACCGAACCCTTGACCGCCGTGGATGCGGGCCGGGTCACGGCGGGGGCGGCCGTGAGGACCACGTGGCAGGCCGTACCGCCGATCCCGAGCGAGGTCACGCCCGCGGCGACGGGGTGGCCGGCGTCCGGCCACGGCTCGTTCCGCGCGGCCACCCGCAGGCCCAACTCGTCCAGGGCGATCTGCGGGTTCGGGCGCGTGAAGTTGAGGTTCGGCACGACCTCGCGTCGGTGGATGCAGAGCGCCGTCTTGATGAGACCGGCGATGCCGGCGGCGCCTTCGAGATGGCCGATGTTCGTCTTGACCGAGCCGACGACGAGAGGGCTCCGGCGAGCCTGTGCCGGTCCGTAGGCAGCGCCGAGCGCCTCGGCCTCGATGGGATCGCCGACCCGGGTGCCGGTGCCGTGCAGCTCGACGTACTGCACCTCGGCGGGGTCCACCCCGGCGTGGGTGAGCGCCTCGGTGATCGTACGGGCCTGAACCGTGGCGCTCGGCACCGTCAGCCCACCGGCGCCGGAGCCGGTGCCGAAGGCGCTGCCCTGGATGACCGCGTAGATGCGATCGCCGTCCTCGACCGCACGCGCGAGCGGCTTGAGGACGACGATGCCGCAGCCCTCACCGCGTACGTAGCCGTTGGCCCGCTCGTCGAAGACGTAGCATTTGCCGTCCGGTGACAGCGCGCCGGCCGCCTCGACGACCGCGCTGCTGAGGGGGGAGACGTTCAGGTGGACACCGCCTGCCAGCGCGATCTCCGACTCCGATCTGCGCAGGCTCTCGCAGGCGAGGTGGACGGCGACGAGCGAGGACGACTGTCCGGTGTCGACTGTCATGCTCGGACCGCCGAGGCCCAGGGCGTGGGAGACCCGGTTGGCGACCATCGACCGACCGACCCCGGTCAGCGTGTGGCGGGTGATGCCGTCGGCGCCCGCCATGGCCACCAGCTCGGCGTGGTCGGCGGCCATGACACCGAGGAAGACGCCGATCTTCGCCGTCGACGTCTTCTGGACGACGACACCGCCGTCCTCGAGGCCCTGCCAGGCCAGTTCGAGGGCGAGTCGTTGCTGCGGATCCATGTCCGCGGCTTCCCGGGGGGACAATTGGAAGAAGTCGGCGTCAAACTCGTCCAGACCTGTCACGAAACCGCCACGGTCAGGACCGAAGCGCCGACTCCTGTCGCGCTCCCGGACCGCGTCCACTCCGCCGCGTAACAACTGCCAGAACTCATCCGGCCCGGAGGCGCCGGGCATGCGGGAGGCGATACCCACGATGGCAATCGAATCCGCACTCGTCATGGCATCCCCCGCTCACAAAACGCGTGATTACAGCTACGTCCGGACAGTACGCATCGCGATGGCGCTTCGTCTTACGATCGGTGGGGGTTCAGATTTGCGGACGGGCCACACAGGGCAATCATTGACCTGATCGGCGGCCACTTTCCGTGAATACGGACACAAAGCGAGCGTGACGTTACGGTCACTTTCCGGAAACACAACCCGCGTCACGTAGCGCATTACTGGGCGTGGCTCCGGATTCGTGAAATTGCCACACCAGATGCGGAAAATCGGATCAGATGGTGATGTGCTCGGCGACCCCCTGCGCCCACCGTCGGTAGCCCGATGCCGAGGGGTGGAAGCGGTCCCGGGCGAAGAATTCCGGCGAGGAGATGTCCATCGCGGCGACCCACGTGGCCCGTGGACGCTCGGCGCACACCTGGCGGGACATCGCGTCGAGAGCGTCGGCCCTGGCGGCGAGGTAGCGACCGAGCAGGGTCGGGATCGAGGGGAAGGACCGGAACGGCGGGATCCCCGCAACCAGCACCTGGTTGGCGCGGGTAGCCAGTTCGTCGACGATGGCCGAGAGATCCGCACCCCACTCCTGGGGCGTACGACGCACGAGCACGTCGCTGGCGCCCGCGAGGACCACCGCGACATCCAGGCTCGACCCGAGCCGAGGCAGCAACCGATGACGGATCCGGCGGGCGGTGGCGCCGTGCTGCCCGGCCACCTCCCAGCCGACCGGTCGGTTGGTCCGGGCGACGAGCTCCTGGGCCAGACAACCGGGAAAGCCCTCGTCGTGGGTGTCGACCCCGTAGCCGGCGGCGGTCGACTCACCGAGGACCGCGATGTGTACCGGCGAACGGGAGGCGTCGCCCACGGTGCCGCTCTCCGGGCCGCTGGCCGGCGAGAGCATCTCGATCGACGGCCGCAGGCGCCTGCCCTGGATCGCGATGATCGGCATCAGCAGGGGATTCATCGGCACGTCCCTTCACCTGGACACGCGGGCCGGACAGTCGTTACCGAGCAGATCACAGCGCGAGGGCGGTGCGCAGCACCGCACCGGTTGGCGCGACGGCGATCCTGGCCTGGACCGTGGACCCGGGCGCCAGGTAGGTCAACCGCAGGTGCAGCGCCTGGTAGAGCCCGACCTCGTCGGCTGGATCGGCACGGTGCGGCGACGCTCGCCCGAATCCGTCAGGGAGGTGGCGGAGCGGGCAACTTGCGGCGAGCCACCGACGCAGTGGGCCGAGCAGGCGCTGTTCCCTCAGGTAGACGTTGCGGGGATGGGCGATCCCGTTGGCGTCGGCATAGCGCTCGGGAAACCGACACCGGTAGTACGACTCGCCGCCCTTGCGGGAGCCCTGCATGACGCGGTTGCAGAATCCGCAGCGAAGGATGCCGCGGAACAGGTACGGCCGGCCGCTGGCGGAGTCGTCGACCGACACCACCCGCTTGCTGGCAATGGCCTCCTGGGCACGGGTGAAGAGTTCCTCGTGGATGAGCGGGGGGTACACCTGCCGGTGGTCTTCGTAACCGGTGTAGCGGCTGTTTACCAGGATCGCCCGGACCGTTCCCTTCGGCCAGGCCACCCCACCGAAGTGTGGATTACGCGCCCGGTCGTAGGCGGACGGGCTGAGGATGCCGTCCGCGGTGAGCGATTCGGCGATGAGCTGCAGCCCGCGGCCGCCGACGTACTCTTCGAAGATCCGCCGCACCACCGATGCCGCGACGGCGTCCGGTTCCAGGACCGTCGCCGTCGTACCGCCGGTGAACATCTTTTCGACCTGGCGGTAGCCGTACGGCGGCCGTCTCCTTGTACTCGCCCGCTCGACCCGGACCCCCACGTCGCTCATCCCGCCGTCCTCCTCGTGCAGCAAGTTGCCAATTCCGTAGGCGCGCGGGCTCCAGATTCTGGTGATCGGGAGATCCTGAGAGCCCGTTCCGGGGCATCGGGATATGGCCTCGGAGCAGCGCGCTCACGGGCCTTCGATGCCGCCAGCAGGTAGACAGGTACGCCAAGTATCAGGCCGCGATACGCAGCCCGGCGCACCGAATCAAAGATTCGAAAGTCACGAGGCCCGGCCGTTTTGAGCCGGCTCAGGGCCGGGCCTCGGCGTGGCACACGGAGGGCCATCCCCGGCCCGAATCAAGGTGCTAGACAACAATCCCCCCCCAGGGACCAGTGATCCGATGACGAATTCCCCCGCCAGACACTCGGTTCGCCTCAGCATACCGGCGGGCCACCACCGGCAAAGCTGTCCGATTGTTAACTGTCGATGGCCGTTCCCGACGCAGGGCACCAATCCGCCCAAGATCCCGAATTACCGGGCTTCGTCGCGCGATAGGCCGGTAGCGATGCGGCGAAATGCTTTCCGATCCGGCGCCTGTCACTCGGACCGGCGGCGGACGGCCTCGAGGAGTCGTCGGACCGCGATCACATGGCCACCCGTAGCCACGACGAGCTGCCGGTAGAACTTCCCCGCCAGGCCCGGGAAGTCCGCCCGGCTCTCGGCGAGCAGCCGCGTCCGGCCCGTCGTGACCTGCTCGAGGTGGAAGATCAGAGCGTAGGTCGAGAAGCGGTGCCGCCCGACCAACACCAACTCACGACCCGGGATCGCGGCGGCCACCCGGAACCCGGGCACCGTCGAGCCCTCGGTGAGCGGGCGCGGGCCGGTCGCGGTGGGATCGGTCGCCCCGATCAGGCCGGCGTACCTGGCCATGGGTCCGCGCGAGAACGACCGGTCGACAGTGTCGACCAGCACCGACCACACCTCGTCGACACCGGCCCCGATGACGGTGGCGTGTTCGTCGAGGTACGACAACGAGGCGATCCGCATCTGTGCCTCCGTGGAGTCCGGTCGGTTCCGGGCGCGACCCGGCACCGGCGCGAGAGCGGGTTCCCACACTCATGGCCTGTCACGCCTGGTGTGGGGGGTCGAGTCGGTGGGTGAGAGCGGTGTGCCGGCGCCCGGCGCCGACGGTACGCACGGCGGCGGCCAGTGCCCGCCGGGAGCCGACGAGCACGACCAGTTTCTTCGCCCTCGTGACGGCGGTGTAGAGCAGGTTGCGTTGCAGCATCATCCAGGCGCTGGTCGTGATGGGGATGACCACGGCCGGGTACTCGGAGCCCTGCGAGCGGTGGATCGTCATCGCGTAGGCGTGGGCCAGTTCGTCGAGTTCGTCGAAGTCGTAGTCGATGAGTTCGTCTTCGTCGGTGCGTACGGTCAGGGTCTGCTCGTCGGTGGAGAGGGCCGTGACGACCCCGACGGTGCCGTTGAACACTCCTGCCTGACCTTTGTCGTAGTTGTTGCGGATCTGGGTGACCTTGTCGCCGATGCGGAACACTCTGCCACCGATCCGACGTTCGGGCATGCCCTCCCGCGCCGGGGTGAGCTGCTGCTGCAGCAGCGTGTTCAGCGCGCCGGCCCCGGCCGGGCCGCGGTGCATCGGAGCGAGGACCTGCACGTCACGGCGCGGGTCGAGCCCGAAGCGCTTCGCGATGCGGGTGCACGTGACGTCGACGGTCAACGCGGCGGTCGCCTCGGTGTCGTCGCAGGAAAAGAGGAAGAAGTCGCTCATGCCCCGCAGGATCGGCGGTAGGCCGGCGTTGATCCGGTGGGCATTGCTGACCACCCCGGAGTCGGCGGCCTGGCGGAACACCTGGGTGAGCCGGACCCGGGGAATCGGGTCGGCGGCGAGGAGGTCCCGCAGCACCTCACCGGCGCCGACCGACGGGAGCTGGTCGACGTCACCGACCAGCAGCAGATGCGCCCCGGGCGGGACGGCCTTGACGAGTTTGTTGGCCAGGATCAGGTCGAGCATGGACGCCTCGTCCACCACCAGCAGATCGACGTCCAGGGGGGTGTCCCGGTCGTAGGTGGGCTCACCGCCGGGTTGCAGTTTCAGCAGCCGGTGCACCGTCGCGGCGGGCTGGCCGGTCAGTTCGGCGAGGCGTTTCGCGGCCCGCCCGGTCGGCGCGACGAGCAGCACCTTGGCTTTCTTCACGACGGCGAGTTCGACGACGGAGCGGACGGTGAAGCTCTTACCGCAACCAGGGCCTCCGGTGAGCACGGCGACCTTCGACGTCAGCGCCAACCGGACGGCCTGCTCCTGCTCCGGAGCCAGGGCGGCACCGGTACGTGCCTTCAGCCAGCCCAGCGCCCTGTCCCAGTCGACGCCGGCGAACTGCGACATCCGGTCCGCGCGCGCGCCGAGCAGCCGCAGCACCGAACCGGCCAGGGACTGTTCCGCGCGGTGAAACGGCACCAGATAAATCGCCTCAACCAGTCCTTCCGTGCCGGGTACACGTTCGCGGACGACGCCTTCCTCACCGACAAGCTCGTCGAGACAGCGGATGGTCAGCCCGGCCGGCACGTCGAGGATCTTCACCGCGTCCGCGACCAGCTGCGGGGCGGGGAGGTAGCAGTGGCCATTCTCGGTGGCCTGCGACAGCGTGTACTGCAACCCCGCCTTGACCCGTTGCGGACTGTCGTGCGGGATGCCGACAGCCTGGGCGATCGTGTCAGCGGTCTTGAACCCGATCCCCCACACATCGGCGGCCAGGCGATACGGCTCGTTGCGCACCACGCTGATCGAGACGTCACCGTACTTCTTGTAGATCCGCACCGCGATCGACGTGGACACCCCGACACCCTGCAGGAACACCATCACCTCCTTGATGGCCTTCTGCTCCGCCCAGGCCGCGGTGATCTTCGCAGTACGCTTGGGACCGAGCCCCGGAACCTCCACCAGTCGGCCCGGCTCGTCCTCGATGACCTGCAACGTGTCCAGGCCGAAGTGCTCCACGATCCGCTCGGCGAACACCGGCCCGATGCCCTTGACCAACCCGGAGCCCAGGTAACGGCGGATGCCCTGGATCGTCGCCGGAAGCACTGTGGTGTAGGAGACCACCTCGAACTGCCGGCCGTACTGCGGATGCGACGACCACCAACCCTGCAATCGCAGGCTCTCGCCGGGCTGCGCGCCGAGCAGGGCTCCGACCACCGTCAGCAGATCCGAACCACGGCCGGTCGCGACCCGGGCGACGGTGTACCCGGTCTCCTCGTTGACGTAGGTCAGCCGCTCCAACACCGCCTCGAGAACATGCGGAGACGGGCGGGACGACACCGGCGCGGACACGCCCACCATCGTGCCGCCGACACCATCCCCACGGCAAAATACCGACGATAAGTCGGCTTGATCCCCGGGTCTCCGCCAGAGTCAGGCGCGCCCGTTCTTCCAGGGCGGTGAAGACCGGCGTGCCGACACCCACCAGCACCGGATGGGTGAGCGGTCGCCGGGGCCGGTTGCGCCGGTGGCGGCAACGAGACGCAACGGTACGCCGACCGCGTGCGGGTAGCGGGATTCGCGCTGCTCACGACCGCGTACGCGAACGGCGAAGGCCGTTCCTACCTCGGGCCGTGACCCGGTGCGGGTGAGCGCCGCTACTTGCGTCCGAAGGCGGTGGCGGCCATGAGAAGGTAGCCGACGCCGGACAGCGGTACGGCGTACCCGAGGGCGAGTACGCGGTCCCGCGGCGCCAGGCGAGGTATCGGCCGTGTGATGATCGGGTGGTGCGGGTGACGATGGCGACCGACGCGGGACACCCGGGGCGCACGAACGAGGACTTCGCAGGGGCCGTTACATCCGCAATGGTCCTGGTTGACGGCGCGGGTGGCATCGCCGGCGCGGAGAAGGTCTGTCATCACGGCGTGGCGTGGTACGCGACTCGCCTCGGCGGCGCTCTGCTGGGCACGCTGTCCGATGACCGACCCCTGCGTGACGTGCTGGCCGACAGTATCGAGCGAATCACCGATGAGCATCGCGACACCTGCGACGTCGCCCATCCGAACAGCCCGTACGCGGCCGTGGCGATGCTCCGATTCTCGGACCGTCTCGTCGAGTATCTGGTTCTCGGTGATGCCGTTGCGGTCGTCGGCAGCGCGGGGGCCACGCCACGGGTCGTCCGCGATCCGCGCGAGGCGGTGATCGCCCGGTCCTTCGAGACCCGGCTCGCGGGTGTTCCGGAGGGCAGTGACGAATACCGCCTGCTCCTGCGGGAACTGCGCGCTCGTCGCAACAGCCCGGGCGGTTTCTGGGTGGCCAAGGACGACCCGCGGGTAGTGGACGAGGCGATCACCGGTAGCCGCCCGGTGGACGAGGCGACAGTGGGCGCGCTGCTCAGCAACGGCGCAAGCCGAATCGTGGACATCTTCGGACTGACCGACTGGGCCGGACTGCTGCACCTGCTGGACACCGACGGGCCCGGTGCGGCCATCCGCCGGGTCCGAGAGACTGAGGTGCGCGAGGACGTCGCCACCGACGACGCGACGATCCTCTACCGCAGCTGTACCCGAGCCCAGCTCGGCGCGGACCGCCGGTAGCCGATGACGACCGTCGGCCTGGACGTCGTCGCGCCGAACACCGACCAGACCTCGGGATCAGGCTCTTGTCGCGATGACGGCGGGCTTCGATGTCGCGCAGCACGTCGGGGTCCCACCGGCTGGCGTTCCAGTCGTCGCTGGTTGGAGTGAGCGACAGCGGCCGCTGCCGCCGCTGGACGGAGGCAGCGGCCGGGCCCGGTGGCCCGACGGATGATGCCCGATCGGCGCCGATCCGGCGCCTCTCCGGTGGCTCGCCGTCAGGACGAGCCACCGGAGTACGTCGTCAGCCGTTGTCGATCAGGCTGGCGATCTCGTTGTAGATCAGGTGCGCCTTGGCGCCCTGGTTGGACGGGCAGCCGCCGAGGTGGTGCAGGGCGACGACGCGGTGAGCGGCGTCGAGCACCGGCGAGCCCGAGTTTCCACCCGAGGTGTCGCAGCTGTAGCTGATGTTCCAGGTGTTGTAGTTCGCATTGCGTACGGTGCAGAGGCCACCGTTCTGGGTGTCCTCGTAGATCGACAGCCGCTTCGGACTGCCGTCCCCGTGTCCGGGGATGTAGATCCGCGTGCCGGTGCTGGTGGCGGTGGTCCTCAGGTAGAGCGTGCCGAACCCCTGGATCGTGGAGAAGTTGTTCACCGAGTAGAGCGCGTAGTCGAGCTCGCCCGAGCCACCACTGCTCACCCGGTAGAGGGTCGCACCGCTCACCTTCGTGCCCGATCCGGGATTGCCGCCTCCGCACGTGGCGCACTGGTAGTTGAACTGGACCTCGCTGGCGCTGACCGTGGACTGGGTCGACACGCAGTGCTTGTTGGTGAGCATCCGGTTGGTGTCACCGACCCGCCAGGTGGTGCAGAGGCCACCGCCACCGATCAGCAACCGTGCCACGGCGCGGCCACGGGCGTACTCGGTGGGGTGGCTGTTCTGGTAGCAGACCACGTCCCGACGGGCGTCGGTGCTGCAGACGGATGTGGTCGAGAAGTTGTGCTCGGCGATCTCGGCCTGGTCGTAGCCGCGCCAGAACCGGTCGACGTCGACGATCGCGCGTGCGGGCCGCCTGCTGTGTAGCGTCACGACGGCGGTGTCCCCCGTCACGGACATCGCCCAGAAGCCCGGCTCGCCATCGGTGGTGTAGTCCGAGCCGGCCGCCCGGTGGAGATTCCTGTCGTACCGATAGGTTTCCTGGCCGTCCGGGCTCGACACCGTGACGTGGTCGCCCTCGTCGAGTCGCAGCGACCGGAAGTGGACCTTGATGTACGTGGCGCCGGGGTGCCGGATGACCTGAGGCGACCCCGACTGGACGGCGGCGCGGGTGGCGTCGAGGACGCGCAGCTCCCCCACCGTGGTGACGCCCTCGGCGGAGAATTGCGCGACCTCCGGGGCCCGCACGGATGCCGGAGCGGTTGGCGGAGCCGGCTCCGCGCCGGCGGCGGGCGCCGGCACCAGACTCGCTCCGAGGACCCAGACACCGAGCACGACGGCGGCGTCCCGCACGCGGCGCCGCAACATGTCCCTCATCCGCTCTCCCTTCCAATGGACGGCAGACGCCGCCCCTGCCCTTTGGATAGAAGACTATCGATAAATGACGCGCTGTGGCACCACGCGACCGGAGCCCTTCGCGCACGGGCCCCGGCCACGTTGCCGGTCAGCCGGTGACGGCCGTCAGCGCGGGCAGATAGCCGGAGGAGTGTCCGCTGGCCCTGGGGTGGTACGACTCGGTCAACGGCCAGGTGGTGCCGTTGATCCACGGGCTGCTCGCGCACACGCCGTGGCCGGCGAAGCGGGTGCGGACGTCGGCGTAGGTGAAGCCCGCAGCGGCGGCGCGCGCGGAGATCACGCCGGACATGGTGTCGGCACCGCCGTTGAGCAGGCCACGCTTGTATTCGCTGATGCTGCCGAAGCCACAGGAGCCGAGCTCGAAGAGGCGGGGGTACCCGAGCACGACGACCTGCGCCGACGGGGCCCGGCTGCGGATCGCCTGGTACGTCTCGTTCAGCCGCCCGGGCAGCGTGTTGGTGATGTAGGACTTGGCGTTGTTGACCGCCGAGAGGCACGAGCTGTCGCTGCCCAGCCGGCAGGTGGTCACCACATTGGCGAATCCGGCGTCGTTGCCGCCGACCGAGATGGTCACCAGGTCCGTGCCGGCACTCAGCGCGCCGAGTTGGCTGCCGAGCACGTCGCTGGTGGTCGCGCCGGAGCACGCGACGAACTGGAAGCTCGTCGGCGCGTGCGCGTTGGCCCACAGCCGGGGGTAGGCCTGCGGGCTGCGCAAGCACGATCCGCTGCTGCTGTCGTAGTTGTTGGTGCCGACGCCGGAGGAGTAGGAATCGCCGAGGGCGGCATAGTCGGTGCTGGCGGCGGCGGCCGGCACGGCGAGTCCGAGGCTGAGCAGCAGACCGGTGGCGAGTCCGCCGAGGGTGGGCAGGAGCCGACGACGCATTCAGGACCTCCAGGGATAGCCGGGGTCCACGTCGTAACACATCGGCTACTCGCCGGTAACAACGGCAGCGGCGGATTGCACGACCCGCGCGCAAAATCGAACACCGCAGTTGTCATTTCCCACTAGATCGATGAATATGGATTCTTTGCGTCGACCGGCCGACGGCGTGAACGCGGCGGTGGCGCGGGACGCGCCGACAGCGGAAGACGAACGGCGCCGAACCCGGCGAGCCCGGTCGGACCGCACCTGGGTCAGGGTGCGAGCGGGAAGCGGGTCCAGGTGACCGCGTCGGTGGTGACCAGGACGTGGTCCGGTTCCCCGGCCGACCCGTCGTCGCGTCCGAACAGCCAGGCGTACCCGGGTGCCACGCTGACCGAGCCGACGAGCGGGCCGTACTCCCGGGCGGTCGTGAAGTGTCTCCCGCCGTCGCGGCTGACCAGCAGTCGCGCGAGGACGTCGGCCGCCACGCCGTCACCGCCGGGAGTGATCGCCAGCAGTGACCCGTCCGCCCCCACCGTGAGATCCCAGTGCGTCCGCGCCGGCAGGTCGGCGCCGGTGTCCGTCCAGGTCTTCGCGCCGTTCGTCGTGCGCAATAACCGCACCTCAGCGTGCGTTCCCGACGCGGTCAGCAGGTAGCCCTCCCGGTCGTTGAGCCCGACCGCCGCGATCGCGGCCGCGTCGACGCCCGTCTCCCAGCTGGTCCAGGTCGCGCCCCCGCCGGTAGAGCTCGGAGATCAGATCGCCGTCGGACACCGTCACCTCCCCTCGTCACCACTCCCACCTACGGGGTGCGAGGAAGGTTCCGGCGCCCGGAAACAATATGTCGAGAGGTGATGGCCGGCTGTCGATGGGCGGCCGGCATGCCGCTCAGAAGCCTCGGAAGACGCCGTCCGGGTCCGCCGCTCGCGCGAACTCGAAGAAGTCCATGTTCGCTATCGACAGGTTGTTCTCGATTGCCTGGACCTGCTGCGGCACGGTTCGGAACGGACCCGTCTCGATCCTGTCGTTCAGATTGACGACGAGCAGGGGACGTTCGGGCAGCGAGACGGTGACGGTGTCGACGACGAACAGCACGGGGTGCCGGTACTGACCTGGGTAGGCGCGAGGATAGCCGGCTGCGATCGCGGTCTCGTCAAGACCGATCAGCGCTCGGTCCTCGACGAACTCGACGCCAGCCCTGAAGCCCTCGGCCGTGGGGTCGACGATCTCGTCTTTGAGCCGCTCCCACACCTCGTCATCACGGAAGTCCGCGCGAATGACCGGAGCACACCACGTCTCTGGCAGCCACACACCCACAGGGTAACGAGACGGGCCTTCCGGCGGCTGCGCGCCGCTCGACGACGACTCGTCCGACGCGGAGGCCGGTGTCTGCAACTCCCCTGCACGTGAGGTGGCCCCTACTGTCGAGGCAGTGAGTTGTTCGAGTTTGGCACTGGATGTGAGTGCGGTCGGTGGGCCTGGCGCGGGCCGCCGTCCGGGTGGACGGCGGCCCGCTGCCGGTTAGAGGTTTCCGCCGCGGTTGAGCCAGGCCCGGACCGCACCCTGGCGGTAGACGACGAGGTAGTCGGCCTTACCGTCGCCGGTGACGTCGTTGAACTGGATGTACTCGCGCGGGTAGTTCGAGGCGTTGGACCAGTTCAGGTGCTGCTCGAAGCCGCCGGCGTCCTTACCGCCCCGGTTGAGGAACGCGTGGACGCTGCCGTCGGTGCCGACCATCAGGTAGTCGGCCCGGCCGTCGCCGTCGACGTCGGAGAAGCGCAGGCTGTTGAGCGAGGCGCCGTTGACGCCGGGGGCCCAGCTCAGCTTCTCCACCCACTTCGGCTTCTTGATCAGCGTGCCCGAGTCTCCGTCGGCGATGTTGTAGTAGGCGTGGACCCGGCCGTTGTCGCCGATGCGCAGGGCGTCGTCGCGCCCGTCGCCGTTGATGTCGGCGAACCGGATGTGCGCGCGCTTGACGCCCTGCAACTGCGCCGGGCCGGCGTTCGCCATCTTGGTCCACCCCGGGGGTGAGGTGTTCGTAACTGAGAGGTTGAGGTAGGCGTCCATGTTGCCGTCCTCGCTGACGAAGACGACGTCGTCTCGGCCGTTGCCGTCGATGTCGGCGAGACGGATCTGGTTGCCGTACGCGGGTGGGTTCGAGCCGGTGCCGACCTGTGCGCAGGTGGAGCACGGGTTGAACACCCCGGTGCCACCGAGCCAGAGCGGCCAGGTGATGTGCCCGGGCTCGTCCTCGGTGTTGATGGCGACCCGGATCGAGCCGTCCTGGCGGATCTGGACGTAGTCCTGCCGCCGGTCGCCGTTCATCTCCGCGATCTCGGTCCGGACGTAGTTCGCCGGCCGTGGCATGCCCGGAGCGATCACACCGATCCGACTCCAGCCGGACCCCAGCGCCGTGCCGTCGTCGACCGGATTGCCGGTCGCGTCGCACGGTTCGCTCGGCTCCGGCATCTCGGGCGTCTGGATCCAGCCCCCGTCCATGGCCTCCCGGACGCCGAAATAGAAGGCGTGGGCGAGTTTCATGTAGCCGCCGTCGTTCGGGTGGGCGTCGTTCTGCATGCCCTCACTGGCCTGGATGTTGCTGGTGTCCGCCCAGATCACGTGTTTGCCCTCGGCCCGCAGGTCGCGCACCACGTTGTAGATCGCCGGGTTGTAGGTGTCGATGCGGGGTTGCAGGCCGGACTTGTCGGTGGGCAACAGCTTGGCGACGACGACCGTGGCCCGGGGCGAGTAGGCAAGCGCCTTGTTGATCAGGTTCTTGAGGCGTTGGGGTGCGCCGGACAGGTCGTAGCTCTGGTTGATGTCGTTGGTACCGGCCATCAGCGTGATGACGTTCGGTTTGTACTGGGCCACCTTGCAGTCGGCGACCCGGGTGATCTGGTCGATCCGCCACCCGGGATGACCCTCGTGGTCGGGATCGTCCATGGTGCCGGCCTCCTGCGAGCCGACGAAGTCGACGTCACCGGCGACGATGTCCAGCGCGTCGAACAGTTCTCCGCGATAGCCGTTGTTGTCCGAACTCTCCACACCTGCGGTGATCGAATCACCGAGAGGCATGACCCGCAGCTCGGTGGAGGCTTGTCCGACTGCCCGCCGCAGACGTGCGACGAAGTCGAACAAGAACCGCTGCATCTCCTCTTCGATGAAGGCGAACACCGACAGCGTCCCCGATTTCGTCCCCAACCACGTGAGCAGGGCGCGGAACGAGTCCTTCAGGTAGTTCTGCAGGCTGGTGAAGACGGGCACACCATATTTCTCGGCCCAGGCGAGGACCGCACCTACCGCAGCGCCCAGCGCGGCACCGAGGAGACCCTGTGTGATCGCCTCGACCCAGACATCGCGGCTGCCGAGCGACCTGCCGTCGAACATCGAGTTGAAGAGATCGATGAACAGGCTGATGAAGAAACCACCGAGTGCGCCGCAGGCAGGAGCGAGCGCCGGGATGACGGGGATCGCTGCTGCGCAGGCGGCCCCGATCAGGGCGCCGATCGCCGTACCGCCGATCGCCGCGACTGCTTTCTGCCACCAGTTCGCGTTGGCCTGGACCTCGCCGGCGGGGATCACCACCACGAGGGTGGCATCGACGGTGACCAGCTTCCCGTCGAAATCGAGAGTAGGCGCGGCTGGTTCACCAGTGGGCGGCACGACGCCGGGAAGGTTCAGGGTGAACCGGTCCCCGAGGAACGTGCCGAGCGACGTGCCGCTGGCCTTCGCCCGCCGCGATTCGTCGGTGAGCTTCTGCATGTAGTCGTGGAACTCGTCCTGGTACTCGGCGCCGTGACCCGTGATCTGGAACATCGCGTCGTCGCCGCTGTCGGCCAGCGTGCGCAGGTCGCCCGCGTCCTTGGCGCAGCCCAGGCGCAGGGTGACGTCGCCGGCCGACGTTCCCGACGGCAGGGTGAACGCGCTCTCCCCCCGGTCGCAAGGGTCGAGGCCCGCGGCCAGCGCCGGCCGGCCGGGAGCCAGTCCCAGCACCAGTACGAGGACACAGAGAATGCCCGCCAGGAGCTTTCGTTGTCGTGGCAGCACCGCGAATGACGATGTTCGGCCGGATCGGATTGACATGTGTTCTCCTCGAGTGAGCGCGACGTAGGGCCCGGATCGGCGGTACGGGTCGCCCGATCGGTTGTCCATAATGGACGGTTGATGTTTCCGACACTGCCTTCGACGGATCGCGACGTCGACTGACGACAGGATTCCGGCGGGTCAGGTCGTTGACGTCGCCGAGTGCGACCAGGCCGACCAGAGAGCGGTGTAGGCGCCACCGCGCGCGATGAGGTCGTCGTGCGTACCGATCTCGACGATGGTTCCGGCTTCCAGGAGGGCGATGCGATCGCATGCACGGGCCTGGGTCAGCCGGTGCGCGATCACCACGGCCGTGCGGCCCTCGATCAGCCCCGCGGCGGCCCGCTCCAGATCACCGGCACCCGCGCTGCCCGCCTCGGCGGTCGCCTCGTCGAGCACGACGACGGGCGGGTCACGCAGGAGCAGCCGCGCCAGCGCGAGCTGCTGCGCCTGTGCGGGCGACAGCGGGCCGGCTGCCGTGTCCAGCAGATCGCGCGACGCCCAGTCGCGCGCGCCGACCGCCGCCAGGGCACTGAGGAGGCGGTCGTCGCCGGCGTCCGGCGCGGCGTAGGTGAGGTTGTCGCGCAGCGTGCCCGTGAAAACATGGGTCTCCTGCGACACCAGGCCGATCCAGTCGCGCAGCACGGCGGGGTCCAGGTCGGCGACGTCGACGGTGGTGTCCGGGCCGGTCAGCGTGATCCGGCCGGCGTTCGCGGGGAAGGTGCCGGCGATCAGGTTCGCGAGTGTCGTCTTGCCGGCGCCGCTGCCGCCGACCAGCGCCAGCGAGGTGCCCGCCGGTATGTCGAGGTCGATGCCGGTCAGGACGTCGGGTACGCCGTCGTACGCGTGCCGCAGCCCGCAGACGGTGACCGCTACCGTCCCCGGCGCGCCGGGTCGTTCCTGCCGGCCCGCGGCGGGCGGCGGCACCAGCAGAACTCCGGCGGTACGCGCCATCGATGCCTGCGCGCGCTGCACGGCGTCGAAGGAGAGCAGCAGGGTGCCCAGCGGCGTGAACAGGCGGTGGAACAGCAGGGCGGCCGCCGTCACCGCACCGACGGTGACCAGATCGGCGCGGACCAGCCAGTAACCGGTCAGCAGGACGGCGGACAGCCCGATCGCCTCGGCCGCGTTCATGCTCTTGCTGAACCACAGGTAGCTGCGCGCGGCGCGCAGGGATGCGGCCAGGTTGTCCCCCGACGCCGTGGCCAGCCGCCGGGTCTGCAGCGCGGCCATCCGATACGCGGACACGGTGTTACGACCGTGCAGTGACTCCAGCAGCACCCGTCCGCGCTCGGCGGCGAGCGACCGCTCCTGTGTCCAAAGGAGGGCTGCCCGCGGCAGATAGGCACGCAGGCTGAGTGCGTAGATCGGGAAGACCACCACGAAGGCGAGCGCCAGCCGCCAGTCCAGGGTCAGGAAGCCCGCGGCGGACAGCATGACGGTGACCAGTGCGCGCAGGACCTCGGCCACCAACGGGACCGAGGTGACGAGATTCTCCAGGTCCTCGGTGACCCGTGACGCCACCTCGCCGCGACCGGCGTTCTCCAGGACGGCCGGTGGCAGCTCGAGGGTGCGGTGGACCGCCTGGGCGCGCAGGTCCGCCGCAACGTGCGCGCCGAGGCGCTCGGTGGCACGCAGTACCAGCGCGGTAGCGGCGGCACCGGCCAGGGCCACCGCGCAGATCCCGGCGGCCACACCGGTCGTCTGGGGCGCGTTGCTGGCACGGACCGCGTCGACCAGCGAGCCCAGCAGCAGCGGGGCGGCAACGGTAGCGGCGGCGCTCAGCGCGGTCCAGAGCAGGGCGGCGACGACCATGGCGCGATGGCAGCTCAGGATCCTGGCAAGCAGGGTGAGGCTTTGCCGGCCGGTGGCGATCGGAAGCGTCGTCATCGCAGGACCGCCGCGGCGTAGGCGGCGTCGGTGACGAGTCGGTCGTGGGTGGACACGTGCGCGGCCCCGGCGTCGGACAGGAAGGCGACGCGGTCACAACGGGCGAGCAACGTGGGCGACGTGGTCACGATGACGGTGCTTGCGCGGCCGTCGCGTCGCGTGCCGGCCAGCCCCGCGCCAACCCGGTCCTCGGTGACCGCGTCGACGGCGGTGAGCGGGTCACGCAGGATCAGCAGCGACGGCTCGGCGGCCAGGGCGCGGGCGAGCGCCACCCGCTGGCGCTGTCCGCCGGAGAGGTTGGCGCCGCCGTCGAGCAGCGCCGACGTCACGTCGGTGGCCTGTGCCGCGCCGAGGGCACGACGCAGGGCGGCCGGATCGGTGTCGCGGCCGGTGTCGAGGGCCTCAGCCACGGTACGGCCGAACAGGTGCACCAGGTGCGGTTCCACCAGCACGTCCGGGTGCGTCCGGGCGAAAGAGTTGATCAGGGCGTCGGCGGCGTCGGGGACCGTGGCGACGACTCCGAGCAGTTCACCCTCTCGCACGGCGAGACCGCACACGGCGTCCGTGCGTGGCGGGTCATCACGGTTCGGCGGCGCGGCATCGAGCAGGACGGCGATGCGGATGGCGCTGGCCCTGGAGATCGCCAGTTGCTTGATGCCGGTGGCGATACGGTCGACCGGCTCGCCGGCGAACGCGACCATGGCCACGACGGTGACGAAGCCGCCGACGCCGATGCGTCCGGAGAGCGTCATGGCGGCCGCGACGGCGGTGGTGCCGACCAGCACGAGGCCGCTGACCATCGCGCCGATACCTACTGCGGCCGCTGCTGCCGTCGCGCTTCGCAGCGCGGTGTCGCGGGAGGTCAGGTTCACCGTACGGTAGCGGCGGACCGCCTCAGCGACGCCGCCGAAGCCGCGCAGCGGTCGCAGGGCCTGGACCAGTTCGGCGGCGAGGGCTGCGGCTGACCCGGCGGTGTGCTGCCGATCGGCGATCCTGCGCTCGAGCACGGGGCTGATCCGACTGACGGCCAGTCCGAGCGTAGGCACCCCCGCGGCGACGCCGAGGCCGAGCCAGGGATCGATCGACAGCAGCACGGCCACGGTGACGAGCAGACCAGCGACTCCCGAAACCAGCAGCACGGCCGCCCGCAGCACCTCGGCGGTGGCCTTGGCGTCGGAGACCAGGACCGTCGACAGGTCGCCGGGCTGCCGCTGCGCGCCGGCACCATCGGTCAGGATGCGGCCGGCAGCGCGGACGCGCAGATCGTGGGCTTCGCGTGTGGTGGCGGAGGTCAGCCGCCAGTAGTTGACGCCACCGCCGGTGGCCAGCACGGCGAACAGGGCCAGCACTCCCCCGACAGCCAGCACGATCGACATCGGCGGGCCACCGTTGACGGCGTGGTCGACGGCCAGTCCGATGGCCAGTGGGATCAGGGCCTCGCAGATCTGGTGTCCGGCCGAGGCGGCACAGGCAAGGGCGAGCGAGCGTGCCCTGCGGTGCAGGACGCCCGTGAGAACGGGATGCATGACTCCGGACGCTAGGAGTCGCCCGCGGCCGCTTCTAACTCCTCGGCAGATGCCGAATCCCCGAACGTGACCAGCAGCGTGTCGCCCTCCGGGCGGCGCGCGTAGAAGACCTGCCGCCCGAAGCGTGTCCGGCTGACGGCGCCGGCTTGTCGCAGGGCAGTCAGGTGCTCGGAGACCGTGCCGGACGACAGGCCGAGCGCCGCAGCCAGGCTCGTGGTGGTCATGGGCTCGGTCAGGGCGCGCAGCACGGTGGCGCGTCCTGACCCGATCAGCCGGGCGAGCCGGTCGCGCTCACGATCGGTTGGCGCCGGGCGCTCGGCCAGCGCCGCCGCCCCCCGGGCCTGATAGGTCACCATCAGGATCTCGGGGTGGTCCGTCGAGCAGGTCATCCTGTTTTGCAGGAGCAGCACGGGCACGAGCACCAGACGCCGCCCGCGCGCGTCGAGCACCGACTCGTGCTGCCTCGACAGCGACAGCACGGGCCGCTGCCACCACGCGGCGCCGCGCAGGCCGCTCAGCAGAGCCTCGGGGCCGGCCACGGCTAGCGTGCGGGCCCGCAGGAGCACCTCCTCGTCGAGCGCGGCCCGCATGGCCGGCCAGTGCGCGGCGGTCGTCAGCTCCCAGAACGCGGCCAGGGCATCGCCCAGCCGGCCGAAGGCGCGATCCGGATCGTCACGATAGGGCGCGAGGAAGGCGGGCAGCTCTTGCGGATAATGCTTCGCGAACTGTTCCCGCACGAGGGCGTGCGGCGTGCGGCGCAGGTTGTCGAGCTGCTCACCGAAGGTCGGGTTGGCCGCCGTTGGCACCGGGGTGAACACGTCCGGGGTCGGCCGGTTGTGACTCTCACCGTACAACTGCGCGTAGACCCTCAGCGGGGCCGTCTCGGGGACCGTCCGCAGCACCTCGCGGGCCCGCCCGACCCATGCCGTGTACGGCCATGGCGCGGCCCGCCGGGCCCGCTCGCGATGCACCATGTCCAAGCCGCTGACCAGCTCGGTGATCGGACTGACGGCGATCCGGGTGCGGTCGATCGAGGAATCGTCGAACTGGATCCGGATCACGCCGGGGAGCTTAGCTCGGCGCCGGAGCCCTCCTCGCCGTCGAGCATGCTTCGCGATGGTGCCGTCCGGTCACGGCCGCGTTCGGTGAAGAGCCGCTTGAGGTCATTTCGTCGAGGTTCCCGACCGCGTCGCGTGACAGCCGGGGCGGTGATGATGCCGGGCGGGCGCGCCGAGGATCGGGTACGCGACCCGCCAGGGCCTTGCCTGCCCGGACGTCGCCGGTGAACCTTAATCCCAGCGGCGAGCCGGTCGTCCGGAAGGAGCGCTGTGCATCCGTTACGGGCAGGTCACCAGCGGGGAGTCTGCTGCGTCGTGGCCGCCGCCGGATACGGCAAGACCACCGCGCTGCGCCGCTGGTTTCCTCCTGCGGGCGCCCGCTGGTGCCGAGGGGACGACGCACCCGTACGCCAGCTCGTCGCCGACGCCGTCGCGGCCGGCGACCGTCTGGTCGTGGTCGACGACCTGCCGCCGACCTCGGCGGAGCAGCTGCACCTCCTAGTCGAGGAGGTCGCGCGGTGGGCGGACGACGTCACCGTCATCCTCGCCTCGCGGTGGCCGCTGTCCGCACCGACCACGCGCCTGCTCGGCAGCGGCCTCTGGACCGAGGTGGGCCCGGCCGACCTGGCGCTCCCCCCGCAACGGATCGCCGACCTGATCGCCGAGGAGTACGGCCTCTCCACACCGGACCTTGCCGACCGGCTGTACGCGGCGACCGGCGGCTGGCCGGCGCTCGTCCACCTGTCCGCCGAGACCCTGCGGCTGGGTGGGGTGCCGCCCGGGCCGCTCGCCCCGATCCTCAGCGAGCCAGGTGGGCCGCTCGCGCGGTACGTCGCCGACGAGGTGCTGGCCGCGCAACCGGCGGACGCGAACCGGCTGCTGCGTCAGGTCGGTGCGTTGGCGCCGGTGAGTGTGGGGCTGTGCCGTGCGCTCGGCCACCGCGGCGCCCCGCGCGTCATCGACCGGCTCCGCCGCACCGGCCTGCTGACCCGCACGGCCTGGGCCGCGGCCGGGCCGGGCGCACCGGCACCCGAAGAACTCTTCGTGCCGATCGTCGTCGAGACCGCCCGGCACGGACACCGGGCACCGACCGCCGATCAGCTCCGCGACACGGCCGCCGCCGCGGCAGACTGGTACGACGAGCACGGACCGCCGGTCGCCGCGGCCCGGGAGTACCTGCGGGCCAGGGACCATGCGGCAAGCGCCCGGGTGCTCGACGCGTACGGCGATCGGATGATCGCGGCAGGTCGCTGCACCGCGGTGGCCGAGCTCGTCCGCATGCTGCCGGAACGGCAGCGCAGCCGCCGGCTGCGTCTGCTGCTCGGCGACGCGTTGCGCACCCTCGGCGACCTCGGCGCGGCCACCCGCGAGTACGACGCCGTCGCCGAGGATGCCTGGGACGCCGGCGTCGCCTGGCGGTTGGGCCGGATCCACTACCAGCGGGGTGACGCCCGCGCGGCCCTGGCGATCCTCGACCGGCCACTCGCCCGATCCGCCCCGCTCACCGATCGGGCGCTGCTGCTCGCCTGGACCGCCCACGCGCACCTGCTGGCCGGCGACACCGACGCCGCCACCGCATGCGCACGGCAGGCGCTCGCCGCCGCGACCAGTGCCGGTCAGGACGATGTCCTGGCCTGCACCCACCTCAGCGTCGCCCTCTGCCTCAGCGTGGCCGGTCGTCACCTACCAGAACGGTGTGGTGGTGACCTACACCGACAACGCGTCGGACTTCTGCGCCCCGAACGGGGGGCCCTGGTACAGCGAGGTCGACTTCCGCCCGGTCAGCTCGACGTACGTCGCGAACGTCGTCGTCAGGCTGCAGAGCGCGCCGGCGGGCGGGTGGTCCTTCTCGACCGAGGGAGCGTCGGCGCCGTACTTCGCACCGTGGTGGCTGCCATAGCCGTACCCGGTCATGCGGCGGTCAACAACCACAGCGTCAAGGAGTGCCCCTGCATTCACGCAGGGGCACTCCCATGGACGGCCGTCTCGGCGGCGCCGACCGACGTAACGGCACCGACACCTGCCCTCGACTGACGGAGTTGTTCAGGTGTCGCGCTCGATCCGGAAGCCCAGCTTGATCAGGAGCCGGATGGTCCCGTCGATCAGCTCCCGGTCGTAGGACTTGTCGTTCTCGTCCAGCTCCTCGTAGGCGACCAGGTTCGGGTGGGTCTTCTCGGCGTCGTCGCGGCGCTCGCCGTACCTCCAGCCGTCCGCGAGCCGTTTCGCGGCCCAGATGTCGTGCGCCTGGCGGGCGAGTGTCTCCTGTTCCCCCCGCACCGCCTGCGGCACCTCGACGCCGCCGGTGTCAATCGGCTGTGGCTGCCACACCGGATGCCCCCTCGTCTGCCGCGTCGGTGCGCGGCGGTCGCGGCCAGTGCGCCGAGACTAGCCGGCTGACGACGGTGAATGCGTGCTCTGCCGCCGCCGCGCGGGCGGCATCGCCCGCGTCGGGCGGCGCGATGCCGACGACAGCGCTGAAGTGGTTGATCCGACCGTACGCCCGGAAGTCCTCCAACTGCTCGACGGTGTCCACCGACAGCACGCCCACCGCCACCGTGTCGGGCCACGTGTTCAGCACCCGAGCGAAGGCGGGGGCGTCCGGCGCGGGCACCACCTCGTCACCGACGGCCACTGTTCCCCGTACCACCGACGGCAGCCCCTCCGCCGACGCCGCGACACCGGGATCGGTCGGGTAGTCCCGGTGCGGGCTGGGCACGAACGAGCTGTCGACGCTGAACCTGTGGAAGCCGCAGATCCGGTCGGCCACCACCACGCCGGCCGGCACCAACGCCGACGCGGCGCCGAGCAGCACGACGTGTTCGGGCCCGAACGCCTCGACGGCGGCCCGCAACGCTTCCCGGCCGCCGTCCGCGCCGGCCCGGCAGAGCACCAGTTGGTAGCCGCTGCCCTGCTGGCGGGCGACAGTGCCGGCGAGCCAGTCGAAGCGGTTGGGATGCTCGGCCGTGCCGACCACCGGGGACGGATCCCGCAGCGTGCGGGCCGCCGCCGCGTACTCCGTCGGGCCGGTGGCGAGCACCACCACGTCCACGTCCGGCGCCGTCCGCCCACCCGCCACGGTGATCTCGATGCGCGGACGGTGCCGCCGGTCGGTCAGGTCGGTGAGCGCCCGATCCACGTCGTCGACGACGCGCCGGACCCGTGCGGCCGCGTTCAGGTGCATCATCGAGGTGCCCTGGATCGGCACTGTGGCGCCGGCATCGTGGTCGAGGAAGTACGGCAACACCCGCATCCGCCCCTGACCACTCAACTCCAGCGCGATGTCCATCTCCTTCCTGCACCACGCGCTGTGCAGATAGTGCCGGCTCACCAGCGGCACGAAGATCCGGCACTCACCGACCTTGGCGAGCAGGCGGTGCTCCCACGCCTTGCCCCGCGGTAGGTCGCTGTTGAACAGGTAGTGGAAGTGCTCGACGTTGCGCAGGTCCAGTTCCTGGGCGATCAGTTGGGCGAGGTCGTTGTCGCCCTGGGCGCTGCTGAGGAAGACCGGGCCCTGGTCCCGGCCGAGGCTCCAGACATACCGGCGGGCCTCCGGTAGGCCGGCGAACTGGAGCCGGGGCATCTGCAACCGACCGATCTCCCGGCCCAGCTCCGGCAGCAGCACGTCCAGCCCGGACCACCAGATGGCGTGTCGGTTGACCGCGCTGGACGCCTGTAGCGCCTGGCTGACGGCGAGCCGAGGCAGTTGCCGGATCGCGTGGTCGTCGGCGCGGTGGCACACCAGCCGGACCATCGGCACGCCACGGGCCTGTAGGAACGGCAACACCCAGGACGGGGTCCGTGGGTCCAGGACGTCGAGGAGGACGAAGTCGTACCGATCCAGCAGTGTCGCCGCTCCGGCGGCGTCGACCTCGTCGCGCAGCAGCGCCTCGGAGATGTTGTCCACCTGCCAACCGGCCTGCGAGATGAGCCGGCGCAGCTCCGGTTCGGCCGCCGCGTACTCCGGTGTGGGTGGGAGCATGAGCGCGGCGGCGCCCAGCGGTCGGTCCACCTCGTCCGCGTGTTCCCGGGCGCGGGCCACCAGCTCGTCGAGCGCCTCCACGGGCATCCGGTACGCGGCGAGCCGATTGCGGTTGAACGGACGGGCCAGGTCCGCGCCAATAAAATGGCGTGCCGGAATGTTGATCTCCGGAATCACCAGCCTCGGCCGGTTTGTCAGCACCGCCAGGCCGTACTCGTGTACGGCGAATGGCGAACAACGATACTGTGGTTGGTTTTCCCGGCGGGTGACCACAGCGACGAAACAGGCGGTTCGTCGCATCATCAACTCAAGGTGCATCGTGGACAGGGTCGCGGAGCGCGGATCGACGGCGAGCGCGAACCGCTCCGACAGCGTCTCCAAAAAGAAGTCGGTGACCCGCCGGTCCAGGACGTCGTAGCTGTGACTGAAGTAGGCCGCCGGTCGCTCGTCGAGCATTTGTGGTCCCCTTTGCCGCCATCTTCCGACAGATCGCCGCAACATCAACGACGTTGGATTCGGAGTTATGCTTAGGTTAAGCGCCGCGCTTCGTGAGGAAAGCGGGCGTTTGTTCGATCAAGGAGCGGCAACGTGCCCGATCGTCAGCGCGACGTCGAAGTCTTCTCCGAGCAGGTGCTCCTCACCACCCGGATCTTCACCATCCGGGAAGCCACACTCCGATATCGCACCTATGCGCCGGACCGCTCCCTGTCCGGCGACTGGAGCAGGCCGGTCACCCTCGTCAACGCCGATCGTGGCAATTCCGTGGCAGCGGTCGTGGTGGACACCGCGCGCGAGGAGCTCATCCTCGTCGAGCAGTTCCGGTTCCCGACCCTCGGCCACGGGTCGGGATGGTTGGTGGAGTTGGTGGCCGGCATGGTCGACGCCGACGAGACGCCGGAGGCCGCCATCCGCCGCGAGATCCAGGAGGAGATCGGGTACGACGTGCGCGCCCTGGAGAGGATCTCGACGGTCTACCCCTCGCCGGGGGGATCGTCGGAGCGCGTCACCCTCTTCTACGCGGAGGTCGACGACAGTCTGCGGGTGGGCGAGGGAGGCGGTCGCGCGGACGAGGCGGAGAACATCGCCCGCCGCGTGCTGCCACTCGGCGACCTGGCGGAGCTGCTCGACAGCGGCGCGATCCGGGACGCGAAGACCCTGACCGGGCTGTTCTGGCTGGACCGCAACAGGACACACCGGTGAACTCGCAACTGCTCGGCGTCACGGGCGCCCTGATGCTGATCGGAATCCTGCTCCAGGTGTGGTTCTCCGATCCGCGACGCGCCGGCCGGCAGGCCGCGATGCAACTGCCGTCGGTGTTGCTCTACGCGGTCGCGGTCTCGTTGCTGATGTTCTCCATCTTCCCGGAGTCGTACGCCGACGGTCGCGCGCTCGGCTTCAGCATCGGCGGGGCCACCGCGTTCGTGCTGGTCTTCACCACTCTCTCCTTCCAGTGGTTGGCGCGCGCGGGCAAGCGTGACGCGCTCGAAGCCGAGGTCCGGCAGGCCAGGCAGGAGGTCGAGCGGCTGAACCGGCGGTTGACCATCGTCGAGGCCGCGCAGCAGCCCCAACGCCTGCAACGCACGACCCGAGCGCACGCGTCGATCAGGCAGGACCGCCGGCACCGGCTCGGCATCATCACCGGCAACATCTCCAACGTCACCGGCGTCGACGTCTGGGTCAACGCGGAGAACGTCCAGATGGAGATGGCCCGTCCGACGGAGCCGACCATCTCCGGCACGATCCGCTACCGGGGCGGGCGGCGTGACACGGCCGGCAACCTGGTCGACGACCTGGTCTACGACGAGTTGCGTGAGGTGGCGCTGCGCACTCCGGTCGCCCCCGCCACGGTTTTCACCACCTCCTCCGGCAGGCTCGCGGAGAGCAACAGCGTCAAGCGGATCCTGCACGTCGCCTCGGTGGAGGGCTCACCGGGCACCGGCTACCGGCAGGTCGCCGACATCAGTGGCTGCATGCGCAACGTGCTGGCCGAGATGGACCGGCTCAACGCCGGCGGCGAGGAGCTACGAACGGTCGTCCTGCCGCTCCTCGGCACCGGAAACGGTGGTGGTGATCCGCAGCGGACCGCCCAGATCATGGTCGAGGCGGCTCTGGACTACTTCCGGGCGCATCCCAGCAGCCGGGTACGCACCGTCTACCTGCTCGCCTTCACCGACCTGGAGGAGCAGATCGTCCGACTGGTGCTGACCGAGCATCACGACGTCAGCGGTCTCGACCCCGCATGAGCGTGCTCGAGGAGGCCGTCGCGACGATGGCGGAAGCGGGCCCGGCGGACGCTCTCTTCTGGACCGGAGCCGGCATCTCCCGGGGTGCGCCGAGCTGTCTGCCGACGGGATGGCAGCTCACCGAGCGCGCCTTCGCGGCGCTGTTCCGCCCGTTCACCCTGGACACCGTCCTCGCGTACCACGAACTGCTGGGCTGGCGGCGCGGGTCCATCTGCCCGGCGGAGCCGGCCCGGACCCGGTTGCCCCGGCTGGAGACGGCGCTCGGCGCGCAGCAGACGCCCGACCTGGTCGGGGAGATTCTTGCCGACGTGCGGGGCGCCCGTCCGAATCCGGTGCACGAGTTCCTCGCCGCGCACCTGCACGCGGGCGGGCATCAGCTCACCGCGAATTTCGATCTGTGCGTCGAACGCGCGCACGTCGAGCGGCACGGGCGGTCGCCGCTGCCCGGTCAGATCCACCACTTCCACAACGCCTTCTCCGACGGGGCGGACCCCGCCCGCCTGGGCGCCACCCTCGCGCGCATCGAACGCGGCTTCGACGACACCGACCGGGCGGCGCTCGTCGACCGACTGCGGGGGCCGGCCCGCCGGATCGTCATCGTGGGCTACAGCGGCAGTGACTTCTTCGACGTGGATGTCGCGGTCGCCGATCTTGCGCCGGGCGCGCTGGACGGCCGGACCGTCCACTGGGTCAACCACTCGTCTTGCGCCTGGCACCGACCGACGCCGCGACCGTCCACCGCCGTCTTCGGAGTCGAGCACGGCAACCGGGACGGCACCCTGCCCGCCCTCGCCGGGCACCTGCGCAGAGCCGGGGCCACTGTCGAGTTCCTCTGCGGGCCGACCACTGAACTCCTCGACGGGCTCGCCACCCGCTGGGGCTTCGACCGAGTTCCCGCGCCGGACCTGCGGCCACCGCGCGCCGTCAGCATCGATGTGGACGACCGGCGCCGGCTGGCCGCCACCTTCCTGTACTTCCGCGCTGTCGGTCTCGTCCCCGAGGTCCGTCGGTTGCTGGCGGAGGAACCTGACGTGCCCGCCGAGGAGCTGATCCTGGCCCGATCCGACCTGATGTGGGAGGAGGGCCGGTACGCCGACCTGCGCCACTGGTGGCGGCAGCAGCCACGGTCGCTGCGCCGCACCGAACGCATCGGGGCGACACTGTGGGTCCAGGGCCGCCTGTTGCCCGCGTACGCGTGGCTGACGTGGCAGCGGCGGCGCGTCTCGGACGAGACGGAGCTGCGGGTCATCGCCGAAACCGAGGCTCGGGTCATCGAGCACATGAGGTTGGTGCCCGACCTGCGCTGGCTGGGCCGCCACCTGGGCCGCAGGGCTGCTCGCTGGTTGCCCGAGCCCCGCCAGCGCGACGGACTGCACGAGTTCCGGCGGCTCGCCGACGTCTCCACGAGCCTGCGGCACGCCACGCCGGCCACCTCCCGGCCGGAGTCCGAGGCGGCCGAGACCCAGGAGTGGTTCCTGGAGGCCGGCAACGTCCATGCCGCCCTCTCCTACCAACACCGGCGTCTGCGGGACAACCATCGCGTCACGACGCCCGTCGCTGAGCTGGGCCGGCTCTATCGCGCCCAACAGCGCCGGGCGGAGATCCTGGGCTCGACGGCGGCGTCCTGGCGGGTGCTCCTGCTCCCCCGGGCCGGGCAGGTGTTCACGCTGCGCGAGGCGGTCGTCGGGTGCGCCGCCGTGCAGTTCGGCGCCTGGCACCGGGTACGCCTGCTCGGTCGCGTCCTGCTCGACCGGGTCCGGTCCCGCACCCGCCCCTGACAACCGTCCACCGCCGCCGTGCCGGCAGTTCCCGGCACGGCCGTCGATGAACCCGTTGACCCACGCCGGCCGCCTGGCATGATCATTCGTAGCACCAACTCCGTCCGCCGACCGACCGCATCGAATCGCCCACCGAGAGCTTGACCTCTCAGCCCGGCATGCGACGCTCAAGCTCCGTGACCGACGAGCCACGCCGCGTGGCCACCCCTTGTGCCCGGAGGAACGCAGACCATGGACCACGCATCTCAGCTCATCCAGGAGCGGAGTGCCCCGCCGGCCACGCTGGTGATCTTCGGTGCCTCCGGCGACCTGACCCGGCGTAAGCTGCTGCCCGCGGTCGAGAGCCTGGCTCGGCACGAGCGGCTCCCGGACCAGTTCGCGGTGGTCGGCGTCGCGCGCACGTCGATGACCGACGAGCAGTTCGCCGAGAGCGCCCTCGGCGAACGCACGCTGGCCAGCAGGCGTCAACTCCAGGGCGGCGTGCGGTACGTCGCCGGCGGCTACGACGACCCGGAGACCTACAAGCGGCTCGTGGAGACCCTCGACGAGCTGGACGCACAGCGGGGCACGGCCGGCAACCGGCTCTTCTACCTGTCCACCCCGGCCGGAGCCTTCGAGCCGGTGATCAACGGGCTGGCCGGTGTCGGGCTCAACCAGCCACGCGAAGGCTCCTTCTCGCGCCTGGTCATCGAGAAGCCGTACGGGCGCGACCTGGTCACGGCCCGCGAGCTGGACGCTGTCGTGCACGGCGCCTTCGACGAGCACCAGGTCTTCCGCATCGACCACTACCTGGGCAAGGACACCGTCCAGAACGTGCTCGCGTTGCGCTTCGCGAACTCGATCTTCCAGCCCATCTGGGACCGGTCCTGGGTCGACCACGTGCAGATCACCGTCGCCGAGACTCTCGGCGTCGGCAGCCGCGGCGGCTTCTACGAGGACGCCGGCGCGATGCGGGACATCGTGCAGAACCACGTGCTCCAGGTCCTCGCGCTGGCGCTGATGGAGCCACCGGCCTCATTCGAGGCCGAGGGTCTGCGCAACGAGAAGGTGAAGCTGCTGCAGGCGATTCGGCTCCCCACCGACCGGGACATCGCCGAGGCCGCGGTCCGGGGGCAGTACACCCGGGGCGGCACCCGCGAGGAGCTGATGGCCGGCTACCGCGAGGAGGCCGGTGTCGACCCGCTGTCGCGGACCGAGACCTACGCCGCCATGCGGCTCAATGTGGACAACTGGCGCTGGGCCGGGGTGCCGTTCTACGTGCGCACGGGCAAGCGCCTGCCCGCCCGGCTCACCGAGGTGGCGCTACAGTTCCAGCGGCCGCCGCACCTGCCGATCCCGACCGACCAGCTCACCGGCCTCGACGCCGACGCCCTGATCCTGCGCATCCAGCCGAACGAGGGCATCTCGCTGCGCTTCGGCGCCAAGGTGCCGGGCCACTCCTTCCGGGTCCGCACCGCCACGATGGAGTTCTCCTACGACCAGACGTTCGCCGAGGAGTCCCCGGAGGCGTACGAGCGCCTGCTCCTGGACGCATTGATCGGTGACGCGTCGCTGTTCATCCGCAGCGACGAGGTGCAGCAGTGCTGGCGGATCGTCGACCCGATCATCGACAACTGGGCGAAGGACCACTCGCCGATCCCCACCTACGAGGCCGCCTCCTGGGGCCCGACCGACGCCGACCGACTCATCGGTCGGCACGGCCGCAAGTGGCGCAACTCCGCCTGAGCGCGCGCTCAGTCGACGTCGTACGCCAGGTTGGGGCGCAGCCACCGCTCCACCTCGGCGACCGGCATGCCGCGGCGGCGGGCGTAGTCGACGACCTGGTCCCTGCCGATCCGGCCGACCGTGAAGTAGCGGGACCGCGGGTGGGCGAAGATCAGGCCGCTGACCGCGGCGGCCGGCGTCATGGCGTACGACTCGGTGAGACCCACCCGGATCTCATCGGCGCCGAGCAGCTCGAAGAGATCCTTCTTCTCGCTGTGGTCGGGGCTCGCCGGGTAGCCGAGGGCGGGGCGGATACCGCGGAACCGCTCGGCGTGCAGGTCTTCGAGCGCGGGCGTGGCGTCGGGCTCGAACCACTCGCGCCGGGCCCGTAGGTGCAGGTGCTCGGCGAACGCCTCGGCGAGGCGGTCGGCCAGCGCCTTGACCATGATGGCGCGGTAGTCGTCGTGCTCGGCCTCGTACGCCGCCGCCAGCTCGTCGGCGCCGTGGATGGCCACTGCGAAGCCGCCGAGGTGATCACCCTGAGGGGCGACGTAGTCGGCCAGGCATCGGTTGGCGCGGCCGGCCGCCTTCTCGGTCTGCTGGCGCAGCATCGGGAATCTCGTGCCGTTGTCGAGCACGATGTCGTCACCCTCGGAGTGCGCGCCCCAGAAGCCGTACACGCCACGGGCCTGGAACGAGTCGTCAGCGATGATTGTGTCGAGCAGCGTGTTCGCGTCGTTCCACAGTTCGCGGGCGACCGGCTGTTCGAGGATCTGCGGGAACTTGCCCCTGAGTTCCCAGGCGAGGAAGAGGAAGGTCCAGTCGACCAGCTCGCGCAGCTCGGCGATCGTGGGCGTCACGACGCGTACGCCGGTGAAGGCGGGCGTGGGCAGGTCGCCGAAGTCCACCACCTCGCGGTTGGCCCGCGCCTGCCCGATGGTGAGTAGCGGCTGGGCGTGCCGGTTGGCGTGCTCCTCGCGCAGCCGCTCCTGGTCGGCCCGGTTCGCGGCGTCGAGCTTCTCGGCGCGGTCGGCGTCGAGCAGTTCGGATACCACCCCGACGACCCGGGACGCGTCGAGCACGTGGATGGTGCTGCCGCCGTACGCCGGTGCGATCCGCACCGCCGTGTGCCGCTTCGACGTGGTCGCGCCACCGATCAGCAGCGGCAGCCCGAGGCCGCGCCGCTGCATCTCGGCGCCCACCGAGACCATCTCGTCGAGCGACGGGGTGATCAGACCGGACAGGCCGATCACGTCGGCCCCCTCGGCCACGGCGGTGTCGAGGATCGTGGCGGCCGGCACCATCACGCCCAGGTCGATCACCTCGTAGTTGTTGCAGCCCAGCACCACGCCCACGATGTTCTTACCGATGTCGTGGACGTCGCCCTTGACGGTGGCCAGCACGACCTTGCCCTGGCCACGGTCGGCCGGAACGAGGCCGGCCGCGCGTGCCCGCTTCTTCTCCTCCTCCATGAAGGGCTCGAGGTACGCCACCGAGCGCTTCATGACGCGCGCGGACTTGACCACCTGCGGCAGGAACATCCTGCCGGACCCGAAGAGGTCACCAACGGTCTTCATGCCGTCCATCAGCGGGCCCTCGATCACGTCGAGCGGGCGCGGGTACTGCTGGCGGGCCTCCTCGGTGTCGGCCTCGATGAAGTCGACGATGCCGTGCACGAGCGCGTGCGACAGCCGCTCGGCGACCGGCGCCACGCGCCAGGAGAGGTCGACCTCGCGCTGCCTACCCTTACCGGTCACCGTCTGGGCATAGCTGACCAGCCGGTCGGTGGAGTCGGCCCGGCGGTCGAAGAGCACGTCCTCGACCAGCTCCAGCAGCTCGGCCGGGATGTCCTCGTAGACGGCGAGCTGCCCGGCGTTGACGATGCCCATGTCCAACCCGGCCCGTACGGCGTGGAACAGGAACGCCGAGTGCATCGCCTCGCGCACCACGTCGTTGCCCCGGAACGAGAAGGACAGGTTGGAGATGCCGCCGCTGGTGCGCGCGCCGGGGCACCGCTGCTTGATCAACGGCAGCGCCTCGACGAACGCCTTCGCGTACCCGTTGTGCTCGGTGATGCCGGTGGCGACGGCGAGCACGTTCGGGTCGAAGATGATGTCCTCGGGAGCAAAACCGGCCACGTTGACCAGCAGGTCGTAGGCCCGGCCGCAGATCTCGACCTTGCGGTCCCGGGTGTCGGCCTGGCCCTGCTCGTCGAAGGCCATCACCACCACGCCGGCGCCGAAGTCGCGGATCCGGCGGGCGTGGTCGAGGAAGACCTCCTCGCCCTCCTTGAGGCTGATCGAGTTGACCACGCCCTTGCCCTGCACGCACTTCAGCCCGGCCTCGAGCACGCTCCACTTCGAGCTGTCGATCATGACGGGGATGCGGGCCACCTCGGGCTCGGTGGCGATCAGGTTGAGGAACGTGGTCATCGCCAGCTCGCTGTCCAGCAGGTCGGCGTCCATGTTCACGTCGAGCAGGTTGGCGCCCCCACGCACCTGGTCGAGCGCCACGTCGACGGCGCCCTGGTAGTCACCGGCCTCGATCAGCCGCCGGAAGCGGGCCGAGCCGGTCACGTTCGTCCGCTCGCCGATCATCACGAGCCCGGTGTCCGGGCCGATCTCGAACGGCTCCAGACCGCTGAACCGGGTCGCCGGGCGGGCCGACGGCACGCGACGCGGCGCTCGCCCGACGACTGCTGCCGCGATCCCGGCGATGTGCGCCGGGGTCGTGCCGCAGCATCCGCCGACGACGTTGACCAGCCCGGCGCGCGCGAACTCACCGAGCAGCTCGGCCGTCTGCTCGGGGCGCTGGTCGTAGCCGCCGAAGGCGTTCGGCAGGCCGGCGTTCGGGTGCGAGGCGACGTAGCCGTCCGAGATGCGGGCCAGCTCGGCCACATGGGGACGCATCTCGGCCGCGCCCAGCGAGCAGTTCACGCCGACGACCAGCGGACGCGCCCGCTCGATAGTGCGCCAGAACGCCTCCACGGTCTGGCCCGCCAGGGTCCGCCCGGACACGTCGACGAACAACGAGATCCACAGGGGCAGGTCAGGGGCCACCTCGTGGGCCGCCGCGATGGCGGCCTTCGCGTTCAACGTGTCGAAGACCGTCTCGATCAGCAGCAGGTCGACCCCGCCCTCGCGCAGCGCGTCGATCTGTTCCGCGTACGCTGCCTTGACCTGGTCGAAGGTGACGGTCCGGAACGCCGGGTCGTCGACCTTGGGCGACAGCGACAGGGTGACGTTGAGCGGACCGACCGAGCCGGCCACGAACCTGCCGCCCACCTCGTCGGCCGCCTGCCGCGCCAGTTGCGCCCCGCGGACGTTCATCTCGCGGACCAGCGACTCCAGCCCGTAGTCGGCCTGGGCGATGCTGGTGGCGGTGAACGTGTTGGTGGTGGTGATGTCGGCGCCGGCCGCGAGGTACTGCCGGTGGACGTCGAGAATCAGGTCGGGGCGGGTCAGGATCAGCAGGTCGGGGTCGCCCGTGACGTCTCGCGGATGGTCGGGACCGACCACACCGTCGGCCCGGTAATCCTCCGGAGCGAGGTTGGCGCCCTGCAACATGGTCCCCCAGGCGCCGTCGAGCACCAGGATCCGCTCGTCCAGCAGACGCCGCAGCTCGGCAGTTGTCGACTCTCGATCCATGCTGACCAACCTCCGCATCGACGGAGGCGCCCTTGGTCGGTGTCATCGGGCGAGCGTGGCGGGGACCGGGCCCCGTCGCAGCGCCTCTCGCCCCGGGTGTTGACGAGGATACCCGGTCTTCCGCGTCCCGGCCGGCGCCCGGACCGACGGCGACTGCAACGCGCTGCGTTGACCTGACAGCACCCGGTAGTTAGCGTTAACACGCCGTTTACATAGGAGCGAGTCCCCCGGCCAAGGAGGATCAATTGCGACTGCGACAGCGAAGGCCACGTCTCGGGTCGAGTCGGAAGGACCGAGGCGTCGCGGTCCTGGCACTGGGTGCGCTTCTCTCGGTCTCGGTCGCGGCGACACCCTCTTACGCGGCCGGGAAGCAGCTCGACGAGGGTCTGGTACACCACTTCGCCCTCGACGAGACCAGCGGGACGACGCTGGTCAACTCGGGTAGCGCGGGCGCGGCGGCGAACGCCACGCTGGTGAATCCCGGAAAGGCGACATTGACCGGCGAGGGAGTCAGGTTGAACCCCGACTCCTACGAGGGCGCCCTCGACGGCGCGTACGTGGCGCTGCCGAACAACATCACCGCGGGCATGTCCAACCTCACCGTCGACTACGCCGTGCGGATCGACCCGGCCAACGTCGGCGAGCACCACATGTGGGGTTTCGGCCGCAAGTCCGGCTCGTGTGACGTCGACACCGGCGCCGAGGGATCCATCTTCGCGTCGAACACCCAGCGGTTCCGCGTCGCGGTGGGTTCGACGAACGTCCAGCAGAACCGGGTCCGCATGCTCGAGGGCGCGTGGACGCATGTCACCTACACCCAGTCCCTGAACTCGGACGGCACGAGCTGGACCGGCCGGCTCTACCTGGACGGCGTGCCGCACGCGACGTCGACGAACCTGACCACGCCGCCGTCGGTGAACGCCGCGGGGACCAACTGCAACTTCCTCGGTCGGTCCCAGACGTCGAGCCACTACTCGTTCCGGGGAACGATCCGGGACTTCCGGGTGTACGACCGGGCGCTGAGCCCCGACGAGACGCTCGCGCGGGCGGAGACGACCGTCTCCGACGGCGTCCGCGCCGACGCCGCCGCCATCGACCTCGGGCTGACCAGTGCGGTCGTACGCGATCTCGTGCTGCCCAAGACCGGCGCGGTGGCGGTTCGGCGATCACCTGGACGAGTTCGGACCCGTCGGTCGTGGAGGTCTACACGCCGCCCGCCGTCGCCAGCGCCCGCAAGGTCGCGGTGACCGGCAAGATCAAACGACCCGCCCAGGGGCAGCCCGACGCGACGGCCACGCTCACGGCGACTGTCCGCAAGGGCGCCCAGGAGGTCACCACACGGGAGATCCCGATCGTGGTCAAGGCCGAGTTCGACGATGCCCGTGCGGTCGACCGCGACACCTCCGACCTGACCCTGCAGGCCACCGACGACGTACGCGGAAACCTCGACCTCCCGGCCCGGGGCGAGTTCGGCTCCACGATCACCTGGAGCTCGACCACCGACCTCGTCACCCCCACGGGCGAGGTCACCCGACCGGCCTTCGGCCACGACGATGTCACCGCCACAGTGACGGCGACCATCACCAAGGGCGCGGCCTCGCAGTGGAAGTCGTTCCCGGTGACCATCACCGCGATGCCGCGTTCCGAGGAGTACGAGCGGTACTTCATGGGGTACTTCAAGGGTGAGGGGATCGCGGACGGCGAACAGATCATGTTCGCCACCTCCAACGGGAACACCGCCCTGGACTGGACCGGTCTGACCGGAGGCCGGCCGTCGCTCATCTCCCAACTGGGCGACCAGGGCCTCCGTGACCCGCACATCGTGCGCTCACCCGACGGCGACACGTTCTACATGATCGCCACCGACCTGAACTGGTACGACCAGGGCGGGTACGCCATCAACGACACCCAGTACATCGAGGTGTTCGAGTCGCACGATCTGGTGAACTGGACGCCTCAGCGGCACGTCAAGGTCGCGCCGGACAACGCGGGCAACGCCTTCGCCCCGGAGTCGCTCTGGGTCGAGGAGATCGGCGCCTACGTCGTGTTCTGGGCACAGTCGCTCTGGAGCGACCCGGTGAACCGCACCGGTCAGGGCAACGCGCAGATGTGGTACGCCACGACGCGGGACTTCCGGACGTTCTCCGCCCCGCAGGTCTGGCAGGACCCGGCCCCGCTGTCGCGGATCGACACCACCGCGATCAAGGTCGGCGACCAGTACTACCGGGTGACCAAGAACGAGGCCGGCAACCAGGGCTCGGACATCTTCTCGGAGAAGCACACCGACTTCCTGGACAGCGACATCGACAACTGGACGATGGTCGCGCCGGCTCTGGGGCGCACCACGTGGGTCGCCAACCAGGGGTACGAGGGACCGGTCATCTTCAAGGCCAACCCCGGGGACACCTCCTGCCCCGGCCAGTTCTACCTCTGGGGTGACCGGTACACCAACGGTGGCGGCTACCAGGCCGCGTGCCACGAGAACATCGAGGCGCCGACCTGGAACGCCAAGGCGATCACGATGACCAACGCGGGTGTGGTCCGGCCCCGGCACGGCACCGTGATCCCGTTGACCGTCCGGGAGTGGAACGACATCCGCGGTATCCCGAACAGCGACGTCGCGACCACCACCGAGGTGGCGGTCAAACCGTACGCGGGCACCGCGCAGACGACCACGGTCACCGCGACGGTGACGGCGGCCGACGGATTCGAGACCGGCGGTCAGGTGCGGTTCAGCGTCGGCTCGTGGTCGACGCTCGCCCACCTCGAGGACGGCACCGCCACCGTCACGCTGCCGACGGGCCTGCCCGCCGGCTCCCGCGCGGTCAAGGCCGAGTACCTCGGCTTCGACTACCTGAAGGCGTCGGAGGGTACGGCGTCGTTCGAGGTCCCCTCCGGCTCGGCCGCCGTCAAGGTCAGGGCGAAGGCCACGCCGGCGTCGGTTGTCCGTGGGGACACGTCCACACTGAACGTGACAGTCGAGCCGACCGGCCGACCGAGGCCGCACGCTCCGACCCCCACGGGCGAGGTCACCGTCACCTTCGGCGGCACCGAGCAGGTCGTGCCACTGGCCGACGGTAAGGCCGTCGTCGAACTGCGGACCGCCGACCTGCGGCCCGGGGTCTACCAGGTCCACGTCGCCTACTCCGGCAACCCAACCTACCGGCCCCAGGCGGGCAACCACCAGAAGGTGCGGGTGCGCTAGCCCGGGGCGCATCGACGGGCGCCGACCGAAGCGGCGGGCGGGATCTTTCGATCCCGCCCGCCGCCCTGTGTGCGGCCCCGCAACCCGACTACGGAGTGATCATGCCCTTCGAGGCGGCCAGGTTGTAGTTCTCGCCGAACACGTTGAGTTCGTGCACCCCGACCTTGACCGCCTCGGTCGTGCCCAGGACCTTCAGCCTGACCGCGTTCGTCAGCACCCGGTCGAAGGTGACGTAGTCAGCCGTGTAGGCGGTGGTGTTCGTGCTCCTGTCGACCAGGGGCCGCCAGGTGTTGGTGGGGATGTCCTTGTACTCCAGCGTGTACCGCACCGCGTTGGCACTGGTGAACGTCCGCCCGAGTTCCTTCCACTGGATCTGCGCGGCGGAGATGTGGAAGACGGTCCCAAAACCCCTGATGTACGTGGGCGTGGTGTCGCCGTCGGCCGGCTCCCACCAGGTGGACAGCAAGCGGTCCCCGCCGTAGTACGGGTTGCGCCCCGGCGCGTAGCTGCTCGCCCAGTACGCCTGGCTGTTGGTGGCCACGTTGTAGAGGCCGACATCGTCCCGACCCGAGATCTTCTTCCCGGGCGCCAGCTGCGGGGTGTTGGACAACTCGCAGTCGATCGCTCCCCGCTTGGGACCGGCGGGAGTCACTGTGCAGATGTCCATCCCCAGTCGCCGTTCGAAGAACTCCTCGTACGCGATGACATACGTGTAGAAGAAGACCAGGTTCCCGGCCTTGTCGAGGACGAAGCTGCCGTGACCGGCGTTCGGATACACCGCGCTCGGATGGTTGTTCCCGTAACCGATCGGGTTCTGCTGGGTGACCGTGAACCCGGACAGGGGCTTCTTCGACGTCATCACGCCGGTCGCGTACGTGGTGAACTCCGTGCCACCGGACGCGACCGAGAGGTAGTAGGTGTCCCCCACCTTGAACAGCTGCGAGCCCTCCACGTACCCGTGCGTGTAGGTGGCCTTGTTGTCACCGATGTGCTGCCACTCCTGACGCGGATCGAACGTCCAGAGCACGACCGGTTCGCTGATCAGCTGCCGAGGGTTGTTCGGGTCGAGTTCGACACCCATGATCGGCGAGCCGATGTTGTACGTCAGATACAGTCGGCCGTCCGTGTCCGGGAAGAACTGCACGTCGCCAACGCTCAACGTCTGGCCGTTCGGGCGCAGGAAACTCCCCATGCTGGTCCACGGGCCGGTCGGCGAGTCCGCCTGATAGACCGGCGTGTTGTTGCCGGCCATGTAGAACTTGTCGCCGAGCTGGACGACGGTCGGTGCGACCAGGCCCAGGTTCATCTCGTGCGGTGTCCAGGTGAGGTAGTCGGTGGTGGACCACACCGTGCGGTTGTTGTTCGGCGCGTTCTGCATGGCGCCCGACGCGTAGAGATAAATGGTCCCGTCGACGTTCAGCGCCGACCAGTCCGCCCCGGTCCGGGCGGAGTTCTCCGAGATCCTCGTGAAGCCCACTGTGGATCGGCTCGCCAGAGTCCGCCCGGACGCCGCCGTCCACGTCTCCAGGTTCAGGCTGGCCGGGATCTGCGACGTGTTCGCGACGTTCGCGTCCGTCGGTGGCATCGTTCCGACGATGTTGCGCACGGCCATTCCCGGCAGGTTGATCGGGTTGACGTACGTCTGGGCCATGTCGACACCGGCCAGTGGCACCTTGGCGGACGGGGTCTGCGGTCCGATGCCCGGCGGCGTGGGCTTCTCCGCGGCGGCCGGCACGACCGGCGCCAGTTGGCCCACCCCGAATCCCACCAGGAGCGCGAGGCCGACCGCCGCCAGACCTCGACGTCGCCTGCCGGCATCCCTTTCGAAAACCATCAGGTCCTACCTTCCGTCTAGGCGTATGAGCGCTAACAACGGGCAGAGGCATCCGACGTCCGAGACCGGCCGAGCACGGTCAACTGCTGGGTGTCAGCGACGTCGTACACGAGGGGTGGGAAAAACGAATCCGCTCGGCCAGTTCAGCTTCCAGCGCACAGGTCCATCGGGTCGATCTCATCGCGGGGGGATCGGTGACCGGCATCTGTTAGCGCTAACAATGTTGCGGTGATGTTAATCGTGCTATCTGGAGCCTGTCAAGAGCGTCAATGCCGCGCGATGAGGCGAGCCGGTTCAAGACAGGAGCGCGGTCGCGCACCGTGAAGGCCGGTGGTGGAGGGCCGTAGGATGTGCGAGTGGCCGAATTGGTTGATGCGGATCATCGTGATCCGGCGTCGGGCAGCAGTTGGACGAGCCTGTCGGTCAGCTACTGTCAGTACGAGGTGACGGCCGTGCCCGGCGCGTCCGGCATGGGGATCTACATGCTCGGCGACGACCTCGTACACGTTGTCGCGCCATATCAGTTCACCGGGTTTTGCGGCATCCACACCGGTTGGATCGACGTACGCGTCCGTGTGCTGCCCGGGCCGCCGGCGGAGGTCGACAGCGGCTGGGACGCGATCAGTGAGGCGTCCCTGTGGAGCCCCAGCGGCAGGCTGTCGGTCATCGGCCTGATGGGCGGTACCGCGGACGCCCTCACCGACATCGCTGTCCCACGCGGGCTGATCCGGGTGCGGGTGCACGCGCGCAACCGCCTGCACGAGAGCGTACGCACCGACGACGACCCGCCCGAGCAGCACGAGCTGCACATCTGGGCGGTGTCCGAGGAAACGCCATGGCGCACCGTACTGGCGGACCCGGGGGGCCGCGACTGGGAGCAGAAGCCCACGAAGGCCGCCGAGTGGGCCATACTGTCGCTGGTTCCGCGCCCCTCCGGTCGTCCGACGACCCTGCCGCCCGACCCGTACGAGGACGACGCTGGCCTGCCCCGGGTAACCGTGGTCCGACACCGGCCCGCGCCGGTCGAGGTACCGGACGTGCTGCCCGCCGGCGACCTCGAGGCCAGGCTTGAGCGGGTCGACGACGAGACCCTGCTGTGGTCGTGGTCCACCGCCGACGAACCGCTCTTCCCCCGTCCGCTGGTGACGCTGCCGGACGACGAGCCGAGCACCGTACGGCTGATGTCCGGCCCCGACGGCTTCACTCTGCGGCACGAGGGAGTGCTGGGCCGGCACGCCCTCGCCCTCGGTCTGATCTGGGACCATCTCCTCGACAGCGACGGGGGGTCGCATCCGTGGATGACGACGTTGCGTGAGCAGGCGGCCGAGGCGACCGCGTTGGCCGAAAAATACCGCCGCCTGCAGGCCGAGCGCGACGCCAAGCGGTGGGGAGGTGCTCCCCCGTCGGATCGTGTCCGCCGGCTCTTCGGCCAGGCGGCGTCCCTGGCCCGCATCGACCGCCGGCTGCTCGACCGTGTCGACGCACTGCCCGCCGCCCGCCAGCGGGAGGTAGCCTGCTGGGCTGCCCGGCGGGCGATGCGGGTGGCAGGACTGGAGCAGATCGGCTGGATCGTCGACGCGCTCGCCGACGCCGAGGCCGACCACCCGCTGCCCCGATCCTTCACCGAACAGGGCGGCGCTGCCGCGTTTCGCCGGCTCCTGTCCGATCCCGAGGTGCCGCACACCACCGTCAGGCTCCCCCTGGACCCAGAAGTCCCCAGCACACTCGCCGTCACCGAGATGCTGCAGCAGGCCGCCGCGTTCCCCGCCCTGCTCGCGCTGGCGAATGACGATCCGCTGGCCGCCGCGATCGATGCCGTCTACAACGCGGCAATCGCCCACGGGACCGACCGTGACCACTTCCTCGCCGACGCCCACACCACCCTGGGTTGAGCCTGACATCATCACGGCATGCCTGTGATTGAAGTGGTGCGTGGTGATATCACCAGCGAGCACGTCGACGCCATGGTTACCGCGGCCAATGAGTCACTGTTGGGTGGCGGCGGGGTGGACGGAGCGATCCACCGTGCGGCAGGACCGCGACTGGCCCGGGCCGGCGCCGCGCTCGCACCCTGCGATGCCGGCGACGCGGTCGCCACACCGGCGTTCGACCTGGAGCCACAGGTACGCCACGTCATTCATACCGTCGGACCCGTGTGGGAGGGCGGTGGCCATGGTGAGGCTGACGTCCTGACGTCGTGCTATCGGCGCAGCCTCGAGGTCGCCGACGAGGTCGGTGCCCGCAGCGTCGCGTTCCCAGCTATCGCCACCGGCGTCTACGGCTTCCCACCCGCAGAGGCAGCGAAGATCGCGATCTCGACCATCAGGGCGACACCTACAGATGTCGAGCACGTCCGCCTGGTCGCCTTCGACCAGGAGACCTACGAGTTGCTGAACGCGGCGGCGCAGGCGTGACCAGCGATCAGAGGACGTTGCTCAGGAGACGGTGTGGTGACCATCCTTGATGACCTGGTCATACTCTCTGCGACGAGCGTCGTAGGCGGGTTCCAGGAACGCCTCCGAGTCGGCTCCGATCGGCAGCCGCAGCGGCGGCGAGTCCATCAGCCCGAGCTGCCAGACCACGTCGGCGAAGAGGTCGGGAGAATTGATCTCCGACTTGGTGTTCATGCCGCGTAGCGCACCGAGCATGCCGTCGTTGAGCGGCCGGCGGCGGCGGTCGCCGACCTTCTCCGCCACGCCGTGCCCGCCGCGATTGTGCTGCTCGGCCTCTACTTCGTCGCCGGCCCGCTGTTACGGGCGTCGTCCAGCACGAGCGCCGCCTACCTGCCGGACACCGCCGCCCTCGACCCGTCGCGGGGCGCCGCCGCCACTATCGCGTGGACCTGCGCCGCCCTGACGCTCGCCGCCGTGGTGTTCCGTCGCCGCGACGCGTGACGCAGGATGCGGCTGTGACGACGTCGAGTGGTTGCGGTCAGGCCTGGCCGGCGACCAGGGGGTCGTGGACCCGGCCGAGGAACAGCGGTACGCCGGTGAGCAGGTCGTGGATGACGTACAGGAATGGTCGGTTGACGAAGAACTGCGGCCCCTGGGGCACCGACGGCGGCCGGACGATGACTGCCGTCGCGGCGGCGGCCTCGGTGCCCTTCTCGTCCACCGCGATGAACGTCTCGTGCACCACGTCGTCGATGCACAGGGCAGTATCGGTGCTCATGCCGGTGAAGTCGGCCTGTGGAGTGAACGCGGTGGGCATGCCGAGGCTGCCCAACGCGGCCCGCAGCTCGACCGGCAGGCGGAACCTCCATCGGGGCAGCCGTAGTTGCACGTCGGTGATCTGGAACCCGGCCAGCAGCGCGCCCAGCCAGGTCACGTTGAGGTTCGCTTCGACCGCGGCGAGATCGCCCCGGGTCGGCATGACGATGGCCATGGCGAGCCCGTCGCCCGCGTACGGCACGTCGACCGCGCGCCAACCGTCCCCTTCGAGGTAGCCCATCCTGTCGAACGGCCCACGCATGATCGGCACGTTGACGATGCCGCCGTCATCCCGGGTGAACGGTTCTACCGCCGTGGCTGCGGCGGTGAACGGGTACTTCCAGGCAGCCATGAGATAGAGCGCGTTGGTGAGGATCAGCCGGGTGTCGGAGTTCACGGCGTCGGACTGCAGCAGCTCGGGGATCTTCGCGTTGGTCCGGTCGGAGACCCAGGTGTTGATCTGCTGACGGGCCGCCTCGGGGGCGTCGCGGAAGTCGACCGGGTGCGGTGCGGCGCCGTAGTAGCCGGCGAGGGTTTCCTGGAATCCGGGTCGCAGGCCCAGGTCGACGTGCGTCCACAGGGCGTTGGCGGTGGTCAGCCGGGGCCGCCGTGTCCCGTCGCCGTCCTGGTACCGCTCGGCGAGCGTCTGATCGATGGTGTTGAGCCCGCTGTCCAGCGCGCTGGGGCGTGGATGCGGCGCGTGGAGCACGGCGTCCATCTCGTCCGCCGTGACCGAGCCGGCACCCGCCCTGGTCATACCCAGCGCGAGCCCGACGGAATACGGTGCGCACACCACATTGCCGCCGGAGCGGGTCGACGCCACCGTGCGGTAGAGGTCGGCAGTGAATCCGCGAACCGCGGTGGCGGCGGCCTGCATCGTGGTCAGGTCGGGTGGTACGCGATCCGCGCTCGTCGAGGTCGACGAGGGGCCGAGCCATCGGGGGGCACCGGGGGCGGCGGTGAGGGCAGCGGCCGCGATTGGCACCGCCCGCAGCAGCGATCGACGCGAGACCATGTCTCGACAGTAGAGCAGTCGCTCGGAGAACCGCCAGGTCGCGGAAAGAATTAATCGAGCCTCGACGATGTCTCGTTCGGGCCGCCGGTGCTCCGCCGGAGCTGTCGGCAATCGCTCGCGGCGAATGTCGCAGGCGCCGTTTAGCGTCGCGGATGGTGGCAGGCGATGGGGGGACGGGTCGTGGCGGAATGGGCTGGCGTGCCGTTGCGGCGCGTCAACGAGGCTGAGGTGCGCGCTCGCCTGGCGGCGGGCGCCGATCCCTGCATGCCCCTCGGTCTTGACACGGCCCTGCACGTCGCGGCGGAGCACTGGCCGCCCGCTGTCGTGGCAGCGATGGCCGCGGCGACAACGGATGTCGACTGCCTGTCCGACGGCCGCTCCCCGCTGTGGCTGGCGGTCCACTCGCGACGGCACGACAACGCCCGGGTGCTGGCAGCCGCCGGCGCGGACCCGTGGCAGCCGATGATGGCCGGTTGGTCACCCGGTCGGCTGTGCCTCGCCGGCCCCGAGCCCGACCTGTTCGGCGCCGCACCTGCCGGTGTCGAGCTGAGCCCGGCCGAACGGGAGTTCGTCGCGTCCGCCGGTGAGTTGAGCGAACGTCTGCGGGTCGACTACTACGACGGGACCGGGCTGCTCTCGGTTGCCCGGATCGACGCGATCGAGGCGATCCGCCGGCTCGACGCCACACCGATGACCGAGGACGAGCTTCTCGCCTACTACGACATCGACGTCGACGAGGACGCCGAGCCAGGCGACGAGCACGACTGGGACTGGCTCGCCGAGGTGCGCGACCCGCTACTCGTCGGCGTCACCGACACCCCAGGCGGCTGCGTGATCACCCAGCCGTGGGGATACCAGCCACAGACGCCCCTGATAGGTCGGCTGCTGTCCGCCGGCACCGTCGCCTACGGCCTCTACGCCAACCCGAAGAGCGGCAACCAGGGCAGCATCTATCGCGATGGGGAGACGATCGGCTGGGACCTGCACCCGGGCGGCGCCCCGAGAAGCACAGACACCAGCCTGATGGTCCTGCTCAGCTACCTCTACCCGCTACAGGCCCCCGCCTACGCGTGCGCGTTCGTCGGACTGCGTCCCGTCGACGCCCGGTGCGTCACCGGCCCCGCCGACCACTGGGTCCTCCTGCCCGACCGGGACTACTGGGCCCGCGAGACGGCGCTCACGTGACGTGCCACCTCAGCGTTGGCTCGCCACAGCGGCGTGGCTCGGGGCACGCTCACGATCGCCGGCGCCAGCGTCCTCGGGCAAGCGCACCCTCCGCGCGTCCCCGGCTGCTCCGCCACCCGGCTGGTCGCCGCGTCGACATGCATGGGTTACGCGCAACACCGGTAGTGCACGCGCCGGAACGGCGTCGTGGGCCACGATCCAGACCGGCCGCAGACGGGACCACCGCCCTGGCGGCGTGGCCCACGTGGACTGCGGCGTGGCACACCAGGTCAGGTCCGTGTCGCCGAATCACGCACCGCCGGGGTGGCGGGTGGGCCGGCACTGGCGGCGATGCTGCCGAGCAGGGCGAGGGCCTGCGCGGCTGCGGTGTGGGGCTCGGCGTGGTAGATGACCAGGAGCTGACCGTCGGTGCCGGTGATCGCGAGTTTCTCGTGACGGAGGTGCATGAGACCGACTTCGGGGTGTTTGATCGAGCTGGTGCCGCCGACGCGTTTGTGGACGTCGTGGCGGGCCCACAGGCGTCGGAACCGTTCGCTGCGCAGTGACAGGTCGCCGACGAGCGCGGCGAGGTACGGGTCCTCGACGTCGGTGGCGGAAACCGCGCGAAGGCCGGCGACGGCGTCCGCGGTGGCGCGGTCCCAGTCCTGGTGTAGGTCGCGTTCGGCGGGGTCGAGGAAGACCGCGCGCAGCAGGTTCGTCCCGGGGTGGTAGCTCGGGGAGAGTGCCCGGCCGAGGGCGTTGGCCGCCAGGACGTCGAGGTACTTGTTCTGGACGAACGCGGGTAGGGGCATCTGGTCGATCATCTGGGCGATGCCGACCGGTACTTGTTCGGTTCGTCGGCGTGCGCGGCGGCGTGGCTTCGGTGCGGCGAGCTCGTGTAGGTAGGCGGTGCTGTCGGCGTCGAGTTGCAGCACGCGGGCGAGAGCGTCCAGCACCTGCGCGGAGGGGCGCTGGCCGCGTCCCTGCTCGAGGCGTAGGTAGTAGTCGGCGCTGATGCCGGCGAGCATCGCGAGTTCTTCGCGGCGCAGGCCGGCGACCCGGCGTCGGCCGCCGGCGGGTAGGCCGACATCCTGCGGCCGGACCAGTTCCCGCCTGCTCCGCAGGTACTCACCGAGCGCGTTGGTGCTGGTCATGTTCCCAACGTAGCGGCGGGTCGGCCTGGTTTCCTGGCCCTGACAGACCCAGGATCAGCGGGACACCCGCACAGGTCACCGAGCGGTGGCAACGTGGTCCGTGGCCCCGGGGCTGAGAAGTCCGGGACCGCCTATCCCAGACCGAAGGTGAGGAAGAGGATTTATCATGCGGATCAGTACGCCGTTCACCGCCCAGTCCACAGCCGATGAGGTCAGCGCCGGAGTCGACCTGACGGGCAAGCGCGCGATCGTCACCGGCGGCGCGTCCGGCATCGGCGTCGAGACCGTGAAGACGCTCGCCCGTCTCGGCGCGGCGGTCACCCTGGCGGTTCGCGACGCGGACTCCGGGGCGAGGGTCGCCGCCCAGATCACCCAGGAGACCGGAAACCCGAACATCGGCGTCAGGCGGCTCGAGTTGGTTCAGCCGTCCTCCATCGCCGCGTTCGTCGCCGAATGGGACGGGCCACTCCATCTGCTGATCAACAACGCCGGCGTGATGGCGATCCAGGAACGGACCCTCACCGAGGCGGGTTGGGAGGCGCAGTTCGCCACGAACCACCTCGGCCACTTCGCGCTCACTGTCGGCCTCCACCGCGCCCTCGCGGCGGCGGACGGGGCACGGGTGGTGTCGCTGAGCTCGTCGGGTCACCTGTTCTCCCCGGTCGTCTTCGACGACATCAACTTCAGCTTCCGCCCGTACGACCCACAGCAGGCGTACGCCCAGTCGAAGACGGCCGTCAACCTTTTCGCGGTAGGGGCGTCGGCCCGCTGGGCCGGCGACGGGATCACGGTCAACGCCGTCAATCCAGGGGCGATCGCCACGCCGCTTCAGCGGCACGTGGGCGGCAAACTCGCCACCCCCGTCGAGTTGCAGAAGACGCCCGCCCAGGGCGCCTCGACAACCGTGCTGCTCGCGACGTCACCCCTGCTGAACGGGATCGGCGGCCGTTACTTCAACGACAACCAGGAAGCCACCCCCGTCAACCGTCGCCCGGCAACGATCCCGGAGTTGGTGAACGCGGTCGCCGACTACTCCCTCGACCCGGGCAACGCCGACCGCCTCTGGGAGGTCTCCGCGAAGGCCGCGGCCTGACCGGGGAGGACTCCCCCGGACCCGATCGATCAGTGATCGCCGGGTACGCGGTCGGGGTACAGAGCGAGCAGGCGGGGTAGCCGCAGGGGAATCTGGGCAGCGTCGTCGGCGCTGCCGAATCTCCCCGACCACTGGTGCTCAGCCGAGGGTTCGTCCCTGTCACCAGATCCGTCAGGCTGGGCTTCCGACGCTTCCCAGAAACCGTCGGCATCGTCACTGTGCTGGCCGAACGCGGTGGGCGCCGCGAACTCGATCGCCTCGGCTGCCAGCGCGAATCGGTCGACGTGGCCGGCGGCGATCGCCTGGACCATCGGGTGCTCCGCCAACGAGTCCGCATCGGTCACCGCCCGCTCGAACGCGTCACGCCCCAGGCCGATCAGGCCGGCCGTGAAGTCACTGAACGCGTCATCCGAGACGTACCCCCAGATCACGTAGGCCGCCGCGCACAAGCCCCACCGATGTCCCCGTGCGGCCACCCGCTCGTAACAGCGTTGGAACTCGACGATGCGCTCCGCCGGCAGCTGCGCCAGCCTCGCCGCCAAGGCTGCACCGATCATCGAGCCCGACGGCCACGCCCCGGCATCGTCCGGCACGTCCTCGCGGGCCCTCTCGATCAGTGACCAGAACTCGTCCACCCGCACCCCGGAGGGTCTGCCACGGGCAGGAGAGCCGGGGCTGCGCCGCATCTCCGCGACGGCCCGTCGTTCGGGTCAGGACGGAGCGACCGGTCCCCCGCCGTTCAGCATCTGCTGCGACGCGGCACCGGGGCCCTGGCCCGGAGGACGGGCGGAACCCAGGACACGGCCGAGCAGGCCGCGGTCGATCTTGCCGTTGGGGGTGAGCGGCAGGGCCTCGAACCGCGTGAGCCGGCGGGGCACCATGAACGGGGCGAGCGTGGACCGCAGCAGGGCCAGCAGCTCCCCTTCGTCGACCACCGGCCCCGTGTAGGCGAGGTGCAGATCCACGCCGCCCGCCGGCACGGCGAGGGCCAGGGCAACCGCCTCCTGCACCTCCGGGTGGCGCCGGGCGACCGCCTCGATCTCGCCGAGTTCGACGCGGTATCCGGACACCTTCACCTGGTGGTCCAGCCGGCCGAGGTGGATCAGCCGACCGTTCTCCTGGCGGACCCGGTCCCCGGTCCGGTACCAGTCCGACCCGGTCGGCGCGCCACGGCGGAGCCGATAGCGGCCCGAGGCGCCGGTGACGAACCGATCACGGTCGTCCGCCGGATCGAGATAACCCGGGAACCGCTGAGGGCCCCGGACGCACAACTCTCCCTCGACCGCGGGCCGCAGGTCCTCGTCCAGCAGCAGCCAGTCGACCGCCGGGTACGGCTCCCCGATGGGCACTGTGCCGTTCCTGGTGGTCGGCCAGTCGGCGGGTGCTGCCGGCAGTCGGTAGCCGGTGCAGGTGACGGTGAGCTCGGTGGGTCCGTACATGTTCTCGATGACGCTGTTCGGCGCGGCCTCCCGCCAGGCGGCCGCGGCGTCGGCGGACAGCGGCTCACCGCAGAACATGCTCCATCGCAACGTCGGCATGCGGTCCGGGCCGAGCTGCCGTAGCCGCCGGGCGATGGCGATCGCCGACGGCACCGAACTCCAGTGGGTGATCTCGCGTTGCCGGACGAAGCGGACCGCCGCCATCAGGTCGGCCGGTTGCGGCACCACCACTGTCGCTCCGGCGCCCCAGGTGGCGAAGAGGTCGAAGATCGACGGATCGAAGGTGAGGTCGAACATCTGCGACACCCGGGCGTCGCTGGTCAGCTCCGCGCGACCGGCGACCGCCCGCAGGAAGGCGAGCACGTTGGCGTGGGTCACCGGCACACCCTTCGGGGTGCCGGTCGACCCGGAGGTGAACATGATGTACGCCGGACGGACCGCGTCCGCGCCGGGTGCGGGCACACCGTTCGCCGGTGCGAGCGCGGCGAGAGCGCGGTCGTCGACCGGTAGCACCGGCACCGCACCGGCGCTGCCGCCAGCGTCGGCCAGGACCAGGTCCAGCTCGGCCGCCCTGGCGACGGCCGCGGTTCGCGCGGGCGGATACGCCGGGTTGAGCGGCACGACCGTGGCGCCCAGCCGGTACGCGGCGAGATATCCGGCGTACGCGCCGGCGCTGCGTGCCGCGAGCAGCCCCAGCCGGCGCGGGGGCCGTCCGAGCAGGTGCACCGTCGCGGCGGCGACCCGCTCGGCGAGATCGTCGAGTTCTCCGTACCGGAGCCGGTTGGCGCCGAGATCGAGCGCGATCCGGTTTCGATGCCGGTCGGCGGACTCGGCGAACCAGTCGTACAGGGTGTTCACGCGGTTGCCCCGGCGGTGATGATCCGGTCGAACGCGGCACGGACCAGACCCGGGCGGGGCCGCCCACGGCCGGCCGACTCCACGGCGAACCGCAGCGCCCGTGGCAGTTCCTCCCACGCTGACACGGCGGCCGAGGTGGCCTCCGGGTCGGTCAGTCCGGCGGCCGAACGGACCCGGTGCCGGAACAGCTGGTGCCGGCTCGCCGCCCACAGGTCGTCGGTCAAGGCGGCGAGCCTTTCCCGGTCCTCGACCATCGCGGCGAGGTGTGCCACGGCGTCCGAGCCGGTCAGCCATCCCGGCCGCGCGGTGGTACGCACCGCAGCGGTACGGACCAGCCACCGGTACTGCGACGGCGGTGGCACCTCGACCGGCTCGCCGAGGGCGTACCGGTCGCGGTTGGCGACCTCGTCGGACACTGTGCCGACCGGCGTGAGCAGCGCCCGCAGCTCGTCCTCGGTGGCCTGCCCGTGGTACGGCCGATGCTCGCCGTGCGGCGTCGTCGCGGCGAAGTGGTCCGCCACCTGCCAGCCGCCCCCGGGGCGACCGGTCAGCAGCACCCAGTGCGGTGTCGCGCGGCGCTGGTAGTCGGGAGACCAGGGCATCTGGTGGGTGTTCGCGACCGCCAGGACCGAACCGTTGGTCTCCAGCTCGGCGGCCATCCCGGCCGTGGCCTCCGCCCACCGGGCCGCCCCGCGATATCCCAGGCTGCCGCCGTCGACGCGGTCGTGATGGGACAGGGCCGTCGTCGCGGGGAGGACCGCGAGACGGACCGCGTCAGCCAGCTCGAACCGTAGGCGCGGCCGTCCGGGCGCCAGGTAGGCCGCCAGGTTGCTGGTGTAGCAGCTCAACTCCGCCCAGGTCGCCATCGTCTCCCCCTCCCGTGGGCCACGGCCGGCGGCGCCTCCGTCCGTGTCCATCTCGGCCACCGTCACCAGGCGAGACCGTGCAGGAGGTCATCGACCCGGTCGGCGACCAGCTCCAGGGCCACCTCGCCGACACCGCCACCGATGCCGAACACGGCCGCCTCCGTGCGCAGTCGCTGGATGCCCCCGTCGACGAACCCGGCCGCGCCGTGCAGGCGGGCGCACTCACCGAGCACCCGGTCGACGGTGTCGGCGGTGGCGATCTTCACCCGGGCCGCGGCGGCGGGGTCGTGGCGCTCGACGACCCATGGGCCGGCGGTCACGCACACGGCGCGGAGCTCGTGGACACGGGCCAGGCATGCGGCCACCTGCCGCCGTACGCCCGGGTCCTGCCAGAGGCAGGTGCCGCCGTCGTCCGGCCGGCGCAGGCGTTCCACGGTGTCGACCAGCACCCGCCGGCACAGGGCGACCGCCCACAGACCACCGGCCAGCCGCTCGGTGCCGATGTGCCTGGCGAACAGTGCCATCCCCCGGCCACGGCCGCCGATGACGGCGGTGGCGGGGAGCTGTACGTCGCTGAACGTCACGTCGCCGAGTTCGGCACCGCCGAACAGTCCGGTACGGGTCGGGGTCACTGTCACGCCGGGCGCGCCGGCCGGGACCAGCACGAAGCTGAAGTTGGTGAAGTGTGGACCCTCCTCGTGCCGGGCCAGCACGAGGAACGCGTCCGCCGTGCGCGCGTTGGTGATCCACCGTTTCGAGCCGGTCAGGGTGAGCCGGTCGCCGTCGATCCGATAGCCGGTGGCCAGTGAGCTGAGGCGCGACCCGCGACCGCTGTCGGTGGCGGCGAGCGCCAGCACCGCCCGTCCGGCGGTCGCCTCGGCCGTCAGCGGATGGTCCGGCAGCGTCGAACGCAGCAGCGGCAGCGCCGCCGCGACCTGCACACACACGCCCAACGTGACCCCGATCGGGTGGACCGTGTCCACGGCTGCCAGCAGCCGGCCGAGCCGTTCCGGATCGACGCGTCCGCCCGACTCGTACAGCGCCGCTACCAGGCCGGACGCCCCGAGAGCCGGCCAGACCGGACGGTCACCGGCCACCGCCCGGGTCAGCGCGGCAGCGGACCGGGCCGTCCGCTCACCCACCGACATGGGTGACCTTCCGGTCGAGCAGCACGTGCCGTCCGTCGGCAAGGTCGAGGCGGTCGTTGTGGTAGTTGAGCGACGCGGACCGCAGGTCGCGCAGGACCCGTTCGAGGTAGGTGTCCGAGTCCTTGAAGTAGCCGTGCCGCAACCCGACCGCGTCGACGAGTTCCTCGACGGCCTGGCGGCACGACTCCGCCGCGGTCACCTTCAGGCCGTTGAGCAGCATCTGCACCGGCGCGGTCGACAGCTCACCGCCCTCCTCGACGACGTGCTGGGTGTGCCGCAGCAACGCGTGGACGGCGTCGATCCGGTGGCGGGCCCGAGCCAGCCGGGTCAGCAGCAGCTCGGAGCGGTGGTCGAATCGTCGCCGGCCCTCAGGGCTGCGCAGCAGGGTCGCCACCCGGGAGAGCGCCCCGGCGGCGGAGCCCAGCCAGCAGGCGGCCCAGCCGAGGTGCGCCAGCGGCGAGAAGAGGGCCAGCGAGATCTCCCGGAAGCCGTGCTCCGGGCCGATCATCTGGTGGCGGGGGACCGTGCCGGTGAGCTGTAGCGCCACACTGTGGCTGGCCCGCATGCCCATCGGCTGCCACCGGCCCGACTCGGTGATCCGCAGTTGCTCGCGCTCGGCATAGACGAGGCAGACCTGTCCGGCCTGTCCGGACGCGTCAGCGCCGGGGCTGCCCATGGTGATGAGGAAGCCGTCGGCGTGGGCCCCGCCGGTGACGATCGGCGCGAACCGCTCGATCAGAAGCCCCTCCTCGGTGTCACGCAGCGGCGCGGTCGCGGACAACAGATGACCACCGGTGCCCGCGGAGGTGGTGACCGACGCCAGGTAGCGTTCGCCCGCGGCGACGCGGGGCAGAAGGGTGGCCCGCAGCTCATCGCCGCCGTACCTGGCGACGGTGGCGACCTGCTGGCAGTGCATCGCGAAGATCAGAGCCACCGACAGATCGGCGCGGGCCAGCGACTCGGCACAGTCGACCAGCTCTGCCGGCCCGCCACCGAGCCCGCCGTACGCGGCCGGCACGACCAACGCCAGCAGCCCGGACGCGCGCAGTTCGGCCAGCGCCTCGGTGGGGAAGACCGCCTCGTCGTCGGTACGCCGCGCGTGCTCCCGGGCCACCGCCGCGACCCGTCGTACCCGGTCGGTCAGGTCGACGGCCGTGGCCGCCGCCGTCATGCGTCACCGCGAGCGTGGCACACGGCCGCCCAGAGGCTTCCGGCGGTGGCGAACGTGCTCTCGGTCAACGCCTCGTCGGGGAGGCTGACACCGAGGTCGTCCTCGATGGCGAAGAGCAGTTCGATCGACTGCATCGAATCCAGGCCCAGGTCGTGCAGTGACGCGTCGGCGGTGATCTGGTCGGGGGTGGCGTACTTGAGGAAGCGCGACAACAGCGCGACGTACTCCGGATTCACAGCGGTTCTCCCAGGGCGATCGGGGTACGGACCAGGTCCAGCCGGGATACGTGCCAGGTGGCCGGGTCCGGGGTGGTGGAGTCGATGACCACCTCGACCGGCGGCGGGTGGCCCAGGAAGGCGATCAGGCTCGCGTCCAGGCCGTAGGCGCCGACGTTGGGCACGGCCAGCAGGTCGCCGGGACCGAGCCGGGGCAGTTCGACGCCCCGCGCCCACACGTCCAGCGGGGTGCACAGCGGGCCGCACACAGTGGTCGGCACCGTGTCCGCCGGGGGTGCCGCCGCGTCGACCGGGATCAGGCTCGGCACCAGCGGCGGCAGGCGACGCAGCCCGGACAGGCCGCCGAGGTGGTTGATGCCCGACTCGAGCACGACCAGGTTGCTGCCGTGCGAGGTCTTCGCGTCGAGGACGCGGGTGAGCAGGGTACCGGCGGTACCGACGAGGTAGCGGCCCGATTCGAAGGCGATGCGGGGTCGGCCCTCCCGCCAGGCCGGCACCTCCGCGTCGAGCAGGGCGGTGAGCGGTTCACGCAGCCCGGACAGGTCGAGGCGACGGCCGGCGCGGGCGAACGGCGCGCCGAACCCGCCGCCGAGGTCGAGCACGTCCAGGCGTACCCCTCGGGCGCGCAGCGCCTCGCGCAGGTCGGCGGCGGTTCGCAGGCTGCTGGTGAACTGGGCGAAAAGATCATCCACAGTGGTCAGGTTGGTGCCCATGTAGAGGTGCAGTCCGACCACTGTCACGTGCGGCCGGTGCCCGAACCGTTCCGGGGCGCTCGCCACCCAGCGGGCGTCGGCACCGAACGGCGACGACACCCCGGTCATGGTCAGGCCGGGCCGGGACGCGGGCGCGTCGGCGTTGATCCGCAGCAGGCACCGCACCGGCGCGCCGGCCGCCTGCGCGCACCGGTTCAGCTGGTCCAGGGCGTACGGCGAGTCCACCGAGAAGTGCCGCACTCCGGCAGCGAGCGCGGTGCGCAGATCGAGGTCGCGTTTGCCGGGCCCGGCGTACAGGATGGCGCCGGGCTCCCAGCCGGCCGCCAGGGCGGCGGTGAGTTCGCCCGGCGAGCAGACCTCGGCCCGACTGCCGGCGTCGTGCAGCGCCCGCAGCAGTTCCGGGTGACGGTTGGCCTTCACCGAGTAGTAGGTGTCGGTCCCCTCGGGAACCGCGTCGCGCAGGGCGGCGAGGCTGTCCCGGGCGTCCGCGAGGTCGTACACGTAAGCCGGGGTTCCGGCCGTGGCCGCGACGTGCCGGGCCAGAGCGGGATCAAGCACGGCCGGCCACCATTGTGGTCAGCGCCGCGCGATCGATCTTGCCGTTGCGGGTCAGCGGCAGGGTGTCGACGACCACGCACCGTTGCGGGATCTTGAACACCTCGAGATGGTCACGCAACCGGTCGAGCACCGTCTCCGGGGCCAGCTCCGTGACCGCGACCAGCACCGATCGGACGCCGTCGCGGGGCGGCAGCACCGCGACGGACGTGACCCGCGGTATCCGACGGGCCGCCGCCTCCACCTCGGTGGCGCTCACCCGGTATCCGCGTTCCTTGTAGATGTCGTCGGTCCGACCGTCGACGTAGACCCATCCTCCGGGTTCCACCCGGCCCTGGTCGCCGGTGCGCAGTTGGATGGTGAGCCCCTCCTCCACCCGGAACCGGTCGGCGGTCAGCTCCGGACGCCGCCAGTAGCCGGACATCACGTGCGGACCACGGACCACCAGCTCACCGACGACGCCGTCGGGCAGACGACGTCCCTTGTCGTCGACGGCGAACACCTCGGTACCGGCCAGCGGGCGGCCGCTCGACCCGGGCCGCTCCCGGTCACCGTCCGGGGGCATGATGGCGACCCTCTTGCACTCGGTCAGGCCGTACATCACCTGGATCCGCAGCTGCGGCATCCGTGCTCGCAGCGTCCGCGGCAGGTCGGCGGGCATCGCCGCGCCGGTGGTGGTGAGCAGCCGCAGCTTCGGTGGCTCACCACCCCGGCCCAGCAGCCGGGCCAGCATCTCGGCCGTCGACGGGACTGCGGCGAGCACTGTCGCGCCGGTCGCGGTGAGCGCCGCCGACAGGCCGGGCCCGGTGGCCGTCAGACCGGCCAGGTGTATCCGGGCGCCGCTGAGCGCGCCGAGGAAGAGCTGGTACAGCCCGTAGTCGAAGGAGACCGGTGACGGGCAGAACACCACGTCGTCGCGGCGGTAGCCGACGGCCTCCTGGATGGCCGCGACAGCGAACAGCATCTGCTGGTGGGTGGAGACCACCGCGTTGGGCCGGGCCGTGGAACCGGAGGTGTAGACCAGACACACCGGGTCCACGGTCAGCGGCTCACCACCCGGGGGCAGGCCGTCCAGTGGCGCCCGCGCAGCCAGGCCACCGAGGTCGCCGGTGGCGGACCCGAACTCGGCCGCCACGGCTCTGACCTGCGCGTCGTCGCTGAGGACCAGGGCCGGCTCACAGTCATCGAGCACATGCCGCAGCGGCTCACCCCGGAGTTGTTCGTGCAGGACGACGAAGACCACGCCGACTCGGGCCGCGGCGTACAGGACGGCGGGCAGGAGCACCGACGGCGGTGACACGATCACCAGTCGGTCACCGCGGCGAAGGCCGGCATCGAGCAGGCCGGCCGCGATCCGGCGACCCGATGTCACCAGCTCGGCGAAGGTGGCCCGGTCCTCGCCCACGGTGACGGCCACGTCGTCGGGGGCACGCCGCGCCGCCGTGTCGAAGAGCCGGTGCAGCACTGTCATCGGGCGCCGACCCCGGCGCGGGCCACGATCCGGCACAGGCCGTCGAGGTCCCGCAGGTTCTCGGGTACGAGATCGTCGGCGGACAGTTCCACACCGACCACCCGTTCCACCAGCTCGACGATCTCGACGATCCGCAACGAGCCGTACCCGGGGGCGGTGTCGAACCGGGCGCCACCCAGCACCGCGGGCACGGGCAGGCCGAGGACGGACGCGGCGGCCTCGGCGACGCGCTGTCGCCACGGCTGCCCATCGGCCACCGGTACGGCGAAGAGCACCCGGTCCTGGTTCAGCAGGTCACCGAGTCGCCGCAGCGGGGCCTCCGGCGCGGGTCGGCCCCGCTGCACCATCCGCCACGCGACGTACGTCTGCTGCACCAGCCCCTGCCAGGCCTCGAGATGCTCCTGGAGCGCCATGTCGCGGCAGGCGGCGTGCAGCAGCCGGGACCGGGCGAGCAGCCACGTCTCCAGGGTCAGGCGGGCGAGCGCGGCGGCCCGGTCCGGGGCGGCGGCGTACGAGGCCAGGTATTCGCTCGGGTCGTCGAGCTCGACTGCCGGCAGTGGTTCGGGCAGCGCCGCCGTGCCGAAGCTGATCACGTCGGCGGTGTCGCCGAGCGCGGCGATCAGGTCCTTCTCGCTGAGGTCCCAGTGTCCCGGAACCGCCGGTCCCCATCGGGTGTCGTTGCGGTAGGCGTCCCAGACCCGCACGCCGTCGTCGTGCGGGTGCACGAGGAAGCTGTGCCGCATGTGCTGCTGCCCGGCGTAGGGAAGCCACGGCAGGTGATAGGCGTCGGCCACGACGTAGAGCGGCTCGTACCGGGCGATCAACTCGGGCATCCGGTCCGCCGGGCAGGCGTCCCAGCGCTGGTCGACGTCGAGTCCGAGGAGCCCGGCCGAGTGCCGCACCTGGTCGACCACTGCGGGTTCGACGGTCCACCAACCGTCCTGGAACCGGGGCCGGAAGGTGAGCCGGGCGCCGAGTCGCAGATGGGTGCCGGGTCCGTGCCGCACGTCGGCCAGCAGCGCGAGGTTGACCTGCACGCAGTCGAACAGCTCGGCGGGCAGCGCGTCGAGGGCCGCACCGAGGTCGGCGGCGGAGCCGCTCATCGGGCGGCCCGCTGCACGAGGTCGACCAGGTCGCCCACGGTGCGCGGCAGGGGGGCGGAGAACAGGTCGTCGGGCAGCGTCACACCGAGCTCTTCTTCGATCTTGAGCAGTACGGTGAGCAGGCCCAGCGACGTGACGTCCAGCAGCGGCCCGGCGAGCGGCTCCGCCTCGGTGATCCCATCGGTGCTGATCGTCAGCTTGGAGTGGGCGATGGCGAGCCGTTTGACGGTGTCCGCGACGGTGGCGCGGTCGGCGGTCCCGGTGGGCACTCTGACGCTCCTCTCCGAGTGGACGGTGGTGCCGAATCAGGGCAACCGGGCACGCCCGTCCCGCGCCTCGGCGTGTGCTCCACCGAGGCGAGGACGTGCCGATCAGCCGCCGTAGAGGTCGGCGAGTTCCAGCGAGCGCAGCCGGTCGTAGTCGGCGAGGACCTGCTGCCGGTCAGGGGCACACAGGTACAGCGTGCCCGGGCAGGTGGCCATGTCGGTGGTGGGCGACAGGGGGGTGCCCTCCGGGATGTTGAGCACCAGGCTGTCGAAGGACGGCAGCGCCCGGACCGCCTCCCAGGCGTCGGCACCCGGCATGACGCCGTCCCGCTCGGTGATCAGGTTGACGCAGCGCAGGTTGGCGTCGAGCCGGTAACCGCTGGTTCCCTGACGCGTGAACGCCTCGGGGTCGGCGATCGCCAGGGCGAGGCTGTCGACCTGGTTGGTGCCGGTGCAGCGGGTCAGCAGTTCCGGCATCTGGCCACCACCGAGGCGGGCTCCGCACTCGACCAGGACCGGTCCGGACGCGGTCAGCATGACCTCCGTGTGCCCCGCGCCGTTGCGGATCTCGAGCGCGTCCAGAACCGCCAGGGTGTAGTCGGCGATCTGCCTGGCGGCAGGGTCGTCCCAGGCCAGCAGGTCCTCGTAGTCGTAGATGGTCCGACCGCCGGTGGAGCGCTTGTGGTAGCGCCAGACCTCCACGATCCGGTGCACGCCATCCCTGCTGACCGAGTTGACGTAGTACTCGGCGCCGGCGAGGAACTGTTGCACGAGCACGACGCTGTTCGAGCGGCCGTACCGGTCGATGGTGCCGGTGATCCGCGCGTACGCGTCCCTGATCTCGTCCGGGGTGTCGCAGACGTAGACGTTGTCCCCGCCCGCGCTGGACGGCGGCTTGAGGACCACCGGCCACTGCCCCCGGTCGGCCGCCCAGTCCAGGATCGCGTCGACCGACTCCGACCGGAAACCGGCGGCGGACGCCAGGCCGGCGTCCCGGATCGCCTGATGCATCACGAACTTGTCGCGGCGCGCCAAGGGATCGCGCATTCCGTTGCCCGGTGTGCCCAGGGCGGCCGACAACTGGTCGGCCAGCAACACCCCGGACTCGGCGCCGGCCACGACGATGCCGACGCCGTGCTCCCGGACCCGGGCGACTGTGGCGTCCAGGTCTTCCTCGTGCTTCAGGTCGACGGTGAACTCCTCGGGCCGGTAGCTGAGCCGCCAGTCGGGAGCATCCGAGCGGACGTGGATGAATTCCATGCCGTGACGCCGCAACGCGGCCGGCAGGTGCCGGCCCGCGCCGTACGCGTCGACGATGGCACATTTCATGGAGGACTCCTTCATCGCCGGTCTCCGGCGGTCTCGTACGCCGACGGCACTGTCACGGCTTCCAACCGGTTGTCGTGGCGTGCCCGGGCCAGCGTCCCGGCGGTCGCGAGAGCCACGATGCCCACGATTCCCACGATGGTCAGCGCGGACGGCTGTAGCCGCCCGTCCAGGAATTGCATGAAGTAGGCGAAGATCGGTGAGAGCGAGACGATCAGCGCCGTGGTGATGGGCTCGGTGTGCCTGATCCCGATCTGCAGGAGGTAGATCGGGAGCGCGATACCGATGACGGCCACCACCGCGCCGGGCACGAGCGCGGCTCTCACCTCGTCCAGCGAACTGGTTGCGGTCATCGCCCAGCCAATCGCGATCATCAGGAAGAACCGCACCGCCAGCACCTCCTGCGGGCTGCGACCGCTGTCGCTGAGCCGCTTCATGTAGGTGATGTTGGCCGCCGATCCGATCGCGCACACCACCGAGAAGAAGAGGCCCCAGGCGGCGGTGCTCTCACCGATGTCCCCGACGGCGGTCTCACCGGTGAAGGAGCCCCACACCAGGACGCTGAGGAACACGCAGATCCCCAACGCGACAACCACCTCGGCGGCGATCACGGACGCCCCCCGGCGCAGGATCGCCCCGGTCACGAGGATGAACACCGGACCGAGCGCCAAACCGACCACGTTCACCACCGCAGGCTCCAGGTTGCGCAGGGCGTAGAAGGTGGCGAGCCACGTCACGGCGGTGGTGATGTTGATGGCGATGACGTCGTGGCGTGAGTCGCGCAGCATCGTCAGGAAGGCGGTGCCGTTGCGCGTCATCTCCAGGGCGAGGAAGAAGACCGCCGTCAACGTGAAGGAGACCGCGGTGAGGCTCTCCGGGCTGACCACCTGGAGCCGGTTGCTGCCGTACACGTCCATCGCGGCGGTGAATGCGGCAAACAGCAGCAGCGGAAAGATGCCGCGCCGAATGGTCGCCGATTGCCTGGTCCCCGACTGCTGCGCCATGTTCTGGCCCCCCGTAACTGGCTGTGACTCACGCCAAATCATCCGAAGTGTACTTACGTCGGAACGATGAGAGGCGATCGAAATCCAACCGTGTACTAGATCATCGGCCTATGGCGCATATTCCTGACAGACGATGCCGTTGGCGGACAGGAAGTCCAGCCAGCTGTCGATCGACTCGGGGTCGGAGGTCGCCTGGTGCAGACCGGGAGACAACCGGCCGGCCAGCACCTCGGCGAGCCCGCCGGCGAGGGCCACCGAGACCAGCCGAGGTGTCGCGTTCTCGGTGGCATCCCCCTCGACGTCCATGGCGTAACCGCCGGACCAGCGCGCTCCGTCGTCGGTCACCGCCTCCAGCCGCACGAACATGACCACCCGGTCGTGGTCCTCGCTGGTCGCCGGGTACTGCTCGGCCAGCCGCGCGGCCAGGGCGGTGATCTCGTCGGCGGTGCCGTTCTCCAACTGCGTGAAGACCGGCTGCCAGGCGTCGGTCCATCCGTCGAGCCGGACCGTGCCGCGAACGAAGGTGTCCACCTCCCAGAACTTCGGGAACTGATACGTAGCGATGTACGGGATGCTGTCCCGGTTCGGGTAGACCTCGAACGGCTCGCCACCCAGGGTGAGCTTCTCCACGGCGCGGTACGGCCGGTCGACGGTCCGCTCGCGACCGCCCTCCACGAAGCGGGCAGGAGTGCCCAGCGCGGTCAGGACACCTCGGGGCGCCCAGCTGAACCGGTAGCGGAAGTCGTTCGGCACCGCGGGGAAGCTCCCGCAGTACGACGTGAAGGACACCGACGCCGGAGCATCGCCGAGGGTCTTCTCCGCGGCCTGAACGAGCCGGTGGGCCAGTAGATGATCGATGCCGGGGTCGAGCCCCGCGTCGGTCAGCACCACGAGCCCGGCCCGCCGCGCGTCGGCGGCCAGCTCGGCGACCTCCGGCGAGACGTAGCTGGAGCTGGCGAAGTGCGCCGACCGACGCAGGCAGAGCCGGAGCACGGCAGGGTGCTCGACGGCCGGCAGCATGGAGACCACGAGATCACCCGGGCGTACGGCGTCGGCGAGGACCGCCCAGTCGAGCGCCCGCGCTTCGGCCTGACCGGTGAGCCCGAGCCGCTCGAGACAGGCCTGCGCCTTCTCCCGGGTGCGTCCCCAGACCGTGGTCTCGGCCGCGCTGGCGCAGACCAGGGCCAGCCCACTTCCGGTCGACAGGCCGGTGCCGAGCCAGTGAACCCGGCCGGTCGGCCCGAGGAGGGTGGATGTCACGAGAGGCTTCCCATCAGGTCGAGTTCGGCGGTCGCGGTCACGAACCGGTCGTACGCCCGTCGCCAGACCGGCGTGTCGTCCGGCAGGGTGCGCAGGTGCGGCAGCAGGTCGGCGGAGAAGGCCAGACTCGCCTCCCGCGGCAGCAACGAGGGCAGGTTGTCGATGGCGATCAGGTCGAGCCTGGGCTCGGCGCGCAACTGGCGCACCGGCCGGGCCCAGTCGGTCGGAGTCCGGTAGATCGGCAGCAGGTTGAACTCGGACGTCACGTCACAGGTCACATCGCTGATCACGGACAGCGTGCGAGCCGGGTCGTCGAGATCCTCCGGGCGCACGAACGCAGGCGCGAGTTCGTTCGACAGCACGGTGTTGACCAGCACGTCGTGGTCGAGGATCGCCCTGCGGTCGAGATCGCGGGTTTCGGCGACGTCCCACGCCGTGGGCTCGACCCCGCCCACTGACAGCGCGTCCCGCGCGCCCCGGCCGCACCGGCCCAGCGCGCCGATCACCAACGCCCGCACACGGCTGTCTCCGGACGCGGCGATAGCCTCGTCCAGTTCCGGACGGGTCATCGCCCGCAGGGGCGCGACGAGCCGCCCCCGGTGATGCAGGAGCGCCAACGCCGCGCCGACGTAGCCGGCCCAGTAGCCGAACGCGGCGACCCGGCGGCCCGTGTCGTCGGTCAGGTATTCCAGGTCCAGCAGGGTTCCACCGGCCCGGAAGCGGCGCAGCAGCGCCGCACCGTCGCGCTGGCCCTTGTAGGCGTGCCCGAAGAATATGTGTCGGTGGCGCAGCGGCTCCGGCTCGTCGGCGGGGGCCTTGAGTCCCACGATGACGGTCTCGGCCGGCGCCTGCGGCCAGGTGCCGGCCGCGACGATCCGGGCACCGGCCGCCGCGTACTCCCCGGTGTCGAAGACCCGGTGCGCCGACTCCTCGACGGTCAGCCGCACGCCGTCGGCGATCAGCACCCGGGCGTCGTCGGGGGTCAGGACGGTGCGGTGCTCGTCCGGGTTGATCTCTTCGCGTAACCACAGCTCACCATCGCTCATCACAGATCTCCTGGTCAGGCGTGCAGCTGCGCCACGACCACTGACCGGCGGCGCGGACCTGACTGCGGGCGCCGGTAGTGGAAGTGCTGGATCTCGACCCGGTCGAAGCCCGCGGCGAGCGCCTGCTCGCCGAGGTAGCCGGCGGACAGCCAGTAGAAGCCCTTGACGTTCGAGGCCGGCTGCACCCACTCACCGTTCTGGGTGTCGTCGTTGGACGCCACGAAGGACGCCACGCCGGCAGGCCCCGGTTCGAGCCAGGTGAGAATGCGCTTGAGGATCGACTGGAGCCCGTCCTCGGGGTTGTACAGATGCCCGAGCACGCCGTCCATGTAGATGACCGACCACTTCTCGTCGGGCGTCCAGGTGTTCAGATCCGCCTGCAGCGCCTCCAGACCCTTGGCTCGGGCGAGCCCGACCGCCTCCTCCAGCGCGTCCACCGCGAGCACGCGGTAGCCGGCCTTGGCCGTGTCCGCCTCCACCACGGCGTTGCCGCAGCCGAGGCTGAGCAGGTCGGTGACCTTGTTGCTCTGCAACCGGCTCACCAGGATGCTCGTCATCCAGGCGCGGTACTCGGTGGAGTAGGTCGACGGTGTCACGGAGTCGCCACGGGCTCCGCCCTTCTCCCAGATCTCGAAGAGATTCGGCTCTCCGTCGCCCTGCGGCCGATAGAAATCCAGGAGTTCCGTGTTCTGTTGACTGGCCGTGCTCATTCTTCCCCCGTTATCTACCGGTTGTTCACAGAACCACGCGACGAGAATTACTGCGTGATGCACAGGCATACAGCGACCACTACGTCGCCTTGACGGTTCACGGGATTAGCCGGAGTCACCGCAGGTGAACGAGATGACCAGGAAACACCGGGCCACTCTCGCCGATTCGGACTCCGCCCCACCCCCGTCAAAAGGCACTCCGGCCCGACAGGGATCGATGCAAGCACATGCACCCCTGGGGGCGCAAGCAAGATCTCCTAATATGTGGGAACTTGACTCGACGCTCAGCAGAAAGCCGATAACGACCTTGGAGAATGCTGTGCGTACCCCACGCCTGAGCCGCGATAAGCTACCGTGCCGAAGGTCCGGAGGGCACCACCCCACACACCTGCCGCCCCCTTGACATCCCGTGCTCACAATGGCGTCGCAGCATGGGAATCCCACCGTTTTGGCGATCACTTGCATCGATGCTGCTTGGAGGCACCGCATCAGCATGCCGGGCCACCACCGCCCTCGCGGAAGCACGCACTGTGACGAGAGCCACACCGTGTGGGGCGACAAACGTGAAGAAGATGCCGCATCATGCATTTTGTCCGCACCGACGAGCCTGCACTTCACCGTCCCCTGATCGGTGATCACCACGGCCGGAGCCGCTCTGTGGTGAGCCGCGAATTCATTCCGGAGACGCTCGTGGCACAAACGATGAATCGCAGTCACCTCGACGACGTGGTGCGCACGTACTACCACCGGGTCGACGCCGATGACATCGACGGGATGATGCTTCTCTTCGAACCGGACTCGATCTACGACCGACCAGGTCAGGAATCCATCGTCGGGCGATCAGCCATTGCCGAGTTCTATCGATCCCAGCCAGCGATCCGCAGCCGCCGGCACAGCATCACGTCCTTGATCGTCGAAGGGTTCGAGGTGGCGGTGCACGGAACGGCCGACCGGACCACCCTGGACGGACAGCACTCGACAATCGGTTTCGCCGACTTCTTCACCGTTTCCGGAACCGGCCGGTTCGCGTACCGACGAACGTTCTTCTTCGTTCCATTCGCCTAGCGACTCCCCCGGGGAGAAATCAATGAACGCAGCTGAGGGCGCGGCGCCCGTCGGCGCGGAACTTCTGGTCGAAGCGCTGGTCCGGCACGGTGTCGACACGATCTTCGGATTCCCCGGAGACACCAGCATCCATTTCTACGACGTCATCGCCAGGCGCCCGCAGGACGTCCGGCACGTGCTCGCCCGCGACGAACGCCACGCGGCATACATGGCGGACGGCTATGCGCGTACCCTCCGTCGCCTCGGAGTCTGCGAAGCGCCGAGCGGCGCGGGCGCCGTCTATCTGGCCAGTGGCCTCGGCGAGGCATTTGCCTCCGGCATCCCGATCCTCGCGATCGCCACCGACAATCCGCACGGCAGCCGAGGCACCAGCGCCATCAGCGAGATCGACCAGATGGCGTTGTTCAGCGGCGTGACGAAGTGGCGGCGGACCGTGGACCGGGCGGCTGAGCTGCCCGGCGCGGTCGCGGAGGCGATCACCGCCGCGACGAGCGGCCGTCCCGGCCCGGTGGTGTTGATCATCCCGGAGAACGTTCTGGAGGAGACCGCCGACCGGGCCGTCGGCACCGGCGGCAGCACGGTGCCCGCCGCACGCCCGGTCGCGCCGGCCGAGGCCGTGAACCGGGTGGCCGAACAGATCACCCAGGCCGCACGCCCCGCGATCGTCGCCGGTGGCGGCGTGCACCTGTCGGGTGCCTGGCGCGCCCTCACCGACCTCGCGGAGCACGGGGCCATCCCGGTCGGCACCTCCATCCACGGCAAGGGCGCCCTCGCCGAGGACCACCCGCTCGCCCTCGGAGTCGTCGGCGCCAACGGCGCCCGGGAGTACGCCAACGACTATCTGCGCACCGCCGACTTCGTTCTCTTCGCCGGCACCCGTGCGAACGCCACCGACACGGCCAGTTTCACGGCCCCGCCCCGCTCGGGCACCCGGATCGCACACATCGACCTCTCCGCGCAGCGGGCCGGGCGCAACTACCCCGGGAGCACACCCCTGGTCGCGGACGTCAGGGCGGCTCTCGACCAGCTCCGCCAGGCGCTACCCGCCGCGGACGAGCAGACCCGCGACGGCCGTGTCCGGGCTCTCGCCACCGCCCGGCAGCGCTGGGTCGCTGCGCACTCGTCGCCCCTGCCGGACCCGGGTGACCAGCGGCTTCAGCCGCGGGACGTGGTTCGTGCGCTGCACGCCGAGTTCGGCGGCTCCACCTGGGTCGTGGCGGACGCCGGAACCCCCACGCCCTTCCTCGCCTCCTTCTGGGAATCGTCAGGTGACGGGTGGCGAGTCGTGATCCCGCGCGGTCACGGGCCCCTGGGCTTCGCCATCTCGGCCGCGATCGGCGTCGCCGTCGCGCATCCCGGCGAGCGGATCCTCTGCCTCACCACCGAGGGCAGCGTGGCGATGGGTCTCGGCGACTGGGAGACGGCCGGCCGGCTCGGGCTGCCGATCACCTACGTCGTGCTGGACAACACCTCACTCGGCTGGATCAAGATGATCCAGCACCTCTACGCCGGCGGGCGCTACTTCGCCGTCGACCCCGGGCGCATCGACCCCGTGCTGCTCGCCAACGGCATGGGACTGCCCGCGGCACGCGCGTTCGACCTGGAGCAGTTCAGCGTGATGATCAAGGATGCGGCCGCCGGCGGTGGACCGTCGGTCATCCACGTCCGGGTTCCCGAGCACATGGACAATCCGCCGCCCGTGGAGGCGTGGCAGGCAGCCCTCGCCGGCACCGCCACCCGACGCCCGATCCACTGAGAACCGTCATCCTCCCGCCGGCGCGCCCCACCCGGGACGACGCCGATATCGAAAGGACACGTCGTGGCACGCCGCCTGTTCACCTCCGAGTCGGTCACCGAAGGCCACCCGGACAAGATCGCTGACCAGATCAGCGACGGGATTCTCGACGCCCTGCTCGCGCAGGACCCGCGCAGCCGCGTCGCGGTGGAGACCCTGATCACCACGGGCCAGGTGCACGTGGCGGGCGAGGTCACCACCCAGGCCTACGCCGACATTCCGAGCGTCGTTCGCGACACCATCCTGCGGATCGGCTACGACTCGTCGAGGAAGGGCTTCGACGGCGCCTCCTGCGGCGTGAGCGTCTCCATCGGATCGCAGTCGCCGGACATCGCGCAGGGTGTCGACACCGCCATCGAGGAGCGCGAGGGTCGGGCCGGCGACGCGCTGGACAGCCAGGGCGCCGGGGACCAGGGCATGATGTTCGGCTTCGCCTGCTCGGAGACGCCCGAGCTGATGCCGCTGCCGATCGCGCTGGCGCACCGCCTGGCCCGCCGGCTGTCGGCCGCGCGCAAGGACGGCACGATCCCCTACCTGCGCCCTGACGGCAAGACGCAGGTCACCATCGAGTACGACGGTCTGCGTCCGGTGCGCCTGGACACGATCGTGGTGTCGTCGCAGCACGCGGGCGACATCTCGCTGGAGTCGCTGCTGACGCCGGATGTCCGCGACCACGTCATCGCTCCCGAGTTGGAGGCCCTGGGCCTGGACGTCGAGGGGTACCGGCTGCTGGTGAACCCGACGGGCCGGTTCGAGATCGGCGGTCCGATGGGTGACGCGGGCCTGACCGGCCGGAAGATCATCGTGGACACGTACGGCGGCTACGCCCGTCACGGTGGCGGCGCCTTCTCCGGTAAGGACCCGTCGAAGGTGGATCGCTCGGCGGCATACATGACGCGCTGGGTCGCCAAGAACGTGGTGGCGGCCGGCCTGGCCGAGCGGTGCGAGGTGCAGGTGGCCTACGCCATCGGCAAGGCACACCCGGTGAGCCTGTTCGTGGAGACGTTCGGGACCGAGAACGTGCCGGTCGAGCGGATCGAGAAGGCGATCAAGGAGGTGTTCGACCTGCGCCCGGCCGCGATCATCCGCGATCTGAACCTGCTGCGTCCGATCTACCAGCAGACCGCCGCGTACGGCCACTTCGGCCGTGAGCTGCCGGACCTGACGTGGGAGAGCACCGACCGCGCGGCCGATCTGAAGAACTCGGCGACCAGCTGACCTGGGGCGCCCTTCGGCCGGGTCTGGTCGGCGCGGACGGGCACGACGTGGCCGCGCGACACGAAGGTGGTCAGGAATCGCCGCGTGTGCGGCCGTCGGTCGCACCGACGCGAGCTGAACGCCCTACTGTCGAAGGCACTGCCCACACGCTGCTCGATGGAGAAGCCTTGTACGAGATCACCGAGACCCGTATCTCCTATCACCGGGGTGACACTGCCGGGCAGGCACGGATCGAGGCGGTCCTGCCGGCCGGCGCCGGGCGCTGGGCCGTCGTCACCGACGCGACCCCGTTCCACCCGGTCGACGCCGCATGGCCGGACCAACCGGGAGACCATGGTGACCTGACCGTGGGCGATCAGGTCACCCCGGTCGTCGACACCCAGATCCTCACGTTCCGGCCGGCCGACGGCGCGGTGTCGATCGGGCCTGAGGTGACCGCGCGCCGTGGCGACACCGAGCACGTGTTCGCTGTCGCTCACCTCATCGTCAAGCAGCCGGAGGAGTCCTGGATCGGTCGGACCGTCGAGCTGACGGTCGACGATCACCGGCGCCGGTGGTTGAGCGCCGCGCACACCGGATGCCACCTGGTGGCGTACGCGTTCAACGAGGCCACCGACGAGCTGTGGAGCAAGGACGCGCCACGGGACTCACGGGGAAGCCGCAACTTCGACGCCGCCGCGCTGATCGACAGCCGGCACGACCTGGGCAGCAGCGTGGACCGGTACCGCCTGGGGAAGTCTCTGCGACGCAAGGGTTTCGACCACGCCCGGATGCTCGCCGACCTCGACTCGTACCTCGCTCGGGCCAATGATCTGCTGGCCTCCTGGGTTGCCGCCGATGCCCCGGTTCATCTCACCGGCTCGTCGGACACCTTCACCGCGCAGCGGGTCTGGCGCTGTGAGATCTCGCCCGTGGCGACGATGCCGTGTGGCGGCACACACGTCAGCAGCCTCGGGCAGCTGCGTTCCATCCAGATTCGCGCCGACTACCGGGAATCGGAGAAGGAGATGCACCTGGTGGCCGCCTCTCTGCCGCGTTGAGCGGAGGCGGTCACACCTCCAGCAGGGTGCAGAACCAGTGCATGCCGTACCCGATGCCGGCCAGTGCCACGACGTCGCCCTCGTGCAGATCGCCGCGCTCGACGTAGGTGTCCAGGCAGATCAGCTGGTCGGCCGCGCCACAGTGCCCGATCGCGGCCCCCAGCTCGGCGTTGGTCCGGTCGAGCGGCAACCCGACCGCCTCGGCCACGTCGACCATCGCCTTGTGGTTGTCGTTGAGATAGATCAGTCGGGTCAGCCGGGACCGGTCGAGGCCGGAGCGCGCGAAGGCGTTGTTCACGACCAGGGCGACCCGCTGGTTCAGCTCCCGGGTGAACCGGGCGAAGTGGTCGGGGTCGCGGCGAAACTGCCGGTAGACGGCGGCAAGCCGGTCAAATTCGAGGTTGCCGTGGCCGTCGGGGGCGATCGGTGCGGCGGCCCCGCCGTATTCCACCCGGAAGAAGTCGACGCATTCGGGATCGGTGAACTGGTCGGTCGCCAGCCAGCGCAACGTCGTGTGGTCCCGCCGCAACACGGCGGCCGCGGCCCCGTCGCTGGAGACACACGTGTTGGTGTTCATCCGGTTGGCGTGTGCCTCGCTGACCTGGTTGACAGCGACGAGCAGGACGGTCCGCACGTCGTCACGAACGGCGAAGGTCCCGGCGATCTGCTGGAACGCCGTGACCGTGGCGGCGCAGGCCTGGGTGAGCAGCAGGGTCGGCGTCCCGGTCATCCCCAGCTCGCGGGCGACCGCCGAGGAGACGTCCCACTGCAGGTAGTCCGGGACGTCGCTGGCGGCCACCACGAGCAGATCGATCTCGCCGATCTCGATCCGTGCCCGCTCCAACGCCCGGGCGGCCGCTCGGGCACCGAGATGTGCCGACGTGGTTCCGTCGACGACCCGATGGAACGTGCGATAGCCCCACGCCAGCACCCGCTCGGGGTCCTTCACGTAACTCGGTGCCAGCTCGGCGACATCCTGAGGTTCCCCCAACGCGGCGCCCAGCGAGACGACGCCGAACTGCACAGGCGGCATGGCACTTCCCTTCGTCGCGGCGGTGCTGCGCGCTCGCCTCAGGCTTCCGCGGCCCGGCTGGGCACGCCGACGTCACCGGGTTCCCCGGACCGTGCCGAGCGCTGGGTGAGCACCGACGTGAGCACCCCGGCGACGAGAAGGACGGCACCCAGGACCAGCCAGCCGACCGGCCCGGGGCCGACGACGGCCACGGTGAGCAGCCCTGGCCCGATGACCGCGAAGCCACCCGCACCGAGGTTGTAGAGACCGAGGTAGAAGTTGCGTCGATCCACCGGGGCCAGCCCGAAGGACACCCCCCATCCCCCGGCCGACTGCCACAGCTCCCCGAATGTCAACGCCACGGCGGCGAGGAGGAGGACACCCGTCGCGGCCACCGGGCCCAATCCGCCCGACACCGCGGCCAGGACGCAGAACACCGCGAGAGTCACACCCGCGCGACGCTGGAGCCGACCGGCATGACCGAGGTCGTCACCACCACGGCTGAACCGGACCTGCAGCGCGACGGCGAGGACGGTGTTGATCAGCAGGACGACTCCGACGACTGGCTTCGGCGCCGACGTCTGGGTCACGATCCACAGCGGCAGTGCGACACCGAGGATCGCGACGTGCAGGAACAGAATGCCGTTGAGCAGGGCCAGCGACACGAAACGAAGGTCCCGCCAGGGCAGCGCCCCGACACCGGCGCCGGGCTGCCGTACCGCGACGCCCCGCGGCAGCTCCCCGCGCACCCGCAGCAGCAGGAACGCGGTGACCAGAAAAGACACCGCGTTGACCAGCACGAATCCGATGTACGCCGAGGCGTCGGCCAGGGAGATGAAAAGCGTGGCGGCGAGCGTGGCCAGCGCGTAGGCCGTGTTACGCACCACCGCGACCGCCGCCATCGTGCCGACCGGCGTGTCGTCTTCGGCGATCGAACCAGCGATCGACTGCAGCAGCGGGGTGGCCGCGTTCTCGGCCATACCGATGAAACACGCGGCGATCAGGAAGCCGCGGAAATCGTCGACCAGCGGATAGGCGAGAAAACCGGCAGCACGCCACACCTGGAGCGCGATGAGCATCCGGGGCGCTCCGAACCGGTCAGCGAGCCGGCTGATGGGTACGACACAGACCAGCCCGCAGAGCGCCGCGATCGACAACCCGGTGCCCACCTGCGCGCTGGACAGCCCGATCACCTGCGTGTAGAAGAGGACCGACCCGGTGAGGAAGATCCCCCGGCCCGCTGCGTCGATGAACACCGCCAGCAGGAAGGCCCGGGCGGCTCTGCCACGGGACAGCCGGCGAAGCAGATGCAGGTCGAGCCCGAGCAGCCGGTTCACCGCCGTCCACCCCGAACAACAGCCACGATCATTCGCCGACCCTTCCCCCGATGTTCGGCACCGCAGATCTCGCGGAAACAGATCAACGGCGGCGATCTGATCGGCCCGCAGCGATCCGTGTTCGGATCCTAGGTCGACCATCCAACGACCACAATGGATGTCCCACGGTGCCGCTGTGAACCAACTCTCACCACGCCGACGTCCGGCGGGCGGCGTGGTGAGCCCACGGGTCGGGGGTCAGTGCGGGTCTGTCGGCTTACGCGCGATGAGCATCCGGCATCGTGGGCTGCCGTCCCGGCGTCGTCCCAGCGCGGGCAGGTCGGCTGTCGTCACGGTGAAGCCGGCCGCGGTCAGGTCGTCGCGGAGCGCGGGCAGCGGGCTCGTGCGGTAGTACATGACGAACGGGGGTCGCCACAGCGCGTTGCGTACCCGCATGGCCAGGTCGAATCCGAGCGTGGCCCAGTGCGAGACCGAGGTCAGCGGCGGCGGCGCACCGACCAGGACGGCGAAGAGCCCACCGGGCCGCAGCGCGCGGCGCACCCCCGCGAAGAGCGCCGGTCGCTCGGTGGGCAGGAAGTGCCCGAGCGCTCCGAAACTCACGGCGAGGTCGAAGTGCTCGCCGAACGGCAGGGCTCGGGCGTCGGCCTGGACCCAGGTGGCGTCCGGGTGAGCGTCGCGCGCCTGCGCGAGCATGCCGGCGCTGAAGTCCACCCCCGTGCTGCCTCCCCGGCACACGGCCCGGAGAACCGTCATGCCCGCGCCGGTACCGCAGCAGACGTCCAGCCCCTGGTCGAACGGTCCCAGATCGGACAGCGCGTCGGCGGTCGCGGCGAGGTAGCTGTCCGGCGTGCGGAACGGTGTGTGGTCGAACTTCGGGGCCAGCAGGTCGTAGCCGCGCTCGACCGAGGAGAACGCCTGCACGAAGAGTTCCCGCAGCGACGGACCCTGAGGCGAGAACACCAGCCGAGGGTACCTGCCGGAGCCCGCCATGCCCTCCGAGACGACCACGGCGCCGCCGGCCGGACCAGGACGCCGCGACGCCGCGACGCCGGCAGGGCCTACCGGGGTACGGCACGAAACCACGTCTCCCGATCCCCCGGGTCGGGCCCGCGCCGGGGCAACGTCGGCGGGTCCTCGCCGGTCACCGGCGCGTAGTGGTCGAAGCTGGTGGTCAGCACGGCCTCGCCGCCGGTGAGGTCGGGAAGGGCGGCGACGACCTGCGGCACCCGCGCGGACGGCAGCGTGCCGCTCACCTCGAGGTATCCCCCGGCGAGGGCGGTGGCGTCGACGACCGCTCCGAGCCGCCCCAGCACGGCCATCACCGTCTCCACCGCGTACGGGGGTAGGTTCACCTCGAACCGCTCGATCGGTTGGCACACCCGGGTGCCGGCCCGGGACAGGGCCGCCGCGACCACCACCGGCGCGAGGTTGCGGAAGTCCGCCGCCACCGTCGAGATGGACTTGTCGAACTTCTGGTGCGGCTTGCTCTGTCGCGGCCAGTACCGGGAGGCCGTCATGGTGACGGTGCAGTCGGTGACCGGCCACCCGTGCCGGCCCTGCCGCAGCGCGGCCCGTACCCCCTCCTCGGTGGCGGCGACGAACGCCGGCGGGAGCCGACCGGGCTCGACCCCGGCGCGGAACTCGACGCCGTGCCCGACCGGGGCGGCGTCGATCCGCAGTCCCAGCCCGGCCAGGTACGGGTTGCCGCGCTCGCGCACCCGCTCCTCGGCGGCCCCGGAACCGGCCACCCGTTCGATGCACGCCGTCAACGTGCCGGAGAACCGCACCCGGACGCCGAACCGGTCCTGAAGGAGCGCGGCGAGCACCTCCTTCTGCACCTCGCCGTGCAGGCGGACCACCGCCTCCGCCTGCTGCTCGTCGAGGCGCAGATCCACCAACGGGTCCTCATCGGCCAGCTCGGCCAGACCGGCGAACATCGCCAGGCGTTGGGCCGGGTCCACCGGCTCGACGACCGCCTGCCTGGTCGGCGGTGGGAACCGGTAGACATGCCGCCGCGGCGGGTCCCCGACGTGCTGACCGATGCGGGCCGACAGGCCGCGCACCGCGGCGATCTGCCCGGCGGACACCGACTGACGCACCAGAGCGCCCTCGGGCTCGACGACAGCGATCTGGGTCACCGTCTGCGGGCGGGCGCCGGCGAGCCGTACCCGGTCGCGCACGCTCAGCCGCCCGGACCACAACCGCAGCCAGGCCCGCCGGCCCTGCCCGTCCCGATCGACGGCGAAGACCGTTCCCGAGAGGGCGCTCTCGCGTTGCGGCGAACGGGGCAGCAGATCCGCGAGCAGGCCGCACAGCTGCCGTACGCCGGCGCCGGTGATCGCCGAGCCGCAGGCGAGCGGGCTGAGCCGGCCGTCGCGGACCGCCGCGCGGATCGCCCGCCGGGTGTCGCGGACGCGGACCGGCTCGTCCGCCAGCCACCGCGCCGCCACCGCGTCGTCGACCTCCGCCACCGCCTCCACCACCGGTTCGGTGTCGAGGCCCACCGTCCGCACCCGGGCGTCGTGGGTGCCCTGGCCGACGACGGTGGCGAGCACGACCGGACGCGCCCCGAGCCGATGGGCCACCTGGGCCACCACCCGGTCGACGTCGGCGCCGCGGCGGTCCACCTTGTTGAGGAAGAACACCGTCGGTACGCCGATGCGGCGCAGCGCCCGCCAGATCGCCACCGTCTGCGGCTGCACGCCCTCCACGCTCGACACCACGAGCACGGCGGCGTCCAGCACGGCCAGCGACCGCTCGACCTCCGCGATGAAGTCGGGGTGGCCGGGGGTGTCCAGCAGGTTGACGGTCAGGCCGCCGATCGTGATCGACGTGACGGCGGCCCGGATGGTGATGCCGCGCCGACGCTCCAACTCCATCGAGTCGGTCCGCGTCGTGCCGGCGTCCACGCTGCCCAGCCGGGACACGGCACCGGCCTCGTAGAGCAGGCGTTCGGTCAGGCTGGTCTTTCCGGCGTCAACATGGGCGACGATTCCGAGGTTCAGCAATGCCACGGCAGAACTCCACGATAGGACGGTCAGGGGTCCGAAGCGTGGAAGCTGCTCGCATTGTCACTCCTCGTGGTGGTCACGGCGCCGACGCCGGTGACGGGCGTGCGGCGGTGAACTGTCGCCAGGTTCGCACGCCCGACACGACCGCCACCACCGAATTCGGTACGCGGACCGGCGGCCGACCACACCGCCCGGGGGTGGCTACGCTGGCGAGGTCGCCTGGCTGCCGCTCGTCGGCAACGCCGGTGCCCCATCGCCGGTCGTCGCCGAGACACCCGCCGCGACCCGAGCGCCCGCGACCGAGGACACCCGCATCCGACGGCAGGAGACACCCGCCGATGAGAGGCCGATACGCCAACCTGACCCGCATCCGGACCCTCGACCCCGAGCGCGACCATCTGGACATCTACCAGACCATGCTGCGCCGCGAGTTCCCGTGGGACATGAAGCTCGGCCTCAACCTCGCCTTCAACCGGTCCTTCTCGATCCCCGCCATCGCCGCGGTGCACATGACCACCGGCGAACTGACCGGACGCACCCAGAAGCGGATCGACGACACCGGCCTGTTGATGTACGAGATGGTGCTCAACGGCTTCGACCAGCCCCGTGGTCGGGACGCGTTGCGACGTGTCAACCAGATCCACCGGCCCCACGACATCAGCAACACCGACTTCCTGTACGTCCTCGGCTGCCTGGTGGTCATCCCGACGCGGTGGCTGACGGAGTACGGGTGGCGCCCGCCCTGTTGCCACGAGCGTCAGGCCACGTACCTCTTCTACCGGGATCTCGGCCGGCGGATGGGCATCACTGACATCCCCGGGTCGTACGAGGAATTCGAGACCTGGTTCGACGCCCACGACGTGGCCCACCTCGAGCCGAACGACGACGCGGCGGCGATCGAGCGGGCCACCCGGACGCTGATGCTCACCCGCATCCCCCGTGTGTTCGGACCGCTGGGCAACGCGCTGGTCACCGCCATGTACGACGCTCCGCTGCGGCGCGCGACGCGGGTCGACACCCCCGCGTGGCCGGTCCGGGCGGGTCTGCACGTGGCGTTGCGGGTGCGCTCGCGGTTGCAGCGGTGGTTCGGGGCGCCGCGGGCGACGGCGCTGTTCGCCGACGGGATCAACGCCAAGAGCTACCCCGACGGGTACGAGATCAGCCACCTCGGCCCGCAGCACAACCGCGCGCACGAGTAAGCGTCCGGCCGGAGCCGGGCCGGGTCGATACCGGAATCCCGGCTGGCTGAACCGGGCAGCTCCCCGGAGCAGGTGGGCCGGACCAGCGGCTTTCCCTGTCAGGGGACGACTTGGGGACCTGCCGGTCGTCCGTCGGCGGCCCGTGTTGGTGCCGCTTAAGCAGGCCGCTAGCGCCGTGGGCTGCACTGAGATGGGTCACCGGCCCTTACCGCCCCGGGCGTACCAGCCCTGGGCGGGGGCGGTTCTCCGTGCCCTCATGCCCCGCTTCGCCAGCCGGAGCCACGGACCGAGGAGATACCGACACATGATGTGCTTCACCAACGCCTTTCGCCACACCCCGTTGTGGGAGTCGGCGATGACCCTGGTCCGGCACAGCTTCGCCGCGGCCTTCGGCGCAGTCACCTCCGGAGCGCCGGAAAGCTTCCTGGTCGCCTACGAGCCGTCGACCCCCGAAGGGTCGGCCGCCAACGGCGCGGTGCTGGCCTGCGTCGGCATCACCCCGGCGGCACGCGGGCCGCTCTTCTGCGAGCAGTACTTCGACGAGCCGGCCGAGCAGGTGGTGGGCGCGCGGCTGGGTCGGCCGGCCCACCGCCGGGACATCATGGAGGTCGGCCCGTTCGCGGCACAGGAACCGGGCGCCGGCGCCGAAATCCTCGCCGTACTGCCGATGTTCGCCTGGGAGTGCGGCATGCGCTACGGCCTGGTGACCGTCACCCGCCGGATGACACTGATGCTGCGCCGGCAGCGCTACACGTTCGAGCCGCTCGTCGATGCCCGGCCGGAGCGCCTGGCGCCGGACCAGCGCGAGCGCTGGGGCACCTATTACGACAACGACCCGCAGACCGGCCTGATCCGGCTGGAACACCTGGCGCCGGTGCTCGCCCAGTCAGCGGGGCGGTACCGGTCCGTCGACCTGTCGTTGCGGCGGGTCGACGACGGCATCCCGGGGGTCGACGACGGCAACCTGCGCGTCGCGGACCGGAGGGAGAGCAGCCTTGCGGTGGCTTGAGCGGGCTCTGCTCCGGCGGGACAGCGATGCCCCGCTGATCGAGGTGATGGGTCGAGCGGACGTGGTGACCTACCGGTCGGCGTTCGACGCGGCGGCGGCGCTGGCGGCGGAGTTGACCGCCGTGGGGAATCGGCGTCGTCGGGTCGGCCTGGTGGCCCACAACTCACCGCACTGGGTGGTCGCCGACCTGGCCTGCATGATCGGCGGCGCGGTCGAGGTGCCGGTGCCGTTGGCCTTCAGCGCGGATCAGGCCCGTTCGCTGCTGCGGGAGGTGGACCTGTGTCTGGTGGACGCGGCCGGTCGGGAACGGCTGGAGGCATGGGGTGACGGGGTGTTGCCGCCCGGCACACAGGTCTCGGACATTGATCTCGCGGATCTGTGCGCCCGTGGGCGCGGTCGGGTCATCAGCCCGCCACCTGGGGACTGGGCATGCAAGATCATTCACACCTCCGGTACGACGTCCGCCCCGAAGGGTGTGCGCATTCGCGCCTCGGGGTTGGACGAGGTTCTGGAGTCGCTGGACCGCCGCATTCCGGCGGCGGTGGACCGGCGCTACCTGTCGGTCGTACCGCTCAGTCTGCTCATCGAGCAGATCAGCGGCACGTACCTGACGATGCTCGGCGGTGGCACCCTCGTCCTCCTGCCGGCCGAGGTGCCGCTGCTGGGCACGGCCCCGGGTGCGTTGGCGGCCGTGACGGCACGGGTGCCGGAGGCCCGGGTCACCGCCATGCAGGGGCCACCGGCCCTGTTCGAGGCGTTCGCGCAGATCGCCGTGGCCAACCCGACGGACGACCCGCAGGCACTGGCACGGCGACTGTTCGGCACATCGACGGCGGCGTTCCTGGCCTGCGGCGGCGCCCCGATCTCCCGGCGGGTCCTGGACCTGTTGGCGCGACGCGGCGTTCCCGTCTTCGAGGGGTACGGCCTGAGCGAGAACACCTCGGTGGTGTCCTGGAACGACCCCTCGGCACCCCGTCCGGGCAGCGTCGGGCGCCCCTTGGACCACGTCGAGGTACGCATCGCCGCTGATGCGGAGATCCTGGTCCGCAGCCCGTCGGTGTTCGCCGGCTACACCGTGGACGACCCGTCCAGCTGCGAGGTCGACGCCGAGGGCTGGCTGCACACCGGTGATCTCGGCGACCTGGACGCCGATGGTTACCTGTACGTCCGCGGGCGCAAGAAGAACATCGTCATCACCGCCGCCGGGCGCAACGTGGCGGCGGACTGGGTCGCGTCCCGTTACCGGGAGGTGCCCGGTGTGCTGGCCGCCGTGGTCTTCGGCGACGGCCTTGACGAGCTGACCGGTTTCTTCGTGACGGCAGAGGACGCGAAGCCGGACGAGATCCGCTCCGCGATCCTCGCGTTCGGTGATGCCGCGCTCTCCGAGGTGGAACGCGTCCGCATCGTGCACCTGGTCAGCGTCGAGGACCCGCGGCTGGCCGGGCTGTTCACCGTGACCGGCCGCCCCGTACGGGACAGGATCTGGCAACTGATCACCGAATCCGCAACGCACAGCGAGGAGAAGACCGTGGGAAGGACCATCGCGCCGTTCGGCGCCTACGCCGGGCGTCTGATCACCGGTTCGAGCGGCGAACAGCTCGACGACGTGGACCCGCGCGAGGCGGTGGCGCTGCTGGCGGACGCGGGCTTCCTGGTGCTGAGGGGCTTCGACGCCGACATCGACCGATTCAACGGCTTCGTGAGGAAGCTGAGCAGCCAGGTGGTCGCCGACCCGGCCCGGGAGTTCGTCGGCGAGGCCGCGCAGAAGGTGGACGCGGGCCTGCTGCCTGTCGGCCTGCACCTGGAGAACGGCAACAGTCCCTTCCGACCGGACCTCACCTGGTTCTTCTGTCAGCGGGCCGCCGGTGCCGGCTCGCAGACCACCGTCTGCGACGGTTACGAGGTGTGGGAGTCGCTGCCCGCCACGTCGAGGGCCGCGTGGACCGCGCAGGACATCGTCTACTCCCGCAATGTCAGCGAGAGGGCCTGGAAGGGCCTGGCGTTGTACCTGCTCAACGGCGCCAAGGGGTACGACGACGTGACCCTGGACGACCTGCGCGCGTTCATCCGCGAGCCGGACCGCACCGAGGTGCGCGACAACGGCGACGGCTCCGTCTACTATGCACATCGCGAGCCGGCGGTGCGGAATCCCACGCTTCTGGGTGGTCGACCCGCCTGGGCCAACAGCATCTTCGGCCCGTCGTACAACTACGAGCAGCCGGTCATCACGTTCGCCGACGGCAGCGACATCCCGCAGGCGCTGCTCGACGAGGCAGCCAAGGTGACCGAGGCCGTCACCGAGGAAGTCGACTGGCAAGACGGGGACGTGGTGGTGATCGACAACAGTCGGGTGATGCACGGCAGGCGCGAGATCCTCGACCCGCGGCGGGTCGTCCTCAACGCCCAGAGCTATCTGAACGAGGAATACCTGCCCGGAGCCGGTGCGTGACGCAGGGCGCCCAGGCGCCACCGGCGGTGCGGACCGGGCCCGGTGGCCACCACCGCTGGCGTCTGCTGGCGGTGGTGTCGCTCGCCCAGTTCATGGTGCTGCTGGACACCACGGTGGTGGCGTTGGCCCTGCCGCCGATCCAGCACAGCCTCGGCGCCGGCGCCACCACGATCGAGTGGGTCGTCAGCGGCTACGTGCTGTGCTTCGGCGGGCTGATGCTGCTCGGTGGGCGGCTCGCGGACGGCTGGGGACGGCGGGCGACGCTGATCACCGGGGTGGCCGTCTTCACGGCCGCCTCGGTGGCCTGTGGTGCCGCGTCCAGCGCCGCCATGCTCGTCGCCGCCCGTGCGGCGCAGGGCGTGGGCGCGGCGCTGCTCGCACCGGCCGCGTTCTCGATGGTGACGTCGTCCTTCCCGCGGCCCCGCGAGCGCGCCACCGCGCTGGGTGTCTTCGCGGCCCTGTCCGGGCTCGGCGGCACGCTGGGCGTCGTACTCGGCGGCCTGGTGACCGACGCGTTCAGCTGGCGGTGGATCTTCTACGTCAACGTGCCGGTCGGCGTGCTCGTCGTCGGCGGCGTCCTGTTGTTCGCCGGTGGGCGTGCGAGCGCCCCCGTCGCGCGCCGGGGCCGGCCGGACGTGGTCGGCGCGATACTGGTCACCGCCGGCCTGACCATGCTGGTCTGGGCCACCATCACCATCACCGGGGACGGCTGGACCAGCCCGTGGGTGCTCGGCCCGTTCGGCGCGGCGGTGCTCCTGCTCACCGCCTTCGTGGTGCTGGAGTCGCGGCTGACCGATCCGCTCGTGCCGATCCGGCGGTTGAGTAACCGCAGCATGCTGGTCGCGACCGTCGGCCGGCTGTTGACCGCCGGCGTCCAGGCCGCGGTGCTGTTTCTGGGCAGCTTCTACCTGCAACGCGGCATGGGCTACAGCACGTTCACGGCTGGCCTGTCGTTCCTGCCGCTGGGCGTCGTCGCCATCCTCATCACTCTCGTGATCCCGCGACTGATGCAGCGGCTCGGCGCCCGGACGGTCTACCTCATGGGAGCTGTCGGCTCGCTCGCCGCGCTGGCCTGGTGGGCGTGGGCGCCGGAGAGCGGCGGGTACGCCGGGTACGTCCTGCCCGCGCTGCTCGTGCTCGGCGCCAGCATGCAGGCGTGCACCGTACCGGTCAATGTCGCCGGAATCTCCGAGGTGCCCGTCGAACTGCACGGTGTGGCCTCGGCCACTCTGACCGCGTCGTTCCAGGTCGGTACGTCGTTGGGCGTCGCGGTGGTGGCCAGTCCGGCCCTGCACCGGGTGACCGATCTGATGGTGGCGCGGACGCCGGCGTCCTCAGCCTGGTCCCAGGGCCTTCGCCTCGGCTTTGCCGTGGCCGCGGTCGTCGCGCTGCTGAACGTGGTCAACGCGGTGTTGCTGCCGGGTCGACCGGCCGGCGCGCCGCCAACCGGATGACAACGCACACACCAATGGGAGGTCGCTGTGGCCGAGGTGGGCACCGTCCTACGCCAGGGGAACACCGACACGATGACATTCCGGCACCCGGCGTCCGCCAGCGGTGGTGCCTACGTCGAGGTGGAGGCGGTCTACAGCCCCATGCCCGACATCCGGCCGCCAGTGCACAGCCATCCGAGGCAGGACGAGCACTTCGAGGTGCTCGACGGCGAGCTGCACCTCGACATCGAGGGTGAGCGGAGGGTCCTGCACGCCGGTGACGCCCTGGACCTGCCGAGAGGTCTCCGGCACACGGCCTGGAACGGAGGCGCCGAACGGAACCGGTTCATCTGGCGCACCACTCCGGCACTGCGGACCGAGGCGATGTACGAGAAGCTCTGGAGCCTCGCCGACGAGGGCAAGATGGGCCGGCACGGTTCGCCGCCGCCGGGACTGCTCCAGGGTGGCGTGCTGATGTTCGCGTACCGCCACGAGTACCGTCTGGCGCGACCGCCCTATCCGATCCTGCTGGCCGGAACCGCGGTGCTCGGAGCCGTGGGCCTGCTCTGCGGTTACCGGGCCCACGTCCCGCGGTAGGGGTACCCTCGGGCGGCCACCCGTCCGGCGTGCGAACAGCCGGCGGACACGCCGCCGTCACCGCTCGACGACGCCCACGTCAGCGTCGCTCGCCGCGGTCAGTGGGTGTTGATCCGTCGCGGGTGGGTCTGGCGGTCACGACCAGGGCTCGGTGAGTTCGCGACGGGTGTCGGCGGTGTCGGGATGGTCGGCGCCGAGCACCCGTTCGCGGACGGGCAGCAGCGCGGCGAACTGGGCCCGGGAGCCCGAACCCCGCGGCCGGCTCGTCGCCCGTCCCAGCAACCAGGCGTCGTCGGCGTTGTTGATAACCAGTAGCCAGCGTCCGGGAATGGCGGACAGCAGCCTCCACAGCAGATCCGGAGCGCCGGTGAGCCCCGGCCAGGCTCGCTGGATGTAGTGGTTGGAGGCAGCGAGATCGGCGACGAGTGCCACATTCCGGTCTGCAGGGCAGTGGCGTTCGCCGCCGAGACCCAACCAGACCTGTTCCTTGCGCTCGGCGGATCGCCTGGCCACCAGCTGAGCCACGGTGTTCTTGCCTGCCGTGCAGCACCCGTACCCGCGCCGCTGGCGGGTGCCGTCGGCGGACGAGCCCGGCGAGTTCGCCCACCATCTCGTCACGGCCCCGCGTGAATGCGGCGGGTTCCGGCACGCTCAGGGAAACCATTCCTGGTGTGCTCGGGCGTCCGCCACGGTCGACGCCTGGCCAGCGCCTGGTGAGCCAAGCGGCGAGGAACGCACTTCCGTAGGCGCGGGAAACGCCGGAATCCGACACACCGGAGGCTAGCTGTCAGAGTGACAATAAGTCTAAGGTCGGTCCATGCCTCACGATCACTGGGTGCCACCGCCGGTTCTACTGACGGTTGACCTCGTCATTCTCACCTTGCGGGAGTCCTGCCTTCATGTCTTGTTGATCGAGCGCGGGATTGAGCCCTATCAGGGCACCTTGGCCCTGCCTGGCGGTTTCCTCGGCCATGACAAGGAAGACCTCGTGACGGCCGCCCATCGAGAGCTTGCCGAGGAGGCGGGCTTGGGACCGGATCGGTTGCACCTCGAACAACTTGGCGTCTACAGTGCGCCGGATCGTGACCCCCGAGGGCGGGTGGTCTCTGTGGCATACCTGGCCATCGCCCCTCGACTACCCGAGCCGGTCGCCGGTACCGACGCATCCCTAGCGTGTTGGATCCCGGTGGAGCAGGTGTTGTCCGGTGACGTGCAGCTCGCCTTCGACCATGAGCAGATCCTGACCGATGGGGTCGACCGGGCGCGGGAAAAGTTGGAGCGCTCGGCGCTCGCCACCGCCTTTTGTGGTCCGACCTTCACGATCTCGGAGCTCCAGGACGTCTACGAGGCGGTGTGGGGCGCGCCGCTCGATGCGCGGAACTTCTACCGGAAAGTGCAGAGCGTGGACGGCTTCATCGTCCCCGCCGGGCCGAGTCGCAAGACCGATGGTGGGCGTCCCGCTCGGCTATTCCGTCCCGGGCCCGGCACGACTCTTCACCCTCCGATGATCCGACCCCCCAGCCAGCCAGACAGGGAGACAGCGTGAGCACGAACAGCCGTCTTGTCGTGATCCTCACGGCGCTGGGCCTCGAATACGCAGCGGTCCGCGACCAACTGATCGATCTACGCGTACGGCGGCACCCCGCCGGCACCCGCTTCGAGGTCGGCAGGATCAGCCAAAGCGACTGCCGGGTCGCCCTGGGGTTGGTCGGTAAGGGAAATCATCCGGCAGCGGTGCTCGCCGAGCGGGCGATGGCCGAGTTCTCCCCGGCCGCTGTGCTATTCGTGGGGGTTGCCGGTGGCCTTTGGCCCAACATCCGACTCGGTGACGTCGTCATCGGCAGCAAAATCTATGCCTACCAAGGCGGCACCAGCGAGGACGACGGTTTCAAGGCCCGACCGAAGGCGTGGGAGATCCCCCACGAGGCCGACCAGATCGCCCACCAGGTCGATAGGTCCGCCGCGTGGCGTCGTGATCTTCCCGGAGGAGCAGCCCCGCAGGTCCACTTCGGCCCGATCGCCGCAGGGGAAGTGGTGCAGGACTCGGCAATCTCGGATCAGGCCCGCTGGATCCGCCAGCACTACAACGACGCCGTAGCGATCGAGATGGAAGCGGCAGGTGTGGCCCAAGCGGGCCATCTCAACCGTGCCCTGCCCGTGGTGGTCGTACGCGGCATCAGCGACCACGCGGACGGCAGCAAGGCAGCCATGGACGGACAGGACTGGCAACCGAGGGCCGCACGCCACGCCGCCGCGTTCGCCACCGCACTGGCGCGAGAACTGATCATCGACGGGCCGGCCAGCCGAGGCGGCGCGGACCGGGACAGGAGCCCCACGATGTCAATGACCAGCCGCAACATCGCCACCGGGAACGCCCACGTCGGGGTGCAGGCCGGGCAGATCTACGGCAACGTCACCGTCGGCGCTGGCACCGATCAGCCGATCGACTTGGCAGCGAGCATCGCGAACCTGCGAACCCGCCTCAAGCAGGCCCACCTCGACGGACAACTGGACGAAGAGACCTACGCGGCCGCAGAGGCGGAACTGGAAGCGGCAACGGCATGCGTCTCGGCAGGCACGCCCGAGAAGAAGAGCGGCCTGATGGTCGCGCTCAAGCGGTTGCGGGGCCTGGTAGCCGACGTGTCTGAGCTGGCCGCGCGACTCGCGGTGATCATCGCCATGGTGCGGGATCTGTAATGACGACCTCCACCGCGACCAACGTTGCCCTAGGAAATGCCCACGTCGACGTACAGGCAGGCGTCGTCCATGGTGACATCAACTTCTACCGGCTGCCGCCTAACCCGAGTCCGCAGGAGCAGTTCGCCTTCGCGCTGAAGTATCTCGACGCGCGAGTTCGTGATCAGGCGCGCGAACTCATCGAAAAGGCGGTTGCCGGTGGGTATGTGACCACCGAAGTCCAGTTCTACCGGCTGATCGCCCTGCTGAGCGGGCGCACCCTGCGCCAACTCGCCCCCGAGGAGCTGGATCGCCTCACCGCTATCTGCACCAGCCTGCCCCATCTCGACGACCATGACGAGTGGACTGCGGGGCTAAAGGTAATCAGCCACCTCTTGGCCCCTGCCGGCGCTGCTGAACCGGATCTCGTGGTCGAAGAGATCGACGCGCTGAACCAGCGTCAACGCGACGGGATTTACGGCCATCTCGAGGCGCTACTCGAAGGCGCGATGCAAGAAGAGATGTGGCGGAAATCCGTCGCCCTGGCGAACTCGCAGCGCACAGCGAACGACCGATTCAGCCGCGTCTGGAAGTTCTTTCACCCCACACCCGCGCCGCCTCGGACCCTACCGGTGCAACCCGCTGCTGTTGCGCTGCGCGACTGGCTACGCGCCGGCGCTGGCGCGGCTGTATTCACTCTCGCCGTGGTGCAGATAATCGTGCTGGTGACAGCCCGCGGCACGCTCGAACCGCTCCTCGGTTTACTTGCCGGCCTGGTCGGACTGGCCGCGTTCTGCGTCGGTGGGGCGGACCGGTACTACCGCGGGACACGGCTACGCGCAAAGGAAGCCCAAATCCGTCCACCCCGGCAGCGACGACGAGATACACGAGCGGGAGGCTTTGCCCGCAAGGTGGACCGGCTCTTTGACCGCTACTTTCGCCGGTACGTGCCCGAAGGAACCGACCGAGCCTATTGGCTCGACCAGACGGCGGGGATCCGGCGGCACCTCCGCGACGAGGTGGTCGAGCTCTACCGGGAACAGCGCATCGATGCTGAACGGGTCGCCTGGCTCGTCCGACACCTGGTGGGCGATGTCCGAGGGCAATGGGATCGAGACACGCTGACGGCGTACCGCCAGCAGCTGCGTAACCCTCCCAGGACCAAGGCCCTCCACGTCGGAGGACTGGCCCTCCTTGTCGCGGGGAACCTCTGGGCCATTCCTGCCGTCGTGACCAGCGCACCCTTGTCCGGCACAGGTTGGTTCCTGCTCGCGGTGGCGTCCGCGGTGCCGGCGGTGCGCTCGTCGTTCCGAATCATCGCCGAGCGACGCAGGGTCGCCGACGACCATGCGGAACGCAGCGACAAGGACACGGCTCGCTGGGCGGCATACCACCGGTGGCGCCACAAGCTGTCCGACAAGCCGTCGGACACCGACATGGCCACCTGGTTGGAAAGCGACCGCAAGGTTTTGGTCGACCAGGCCATGCAACAATACCGACTCCGTCCCAGCCAGGTAATCGCACACGCCTTCATCGAGGCGCCGGCACCCTCCTGCAAGAAGGCCCGCTACCCGCAAGGACCATGGCGGTACTCCCGGTATCGCCTGCTGCTGTTTCTCCTCACTGACGACGGCGTCCGGCAGGTCAACATCGATCTCGACTTCGAAACCTCCGCAAGCCGCACCACCCAACGGCTCAACTACCGCTTTGACGCCGTCGCCGCCGTACGGATCGACGGAATCGCCACCCGACAGCAGACCTTCGAGCTGACTCTGTTCAACGGAGAGCCCATCTCAATCCGAGTAAGCGATCCTGACAACGGAACACTCCAGCACGACGAGAACCCAACCAAAATCGCTGAACTATCGCTAGACGCCGCCGGGCTCAGTCACACCCTGCACGTCCTCGAAGGCATCGCCGCCGAAGGCAAGGAATGGGTCAAGCACCGACGCCACCGGGCAGACGAGAAACTCACTAACCTCGCGAGCGCCATTCGCGGGTTGCTCAATTAGGTCAGGTTGGCATTAATCCCATTACCGAGATTGCGTTAGAGTCGACCTATTTGGAACGTGCACTTCATGGTAGTCAAGAACCAGTAGCCGCCCACCAGCAGAAACCCCGCACCGCTGACGAGGAGGATCCACCTCAACCATCGACGCTTCCGCAGCACGGGTGGATGGTAGCGGGCCGGCTGCCCACGGTTCGGCACAGCGATTTCGGACGTCTCGCGGGTACGGGTAGTCGTCATACGCCGCCGGGTCCGGGGTGGACGTCACGCGTCGATCATCGCAATCGGCACAGGCCGTGCGAACACGAGAACGACGGTGAGGCCGCCCGGAGGCGGCCCGCACCGTCATCGCGCCACCCGCTGGCATGCCGCGTGCCGGCGGGTGGGAGTTCCCGACCTACAGGTCGGCCTCCGTCACCCGGGAGGATTCGTACGTCGTGGCGGCTCGGGGAAGACCCGGCACGGTAGAGACGCCCTCGACCAGCATGCCGGTCGTGGCGTCGATGGTCAGCACCTCGCTGCCCTCGCCACCGAACACCTCGGGGCCCGCGGTGATCGTCAGCGTGGCCTTGCCGTTGGTGGTCGAGTCCGTGACGCTGACCGCAGAGATGGTGGACAGCAGACGCAGCACACCGGCGCGTACCCGCCTGTTGCCCTCGCCGGCGGACAGCGCCTGGGTGCTGTACGTCCACAGGGCGTTGTCGAAGTGCCGCTGAACGGCCTGAGGGCTGTACGGCTTCGGCGCGGCGTCGCCACCCTTCTGCTTGATGATCACCTGGGCGTCCGCCTGCCGCTTGTCCCACACCGCTTTCTGCGCCGCGGGGTCGAGGCCCACCAGCGGATCCTTGGCCGCCTTGAGCATCTGGGTCCGGCCGTCGGTCGGGCTGCTGTCCGCCGCGGCGACAGCTGCCCTGAGCAGCGGGGCGTAGCCGCCGTCCGTCATCTGGTCCTGGTCACGGGCGATCGCACGCTTGATGTCCCGTACGCTGTTGCCCGTATAGATCGCGTGACTGTCGGTGTACAGCGTGTAGACCACCTGCATCGTCTTGGTGCCGTGGACCTGCGTCGCCTTCACCAGCCACGCGTCGCCCGTCGCCGGGGCGACCGTCTTGATGGACCCGGCCAGGGTCATCAGCGGCGCGCGCTCGGCCGTCCCGTCGACGCTGGTCGAGCCCGGGGCGGCGGCTGACGAATCCGTGCCGGCCCCGACGCCCACGGGCGCCGACGAGTTGAGCACCACAGCGACGACCGCCGCCGCGGCGGCAACCCCCACCCCGGCGCCGATGCCCAATCGGCCCGCGATACCGATCCTGCGGCGGCGCTGAGGCGCCGGGCTGGATTCGTAATCCCGCGTGGCCGTCGTCGTTTCCATTGTTGAGGTCGCCTCCATGATCGTGTCCTGCGTCGATGTCGCGCCCAGCGGCCGCACGGTTCCGGGGTCGGCCATAGCCGCCCGCAGCACCGCCCGCGCCCGCTGGTACGCCTCCGGGCGTAGTGGTTCGGCGCTGTCCAACGCACCGACCAGGTCGAGCTCGTCGGTCATCGGTGCCTCTCCTTCGCGCTGTTGCGGTCCTTGAGGAGCGCGGACACCCCCGGGGCGTCGCGCAACGCCGTCCTGGCCTGGCTCAGCAGCCGCCGTGCGGTGCCGGCCGGTATGCCGAGTGCCCGCGCGGCGTCGGCCGCGGTCAGGTCCTCCCAGGCGACGAGCCTGAGGACCTCCCGCTCTTCGGGTTTGAGCCGCGTCAGAGCCGAGCGGAGCACCGCCCGTGCGTCCACACCGAGGTCCACCGCCGACCACTGGTCCCATCCGGGAGCCACGTCGGGCACGTCCGCGACCAGGTCCTCGGCCGGCCGGGACCGCCAGTAGCGCCGCAGGCGATTCAATGCCACCCCGTACAGCCACGGGCGAGCGTCGTTGTACGACCGGTCGTACGATCGCCGCGACTCGAACGCGGCAACCCAGACCTCGCCCAGGAGGTCTTCCGCCGCATCCCGCCCCACCCGGCGAGCGAGATACGAACCGACGGCGACCTCATGACGCTCGACCACCTCCACGAAGGCGTCGGCATCGCCATCCAGAGACCGGCCGATCAGATCCGCATCCGAAGCCATGGCCCTCCTCGGCAAAGTCCTGCTCCACCCTGACATTGCCGGTCGGCCGGAAAAGTGTTCAGCCGCGACGTCCGACGGCCAGCAGTCGCCCCGAAGTGACTTCGCGGGGAGCGGGCAGCGGGCTGCGGCGCGATCAGCGTTGGTGAGGTCGGCCAGGAACCGAGAGTGCTCAGATCGGCGTGGTCGAGATGCCGATCGCCGATAGGTGACCTTTGCCGATAGCATGTACCAGCGACCGACCGTCGCTAAGTAGCCGCGCGATCGGTGCCCCCAGTCCCACGCGAGCGGCAATCTCCCCGGCCTGATCCACCAGGATGAGTTGGTTTCGCGCGCGGGCAAACAGCGCACCTCCGGACACGGCGACACCCGCACTGGTAGCACCGTGCGGAAGACGCGTCACCTCGGTACGGGCACCGCGGCCGAGATCGATGATGGTGACGCCGGTGTCTTCAGCCAGCCACAGCGTCCCAGCGGTGAGGAGAGGTGGCAGCGGTGGCAGGTCACGGTCGTGCCGCCACAGGATCTCCACTTCGCGGCTGGCCGGATGCACAGCCATGACCGTGCGCCTACCGCTGACAAAGACGATGCGGCCGTCCCTGCTGGCGCTGAAGGCGATGCCGGAGTCGGGGAAGCGCACCGGCTCCGGCAGCATCCACTCACCTCTGGTGACGCCCGTCTGAGCGTCCAACAGCAGCAGCGCCGCCCGTGTGGCAGTCGCGACGAGGATCGCATCGGCCATGCCGTCCCGCTCCGGGTGTGAGGGTACGGCCAACGGCCAGGCCAGGCTGCTGCCTGACAGAGGTCCCAGGAACTGGTCTACAAGAGGCTCGCCGTTCGCCAGATCCACCCGTATCAGCGGACGGTAGCCACGCCACCCGCCCAGGAAGGCAAAGGATCCACTGACACTGACGTAGTGGCGCAGGCGCAGCTTCGGCGTCGACCACGTCCGCTGCCCGCTGTGCGCGTCGAAACAGTGCAGGACACCCGCCTGACTCAGATAGAGGCAGCGGTCCCCCGCGAGGACGGTGGTCCCCCAGCAGTCCTCAACGTTCTGCTCCCACAGCGGTGCCCCGCTCCGGGGGACCAGGCGAACCAGACGCGAGTGCCGCTCCGCTACGACGAGCCCCCCGGACGCCACCGCCAACGCCACCGCGCTCGAACGCAGATGCAGAAGCCGTGACCACAGCACCGTGAGCCGTTGATCCACGACCCTAGTCTTGCGGACGACCCCGAGGTTCTGACGGCAGGCCGCCACGGCAGACGGTGACTCCGGCGAGCGGGACAGCACACGAGGAGGTCGACCGTGGGCGGGGCTCGGCGGGCGCTGGCATCCCGGTCAGGGCCGCTGGTGTTCGAGCCGCATCACCATCACCGCGACCTGCGGGTCACGGACCTTGCACACCTCGGCGGTGTCGAGCCACCTGGTGGACCCCCGCGCCTCCAGGGCGCTCCCGTCTCCGGTGGCCACGCTCTGGGCTCGGCCGGTGACGTTGACCGCGAACAGACTGTAGACGGTGTCGGCGGACTTGCTGGCGTAGCTGTCCCCGAGGGGAACCAGGTCCGCCCGGGTGATGGCATACCCGGCCTCTTCGAGGACCTCGCGGACGGCGTCGTCCTCGATGTCGCCGCCTTCGTAACCGCCGGTGAGGGCGGACAGTTGTGGGTCGAGCGACCAGCAGGGGGTTACCTCGCTGCGCACCAGGTACCGCCGACCGGCGGGCGTGTCGTGGTAGGGCAGGACGGCGACGATGCGGCCCTGACAGCGGTCCTCGTGGCTGAACACGTACCCGTCGATCCCTCGGTCGGGGGCGTAGACAGTCCGCAGGGACAGCCAGGGATTCTCAAACAAGACCTTGATCATGTGTCCTCCCGGTTGGTTCAGGCGGGTGCGCTCCTCGGTCACTGAACTTGAGCCTTGCTCGTCTACGAATCGAGCGTGGCGGGCATGTTGAAGGCGGCAACGTGATGGGCACCGATGAAGGCATTTGCTCTCCACGATCTTGCCGTTCTCGATCCGGAGTACGTCGACGACCAACGCCTCGTAGTGCGGGCTGCCGGGCCGGCGGAGATAGTTGATCAGTGTCGGGCGTCCGTTGGCCGAGGTGGGGAGCGTACGCCAGTCCGGCGCTCGGCCGAGGAACTCCGCGGCCGCGTCGATCCCGACGACCGGCGGCTCGGGCGGCATCGTGATCCGTACGTCCTCGGCGAGCAGCGTCCGGATCGTCTCCGGGTCCTTCGCGTTGGCGTAGCGGCGCAGGATCTCTTTGTCCGTGCTGGTGAGCTGCGGACGGCACCAGTCCTGTGGGTTCGACGGAGCGCGCCGCCGGAGGGTGTGGCGGGCCCGCTGGAGGAGACTGTTGACGGCCGCTACGACCGTGTCGAGCGCGGCGGCGATCTCCTGCGGCGTCCAGCCGTGGACGTCGCGCAGCACGAAGGCCGCCCGCTGCCGCGGCGGCAGGTACATGAGCGCGGCGATCACGGCCAGCTCGACGGTCTCCCGGGCGGCGAGAGCGGTCTGCGGATCGTCGGTCAGCAGGGCGTCGGGATAGGGACCGAGCTCGGTGGACCATTCCAGCGGGTCACCGTACGGTGTCGTCCGGCGACCGGCCGCCTTGCGGCTGTCGAGAAAGACGTTCGTGGCGATCCGGTAGAACCAGGTGCGCGCCGATGCCCGACTCGCCGGAGGGCTGGCCGCGGCTCACCGGGCACCCGTGGCGTCTCAACGGCCGCCCCACCGCGCAGTGGTCACGCCCCGGGATCGCACCGTGATGACGTGCTGACGATCCAGGTGATCATGCTCGGATCGCCGCGGCCGAACGTGCGAGCGCGCACTCGGCCAACCGGCTCTGGGAGTTGCCGGCAGGACCAGCAACTCCCCGCCGTCGCGGGACTCAGTGCGGCGGTCCTCACCGATGGGCCCGCGGGTTCGCGCCAGCTGGTGCACCAAATTCCGACCCGTTGCCGGACCAGGAACCAGTCCGTGCACTTCCGCACCTTGGCGCCGCTGCGGTACGTGGTCACCCGTCTTGCCACGAAGCAGACAGCTACCGACTCCGGTGGTGATGGCACCGCTCGGGCATCGATACACGAGGTCTCGTTGACCAGTCGCACCCAACCACCTCGCCGACCGCATCCGCCGCCACCGCGTACCGCTCCGGCCCGGTCCACCGGCGCTGTCGGCCGAGGCGCTCCGCGCGCTTAGGTGACATTCGGCACGGGCGACGCCCAGACGCCGAGCCTTGGATCGGCCGGCGGGGGCGTGCCGTCAGGCGACGGTAGCCGGGCCCGCTCCGGCGTCCGGCTCCGCCCGGTAGTCGAACCAGTCGAAGGCGGCTGTGCCCTCGGTGACGTACATGCCGACAACCCGGCCGGTGAAACCCCCCGCCACCTCGGTCGACAGGTAGCGGCCGTCGAGGGCGGCGAGCACGGTGGGACCGTCGCCGGCGTCGACCGAGAACGTCACCGTGTCTGGGCCCGCGGCCCGGATTCCGAGTGGCCCCGACCGCCGGGCGAACTGCTCGGCCGAGGTGACCGTCGGCGGGAGCGGGTTGGTCGACCGGGCGGTGACGGCCAAGTCCACCGGGCCGGGCGGTACGGCGCACTCGGCGACGCTCTGGCGCAGTGGGCCGATGCGGGCCCACACCCGCGCCGTACCGTCAAAAATCTCCAGGTCGTAGTGGTGGGCCTCGTCGATCCGGACGGTCAGGCCGGCGCGGCCATCGGTTTCCATCCGTACGCAGGCCCGGCAGTCGTGGTGCTGCGGACGCCGCCCCACGATGGTGGCGCCCGGCCGGTCCAGCGTCGGACCAAGGGCGGTGAGGGTGAGCCAGCCGGGCCTCTCGGTGAGCGACCAGCTTCCGTCCGGACGGCTGCGCGGTGAGATCCACGATGGATCGAGCCGGTCGGCGTCGAAGTCGTCGCGGACGTCAAGCGCCGCGGGCGCCGCCGGTGCCGCGACGCCGGGTGGCATCGGCACCTCCTCGTCGACCGGCCCGACGACCGGCCAGCCGTCCTCCCACCGCACGGGGGCGAGCATGGTCTCCCGTCCGAGCACGTGGAACGGCGGCCGCTGTCCCTTGGGTCGGATGCCCAGTAGCACCATCCACCAGTTGCCGCTCGGGTCGTCGACCAGGTCGGCGTGACCGGTGGCCTGGATCGGTCGCCGCAGGCCGCGGTGGGTGAGGATCGGGTTGACCGGAGCCGGCTCGAACGGTCCACGGACGCTGCGGGACCGGGCCACCGACACCGCGTGCCCGGTGTGCGTGCCGCCCTCGGTGAGCAACAGGTACCACCAGTCGCCGATCCGGTAGAGGTGCGGACTTTCCGGATACTGGCCGCCGGTACCGGACCACAGCGGGATTGGTCCTTCGAACACCTCGCCGGCGGCCGGGTCGATGCGGTAGTTCGATGTGCCGGCCAGGGTGAGCCAGCAGTTGTCGTCCTCATTCCAGGTCAGCGACGGGTCGATGAGCGGGAGTTCGAAGTGGACCGGCTCCGACCACGGCCCGGCCGGGTCGGTCGCGGTGACGATCAGATGCCGCCAGATCCGAACATTGGTGGTCACCAGGTAGAAGATGCCGTTGTGGTGGCGGATCGTCGGCGCGAAGATGCCCCGCGACGCGTAGGTGTCAGCCGGCAGGTCGAGCTGGCTCGGCCGATCCAACACGTTGCCGATCTGCCGCCAGGAAATCAAATCGCGGCTGTGGAAAATCGGCACGCCGGGGAAGTACTCGAAGCTCGAACAGACCAGGTAGTAGTCCTCGCCGACCCGACAGACGCTGGGGTCCGGAAAGAATCCGGGAATCACGGGATTGCGGAAGGTCGCAGGTGACACGTGGCTGAACTCTACTCGGTCCGCCATGCCCGACTACGCTGAGCGCTTCCCCGACAGCACGGTGTTCCACGATCTCCACGACGCGGCTTGGTCCCGGAGCCACCGCCGCGACCGCGATCGCGAGCAGTCCGGCAGCGGATGGATCCGGCCGCGGGCGTCCCGTGGGTCCGGAGCCCGGTGAGGGCCTGCAGCGACCCTGGCGGGTCCTGTTTCGACAGCGGGAAGACGCGCCGCTGCACCGATCGCGACTCCTGCATGACAGGACGCCATTGATACGTAGCGTAAGTCCTGGCTAGCTGATCGGCATTGATCGAGGTCTTGACTCTATGCGCCGCTCTGCTCATGATTTACTGCGGCGGTTCAACAGTGAGGGTCAATGTGACGACGCAGGTAGAGCCACCGGCAGAAGGCCCCACATCAACCGTCACTCCCCGCGAGCGCGGACGCGATGGCCGACTCGCGCGTGCCATTTCAGGCACGAGGGATCGGCTGACACGTGGAGCCCATCGGCGGGAGCTGAGTATCGCGAGCCTCGGTTCAGTGCTCCTCGCCGTCGCGATGATCTGGCTGATTCCGCCGTACGCGCTTCGCCTGATGACTGCCGGCGCCAAGACCGCGCCGATCGCCGACCCGGCCCACACCATCGTCGGTGACGTGGGTGACCCGACCGCCCAAGCATGGCTGGTGGGATGGAATGGCCACGCTGTCACCCACGGTCTGCGTGGCCTTTGGGATACCAACGCTTTCTATCCCGACAAGTACGGCCTGGCCCTGAACGACAGCCTGCTCGGCTATGCCCCGGCAGGGCTGATAGGCAACGGTGTGGTCGCCGCCGTGCTGCGCTACAACATCCTGTTCGTGCTGGCCTTCGCGCTCGCCTTCCTCGGCGGCTACGCGCTCCTGCGCCAACTTGGCGCGAACAAGGTCGCCGCCGCGGTGGCCGGGGCCGCCCTCGCCTACGCGCCCTGGCGCTACGGCCACGACGGCCATCTGAACATCCTCTCCACCGGTGGCATCACTCTGGCCTTGGCGATGCTGGCGCGCGGCCACGGACTCTCGTTGACCCGCGGCTACCTTGCCGAACGAGTCCGGCCGGGATGGGCGTTCGCCGGCTGGCTCGTCGCGGCCTGGCAGGTCAGTCTTGGCTTCGGCGTGGGGCTGGGATTCGTATACGTCCTCGCCACTCTCTGCCTGATCACACTGACAGCCTGGCTGATCCACCGCCCACGCCTTGACCGCCGGCTGATCGTCAGTGATCTGATCGGCGGGCTGGTCTTCACCGCGGTGACCGGATACTTCGCGTACGCGTACCAACACGTGCGCGAGCTCAACCCACGTGTCACCCGGGACTGGGACTACGTCGCGCACTTCTCCCCGACACTGCGCGGACTTCTCGTGGCGCCGCAGTCCTCGCTGCCCTGGGGCACCCTGCACACCGACGCCCGCACCGCTCTTGGTGGCGCACCGACGGAGAAGGTGCTGCTCTGCGGGTACGCACTGTATCTACTGGCCTTCGCCGGCCTGTTCATATCCCGCTGGTCACCAGTGCAACGGCTCCTGCTGCTGTTCGGGACGGTCGTCGGAGTGTTGTTCGCGCTGGGCACGAACGGGCCGATCTACCGTCTGCTCTATCTTTACGTGCCCGGGTTCGACGGTTCCCGTACACCAGGTCGGTTGATCTTGTGGCCCACTCTCTGTATGGCCATCCTCGCGGCCGGCCTGGTTTCCCACCTGGCGGAGGTGGCTCGCAGGAACGCCAAGCCGGAATGGTCGGTGGAAGCGGCACGGTTACTGACCGTTCCGTTGCTGGTTCTCGTGCTGGCTGAGGGTCTACCTGACCTGAAGCACCCCCAAACCCCAGCCAAACCGGCCGCGATGGCGCTAGCCGCCGCGCACGCTCCGACCATGGTATTGCCGTCCGACGACGGCAACGACCTCAACGTCCTACTGTGGTCGACCGACGGTTTTCCCACCATGGTGAACGGTGCGGCCAGCTACACCACGCCCAGCCGTCAGGCGATCCGCGACGTCATGGCGACCTTCCCCAGCGAGCCGGCCATGGAACGGTTACACCAGCTCGGCATCCGCAGCGTCGTCCTGCTGCGCGACCGGGTGTACGGGACCCCATACGAACCACTGCTCAACATCGCCGACGTCCCCGGCATCACCCGCCACGACGTCGGGTCAGACGTGGTCTACACCATCGACGCCAAAGGGAGGTGATGTTGGGACATCCTCGCCATGGCGCTTCGGCCCGGCCTGCACCACTACCAGGTGCGTCGATACGACGCTGGTACCTCAATGGTGTAGCAAACTGAAGCGATGCCCCCGACAAGCGACGTCCCGGCCGCACCGGCAGTGGAACGGGTGCAAGTGTGGTTCCCGATGTCAGGTGGACCAGCCTCAGCCCTCGGGATGGGTGCCCAGCCTCTCGCGCCGGACCGAGTCCGGCTGCCATCCGCGCCTTGGGCCAAGCTGAACGCCGCCAAGGGCGACATCTTTCGAGTTCAGCGTGACGAGGACGGGCAGCTCTGGGTACGGGAGAAACTCGAGGCATCCGGTTACTGCGCGATCCGGGTGACACTTGCCCCCGGCAGTCCGCTCGGCCCACTCGATGTTGGTACCGAAGCCATCCTCGAGAGATTCAGCGCGCTGGGCATCCCCGGCACCGGCATGTTCGGGGTGACGGCAATCGACGTTCCGCCCAACGCCGATCTCCGACGTGTGCGCCATCTGCTCGACACAGGCAAGCGCTATGGCTGGTGGGGTTACGACGAGTTGTGTGTCACCGAGGCTTGGCGGACGGTGGTGGCACCGTAGCGCCCACCGCTGGTTCCTGACGATCGTTGGCAGCAGGAGCCCGCTCGATTGTGGCGTGTCGCCCGGGTGACTGCTTCAACACGGTCTGTGGCCCATCGTGGTCCCGGCGGCTCTTGTCAGAGCCAACGGAGGAGGGACAACGTGACGGTACAGGTCGGCTCGCTCATCTACCGGGCCAGTAACCTGCCGCAGCATGCTGCTGCGGTGGGGGCGGTGTCAGACGGGATACCGGCGATGCTGTTCGGCAGCTTGACGAAGCTGTGGAAGTTCGTCGATGCAGACGCGCTGGTCAAAGCGCTGGCAGTGCTGCGGCAAGCGAACTGGACCGGCGCCCTTGCTACGGCGCCCAGCGCGCTCTCGGTGAACCACACCGCTCCGTCCGGTGCGGAGAAAGCCGGCACCGTACGTATCGGCCGGGGTCAGGCGGCCATCGAGTACCCCACCTTGCTCGCCCTGCAGCAGACCGAGGTGTACCAGGCTCTGGTCCAGGGCGCGGCGTGGCTGGGCAGCCCCGGCTTCGCGGCGCTGGCCGCGGACACGGTTGCCGAACGCTGGCGATTCACCGACTGGGGCGAGGTGGACAACGCGTTGCAGGGTTGGGTGCCGGGTGCCCCGTACTCGCAGCAGTTGACGGCCCACCGCGTGGTCCGGCACCCGCCGAGTGTGCTGGCCTGGTACGACCCCGCGACAATGACATTCGGCCGGTCCCAGTTTCTCAACTTCTTCGGCGCCTGTGGCCCCACCGCCAAATATCTCCTCGGCCGCGTCCAGGACCTCGGCGGCGAGGTGCAGCTGGTTGCCGAGGAGTTCAGGCTGTCCGGCCCCAACGGCGCTGCCAAACTGGCCCAGCTGGTCCAGGCCGACTACCCGGGCCCGGTACTGATCAACGTGGTGAACGACGCCATCCACGAGTTCGTCCTGGAGCGGGCCACCGACGGTACGGCTGCGCTGTTCCAGGGGTATATCGGCGCGTACGACGCGCTGTGGTGGGCCGAACTCAACCGGGCCGAGGTCACCGTCAGCGGCAACGAGCTGATCACGTTGCAGAACCTGCGAACCACCTACGGCGGTGGCCGCGCAGTGCCGTTGCCCACCCTACTGACCAACCTCGGCACCTTCATGGGGGTCGACCAACTGCGCAACGCCGGCATCGCCTGGCGGGCACTGCCGTTCCTGCCAAAACAGAACTTCAACGACGACGGGCTGCCCTGCTTCGACGTCAGGGTATGGCAGGTCACCGATCCACAGGCAGTGCTGAACGCGTTGCGCACACGCCAGATCATCGACCAGCAGTTCACCTCCTGGCTGAGTCTGGCCGTGCTCAAGGAGGCCGAGAAAGCCGCCCCGCAGTAGCGGGAACGGCCGCGGGCGAAACCGCCACTCTCGCTGACGGCGAGCCGGCCGCAGAGCCGGCCAGGTGACCAGGCGGTCGTCGGCAGGGTCGGATGTCTTGGTCCGACCCTGCGCGCCGCCAGGTCGCAGATCGCGGCCCTCGGCGGCCACTCCGGCACGACCGTCACTGAGAGCGTCTACCGGCAAACCAACTACGGCCGGCGCTCCTGAGCGGCGCAGTCGCCATGGACCGGATCTCCGACGCTGAGGGTTAGTAACCCAGGCACGACAAAGGGGCCGTCTCGATCTTCCGAGATGGCCCCTCACCTGTGTCGGGACGGCCGGATTCGAACCGACGACCCCTTGACCCCCAGTCAAGTGCGCTACCAAGCTGCGCCACGTCCCGCCCCCGCGTGGTCTCCCCCGCGGCAGCCGGTACAGCTTAGCGCAGCCGCCCCATCCGGTCCGCACAGGCCCCACCCGCGCCGCAAGCACCGGAGCCACAGCACATCCCCTAAAGCTTCCTAGGAGGATGGCACGGAAATGCCGGACGGGCACCAGGCCCGTCCGGCGTTTCCCGCGTTACGGCTAACCGTGCGCCTTGCCCCGGCCGCCGGGGCCGAGCTTCTTGCGCGGGCGCACCGAGATCTCGATCGGGCTGCCCTCGTACCCGAACTCCTCGCGGAGCTTGCGCTCGACGAAGCGCTGGTAGCCGGCGTCCAGGGGGCCGGTGGTGAAGAGCACGAACCGCGGCGGCGCGACGCCGGCCTGCGTGGCGAACAGGATGCGCGGCGCGCGCCCACCGCGAACCGGGTGCGGCGTGGCCTGCACCAGCGCGGTCAACCACTGGTTGAGGTGCGCGGTCGGTACGCGGGTCTCCCAACTGGTCAGCGCCTTGTTCAGCGCCGGCGCCAGCTTGTCGACCGCCCGGCCGGTCATCGCGGACAGGTTCAGCCGGATCGCCCAGGGAATGCGGCGCAGCTCCCGGTCGATCTCCTTGTCCAGGTAGTACCGGCGGTCGGCGTCGACCAGGTCCCACTTGTTGAACGCGATGACCAGCGCCCGGCCTGCCTCGGTGACCATCGACAGGATCCGCTGGTCCTGTTCGCTGATCGGCTCGCTGGCGTCCAGCAGCACCACCGCCACCTCGGCGGCCTCGATCGCGCCGGCGGTGCGCAGGCTGGCGTAGTACTCGGTGCCGCTGGCCTTGCCGACCCGCTTGCGCAGGCCGGCGGTGTCCACCAGCTGCCAGGTCTGCCCGCCGATGTCGACGAGGCTGTCCACCGGGTCCACAGTGGTGCCCGCGACCGAGTCGACGACCGCCCGCTCCTCACCGGAGAACCGGTTGAGCAGACTGGACTTGCCGACGTTGGGCCGCCCGACCAGCGCCACCCGGCGGGGCCCGCGCGGGCGATTCTCCACGATCGTCGGGGCCTCCGGCAGCGCCGCGAGGATCGCGTCCAGCAGGTCACCGGAACCGCGCCCGTGCAGCGCCGACACCGGGAACGGCTCGCCGAGGCCGAGCGACCAGAGCGACACGGCCTCCATCTCGATGGACGCGTTGTCGGCCTTGTTCGCCACCAGGATCACCGGCTTGGCGCTGCGCCGCAGCATCTTCACCGCGGCCTCGTCCACGTCGGTGGCGCCCACCATCGCGTCGACCACGAAGAGCACCACGTCGGCGGTGACGACGGCGGTCTCGGCCTGCGCGGCGATGGCCGCCGCGCGGTCCTTCGCGTCCGGCTCCCAACCGCCGGTGTCCACCACCGTGAACGCCCGGCCGTTCCACTGCGCGTCGTACGGCACCCGGTCCCGGGTCACCCCGGGGACGTCCTCGACGACCGCCTGCCGGCGGCCGATGATCCGGTTGACCAGCGTCGACTTGCCCACGTTGGGGCGGCCGACAACGGCCACCACCGGCTGCGGGCCGGACGGCTCCTCGACGGCGACGTCGGGCTCCCGCAGCTCGACCCAGCCACCACCATCGCCACTCATGCCGCTCCTCCGCTGCGCTCCGGACCGCCATGAGGCACAACCACGCTGAGCCCGATGATTCGCTCGCTACGCTCGCTCATGCCGCTCCTCCGCTGCGCTCCGGACCGCCATGAGGCACAACCACGCTGAGCCCGATGATTCGCTCGCTACGCTCGCTCATGCCGCTCCTCCGCTGCGCATCGGAGCGCCACACGCCGCGCCCACGACAAACCTCATGCCACGCCCCGCTCGGACAGCAGGTCACGCATCCGGGCGACGACCTCGTCGATGCCCAGCTCGGTGGTGTCCAGCACCACCGCGTCGGGCGCCTGCGCCAGCGGGTTGACCTTGCGGGTCGAGTCGAGGCGGTCCCGGCGGGCCAGGTCGGCGGCGGTGGCCGCCACGTCGGCGGAGTCCTCGGCGCTGCGCCGGGCCGCCCGGGCCGCCTCGGAGGCGGTCAGGAAGACCTTGAGGTCGGCGTCCGGCGCCACGACCGAGCCGATGTCGCGACCCTCGACCACCATCCGACCGGCGTTGGCGATCATCTCGCGCTGCCGGCGAACCAGCAGCTCACGAACCGCCGCCACCGCCGCGACGGCGGAGACCGCGGCGGTCACCTCGGCGCCCCGGATGTCCGCGTCCACGCCGACACCGTCGACCGTCACGCCGTACCCCTCGGGGTCGGTGCCGATGCGCAGGTCCGCCTCGCCGGCGACCTTGGCCACCGACGCCGCGTCGGTGAGGTCCACGCCGGAGCGCAGCACGGCCCACGTGATCGCCCGGTACATCGCCCCGGTGTCCAGGTAGCGCGCGCCGATGTTCGCGGCGAGTCGCCGCGACACGGTGGACTTACCCGAACCGGACGGCCCGTCCACTGCGACCACACATCGCCCGGCCCGTACGTTTTGCTCCACCGTGTCCTCCTCAGCCCGTACCTCGCGGATCGCCCGGTGATTCGGCGCCGCAAGCGGTTGGTCAATCGTCATCAATCATGCCGGGTCCCGTCCGCGGACCCGCGTGCGCCGCCGCGGGAGGCGACCCACGCCACCTCCGCGACCGCGTCCCGGCCATCGGTGGAGCCTACCGGCAGCCGTACCCGGAACTCGGGGGTCAGTCACCCACCGCGCTGAACAGCGCGGTGACCTCGGCGTTGGTCAGCCGCCGCAGCCGGCCGGTGCGCAGGTCACCCAACCGGATCGGCCCGATCGAGGTACGCACCAGCCGGGTCACCGGGTGCCCGACCTCGTCCATCAGCCGGCGGACGATGTGCTTGCGCCCCTCGTGCAGGCTCAGCTCCACCTGGGCGGTTTTGCCCAGGGTGCCCACCACCCTGAACGAGTCGACCCGCACTGGCCCGTCCTCCAGCTCCACGCCGGCCAGCAGCCGCTTGCTCAGGTTGCGCGGGATCGGGCCGACCACCTCGGCCAGGTAGGTCTTCAGCACCTGGTACGAGGGGTGCATCAGCTTGTGCGCGAGGGTGCCGTCGTTGGTGAGCAGCAGCAGTCCCTCGCTCTCGGCGTCGAGCCGCCCGACGTGGTAGACCCGCTGGTCCAGTCGCCTGCCGATGAACTCGGCCAGCTCGTTGCGGCCCTTGTCGTCCGCCATTGTGGTGACCACCCCACGCGGCTTGTTCATCGCCACGTAGACCAGCCGGACGTCGACCTGGAGGCGCTCGCCGTCCACGTGGATCACGGCGGTGGCCGGGTCGACCTTGTCGCCGAGCTTGGCGACCCGCCCGTCGACGGTGACCCGGCGGCGGAAGATCAGGTCCTCGCAGGCGCGCCGGGAACCGACGCCGGCGGCAGCGAGCACCTTCTGCAGGCGCTCCGCCCCCTCGTAGACGGGGGCGTCGGGTTTCGGGGCACGGTTATCGGGTCGCATCAGCAAGCTCTTCTACGTCGTCGGGCAGGAAGGGTGCGAGGGGCGGCAGCTCGTCGACGGTGTTCAGCCCGAGCTTCTCCAGGAACAACGTGGTGGTCCGGTAGAGGAACGCCCCGCTGTCCTGTTCGGTGCCGCACTCCTCGACGAGGCCGCGGGTCACCAGCGTACGGATCACCCCGTCGCAGTTCACACCGCGGATCGCGGAGATGCGCGAACGGGTCACCGGCTGCTTGTAGGCGACCACGGCGAGCGTCTCCAACGCGGCCTGGGTCAATCGTACGGACTGCCCGTCCAGGACGAACCGCTCGACGTACGTCGCGTATTCCGGCCGGGTGTACAGCCGCCACCCACCGGCCGCCCGACGCAGCTCGAACCCGTGCCCCGCCGCCGTGTACCCGGCGGCGATCTCGTCGAGCACCGGCCCGATCCGCTCCACCGGCTGCTGCAGCACCTGGGCCAGCACCAGCTCGCTCACCGGCTCGTCGACCACCAGCAGGATCGCCTCCAACGCGCCGCGCAGCTCGGCGTCGGGCAGCTCCGGCGCCGGCTCCGGCGCGGCCGTCACCCGCCGCCGCCCCGCCGGCTGCCGCTCGGGTACGCCCGCAGCCTCCCCCGCCGCAGCCGGCTCCCCCGCCGCAGCCGGCTCTCCGGTCTCGCCCGACTCCCCCGCCCCAGCCGGCTCCTCTGCCTCGGCCGACTCCCCCGCCTCACCCGGAGCAGGGGCGGCCAGGTCCGGCGCGCCCTCGGCCGCCGCCCGGGGGTCGTCAGCGGTGTCGTCGTGGGGCGGGGTGTGCTGGCGGGGGCGTTCCCACGGCGGGACCCACGCGGCGGCCTGGTCGGCCAGCGACTCCCGGCGTTGCTCGTCACTCATCCCGCTCATCCTCCGTCGTGCCCGCTGCCGGTTGCTCCGGGTCGGCCGGGTTGCCGGCGTACTCGTCGACGTGCAGGTCGGTGTCGCCGTCGGCCGGGCCGGTCCAGCGCACCGTCAGCTCCTCCAGGGCCTGCTCCTGCACGAAGGAGACCAGGCCCTCCCGGTAGAGCTCCAGCAGCGCCAGGAACCGGGCCACCACCTCCAGGGTCGCCTCGCAGTCGGCGCAGAGCAGCGAGAAGGTGGCGGTGCCGGCGCGGCGCAGCCGGGCGGTGAGGATCGCGGCGTGTTCCCGGACGCTGACCCGGACCATGTGCACGTGGGCGATGGAGACCTCGGGCACCGGTTTCGGGGTCATCGCCTTCACGGCGAGCTTCAGCAGCCGTTGCGGGCCGATGCCGAGGACCAGGTCGGGTAGCGCCTCGGCGTAGCGGGGTTCCAGGCTGACCGCGCGCGGGTACCGGCGGCCGCCGACGGCCTCCAGCTCGGCGATGTGCGCGGCGGCCTCCTTGTACGCCTTGTACTGCAACAGCCGGGCGAAGAGCAGGTCCCGGGCCTCCAGCAGGGCGAGGTCGGCTTCGTCCTCGACGTCGGCGGCGGGCAGCAGCCGGGCGGCCTTCAGGTCGAGCAGGGTCGCGGCGACGAGCAGGAACTCGCTGGCCTCGCCCAGGTCCCAGTCGTCGCCCATGGCCCGGATGTAGGCGATGAACTCGTCGGTGACCGTGTGCAGGGCCACCTCGGTGACGTCGAGCTTGTGCTTGCCGATCAGTTGCAGCAGCAGGTCGAACGGGCCGGTGAAGTTGGCCAGCCGCACCGTGAAGCCGGTCGCGGCGGCATCAACCGGCGGCGCGGCGGGATCAGCGGGCGGCGCGGCGGGATCAGCGGGCGGCGCGCCGTCGACCACTGCCGGCGCTGCGGCCTCGGGTGGGTCCACTGGTGGCGCGGTCACCGCACGACCGTAGTCCACGAGGCGGGCACCGGGCGTTCCGGCTACCGCTCCGACTGGGCGGCGATCACCTCGCGGGCCAGCTGACGGTAGTTACGCGCCCCGGAGGACGCCGGGTCCATCGTCGTGATGGGCGAGCCGGCCACGGTGGACTCAGGGAACTTCACCGTCTTGGTGATCACGGTCTGGTAGACCTTGTCGCCGAACGCCTCGACCACCCGTTGCAGCACCTGCCGGCAGTGCGTGGTGCGGCTGTCGTACATGGTGGCGAGGATGCCTTCGAGCTCCAGGTCGAAGTTGAGGCGCTCGCGCACCTTGTCGATGGTGTCCAGCAGCAGCGCCACCCCGCGCAGGCTGAAGAACTCGCATTCGAGGGGGATGAGCACGCCGTGCGCGACGGTCAGCGCGTTGATCGCCAGCAGGCCGAGCGACGGCTGGCAGTCGATCAGGATGTAGTCGTATTCCTTGCGGATCGAGCGCAGGACCCGGGCCAGGGCCATCTCCCGGGCGACCTCGTTGACGAGCTGGATCTCGGCGGCGGAGAGGTCGATGTTGGCCGGTAGCAGGTGCAGACCGGCCACGTCGGTCTTGATCAGGACGTCCTCGGCGGTCACGTCGTCCTGCATGAGCAGGTTGTAGACGGACAGGTCGAGGTTGTGCGGGTTGACCCCCAGCCCCACCGACAGCGCGCCCTGCGGGTCGAAGTCGACGAGCAGGACCTTGCGCCCGTACTCGGCGAGCGCCGCGCCCAGGTTGATGGTGGTGGTGGTCTTGCCGACGCCGCCCTTCTGGTTGGCCATCGCGATGATCCGCGCGGGGCCGTGCCGGTCGGTGGGCATCGGCTCGGGGATCGGCTTGCGCATCGTGTAGGCAGCCGGGTCCGCCGGACCCAGGTCCGCGCCGAGCGTGGCCTGCTGCTCGCGGAGCTCCGACGTCCAGGTCTCGGCACGGTCACCGTTGCCAGCCATGTGCTCGTTGCCCCCTCCCGACGACCCACCCGGCGTCGGAGCCGTCCGACGTCCTTCGCGGCGCCGCTGCGCACCCCGGTCGTGTCGCTCCAGGAGGTCCGCGCCGATGCCGACTGTACGCCACCGACCAGCAGGGGGTTCAGCACCGGCCCGGCGTGTCGGCGTCGACCGCGAGCGGTTCAGCCCTGGGCGCGCGGGTGGGCGGTGGCGTACACCTCGCGCAGCCGCTCCACGGTGACCAGGGTGTAGACCTGGGTGGTGGTCACCGAGGCGTGTCCGAGCAGCTCCTGGACCACCCGGACGTCGGCGCCGCCGTCGAGCAGGTGGGTGGCGTACGAGTGGCGCAACGTGTGCGGGGACACGGCGGCCGGCCCGTCGACGGGCAGCACGGCCCGCTCGGCGGCGCGGCGCAGGATGCCCCACGCGCCCTGCCGGGACAACGGACCGCCGCGGGCGTTGAGGAAGACCGCCGGGGTGCCCCGGCCGGCGGCGGCCAGCCCGGGGCGGGCCCGGACCAGGTAGGCGCGCAGGGCGTCGACCGCGTACCCGCCGATGGGCACCAGCCGCACCCGGCCGCCCTTGCCGCGCAGCAGGACGGTGCCCTCGTCGGTGTCCAGGTCGTCGATGGCCGCGCCGACCGCCTCGGAGATCCGCGCGCCGGTGCCGTACAGGAACTCCAGCAGCGCCCGGTCGCGCAGCCCGAGGGGCGCGTCGTCGCCGGTGGCGGTGATCGGGCCGGCGGTCTCCAGCAGCCGGACCACGTCGTCGACGGGCAGCGCCCGGGGCAGCCGGCGCGGCGGGGTGGGCGGGCGGACGTCGCGGCTGGGATCGGCGCCGGTGAGGCCCTCGCGCACGGCGAAGCGGTGCAGGCCGCGCACGGCGCTGGCCGCGCGGGCGGCGGAGGAGACGGCGAGCGGCGGGTGGTCGTCGTCGCCCGCGCGCAGCCGCGCGAGGTGCGTCTCGACCAGGCCGGCGCCGACCGACGCGAGGTCGGTGACGCCGGCGTCGGCCAGGGTCGCCAGGTACCGCTCCAGATCCCGGCGGTACGAGGCGAGCGTGTTCGCCGACAGGCCCCGCTCGACGGTCAGGTGGTCGAGGTAGCCGCGGACGGCACGGCGCAGCGCCGGCGTGGGCGCGCTACCCACGCCGGCGGAGTCCGTGCCGCCGTTCAGCCCGCCACCGCGTCAGGCCAGGGCGTCGGCCAGCGGGAGGACGGCCATGCCGTGCGCCTCGGCGACCGGGCCGTAGGTGACCTGACCGTCGTGGGTGTTCAGGCCCAGCGCCAGCGCCGGGTCGTTGCGCAGCGCCTCGCGCCAGCCCTGGTTCGCCAGTTCCAGGGCGTACGGCAGGGTGACGTTGGTCAGCGCGTAGGTGCTGGTGTTCGGCACCGCGCCGGGCATGTTCGCCACGCAGTAGAAGATCGAGTCGTGCACCTTGTAGACCGGGTCGGCGTGCGTGGTGGGACGCGAGTCCTCGAAGCAGCCGCCCTGGTCGATGGCGATGTCGACGAGCACGCTGCCCGGCTTCATCCGGGACACCAGCTCGTTGGAGATCAGCTTCGGGGCCTTCGCGCCGGGCACCAGCACCGCGCCGATGACCAGGTCGGCGTCGAGCACGGCCCGCTCGACCTCGTACGCGTTGGAGGCGACGGTCTGCAGGTGCCCCCGGTAGATCGCGTCGGCCTGCCGCAGCCGGGCGACGTTCTTGTCCAGCAGCAGCACCTCGGACTGCAGACCCAACGCGATGGCGGCGGCGTTCAGGCCGGAGACGCCGGCGCCGATGACCACGGTCTTGGCCGCGTACACGCCGGAGACGCCGCCGGGCAGCACCCCGCGCCCACCGCCGGTACGCATCATGTAGAAGGCGCCCACCTGCGGGGCGAGCCGGCCGGCCACCTCGGACATCGGGGCGAGCAGCGGCAGCGACCTGTCCGGCAGCTCGACGGTCTCGTACGCGATGCCCGTGACCTTCCGGTCGAGCAGCGCGTCGGTGCACTCCTTGGAGGCGGCCAGGTGCAGGTAGGTGAAGAGCACCTGCCCCTCGCGCATGCGGTGGTACTCCTCGGCGACCGGCTCCTTGACCTTGAGCACCAGCTCGGCGGTCTCCCACACCTCGTCGGCGGTGGCCAGGATCGTCGCGCCGGCGGCGGCGAACTCCTCGTCGGTGATGCTGGAGCCGACCCCGGCGCCGGCCTCGACGAACACCTGGTGACCGAAGCGGGTGAACTCGTTGACGCCGGCGGGCGTGATCGCCACCCGGTACTCGTGGTTCTTGACCTCGCGGGGGATTCCGACCTTCACGTTGCAGACACCTCTCCTCGGGGCTGCGCTCCCCCGACTGCGCGGCGCCGCGGCTGGCCCCGTTGCCACCGCGGTCCACCGGTCCCGACGGCGGCAGTCTAGGCGCGCTGCGCGCCGCCGCGAGCCAGCACAGTGGCATCCGGTGCCGGGGTGTCCTGACGATGTGTCAGGTGTGCCGCCCCGTTTCGCTCGCGTGACGCCACCTCAGCCGACAGGACAGTGTTCGGCCCTCATCGTCCCATCTGGCGGGTGGCGGTGCGGACAGCTGATGAGTCGATCACTAGTGTGTCCGCCCATGACCACTCCTCCTTACCAGCCCGGGTACCCCCAGCCGGGGTACCCGCAGGGCGTTTCCGACAAGAGCAAGATCGTCGCGGGCGTCCTCGGCATCCTGCTGGGCACCTTCGGTGCCGGTCGGTTCTACACCGGACACACCAAGATCGCCGTTCTCCAGCTCGTGGTGAGCCTGGTGACCTGCGGCCTCGGCGGCTTCTGGGGCCTGATCGACGGCATTCTCATCCTGGTCAACGGCGGTACGGACGCGCAGGGCCGTCCGCTGCGCGACTCCTGAGCCGGCACCACGACGAGGGGCCCCGCGGCTGACCGCGGGGCCCCTCTCGTCGTACTCCCGAACCGGCCTGGACCGGCGGCGGCGCTCAGCGCGGCAGCGGCGCCTGCGCCCGGCGCAGCGCCGCGAAACCGGTGTCCCGGGCGTGGGCCGTGGCCAGCAGCCCGGCCACCGCGGACGCGTTGGTGATCTCCCCGGCCAGGACCATCGCGACCGCCTCGTCCAGGTCGATGCGCACGACCTGGAGGTCGGCCTCCTCGTCGCGGCGCTCGTGCCGCTCGTCGGCCGGCACGTCGGCGAGGTCCCGGGCCAGGAACACCCGGACGATCTCGTTGGTGAAGCCCGGCGAGCTGTGCAGGTCGACGAGCACGTCGACGCGCGCGGCGGTCAGGTCGGCCTCCTCGGCCAACTCGCGCAGCGCCGCCGCCGGCAACTCCTCGCCGGAGACGTCCATCAGCCCGGCCGGCAGCTCCCACAGGTGCCGACCGACCGGATGCCGGTACTGGCGGATCAGCACCACCTGACCGGCGTCGTCGAGCGCCACCACGGCCACCGCCCCGACGTGCCGGACCAGGTCGCGCAGCCCGGTGCCGCCGCCCGGCATGGTCACCTCCTCGGTGACCACGTCGAAGATCCGCCCCCGGTAGCGCTCCTCGCGGGAGCGGACCTCGTAGCGGTGGTCGGTCACGCCGACGCCTTCGTGGCGGCGCCGTTGCGGGCGGCCTTGCGCGACGTCGGGGCCTCCGTCGCCGCGTCCAGGTCGACCGGGAGCTGGTCGGCCTGGGAGTACGCCACAGCGGCCTTGACGAACGAGGCGAACAGCGGGTGCGGGCGGGTCGGGCGGCTCTTCAGCTCCGGGTGCGCCTGGGTGGCCACGAAGAACGGGTGCAGACTGCGGTCCAGCTCGATGAACTCGACCAGCCGGCCGTCCGGCGAGGTGCCGGAGAAGCGCAGACCGGCCTTGGTCAGCGCGTCCCGGTAGGCGTTGTTCACCTCGTAGCGGTGCCGGTGCCGCTCGCTGATCTCGGTGCTGCCGTACGCCTCGGCGACGATCGAGCCCTCGGTCAGCGTCGCCGGGTACGCCCCGAGCCGCATGGTGCCGCCCAGGTCACCCCGGCCGGCCACGATGTCCTCCTGGTCGGCCATGGTGGCGATCACCGGGTGGATGGCCTGCTCGTCGAACTCCAGCGAGTTCGCGCCGTCCAGGCCGGCCAGGTGCCGGGCCACCTCGATGGTCATGCACTGCAGGCCGAGGCAGAGGCCGAGCAGCGGGATGCCGTTCTCGCGGGCGTACCGGGCGGTGCCGATCTTGCCCTCGATCCCGCGCACGCCGAACCCGCCCGGGATGAGGATGCCGTCCACGCCGGCCAGCGACGCCGCCGCCCCGGCCGGGGTGACGCACTCGTCGCTGGGCACCCACTTGAGCTGCACCCGGGCCCGGTGGCCGAAGCCCGCCGCCCGGATCGCCTCGCTGACCGACAGGTACGCGTCGGGCAGGTCGACGTACTTGCCGACCACGGCGACGGTGACCGTGTGCCGGGGCCGGTGCACCCGCTCCAGCAGGTCGTCCCAGCTGGTCCAGTCCACGTCCCGGAAGGACAGCCCGAGCCGGCGCACCACGTACGCGTCGAGCCCCTCACGGTGCAGCACCTTCGGGATGTCGTAGATGCTCGGGGCGTCCGGCGCGGCCACCACCGCCTCGCGGTCGACGTCGCAGTAGAGCGACAGCTTCTCCTTGAGCTTCTCCGGGATCTCCCGGTCGCAGCGCAGCACGATCGCGTCCGGCTGGATACCGATGTTGCGCAGCTGCGCCACCGAGTGCTGGGTCGGCTTGGTCTTCAGCTCACCCGACGGCGCCAGGTACGGCACCAGCGACACGTGCAGGTAGAAGCAGTTGTCCCGGCCCAGGTCGTGACGGACCTGACGGATCGCCTCCAGGAACGGCAGCGACTCGATGTCGCCCACGGTGCCGCCGACCTCGGTGATCACCACGTCCGGGAGCTGGCCGTCCTCGTCCGGGTCGGCCATCGCCAAGATCCGCGACTTGATCTCGTTGGTGATGTGCGGGATGACCTGGACGGTGTCGCCCAGGTATTCACCGCGCCGCTCCTTGGCGATCACGTCGGAGTAGATCTGCCCGGTGGTGACGTTCGCCTTGCCGGACAGCGCCCGGTCGAGGAAACGCTCGTAGTGCCCCACGTCGAGGTCGGTCTCCGCGCCGTCCTCGGTGACGAAGACCTCACCGTGCTGGAACGGGTTCATCGTCCCCGGGTCGACGTTCAGGTAGGGGTCGAGCTTCTGCATCACCACGCGCAGCCCGCGCGCGGTCAGCAGGTTGCCGAGGCTGGAGGCGGTGAGGCCCTTACCCAGCGAGGAGGCGACGCCCCCGGTGACGAAAATATGCCTGGTCGTCCGTGCTGATGGGGCCAAGGCCTGCTCCCGTGTCGTCTGTCGCGGTCATGCAGACCGCCGTGCTTGATCAGCAGAGTGATCACGCGATCCACGGGATTCGACGGTAACACCTCCCGGGCGGGTACCCGCAGGCCGCACCCCGGCGGCGACACCTCCGGGCATCGGGACGAGGCCCGGCCGCGACACCCGCGGGACATCCGGACGACGCCCGACGCTCAGGAGGTGGCAACCTCCGTCGATGACCGGGAGACCTGCCGGGGCGGCGCCGGCGTGGACGGCGTCGGCCCGTCGGTGTCCCCGCTGTCGTCGGGGTCGTCGGCGTCCTCCGGCCGGGACCGCACCCCGGCGGGGGACGCTCCGGCCGGCCCCCCGGTGGCGGGCGGGCCACTGATCGGACGCGGATGCCCGGCGCCCAGCGGCCCGCCACCACCGCTCGGGCCGTCACCGCCCCGGGCCGGTCCCACCCCGCCGGGCCCCGTTTCGTCGTCGGCGCCGCTGCCGAGGACACGACCCGGGACCGGGCGGGTGCGGTCGGCGGCGTGCCCGAGCACCCGCAGCGACGCCAGGACCGCCATCGGCACCACCAGCGCGGCCGCGGCGCCCAGCACGTCCAGCGCCGCGCCGTCGAGGACCCCGCCGAGCACCGCGGCGACCACGGTACCGCCGAACGCGGCCCGCACCGCCGGGTAGATGCCGAACAGGCGCATCAGCCCGCCCCACGGCTGCAACAGGGCGAACCACACCAGCAACCCACCGGCCAGCGCCAGCACCGTCAGCGGACTGTTCACGAGCGTCTCGAAGTTCTCCGCGCTGGAGCGGTGCACGGTGAACCCGCCGGTGCCGTCGCCGAGCGCGGAGAGGAAACGACCCAGGCTGCCCCGCTCCGCCGGCGGACGGCGCAGCTCCACCACGGCGAACCCGGTGCCGACCGCCAACGCGGCCATCGTCGCCCAGGCCAACCGGCTGATCGTCAACCAGCCGCCGGCGCTGATCACCGCGGCGACGCTCACCCCGGCGGTGAGCGCTATCGCGCCGACCGGGTCGGCGCCCAGGTACGGGCTGCCGACCACCACCACGGCGAGGCCACCCACCGCCACCATCACCGCCGGCCGCCAGCTCCGGTGCACCCGCTGGGCCAGCCACCCTCCGCTGAGCAGCGCGCCGGCCAGGAACACCCCCAGCCCCACGGTGCTCAGCCCGGCGTACCGGCCGCCCTGCAACGCGGAGTACCCGACCACCCCGTTGAGTTGCAGCCGGGCACCGGTGAGCACGTCCAGCCCGACGACGAGCGTGGTGAGACCGGCCACCGCGCCGAGCGGGCCGAGGGTGCCCGCGTACCCGGGCGCGAGGCGCACCGCCACGGTGCCGGCGAGCACCAGCACGGCGGTGACCCCGGCGAAGGTCCACCCCGGGTACGCGCCCCGCCACCAGGGCACCGCGTCGGCCAGCAGCGCCGCCGGGACCGTCAACGCCGCCGCCACCAGCAGCAGCTCCACCACCGCCGCGACCCGCCTACCGATCGTGGTCGGGCCGTCCGGGCCGGCGTGCGGGCGGGCCCGGCGCAGCAGCGGCAGGATCGCGACCGCCAGCAGCACCTGCGCGCCGGCGAGCAGCGCGAAGAACGTGCCGGAGACGGTCCGCTGGGCGGCCGCCTCCCGGTCGGCGCTCGCCGGGGCGTCGATCGCCTCGGCCAGGTCCGCCGGGCGGCCACCGACGCTGGTCGCCGGACGACCCAGGAACAGCCGCTCCGGCATCGGGCGGCCCAACGCCGCCAGGGCGGTCGGCGCGAGGTCGACAAGTTGCAGGTAGCCGTCGCGGCCGGTGCTGGCCGAGGTGAGCCACCCGCGCTCCCAGCCCGGCCCGTCGGCGACCGCCACGTGCAGCCGCGACGGCTGGGCGGTGTCGGAGACCCCGGCGACCAGCACCAACGATCGCGGCGGCCGGGCCGCGAGGACCCGCGCCAGCGCGGCGTCCGCCTCCCGGGCCTCCTCGGCCCGGGTCGCCGGATCGTCCCCCCGCACGGTGCCCAGGTCGACGATGCTCAGCACGCAGGAGCCCAGCAGCGCCCGGGGGTCGGCGGGCAGCGCCGGGGCGTACCTGTCGACACGGCCGAACGGCCGGGCGGCGGCCACCGCGGCGCCCTGGCCGATCGCGACCGAGCAGCGCACCGACTCCGACAGCGAACCCGGCACGGTGCCCCAGGGCAGCCGCTGCTGGTTGTGCTGGACCACGCTCTCCTGGTCGGGCAGGTTCGCGCCGATGCCGTCGGGTTGCTCCACCGCCACGCCGGCCACCGGGCAGCCCTCGGCCGAGCGGCTGCCGTTCCACGCGGCGAAGCTGCCCGCGCCCAGGGTCAACCAGCCGTCCACCGGGCAGGTGGGCCGGTGCGCGGAACGCACCGACAGCGAGCCGATCGACCCCTGCTGCGCCATCCGCCACAACGTCGGGGTGTGCTGCGGGTCGACGTCCTCCCAGCGCAGCCCCGCCACCCCGGCGAGAACCACGAAGTCGGCGGTGCGCTGCGGCGCCTGCCGCGGTGGGCGGGCGGCGAGCGCCGCGACACCCAGCGCCACCACGAGCAGCGTCAGCAGGGCGGGGGCGAGTCGGCGCAGCATCACCGGTGACCCGTTCTCGGGGCGTCGGCGTCCGGCGCGGACGCCGACCCGCCGGTGCCGGGCACGGACGTCGGATCGTCGGGGCGCGCGGCCAACTCGCCGTAGAGGTCGACCAGCGCGGCGACGGTGTCCGCCTCGGTCGGCCACGACGCCGCCCGCTCCGCGCCGCGCCGGCCCAGCTCGGCGCGGGCCGCCGGGTCGTCGAGCAAGGCGCGTACCGCCGCGTCGAGGGCGTCCACGTCGCCGGCCGGCACCAGCGCGGCGGCGTCACCGACCAGCTCGGGCAGTCCGCCGACGGCGGTGGCGACGAGCGGCACACCCGCGCGCAACGCCTCCTGGGCGAAGAGCTGCCGCGCCTCCCAGTCGCTGCTCACCACCGCCAGGTCGGCGCCGGCCAGCAGGTCGGCCACGTCGGTGCGGTGCCCGAGCAGGGTCACCGGGGCGCGGGCCGCCGACGTCCGCGCGGCCAGCGGCAGGTAGGCCGGCCCGCTGCCCGCGATCACCACGACCGGCGGCGGGGTACGCGTCCGCCACCGGGCCGCCGCGTCGATCAACACGTCGTAGCGCTTCTGCGGGTGCAGTCGACCCACCGAGACGATCAACGGCTGGTCGGGGCGTACGCCGAACTCGGCGCGTACCGCCGCCGCCCGCCGCCGCGGCGCGGGCAGCGTCGGCGCGGCGACCGGGGCGAGCCGGGCGTCGGCGGCGCCCACGGCGGCGGCCCGGTCCACCAGATCCGTCGAGGCGCCGAGCGCCACCCGCGCGCCGCGGGCCACCACCCGTTCGACCAGCCGGGACACCCCGCCGCGCAGGCCCCCGGCGAGCACCGCGTTGTGCCAGGTGACGACCAGCGGGGCGGGCGGACGGGCGAGCACGGCGACCAGCCCGGCCCGCAGGCCGTGCGCGTGCACCACGTCGAGGTGGGTGGCGGTGAGCGCCCGGCGCAGCGCGAGCACCGCGCGGGCGTCAGCCGGGGTCGGGCTGGCCGGGATCTCCACCGGCACGAACCGCGCACCGGCGGCGACGAAGTCGAACTGCTCCTGGGTGGCGGCGGGCCCGCAGACCAGCACCGTGACGCCGCCCTCGACGAGGCCACGGGCCACCGACCGGACGTGCTGGCCGACTCCACCGGTGCTGGACGCGAGCACCAACGCGACGGCGCCCGACCAGCCGGTCGGCCGCGCTGGCTCGATCTGCGCGCTCACTGGCCCACCGTCTCCTTCCCGTCGCCCCGCCCCGGGGCGTCCGCGCCCGGCGTCGGCGCGCCGCCGGACGGCCCTCGCCGGCCCAGCCTCCGGAGCACCCCGGCGAGCAGTGGTCGCACGTCCCGCCGGTCGACGAACCAGACCACGGCGAGGAACACGGCGCCAACCAGAACCCCGGACAGCATGCCCTGACCGAGTGCCGCGGCGATCGTCGGGGTGGGCCCGAGCCAGTGGGTGAGGCCGACCCCGGCGAGTGCGGCGAGGGCGCCGGCGAGACCACCGGCCAGTCCGGCCCGGCGCGCGCCGGCCAGCGCGGCGGAGCCGGCGCCGCGCCGCACCGCCGTGAGCAGCAGCGCCCCGAGCACCAGCATCCCGACCGAGTTCGCGGCGGTCACCGCGAGCACCCGGTCGGCCAGCGGGAGGAGGGCGCCGAGCACCAGGACGGCGACCGGCACCAGCAGGAAACCGACAGCGGTGGCGAGGGTGGCCGCCCGGGTCTCCCCCCGCGCGTACAGCGCCCGGGTGAGCACCGCGAAGAGGCCGTAGCCGACCAGGCCGGGGGCGTACCCGATGATCGCGGCGGCGGCCGTCGGCGCTGTCGACTCCGGGAAGAAGAAGTGCCCCACCGGAGCGGCGGTCCCGATCAACGCGGCCGTGCCGAGGCAGCTGAACAGCAGCACACCCCGCACGGCCGGGGCCAGCGTCGCCCGGTAGGTCGGCTCGTCACCGGCGGACCGCGCCGCCGCCAGGGTCGGGTAGGCGGCCACGGCCAGCGGCACCGCGAGCACCGCCCACGGCAACAGGTAGACCGTCTGCGCCAGGTTGTAGACACCCGGGTTGCTCCGCGCCCCGGCGGTGACCTGGTTCAGGCTGACGATCAGGGCGATCTGCTGGGTGGTGACGCTGACCGCGCCGGCCACCGCCAATCCGCCGACCCGGGCCCGCGCGTCGGCCGGGAACCCGAACCCGGGTCGCAGGCCCAGGCGCAGCGCGCGGACCGGGATCAGCAGCGACAACGACAGCACCACTACGCCAAGGGTGGTGCCGGCGGAGAGCAGCAGCTCACCGCCGGGGCTCACCCCGCCGACGGTGGCGTAGCGGCCCTGGGTCGCGGTGAAGCCCAGGTAGACGACGATGACGGTGAGGCTGGACAGCAGCGGGGCGAGCACCGGCCAGGCGAAGCGGCGGTGCGCCTGGAGCACCCCGGTCAGCACGATCCCGACCCCGTACAGCGGCAGTTGCGGCGCGAAGACCCGCAGCATCCGTACGCCGCTCTGCTGCTGGGCGGCGGTGAGGTGGTGCCCCAGGGCCTCGACCACCGGCCCGGCGCACAGCACCACGAGCACCGCGAGCGGCACCAGCAGGGCCAACGTCCAGGTCAGCAGCGCCCCGGTGGTCCGGGCCACCGCCGTCCGGTCGCCGACCGCGACGGCGCCGGCCAGCAGCGGTACGACGAGACTGGCCAACGCGCCACCGGCGACGATCTCGAAGATGAAGTTGGGTACCGCGTTGGCCACCACGTAGGCGCCACCGAGGTCGGTGGGCGCCAGGCTCCAGGTGAACGCGGCGGTACGGCCGAAACCGGCGAGTCGACTGGCCACGGTGAGCACGGCGATGAGCGCGGCTGCCCCGGCCAGCCGGCCGGCGCCGGCGAGAGGTGCCGGTCTGTTCACGTCAGTCGGCGCGCCGGCCCAGTGCGTCGAGCTCCCGCAGCCCCGGGGTCCGCCCGATCACCGCCGTGAAGCTGACCTTCTCGCTGGCGGCGGTCAGCCCGGCGAGGACGGCGAGCAGACCGGCCCGGCCGAGCGGGCCGGACCGGGCGGCCAGCGCGACACCCAGCAGCGCCCCGAGCGCGTTCGCGCCGCTGTCGCCGAGCATCACGTCCTCGGCCAGGTCGTCGCGGAGCAGCCCGGCGGCGGCCCCGGCGGCGCCCGCGGCGATCCCGCCGTGCGGGCCGCCGGCCAGCGGCGCGGCGAGCAGCAGCCCGGACTTGAGGGCGCGCCCCGGCCGCAGGTCGAGCAGGTTGAGCAGGTTGGCAGTGCCGGCGATCACCCCGGCGCCGAGCAGCACGTCGACACCACGACCGACAGTGCCGTGGCGCTGCCGGCGGGGATGCGCGGCGACCCGCGGATCGGCGGCGAGCAGCGCCGCGGCGCCCAACCCGGCGGCGCCCACCCCGACGATCTTGACCAGACCGGCGGTGATCCGCCCCTCCCGCAACGCCGCCAGGTGACCGGCGAAACCCTTCGCCGTCTTCTGCTCGGGCCGCGCGCCGACCACGTCGTCGTAGAGTCCGACGCCACCGGCGCCGAGACCGGCGACCATCGCGGCCGCGCCGGACGCGCCACTGGTGGCGCCGAACGCCCCGGCGGCGGCAGCGCCGGCGGCCAGCGCCGGCCCGGCCGCCAGGGTCACCGTGCGGCCCCGGAAGTTCGTGCGCCGCAACGCCGGCCCGGCCGGAGACGTCCGCGTCTCCCGCAGCGCGTAGCGGGCGGCGGCGGCACCGGCCCCGGCGATCAACAGCCGGCCCAGCATGCTCATGCCAGCACCTCGTCGGCTTCGGACACGGGGGTACGTCGTTCGCTCACTGGGGCAGTCTAGGCAGCAGGGACGCGGCGTTGTCGCCGACGCCGTACTGCCCGGCCTTCCTCTCGGTGAGTTGCTGCACCAGGGCGAGGCTGGTGACCAACTGCCCCTGCCCGGTGTTGGCGTTGTCGACGGTCGAGATGGTCTGGGCCAGCACCGGGTCACCCCGGACCACGGACACCAGGTTGCCGCCGACCGAGCCGTTGCCGGCCACCACGATCGAACCGGTCCGGTCGAACTGCTCGGCGATCTTCACGACCGACTCGTCGCGCTTCTCCGAGTCCTTGTCGACGTACGGCTGGCCGCTGACCACGACGACCGCCTCCGCCGAGCCGGTGACCTTGTTGTTGTCGGTGGTCAGATAACCGGCGTTGTTGTACGCGGCGAGCACCGCCCGCCGGTCGGCGTCGCTGACCGGCGCGGTGCCCTGCGCCCGGTCCAGCAGGACGCTGGCCAGCAGCGCGCTGGAGGTCTCCACGCCGTGCCCGTTGCCGGGCAGGCCGGTGGTCTGCGCGGTCGGGCGGGCCGCGGTGACCGCCAGCTCCAGCAGGTTGGTGTTGTTGTCCGGGTTGATGAACTTGTCCTGCAAATCGACGCGGCCGGTGATGGTGGCCCCGGCGAGCTGGAGCTTCTTGAGCACACCCTCGGTGTGGTCGCGCCCGTTGGGCAGGCTGAGCACCACGACCCGCCGCCCGGTGAGGGTGCCGGGCAGGACGACCTGCGACATCTCCTCGGCGAACTCCTCTTCCAGCCCGAGCTGCTTCTCCATGTTGCTGACCGTCTGGCGCCAGTGCTGGTTGTCCTTGCGCAGGCCGGTGACCTGGCCCTCGAGCGAGTCGGCGACCGGGCCGTTGAGGGCGGCGGTGCCGACCACCAGGCCGATCGCCAGCGCCAGGAAGACCGCGGTGAGGGACACCACGTGGTAGCGGAAGTTGATCACGCTTGCAGCCTCTTGATCGGTCGGGAACTAGAAAAGCCGGTAGAGCTGGAACACGAAATTGTCCCACCACTCGGCGACCACGCCCAGGTACGCCTTCCCCACTGTCGAGACGGCCACCGCGGACGCCATCGCCGCGATCGCCGACAGCACCAGCAGCAGCAACGACGAGCCGGAGATGCTCTGCCGGTAGAGCCGGCTCACCCCCTTGGCGTCGACGAGCTTGCCGCCGACCTTCAACCGGGTCAGGAACGTCGAGGCCATCCCACCGCGCCCCTTGTCCAGGAACTCGACGAGCGTGGCGTGGGTGCCGACAGCGACCAGCAGCGACGCGCCCTTCTCGTCGGCGAGCAGCATGGCCAGGTCCTCGCTCGTCGCCGCCGCCGGGAAGGTGATCGCCGGCACCCCGAGACCGTTGACGCGCGGCAGACCGGGCGCCCGGCCGTCCGGGTAGGCGTGCACGATCACCTCGGCGCCGCAGCGCAGCACGTCGTCGGTGACCGAATCCATGTCCCCGATGATCATGTCGGGGGTGTAGCCGGCCTCGACCAGCGCGTCCGCGCCACCGTCGACGCCGATGAGCACCGGCTTGAACTCCCTGATGTACGGGCGCAGCACGTCCAGGTCGGCCTTGTAGTCGTAACCGCGCACCACGATCAGGCAGTGCCGCCCCTGGATCTGGGTCTCGATGTCCGGCACGCCGACGCCGTCGAGCAGCAGGTCGCGCTCCTGGCGCAGGTAGTCCATCGTGTTGGCGGCGAACGCCTCCAACTGCACCGACAGGCCCTCCCGGGCGTCGGCCATGGCCTTGGCGACCGTCTCGGCGTCCTGCAGACTGCCGTGCGCGACCGGCTCGTCACCGGCGAAGACCGTGTTGCCCTCCAGGCGCACCTGGTCGCCCTCGCGGATCCGCTCGAAGACGCCCTCACCCAGGTCGTCGAGGAGCGGGATGCCGGCGGCGACCAACACCTCCGGCCCGAGGTTCGGGTAGCGGCCGGAGACCGAGGGCTTCGCGTTGAGGACCGCCGCGACACCGACAGCCACCAGCGAGTCGGCCGCGACCCGGTCCAGGTCGACGTGGTCGATGACCGCGATGTCACCCGGGCGCAGCCGACCGACCAGGCGTTTCGTCCGGCGATCCAGACGCGCGGTGCCGAGGACTCTGCCCGGTTCGGCGTTCCGGTTCCGGCGCAACGTGGGTAGACGCATCGTGACCATCCTGGCATGTGAGGCAGGCTTTTCTGTCGCGACATGCCTGAGCAGGGCCGCCTACCCAGGGAAGCACACGACGACACGGGGCGGTGTGCTTGCGCTCACAATACGGGGCGTCACAACCGCCTTTCCTTGGCGGCCACGGCCAGCAGCTCCTCGGCATGGGCGATACCCAGATCCGAATCGGGCAAACCCGCCAACATGCGGGCCAACTCCCGGGCGCGCTCGGTGTCCTCCACCACCCGCACCCCACTCGTCGTGACCGCGCCACCGGTGTCCTTCGCCACCACCAGGTGCCGGTCGGCGAACGCCGCCACCTGCGGCAGGTGCGTGACGACGAGCACCTGGTGGCTGCGGGCCAGCCGGGCGAGCCGCCGGCCGATCTCCACCGCCGCCTGCCCGCCGACACCCGCGTCGACCTCGTCGAAGACCAGCGTGGGCGGACCACCCGAGCCGGCGAAGACCACCTCGATGGCGAGCATCACCCGGGACAGCTCACCGCCGGAGGCGCCGCGCTGCAACGGCAGCGCCGGCGCGCCCGGGTGGGCCAGCAGCCGCAACTCCACCTCGTCACCACCATCCGGCGTGACGCCCACCTCGACCCCGTTGACGCTCAGGGTCGGCTCGGCGCGACCGGCCGGGCGCGGCAGCACCGCCACCTCGATCCGCGCGTGCGGCATGGCCAGACCGGCCAACTCCACCGTCACCTGGTCGGCGAACCGGACCGCCGCCTCCTGCCGGGACGTCGACACCCGCCCGGCCAGGTCGGCCACCTCGACCGCGAGCCGCTGCCCCTCCCGCTCCAACTCGTCCAGCAGGTCGTCGGAGGTGTCCAGGTCGGACAGTCGGGTGCGGGCCCGGTCGGCCCACGCGATCACCCCGTCGACGTCGTCGGCGTACTTGCGGGTCAACGCCCGCAACGCCGCCCGCCGCTCGTAGACCTGCTGCAGCCGGGCCGGGTCCGCGTCCAGCGCCGCCAGGTATGTCGACAACTCCGCCGACACGTCGGTGACCAGCGTCGCCGCCTCCTCCAGGCGTGCCGCCAACTCACCCAGCGCCGGGTCGGTGCCGGCCTGCGCCTCCAGGGTGCGGCGCGCGGTGCCGAGCAGCGCCGCCGCGTCCGGCGTCTCGTCGGTCGCCTCCACACCGCCGGCCACGCACTGCTGGGCGATCTGGGCCGCCGTCCGCAGGCCCTCGGCGTGCTCCAGGCGCTGCGCCTCGGTCTTCAGCTCGTCGTCCTCGCCGGGCTGCGGATCGACCCGGGTGATCTCGTCGAGGCCGAGCCGCAGCAGGTCGGCCTCCTGGTTGCGCTCGCGGGCGTTGCGCCGCCGGTCGGCGAGGTCGTCGACCACCCGCCGCCACCCCGCGTACGCCTCGCGCAGCGCGTCGAGCAGCTTCTCGTGCGCCGGGCCGGCGAACCGGTCCAACGCCGCCCGCTGCTCGGCGGGGCGCAGCAGCCGTAGCTGGTCGGACTGGCCGTGCACGGCGACCGCCTGCTCACCGACCTCGCTCAGCATCGACACCGGCATGCTCCGGCCGGCGACGTGCGCCCGTGAGCGCCCCTCCACCGTCACCGTGCGACTCAGCAGCACCGAGCCGTCCTCGTCGGGCTCACCACCGGCCTCGCTGATCCGCGCGTGCACCGCGTCGGCGACCCGCCCGTGCAGCCGCAACCGGCCCTCCACCACCGCCCGGCCCGGCTGGGCACGGACCCGCCCGGCGTCGGCCCGGCCGCCGAAGAGCAGGCCGAGGCCGGTCACCACCATCGTCTTACCCGCACCGGTCTCGCCGGTGATGACGTTCATCCCGCCGGTCAACGGCAGGGTGGTGTCCTCGATGACGCCCAGTCCGGTGATGCGCAGCTCGTCCAGCACAGCAACCGACAGTAGACGCGAGGCCCGACAGTTGACCAGCCGACGGGCCCCGGTGCGTCGCGCTCCCAGCCGACGTACAGTTCTGCCCCGTGTTGGACGTGATCGGCCTGACCTCGGCGGAGGAGGAGCTCTACCGCTGCCTGCTCCAGCTCACCACAGCTCGCGTCGACGAGCTGGCCCACCGCCTGCACCGGCCACGCGAGCAGGTCGTCGCCCAGGTCGAGGCGCTACGCGGCAAGGGCCTCGTGCAGCCCACCGACAACGACCCGGACGCCCCCCTGCGCCCGACCGCCCCGGACGTCGCCCTCGGCGGGACGCTGCTGCGCCACCAGGCAGACCTGGAGGCGGCCCGCCGCCGGGTCACCCAACTCGCCGAGGAGTACCGCACCGGCCTGCGCCGCCACCACGTCGACCACCTCGTCGAGGTGATCACCGGCGCCCGCGCGCTGCGCGAGCGTCTGCGCGATCTGCAGAATACGGCGCGCGACGAGGTGCTCTGGTTCTGCCGGGCCAACCCCCTGGCGATGGCCGGCCCGGAGAACGTCGAGGAGTTCGACGCGCTGGCCCGCGGGGTGAGCTACCGGGCCATCTACGAACGGGACCTGCTGCTCGAACCGGGCGCGCTGGCCGACCTGGCCAAGGGCGTCGCCGCCGGCGAGCAGGCCCGCGTGCTGGACCGGCTGCCGGTCCGACTGGCCATCGTGGACGCGCGCACCGCCATCTGCCCGCTGGTGCCCGACCGTGACGGCGGCGAACCGAGCGCCGCCGTGATCGGCCGCAGTCAACTGCTCGACGCGCTGCTCGCGCTCTTCGAGAGCCACTGGCGGGTGGCCACCCGGCTCCGCCTCGACGACCCGCTCACCGCGCCGACACCCGAGGGACGCCGCCCGGACCCCGCGGAGCAGTCGGGCGACGGCTACCAACCCGACGCCGACGAGGCCCGACTGCTGTCGCTGTTCGTGGCCGGCGTACCGGACAAGTCCATCGCCTCCCAGCTCGGGGTGAGCCGGCGGACCGTGCAGCGGCGCATCGCCGACCTGATGGCCGCCGCCGGCGTCGACACCCGACCCGGCCTGGCGTTCCAGGTCGCCCGACGCGGCTGGCTCTGACGCGGGTGGGGCCCGCCGCCGGCACGACGACGGGCCCCACCCCTCCGGTCAGCGCAGCCCGTACGCGTCGATCACGGTCTGCCGCACGCTGTTCCCGGCCCGGTCGGTGGCGTGCACCCGCAGCGACACCGTCCCGCGCCCGGCCGGCACGCTCGCCGTGTACCGGCTACCGGACCCCGTGGTCGGCGCGCTACGCCAGGTGACACCACCGTCGAAGGACACCTGCACCTGGACGCGGGTGCCGCTCGGCGCGGGCACCCCCGCCGGCTGACGCAGCGTCAGGCCCACCCGGTGCGGCCGGTTGCCCCGTACCGTGCCGGACAGGTCGGCCGGCACCCGGTAGTCCACCTGCAACAGCGACAACGGCTGGGCGGCGGCGCCGGACGGGCGGGCCGAGGTGAACTCCCAGGCCGTGTCGGTACGCGTGCCGTAGCGCCACTGCGCGGAGGACCGCCGCGTGCTCACGTCCAGCCGGTAACGGGCGGGACCGGCCGTCGTCGGCACCGGCGCCCAGCCGTCGGACAGGTCGGCGATCTGCCGCCCGTCCCGGCTGACCCCCACCCGCACGGCGTCCGACTCCTCGCTGGCGCCGGCCACGCTGTAGTGCCCGCCGGCGTCGACGAACTCGGGCACCCGCAGGTCCAGGCTGTCACCGGTACGCGTGGGCACCGGCGCCCCGCTGGCCGGCACCGCCGGACGGACCACCGGCGCGTGCCAGGTCTCGGTCACCCGGTCATCGGCGTCGTAGCGCCGGGGCGCCTGGGTCAGACCACCGGTCAACTGCCCCCACAGCATGAACATGGACTTGTGCAGCACCCGCTGCTGCCACCAGCTGTCCCCGGCGCTGACGAACTCCTGCCGGGTGGTGCCGTTGCGCACCAGACGCTGGTCGTCGTTCCAGGCGTACGTCTGCCACGGACGCCAGCCGAACCGCTCCTCGGTGGCCCAACCCGCCCCCAGGTCGCCGTAGCTGGCGGTCACCTGCGCGGTGTTCTTCGCGGTCACCGTGTGCACCACCCGCTCCGGCACCCGCCCCTTCGCCACCTGCCACACGTCGTACAGGTAGGGGCTGTCCACCGTCAGCGTCAGGTCCAGTGTCGCCCGGCCACCGCGTGCCGCCGCGATCAGTCGCTGCCCGTCGTCGTACGCCACCACCATCGCCGGGATCGGCAACTGCTCCTCGGCCGGCCGCCAGACCGTCCACGCGCTCCGGTCCTGCGGGCGGACGATCAGCACCGCGGCGGCGCCGGCCGCCGCCGCGGCGGCCACCTGCTCCTCCTCGGCGCGGTCCGGGTCGGTCGCGAGCAGAGCGGCGGCGCCCCGGACCCGGGCCAGTTCGGCCGGCGAACCGACGCCGGCCCACACCAGCGGCAGCCTGCGCCGACCGGTCGGCGCCGGCGAGGTTCCCAGCAGGTTGATGTCCGACGGACCGGACACCCCGCTGACCGTCGCGTCCACCATGGGCGCGACGAGCTGCCAGCGCGACGCGAACTCGAACTCACCCTGCCGCACCTGCCGGGTCGGCGTGACGTTGACCTGCTGCACGGTGCTGTAGGCCATCACCCCGTGGTCGATCTGCCGGCCGTTGCCCAGCACCCGGTGCACGTACCAACTGAGCGTGGCCCGCTGCTCGCTGGGCTTCGGCGTCTCGATCCGCACCGGCGTGCCGGTGCGGGCGTCGAGCACCACGGTCAGGTCCCGGTCGACGACCAGCTCCGGGTCGACAGCCTGGGTCATCTGCTCGTCCAGCGGCGCGCCGTGCTCGATCAGGGCGGTCAGCACGTACGTGCCCTCCTCGACCCGCAGGGTGCCCTCACCGGGCCACCAACCCCAGTAGTCCGACTCGGGCTGCTCACCGAAGAGGGTCAGCGCCGGCGACAGGGCCGGCTCCCCCCGCCGGTTCAACACCTTCACGGTGACCTCGTGCAACGGGCCGCTGACGGTGAGCCCCACGGGCGTGCGCACCGCCACCCCGTCGGTTCCGGTCGCCACCAGCCAGCCACCGTGCGGGCCCCGGCCCAGCTTCGCCGGGTCGGCCCGCAGGGGCACCGCCACGCTGCCACCCGCCGGGACCGTCACCGTCCCGGAGCCGACCGCGACCCCGTCCGTCTCGGCCGTGCCGCTGTCCAGGTTGCGCAGGTCCAGGGCGAGCCGCAGGGTCTGCGCCACCGTCGTGCCATTGGTGTACGTCACGCTCCGCTCGACCGCCGCGCCGCCGGTGGAGACGCGACCGAAGTCGGCGGTGGCGGAGGAGTACACCCGCTGACCGAGCGCCCGCGCCACATCCACCCGACCGGCGCCCTGCTCGAAGACCGTCAGCGCCGGGTTCGCCCTGCTCGTGCTCACCAACGCGTCCTTGAGCCGCCCAGCGCTCCAGTCCGGGTGCTCCTGCGCCAGGATCGCCGCCGCCCCGGACACGTGCGGCGTGGCCATCGACGTGCCGGACGCGGTCGTGTACGCGTCGCCGACCGGCGTACCCATCGTGGTGCCGGCGGCCCGCGCGGCGACGATGCCGACGCCCGGCGCGGTGATCTCCGGCTTGAGGCCGTTGTCGCCGACCCGCGGACCACGGCTGGAGAAGTCGGCGAGGTTGTCGTCGCGGTCCACCGCGCCGACGGTGAGCGCCGCGGTGGCCGCGCCGGGCGAGCCGACGGTCCGGGCCGCGCCCGCGTTGCCGGCGGCCACCACGAACAGCGCCCCGGTCTCGGCGGTCAGGTCGTTGACCGCCTGGCTCATCGGGTCGGTGCCGTCGGTCGGATCACCGCCGAGGCTCATGCTGACCACCTTCGCGCCGGAGTGGGCGGCCCACTCCATGCCCGCGATGATGGACGAGTCGTAGCCGGAGCCACCGTCGTCGAGCACCTTGCCGACCAGGAGCCGCGCCCCGGGCGCCACCCCCTTGCGCAGCCCGTCCGACGCCGCCCCGCTGCCGGCGATGGTGGCCGCCACGTGGGTGCCGTGCCCGTGCCCGTCGCGGGCGCTGCCGCTGCCGGAGAAGTCCCGCGCCTCGGCGACCCGACCGGCCAGGTCGGGGTGGGTGGCGTCGACGCCGGTGTCGAGCACCGCGACCGTCACGCCGTTGCCGTCCCGCCCCGCGGCCCAGGCGGTCGGCGCGCCGATCTGCGGCACGCTGTGCTCCAGCGTCGGACGGACCCGTCCGTCCAACCAGACCCGGGCGATGCCGCCGCCCAGCCGCGGCGCGCCGGCCGTGGCCCGGCTGGTCGGCGTACCGGCGAGCGTGCTCCACAGCCCGCCGAGGTCACCCTTGCCCACCCGCAGCGCCGCACCGTTGATGCTCTCCAGGGGACGGGCGTCGGTGGCGCCGGCGAGGGCGCGCACCCGGCCGGCGGCCGGCTCCTGGTACCGCACGATCAGCGGCAGGGTGCCCCGCGCGGTGTCGCCGTAACCGTCGGCGGCCAACTCCTGCACGTCGAACAGGTTCCCGTCGAGAACCCCGCTGGAGACGTAGGGCAGGGCGTCGCTGGGCAGCACCCGCAGCGTGCCGTCGACCTGCGTGGTCTGGAAGATGATCCGGTCGCGCCCGGGTCCCGGACGGACGGTGGCGGCCACCCGACCGGGCGCCGCCGGCACCAGGTCGACCTGGTCGCCGGTGATCAGCGTGATGCGGACGGGTGCGGCGCCCGGAACGGGCGTGCCCGGATTCGGGCCGGTGGGCCGGACGGGCGGGTCGGCGGACGCCGGTGCGGCGAGGCCGACCACCAGCGCGCCGACCGCGCCGACGGCGAGCCAGCGGGGGGACCAGTGCATGCGATGCGCTCCTCTACTCCTCCAGGCCCATCATCCGTAGACGAGGGCCGATCGGAGTCTGCGACGCAGCACGTCACCGGGTCACTAGTCGCCATCCGCCGCAGCGGCGACATGTCGTCAGGTGGACACCCCTCATCCACCGACGGTGTGCGCCACCGTCACCGGCGGCTGCCACCGCCGGGCGTGCCCGGTCACCGACGGCTGCCGCGCCAACCGTGCACGGGGAGCGCGAACTTGGCGACCAGCCGATCGGTGAACGGCCGGGGCCGCAACCGCACGATGCGCACCGGCAGCGCGCCCCGGCGCACCGTCACCCGCGCCCCGGGTGGCAGGTCGTAGACCCGCCGCCCGTCGCAGGAGAGCACCGCGAGGGTGGTGAACGGATCGACGGTGATCACGAAGGTGGAGGTCGGCGCGGTGACCAGCGGCCGGCTGAACAACGCGTGCGCGCTGATCGGCACCAGCAGCAACGCCTCCACCTCCGGCCAGACCACCGGACCGCCGCCGGAGAACGCGTACGCGGTGGAGCCGGTGGGCGTGGCGCAGACGACCCCGTCGCACCCGTACCGGGAGAGCGGACGCCCGTCCACGTCGACGAGCAGTTCGAGCATCTGGGCCCGCTCGCCCTTCTCGATGCTGATCTCGTTGAGCGCCCAGGACTCGATGGTCGGCCCGCCGTCGAACTCGGCGGTGACGTCCAGGGTGAGCCGCTCGTCGACCGTGTAGTGACGGCCGACGACGTCCCGGACCGCGGTGTCCAGGTCGTCGATCTCCGCCTCGGCCAGGAAGCCCACCTTGCCCAGGTTGATGCCGAGCAGCGGCGCCTTCGCCGGCCGGGCCAGCTCGGCGGCGCGCAGGAACGTCCCGTCCCCGCCGAGCGCGAGGACGATCTCCGCGCCCTCGGCGGCCTGCGGGCCGGCGACCGGCACCACCCCGGGCAGGTCGAGGTCGTCGGCCTCGTCGGCCACCACCCGTACCTCGAAACCCGCGGCGATCAGATCGGCCGCGACCGACCGGGCGTGCTCGGTGCTGCGTCGACGGCCGGTGTGGGTCACCAGCAGCGCGGTGCGGCTCATCGGACCGCCCGCCCGTGGACCGCTGACGTGCCCTCGCTGCGCGCGTTCACCCTGCGACCTCCTCCGCCGCCACGTCCGGCAGGTCACCGGCCGTCGTCGAACCGTCCGGCCCGGCCGCCACCACCGCGCGCACCCGCTGCGGGTCGGCCGGTGGCGCGCCCCGGCGCAACCATACGAAGAACTCCACGTTGCCGCTCGGTCCGGGCAGCGGACTGGCGGCGACGTCGGCCAGCCCGAGGCCGAGCTGCGCGGCCGCCGCGGCGACGTCCAGCACCGCCTCGGCCCGCAGCTCCCGGTCGCGGACCACGCCGCCGGCGCCGACCCGCTCCTTGCCGACCTCGAACTGCGGCTTGACCATCAGCGCCAGGTCGCCGTCGTCGCGGGTGCAGCCGGCCAACGCCGGCAGCACCAGCCGCAACGAGATGAACGACAGGTCGGCCACCGTGAGGTCGACCGGCCCGCCGATCGCGTCCGGTTCGAGGGTACGAACGTTCGTGCGCTCCAGGACGCGGACCCGCTCGTTGGTGCGCAGCGGCCAGGCGAGCTGTCCGTAGCCGACGTCCACCGCCACCACCTCGGCGGCGTCGGCGCGCAGCAGCACGTCGGTGAATCCACCTGTCGACGCGCCCGCGTCCAGGCACCGCCGCCCGGCCACGCGCAGCCCCGCGAAAGCGGCCAGCGCCCCGGCGAGTTTGTGCCCGCCCCGGGAGACGTACTCCTCGGTCGGGTCGGCACCGGTCACCAGCAGCGGGTCGGCGGGATCGACCATCGCGGCGGCCTTGCGCGCGACCACACCGCGCAGCTGGACCCGGCCGGCCTCCACCAACGCGGCGGCCTGCTCGCGGGAGCGGGCCAGGCCGCGGCGGACGAGTTCGGCGTCCAACCGGTTGCGACGTGCCATGGGTGGTTCTCCGGTCTGCTCAGGCCCGCCCGTTGCCGGTCAGGTCTGGTCGATGGTGGCGAGGGTTTCCCGCAGGGTCTGGTAGGCCGCCTCGTACTGCGCGATCTGGTCGGCCGGGGCGAGTGTCGCCGCGTTGGCCATGGCCCGTACGGCGGCCTCGACGGCGGGGTGCGGCGTGTCGTCCTCGGCGGGATCGGCCGGCGGACCCGGCCGGGCGCTGACCGGCGGCGGACCCGGCCGGGCGGCGAACGACCCACCGGCCGGCGGGCCGGGTCGCACGCCGGGCGGCGGTCCCGGCCGCACGCCGGGCGGCGGACCCGGCCGGGCGTCGCCGGTCACCGGGCCCTCCGACCGGTCGGCGCGGCGCTCACGAGGAACCGTCCGGCCGCTGCTCGCCGACGGTCTTCTTGGCCGCCTTCTTGGCCGGCATCGCCGCCGGCGTCGGCGGCTCGTCGGCGGTCCGACTGACCGTCGCCGGCGGCCTCTTCGCCACGGCCTTCTTGGCCACGGCCTTCTTCGCCACGGCCTTCTTGGCGACCGCCTTCTTCGCCACCGCCTCGTCGGCGACCGGCGCCGACACGGGGGCGCCCGACTCGCCGGACGACGGCACCAGGCCCTCGTCGGGCGGCGCGACGCGGGTGCTGTCGGGTTGCGGGGTGGGGCCGGCGCTCGACCCGCCGGCCGGGTCGGCCGACCGTGCCTCGCGGAGCTGCCGCTCCAGGTCGCGCACCCGCCGGGTCAACTCGGCCACCTCGTCGGCGGTGGCCAGGCCGACCGCGCCGAGGGCCCGGTCGACCTCGAAACGGACCAGCTTGGTCAGCGCCTCCCGGTTGGCGGCGCTGGTGCTGACCAGCTCCTCCCCGAGCGCCTGAAGCTGTGCGGCGGTCGCGCCGCCGGAGCCGACGAGGCGGCGCGCCACGTCCTGGGCCTTCTTCCGGGGCGCCTCCGTCAGGCCCATGGCCAGTTCGAGGTAGGCGCGCCACGCGTCCTGCATGCCTGAGTCCTTCCACGGGGGCGGGGTGTGCAGGTGTCACGCTACCGGGCACCCCGGACCGTCCCGTGCGGTACGGTGCCGAGGACGGCGTGGCGATCAACGAGGGGGCGATGTGGCCAGCGTGGACGAGTGCCGGCAGGCATTGCAGGAGCTGGCCGGCCGGCTGGACCGCAACGCCGAGACCGTGCGCGAGCGGATCGACCTGGACCGCACGCTCGCCTGCCGGATCACCGACCTGGACACCGCGTTCCACGGCCGGATCACCGGGGGCCGGCTGGTCGAGCTGGCCGACGGCGACGACCCCAAGGCCAGGATCGCGCTGAGCACGTCCAGCGACGACCTGCTCGCCCTGGTCCGTGGGGAGCTGGACGTCACCAGCGCGGTGGCGTCTCGACGCGTGTCGATCAAGGCCAACCCGTTCGACCTGCTGAAGTTGCGCAAGCTCCTCTAGCCGACCAGCCCCGCCGGCGACACCGCCTACGCGGTGGCGGTCAGACCGAGGCTCCGCACCGCGTCCGCCGCGTCCGGGCCCACCGGGCGGATCGTCGGCAGCCCCGGCGTCGACGCCGACCAGGCCACCGCGCAGAGCGCGGCCAGGGCGTCCAGCGCCCGACCCGACCCGGCCAGCTCCACCGTGCCGTCGCGGTCGGTCACCGACCAGCCGCCCGCGTCCGCCGGGCCCGGGACCCGCACGGCGGCGGCCGGGTCGAACAACCCCGCCAGGTCCCTCGCGACGTACGTCGGACGCCGCCCCGGCTCGGCGGCCAGCAGATCCGGTACGCCGTGCACACCGGTGAGCACCAGCAGACTGTCCAGCCCGGCCCGCCGGGCGCCCTCGATGTCGGTGTCCAACCGGTCACCCACCACCAGACTCCGGCCACCGCCGCCACGTCGGGCGGCGGTCTCGAACAGCGCCGGCTCCGGCTTCCCGACCACCACGTCCGGGTCCCGCTCCAGCGCCGTCCGCAGCACGGCCACCAGCGAGCCGTTGCCCGGCAACGGGCCCCGCCCACTGGGCAGGGTCCGGTCGGTGTTGGTGGCGATCCAGAGCGCGCCGCCCCGTACCGCGACGGACGCCTCGGCCAGCTCTGCCCAGCCGACCTGCGGCCCGTAGCCCTGCACCACGGCGGCCGGGTTCTCGTCCGCCCGGGTCACCGGGGTCAGGCCCACCGCGCGCAGCTCCGCCCGCAGCGCCTCCGCGCCGACCACCAGCACCGGCGCGCCCTCGGGTAGCCGGTCCCGCAGCAGCTCGGCCGAGGCGGCGGCAGAGGTCAGCACCTCCTCCGGCCGGGCCGACACACCCATCCCGGTCAGCAGGTCGGCGACCTCACTGGACCGCCGGGACGCGTTGTTGGTGGCGTACGCCACCGCCCGCCCTTCGTCGTGCAGCCGGGCCACCGCCTCGACGGCGCCGGGGATCGGCCGGTCGATCAGGTAGATCACACCGTCCAGGTCGAAGACGACCAGGCTGTACCCGTCAACCAGGCGCTCCCCGCCGCCCCCGCTCACCGCTGCGTCGACCCGGACTCGTCGGTGCGGGCCGCACCAGCCTCGCCAACGCTCGCCGCGTCGGTGTCCGCGACGGCGGTGTCCGCCCGGTCGGCGTCGGCACTCGCGCGGTCGGCGTCGGTCGCATCGGTGCTCAGCGCGGTGGCGGAGGGCACGTCACGTTCGCCAGCGGCGGGCACGTCCGTGCTTCCGCTCGGGTGCCGGTCCTCGTCCTCGTCGTCGAAGCCCTCGTCGTCGTCGGCACGGCCGACCGCGCCGCCCTCCTCGTCGTCGTCGAAGTCCTCGTCCTCGAGGTCGTCTTCGTCCTCGAGGTCGTCTTCGTCTTCGGCAGGGCCGGCGGCGGCGTCCGGTTGCTCCGGCGCCGTAGCGTCCTCGTCCTCGTCGTCGCCCTCGATGACCACACCGTCGAGTTCCAGCAGCCGCTCGGCGGCGTCCGTCTCACCCTCGGTGTCCACGTCAGCGGCACGGGAGAACCACTCCCGGGCCTCCTCACGGCGTCCGACGGCCAGCAGCGCGTCGGCGTACGCGTACCGCAGCCGGGCCGTCCACGGCGCGGTGGTCTCGCTGGTGAGGTCCGGCACCTGGAGCATCGCCACGGCGGCGTCCTTCTGCCCGAGGTCTCCCCGCGCTCCGGCGGCGACGATCAGCAGCTCGACCGCCACGGCCTGGTCCAGCTTGTCGCGGTCGGCGCCCCGGAACAGGTCGATGGCCCGCTCTGGCCGACCGAGCGCCCGCTCACAGTCCGCCAGCACGGCCAGGTGACTCTGCAGCCCGCTCATCCGGTGGTACGTCCGCAGCTCGGCGATCGCCGTCTGCCACTCCCCCGCGTGGTACGCGGCCAGCCCGACCGCCTCACGGACGGCGGAGATACGCGACGCGAGCCGCCGGGCCGCCAGCGCGTGCGCCAGCGCCTCGGCCGGGTCCTCGTCGATCAGCTGACCGGTGGCCACCAGGTGCCGGGCCACCGTCTCGGCGACCGGCTTGTTCAGTGAGAGAAGCTCGGCGCGAACGTCCTTGTCGAGGTCGGTCGCGACGATGTCATCCGGCAGCGCCGGGGCCGCAGCACGGCCGCCCTCGGCCGACTCGGCGCCACCAGCGCGGTCGTCCCGACGGAACTCCCCGTCGCGGCGCGGCCGGTCATCATTGCGGAACCCGCCCTCACGGCGGTCACCGCCCCGGAAACCACCCTCACGGCGGTCACCGCCCCGGAAGCCGCCCTCGCGCGGCGCGCCACCTTCACGACGGTCACCACCACGGAAACCACCTTCGCGGTCACCACCGCGGAAGCCACCCTCGCGACGCTCGCCACCACGGAAGCCACCCTCGCGCGGCGCGCCACCTTCACGACGGTCACCACCACGGAAACCACCTTCGCGGTCACCACCGCGGAAGCCACCCTCGCGACGCTCACCACCACGGAAGCCACCCTCGCGCGGCGCGCCACCTTCACGACGGTCACCACCACGGAAACCACCTTCACGGTCACCACCGCGGAAGCCACCCTCGCGACGCTCACCACCACGGAAGCCACCCTCGCGCGGCGCGCCACCTTCACGACGGTCACCACCACGGAAACCGCCATCGCGGTCGCCGCTACGGAAGCCGCCCTCGCGACGCTCACCGCCGCGGAAGCCACCGTCACGGTCACCGCCCCGGAAGCCACCCTCGCGACGCTCACCGCCACGGAAGCCACCCTCGCCACCACGGAAGCCACCGTCACGGCGCTCACCGCCGCGGAAGCCACCGTCACGGTCACCGCCCCGGAAGCCACCCTCGCGACGCTCACCGCCACGGAAGCCACCCTCGCCACCACGGAAGCCACCGTCACGGCGCTCACCACCACGGAAGCCACCATCACGGTCACCGCCCCGGAAACCACCCTCGCGACGCTCACCACCACGGAAGCCACCATCACGGTCACCGCCCCGGAAGCCACCCTCGCGACGCTCACCGCCACGATCACGGTCACCGCCCCGGAAGCCACCCTCGCGGCGGTCACCGCCACGGAAACCACCCTCGCGCGGCGCGCCACCTTCGCGGCGGTCACCGCCCCGGAAGCCACCCTCGCGGCGCTCGCCGCCGCGGAAGCCACCGTCACGGTCACCGCCCCGGAAACCACCCTCGCGACGCTCACCACCCCGGAAACCACCCTCGCGGCGCTCGCCGCCGCGGAAGCCACCCTCGCGCGGCGCGCCACCTTCGCGGCGGTCACCGCCCCGGAAGCCACCCTCGCGGCGCTCGCCGCCGCGGAAGCCACCGTCACGGTCACCGCCCCGGAAACCACCCTCGCGGCGCTCGCCGCCGCGGAAGCCACCATCACGGTCACCGCCACGGAAACCACCCTCGCGGCGCTCGCCGCCGCGGAAGCCACCATCACGGTCACCGCCACGGAAACCACCCTCGCGGCGCTCGCCGCCGCGGAAACCACCCTCGCGGCCGCCGGCGTATCCGCCTCGGCTGCCGCCACCGCTGTCGCGGTCGCCTCGGTACGGGGGCCGGTCTCGGTCATCGCGACGCGGGCCGCGGTCGCGTCCGCCCGCACCGTCAGTACGGTCTTCGTAACGACGGGGACGGTCTCCGCCCTGCGGTCCTGAACTCACAGGTAAATCCTTCCTAGTTGCGCCACCAATGGCGCTACGCAGTCGAGGGCCGACCCGGATGGGGCGGCCCTCGACTGGAAGATTGTCCGGCGGCGTCCTACTCTCCCACACCCTCACAAGTGCAGTACCATCGGCGCTGGAGGGCTTAGCTTCCGGGTTCGGAATGTAACCGGGCGTTTCCCCTCCGCCATGACCGCCGTAACACTATGAACATATCAAACAACCCACGGCATGATCACGCGGGTGTTCGCTCGTTCAGAGTTGCACAGTGGACGCGTAGCAGCTTAGTAGTCAAGTCCTCGGCCTATTAGTACCGGTCAACTGAACCCGTTACCGGGCTTACATTTCCGGCCTATCAACCCAGTCGTCTAGCTGGGGGCCTTACCCCACAAAAGTGGGTGGGATACCTCATCTTGAAGCAGGCTTCCCGCTTAGATGCTTTCAGCGGTTATCCCTTCCGAACGTAGCTAACCAGCCGTGCCCTTGGCAGAACAACTGGCACACCAGAGGTTCGTCCGTCCCGGTCCTCTCGTACTAGGGACAGCCCTTCTCAAGTATCCTACGCGCACGGCGGATAGGGACCGAACTGTCTCACGACGTTCTAAACCCAGCTCGCGTACCGCTTTAATGGGCGAACAGCCCAACCCTTGGGACCTGCTACAGCCCCAGGATGCGACGAGCCGACATCGAGGTGCCAAACCATCCCGTCGATATGGACTCTTGGGGAAGATCAGCCTGTTATCCCCGGGGTACCTTTTATCCGTTGAGCGACACCGCTTCCACTCGCAAGTGCCGGATCACTAGTCCCGACTTTCGTCCCTGCTCGACCTGTCAGTCTCACAGTCAAGCTCCCTTGTGTACTTGCACTCAACACCTGATTGCCAACCAGGCTGAGGGAACCTTTGGGCGCCTCCGTTACCCTTTAGGAGGCAACCGCCCCAGTTAAACTACCCACCAGACACTGTCCCTGAACCGGATAACGGTCCGAAGTTAGATACCCAAATCAACCAGAGTGGTATTTCAAGATTGCCTCCACCCATACTGGCGTATGAGCTTCACCGGCTCCCACCTATCCTACACAAGCTAACTCAAGTACCAATGTCAAGCTATAGTAAAGGTCCCGGGGTCTTTCCGTCCTGCCGCGCGTAACGAGCATCTTTACTCGTACTGCAATTTCGCCGGGCCTGTGGTTGAGACAGTGGGGAAGTCGTTACGCCATTCGTGCAGGTCGGAACTTACCCGACAAGGAATTTCGCTACCTTAGGATGGTTATAGTTACCACCGCCGTTTACTGGCGCTTAAGTTCTCCGCTTCGCCCCCAAAAGGAGCTAACAGGTCCCCTTAACGTTCCAGCACCGGGCAGGCGTCAGTCCATATACATCGAATTACTTCTTCGCATGGACCTGTGTTTTTAGTAAACAGTCGCTTCCCCCTGCTCTCTGCGGCCATACAACGCTCCACCCGCGCGGGGCTTCACGTCTCCGGCCCCCCTTCTCCCTAAGTTACGGGGGCAATTTGCCGAGTTCCTTAACCACAGTTCGCCCGATCGCCTCGGTATTCTCTACCTGACCACCTGTGTCGGTTTGG